>URKJ01000011.1 GCA_900548385.1 uncultured bacterium | reverse complement strand
GAGATGTAGCTCCGTCTCGTGGGCTCGGAGATGTGTATAAGAGACAGGTCTTGACGCTCTCCGGAAATATGGTCCGGATACCGCACATGTCCTCCGAATCCCAGGAGACAGCAGACTTGGACTTTTCTTTTTGGAAACCGGCGTTTCGCTTCGTCCTTCGCAGGTCGTCTACGATAGAAAGTACAGTGCGTTTGCGGAAACTCCGTTTGACGCTTATCATGTCAATGCTTTGTTCCGTACATTTTCTGCGCCAGGCTGGCTTCATCTTTCCGGAACTCTTCCCGCTCTGAATGAATGTTGTCGGGAATCGGCATTTCAGATAATCCGTGCGGCAAAAAAAGCAAATTACACGGTCAGTTTCGATTTGAACTACCGAGCCGCGCTTTGGAGTGAATCCGATGCTCAAACATGTTTCCGGGAACTGGTAAAGGATATTGATGTTCTGATTGCAAATGCCGGAGTGGCGGAGTCGTTTCTCGAAACGCCTGAAGCGGAACTCTGCCGGCGCTTTGGATTTACCGCCGCTGCTTTGACTCGACGGGAAGACTGCGATGCTTCGCATACCGGATTCGGTGGAACTCTATACCGGCAGAATGGCAGACGTTTCGACGTGCCAATGCGCCGCTTCGCAGTGCTTGACCGGATCGGCGGTGGAGACGCTTTTGCCGGGGCGATGATTTATGCCCTTCAACAACCGGAATGGACAGATGAACGTCGCATCCGTTTTGCCACCGCATGCGGAATGTTGAAACATGCGACTCGTGGAGATTTCAGTCTTTCCACGCGAGCGGAAGTGGACGCTTTGCTCGCCGGAAACTCATTGGCAGTTAAACGATAAGAGAACAGAAAGGCAAAAATGGACAAGGAACAGATTCTTGAACAACTGGAAAATCCGGGATTGGTCCCGGTCATCAGACTTGACTCCGGAGAGAAACTCCCGAAACTGCTTGACGCATTTCTACGCGGGGGTATTCGTGCGGCAGAGCTGACCATGACGATTCCCGGAGCGTTGGAACTGCTCCGGGAAAGCCGCAAACAGCTTGGAGATTCCCTGCTGCTTGGTATGGGCACAATCACCGACCGTATATCGGCAAAAGCCGCGGTTGATGCCGGTGCACAGTTTTTGGTGTCGCCGTTTCCTGTGTTTGACGCGTTGGAAGAGGCTCGCCGAGCGGGAATTCCGATGATCATGGGAGCCTTTTCGCCCATGGAGGTAAATTCGGTTTATCATGCGGGCGCTGATTTTATCAAGGTGTTTCCAATCAATGTGTCCGGAATAAATTATCTCAAAGATCTGAAAGGACCGTTGCCTCATGTAAAATTTTTTCCGACTGGCGGTATTACGCTGGAACAGATTCCCCGGATATTTAAGTTGGCCTGTGGATGCGGTGTCGGCGGGGCGTTGGTCCGTACAGATTACATTCGGGATGAAAATTGGGAAGCTCTTATGGTTCTCGCTGCAGATTTTGTCGCCGCAGCCCGTGCGGGAAGGATGATAAAATGAAACTGGGAATAGCCATGAAACCGGCAATGTGGTCCGATCAGCATTTGAAACTGGCACGTCAGCTAGGATGCGAATCTGTTGTCGCATGGGTTCCATTTGACGAAGGGGACGGTATCTGGCACGAGGAACAATTCCGCGCACTTGCTGTACAGGCGGAAAAGTATGGATTGAAACTTGAGGCGATTGAAAACTTCCATCCGGCGCATTGGGATCATATTGTTCTGGACGAGCCGGGAAAAGAAGAGCAGATAAAAAACATCTGCGAGACAATTCGGAACGCCGGGCGGGCGGGAATTCGCTTTTTCGGCTATAATTTCAGTGCGTGCGGCGTACAGGGATATTACACCGATTACACCAACGGCAATCAGGACGGACGCGGGCTTGCGGCAACCAAGAGCTTTGATGAATCAAAAATTCCGCTCGAACCACAGAAAAATCCGGCGTTCTGGTTTAACACGGAAATTGCGCGGCGCGGAAATTCCGGTGTGCAGCCGCCTTGCGGCGAAGATGAATTCTGGCATCGACTCTGTTGGTTTTTGGAACGGGCTCTGCCAGTGGCGGAAGCCGCCGGGGTAAAACTTTGCGCACATCCGGACGATCCACCAGTTCCGTATCTGCGCGGAATCTACCGTCCCCTTCATTCGCCGGACGGCTTGCGTAAACTGCTGAATCTTTTTCCCAGTCCAAGCAACTGTCTGGAGTTTTGTCAAGGTACGGTTTCCACCATGCGTGGAGTTGATATTTATCGCGAGATTGAAGAGTTCGCTGCAACCGGACGAATCGGATATGTACATTTCCGCAATACCGGCGGTACATTGCCGCGTTACTCGGAGGTTTTTATTGATGAAGGTTATGTAAACATGCCGCGAGCGCTTGGACTCTACCGGAAATATGGATATTCGGGAATATTCATTCCCGATCATACTCCGCAGGTCGCTGCCGCCATGCCTTGGGAAACTGGCATGGCTTACGCGCTCGGCTATATTCGTGGTTTGCTTCAATCACAGGAAGGGAAAAATTGAATGGAAAGAAAAAAACTTGCTTTGATAACCGGAGCGTCCCAGGGATTGGGTGCATGTATGGCGCGTCGTCTTGCGGAGCTCGGCTTTCGAGTGATCGTCAATTATGCGCACAGCGCGGAAAAAGCGGAAGTTGTGGCGGCAAAAATCCGTAAAGCCGGAGGCGATGCGATCGCCATGCGTTGTGATATTTCCAACGAAAATGCTGTAATTTCTCTATTCAAGGAGCTGGAGGAGAAATTCGGCGGCGTCGATGTATTGGTGAATAACGCCAGAGTAGATCCGATGTCGCGCCGTCCGGATGAGACAGATGGAATGTGGTGGGACCATGTGTTGTCCATCGGACTGCGCGGCGCATATCTGTGTTCCAACGAGTTTGCCAAATACGCTGAACATCACAGGAATGGCAGAATCGTCAATCTTTCCAGTGCCCGTGCTCATCGCCCGAATGAATTGGAAGCAATAGCCTATTCAACCAGTAAACTGGCAGTTCACTGTCTGACCCGGAGCTACGCCGCCGCGTTGGCAAAGTATGGTATCACGGTCAATACTCTCGCCCCCGGCATGATCGCCACGGAAAACATGATTAAACGGATCGGAAAGGACGGTTACGAGTCAGAATGTAAAAATATCGCCTTGAGCCGTGCGGGTTCCTGTGACGAAATTGCTGATGGCTTGGTTTGGGCTGTTCAAAATGGTTTTATGACCGGAGAAACCATCAATATCAACGGAGGGCAGACTTATGCTCCCTGATGCAAAACCAGAACTTTTTGCATCCTGCCGATGTACAGTAGCGGAAGGTCCGCGCTGGAATTCGAAGGAGAAAAGACTTTATTGGGTCGATATTCCTGCAGGGACAATTTACCGAAAAACTGTGGATACCGCACCGGAGAGGTTTGAATCATTTTCACCCGGTATTGGGAAAGTGGGAGCGTTGGCATTCCTGCAAGGCGATCTGTTACTCTTTGGAGAAAAGTGCCGTGTATGGCGTGGTGCATTCGGGCAGAAAGTGGAACTTTTTGCCGAATTACCGGACCACGGAGACACCCGTTTCAATGATGTGCTGGCAGACCGAACCGGGCATCTTTACTGTGGCGTTGCGTGGAATCCGCATCCCGGAGAACTTTGGAAGTTCACTCCGGAAACGTGCAGTTTTCAACAGTTGGATGGTGGTTTCAACGGAATGCCGAATGGAATGGGGATTTCTCCGGACCGGAAGAAGTTGTATTTTACAGTTTCCGAGGAATATCTGGTTTATGTCTTTGATTTCAACGAATACTCGGGAACGCTGAGAAACAGGAACATTTTCGCAAGATTCCCAAAGGAAAACGGGACTCCTGACGGATTGACCGTCAATCCCGATACCGGGGATGTGGTAATTGCATTCTGGAATGGCGGACGTCTGGCAATACTTGATTCCACTGGGAAACAAAAACAGGAGATTCATTTCCCGATTGAGAAAATCACCAGCGTGGAATTTGCAAATAAAAATCTGTTTATCACAACAGGCAATCGTCCATGGCAGGAAACTGCCTGGAAAAATCATCAAGCCGGAAGCATTTTCATGATCCGGCACAGGGAGGGAAAAAAATGAATTCGTCTTTTACTCTTGACGGAGAATGGGAACTTGCCTATTTCCCGGAGTGCAGCGGGATGCCGCAGTCTCCGGAGGAATTGCAGAACTGGAACTGCTCCAGAATTCCAGCGCAGGTTCCCGGAAATGTGGAATTCGATCTCGGCCGTGCCGGTGAAATTCCACCGGAAAATGAGCTGATGAAAGGTCTTAACATAAAAGCGTTGCAAAAATACGAGTGTTATCAGTGGTGGTATACAAGAAAATTCAGCATGGAAGAACTGCCGGCAGATGGATCGTTCGAATTGATTTTCGACGGGATTGACTGTTTCGGCACCGTTTGGCTCAACGGCATTGAACTTGGCAGAACCCGCAATGCAAAAATCCGTTATAAATTCGATGTGACAAAGGCGTTGAAACAATCTCCGCAGGAAAATGTGCTGACAGTCCGGATCGCCGCTCCGCTGAATATGGTTCGCAACAAAGATTATGACGGCTGTTACGGTTATTCCGCGAAATTTGAAAGCGTGTATATCCGGAAACCATATCATGCGTTCGGTACGGATATTTGTCCGCGTGTTCTCTCCGCCGGGCTTTGGCGGTCTGTCTCAATCCGGCGCAAAGACAAGCATGAAATCCGGGATTTTTATGTCTATACGCATAGCATTCGTGATGATGGTGTCGCCCGGCTCTTTGTGGAAGCATTCCTTGATATTCCCGGTTACTCCTACGATGGATATACTGTGCATGTGCGATGTGTATGCGGGGACTCAATTACGCATGAGAAAACAGAATTCTCCCGTGAACTGACTTTCGGTTATATTGAGATCCCGTGGATCGAAATTCAATCGCCGAAACTCTGGTATCCCGCCGGGCTCGGCGAACAGCCGCTTTATGATGTGACTCTGGAGGTGTTCCATTACGGGAAACTTGTTGCAAGTAAAACCGTCAAGCACGGAATCCGCATGGTTGAGCTGGAACGAACCGATCTCAATCTGTCGGAGAAACCGGGACGCTTTCTATTCAAAATAAACGATATTCCGGTTTTCGTTCGCGGAAGCAACTGGATCTGGGCGGATATTTTTCACAGTCGTGACCGGAAGACTCTGATGAAAAAGTTGGAACTTTTCAAGGAGGCGAACTGCAATATGGTGCGTGTTCATGGAGGCGGAGTCTATGAGCCGGAGGAGTTTTATGATTTTTGCGACCGGAACGGCATCATGGTTTGGCAGGATCTCGGAATGTCCGGCATTGCATACCCTCAGAACGACGAGTTTGCAGAATTGATTTCCGAGGAGGTGCGCTTTGCTGTCAAAATGTTGCGCACCCACCCATCCATTGTACTTTGGTGCGGTGACAATGAAGCGGATCAAGGATGCGCCTTTGTCTGTTGGCGCGGAAAGCGGCTCTCGCCCGATGACAACCGGATTACCAGAAAAGTTCTTCCGGATCTGCTCAGGAAAATTGATCCATTTCGTCCGTTTCTGCCGAGCAGCCCATATCTTACGGGAGAATGCGCTCAAAGAGTCATGACATGCAAAGATGGATATGAAAAGCACTACATTGCGCCGGAAGCGCACATCTGGGGTCCGCGCGATTACTGTAAATCGGAGTTCTACTATACCCGGAACCGTACAGTCTTTGCCTCCGAAGCTGGTTTTCCCGGCGTAAGCAATCTTTCTCTGTTGAAGAAATATCTCTCGCCCGGACATGTGTGGCCGGCGGTCAATAATCCGGAATGGAACTATCACGCGACCGAATCGTTCCATTTCCAGAAAGGAACCTATTTTCGCGTCGCGCAGATGTTCGCGCAGGTGGAACGCTTTTTTGATGAGATCCCGATGGATGTTGAAACGTTCATCAAGGCATCGCAAATTGTTCAGGCTGAATCCGATAAGTTCCTGATGGAATTCTACCGCCAGAGAAAATGGGACAAAACCGGCATTCTGATCTGGAATATGGTGGATTCCTGGCCGCAAACCATCTCCGATGCCTGGGTTGACTATGAACTGCACCGAAAATTGGTATTCTATTATATGCGGCGCAGCAACCGGCCATTCCTGTTACTCTGTGCGGAACCCGAAAATGGGAAAATTCCACTGATCGCCGCAAACGATACCGGATCGGTAATTGATGGAACGGCGGAAATTATTCTACCGGATTTCTGCCGAACGTATAAATTCGCTTTTCACGCCGCACCGAACAGCAATGCGCGTTTTGGAGAGTTGCCTCTGCCGGACCGTGCGACTTTGATTCTGCTGAAGTGGAACAGCTCCGCGCAGGAACATACCGGATGCAATCATTATGTTTCCGGAACGGCTCCACTGCCATTCCGCGTTTATTTTGAAAAATGGCTTCCGCAAATTGCTGCACTTGATCACTCTTTCGATGCAGAAAAAATAGGAGAATGACCCCCGAAATAACAGGAGAATATAAACACAAAAAATTTTTTTCAAAAAATACCGTACGACAAAAAAACGTGGATCTGCAAAAACATTCAAATGCAGATTTACTCAATGGAAAACTTGAGAAAGGAGTTTACAATGAAAATGGTAAAACTGGAAAAAATATTATCGAACTTCGTGCATGTGCATTCAGCTCAATGGAAATTCACCCTTATAGAACTTCTCGTAACGGTGGCTGTAATTGCCATACTTGCTGGGATGCTTCTGCCTGCTTTGAATAGTGCACGCAGCAAAGCACGGCAGATTTCCTGCACGTCCAATCTGAAACAGCTGGGGCTCGGAACCACGCAGTATGCAAACGACAACGCGGATTATCCCGGTCCCTCAAGAGGGAAAAACGGTTCTCTCTCCCAGCCTCTTCCCGGGTGGTGGAGCATGATGATCAGTCCCTACGTCGGAGTCAAACTGAAGAATGAAACAGATTATTACAATAAATCCCTCTATACCGGGGCATTTCGCTGTCCGATATTTGATGCAGCGACCGTTTTAAGCAGACTCAACCAGAATGTGACGATCGAAACGCGTCTTGCCATCGGATACGGATGGAACGCTTATATGAACGACTACTATCAGGCCGCATCCCCGACGGCGACCCGGCTGACCGACATCAAGGCCCCGTCGCAGAAAGTGTTCCTCGGCGATACCACGGACTGGATCGGTTCCGCCAATCACACGGCCGGACTGCATACGCTGAAAGGAAACAGTACTTATTCTCTTGACTCAGCCAATCCCCCAATCGGCAACCGGCACAGTATGGGAATCAATATGCTTCATGCCGATATGCACTTTTCTTACTATAAAACGACGGAACTTGAAGCCGCTCCCAACGGACGGACCGATGCGCTCTGGCGCTACAAAAAAGATACGAAATAAGGAGATCTTTTCATCATGCGTTTATTCTCTGTTCTGCTTCTCTTCTATTCTTTCCTGCTGCCGCTCCGCGCCGACTGGGGACTGCGGATTGATGTGGACGGTGCCAAAGAAAAGGTCCCTCTGAAAGCGGCCCCCGGTTACGAGATGATCGTTCTCAACACGACGTGGGGCGCGCCCGCGGACCGGAAATGCCGTCTTTTCATTCAGAAGAAAGATTTCAAGGAAAAAGAGACCGTTTCCCTGAAAGCCGGATTCATTCCGGAGAAAAGCGGTCATGTGCGTCTGATCCTCAACGGCTGTTATGTCAAACGCTACAAAATGGCGGAACAGGACAAGGCATGGGTCGATTATCTGAAAATAAGCGCCGAAGGTACGGAGATCCGCAACGGGGATTTTGTCCGCCGCGGTAAAAACGGCACGGTCTTTGACTGGGCCCTTTCCGGTGCGCGTCTTCTGCCCGGATCCGGTGTTTCCGCATGGAACGGCGGCTCCGTCAGCCAGACACTTAAAGTGACGAAGGGGGTTCCCGTCATTCTGACGGTTTCCGCCCGGCAGGGGAAACTGGAACTTTCTTCCGCGGCGCTTCCTCCGAAAAGTTTCAAGGCAGGCAGCTGGGAACTGATCGTGGACGGCAACACAGGAGCATGGCGTACCCTGAGGCATAACGGGAAGAACCTTTCCGATTTTCCTTCTGGCGCAGTCAGCGTCACCTTCAACAGTCTGAATCCCGGAGGAACTCCCCGTCTGCTGAAAAGCGAGTGGGATGCCTCCAAAGGAAAACTTGTTCTTACCGTAAGACAGGGAGATTACGATATCCGCGATATTGTCACATTCGGAGAATATCTTGAAAAACGCATGGAACTGACCAATCGGGGGGACCGCATCGGCAAAGTCTCCAGCGTCAATTACTCTTTTCAGCTTCCGCGCAAGGGCAGATTTCTGCTGCCCCGCAGTTTTTTCGGTAGCACCATCGGCCACTACACGATGTTTGAAAATGCTGAACAGACGGGAATAACCGAAAGCGCTTTGAAAGATATGCCGGCCAGATTCTTCACCAACAGTGTTTTCGACTGCCCTTTCGCCTTCTATGAACTGGAACCAAACCGGACGCTCACCATCATTTCCGATACCCGGCATGAAGCATGCCGTCATTCTCTGCGAGGCTATCCCACTGCAATGACCGCCGGACTTTACACCGCCGCCGCGGGCTGGTCTCTGCCCGGAAAAACCATGCACTTCGGACCGCAGTATCTGCACGTTTCCGCACAGCCTCTGGAAAAGGCTCTGCGGAGTATTCCGCACCAGTGGTACACGAAATACAACTATCTGCCGCCGGCGGACCGCCCCGCATGGGTGAAAAAAAGCGCGATGTACACGCTGGCGGTCAATCCGATTCAGGGCAATGTCTGCGGGGGCTCCGGGGCGGAAAAACACGCACTTCCGTATCTTAAGTCGCTGGGTTTCAATCTGTTCTGGATCCAGCCGGTGGAGGTCGCCATGATGTATGGCGTTCAGGATTTTTACAGAATGCGCGCCGACTCCGGGACCTGGGAAGAGTATCACCGTTTTACCGATGCCGCCCACAGGGAAAACATTCGTGTCCTTCTGGATACGACTCCTCACGGCGGCCGTCCGCTCTGGGCGAAAACGCGCAATCTGCCGCCCGAGGCGCTGATCGTCAATGAAAACGGCGATTTCCGCAGCGGCGAGTCGTTTGACTACAGTTCTCCTTACTGGCGCGAATATATGCGTAAAGTTGTTGAATTCGATCTGAAACAGACCGGTGTGGACGGGTTCCGGGTCGATACCGGAGGAAACACCGGGTTTAGCTGGCGGCGCGAGGGATTTCCCGCCAAACCTTCCTCCAATGTGGATGCGAAGTGGTTTTACAGTGAGATCGCGAAAACCGGCGGAAAGATCCGCGGCATCGAATACGACAAGGCAAGCTGCAACAGCCGTCAGGGTCCCGCTCTGCTGATGGAAATGATTCGCAGGGAGACGCGCAAAGCGGTCCGCGACGGGATTGCAGCCTCGGAGACGGAGTGGCTGGCAAGCATCCCTGTTTCCGATTTTATCTGGGACTTTTATTTCCGCCAGTTCCGTTTTCAGTTTCACAGATTCACGCCCGAAGAGTTCACTTCCCGTTTCATGCGCTGGCTGGATGAGGAATATCTGACCGATCCTCCGGGATCGCTTCGTCTCCGTTTTATGGAGCTGCATGGTTATTGCATGCCCATTGAACTGTATGCAGGCGACAAGGCTGCCTGTGCGGCGCGCAGTGTCCTGCATCTGGTTCACGGCATCCCGATGAGTCTTTACGGCGACGGCGCGGGACATGGGGTCTGGATACGCAAATGGCTGAAGCTCCGCGCCACGCTTCCGGAACTGACAGAGGGGCAAGTGGATTATTCCGGCGTAAAGAGTTCTCCGCAGATGATGACCATTGCCCGCGTCTTGCCGGGAAAAAGCAGCGTCGGGATCGTCAGTTTTTACCCTGAAAAGCGCACGGTGGAAATCCATCTTCCGGAAACTGTGCTTCCTTTTGCGGAAAACGAACCCCTGATCTGCCGCGACGCCCTTACCGGGAAAACGCTTGCGCAGGGAACACGGAAAGAGCTGAAACATCTTACGCTGAGCATGGAGCCTTTCGGAAGCTGTCTGCCTGTTTTCCGGAAAAAATCGGATCCATATCCCGCATTTCCCGATGATTCCCTGAAACTGCAGGCAAAACAATCTGAAAAATCTGCCGTAACGGAAACAAAAGAGGAAATCAGGATCGGAAGTCTTGTCATTGATCGCGGAACCGGACTTCTGAAGAAATTCGGCTCTCACTTCGGTCCCATGTATCGCGCAGGAGACAAAGCAATTCCGCAGACTCCCGCAAAAATCAAAATCGACCGCAGAAATGCTGACGTTTGCGTGACAGCCGTACTGCCGGATGCTGTTCTGCGTTACACTTATGACGGGAAAAGTCTCCTTTTTGAATCGGAAATGTCCAAAGCGGATCCTGCCTGCCGAAGCGGTTTTCTCTTTGCTCTGCCCAATGCGGACCGTTATCAGATCGACGGGATCTCCGGCCGTCTGGACGATATTTATCTGAAGGAACAGGCGGATCCCTCCGCCGGCGGTATTTATACCAATACGCACCGCCGCGTTCTCTACGGTCCCCTGCTGTGGGACAGCGAACTGCGTCCGCTTTCTCCTGCTTCCCCGGAATTTCGGTTTTATGCGGAAAACAGGACCGGTACGGCGATCCGCTGGGAAAATCCGCTTTCTCCGGATCATGACTCTTTCCAGCTGATCAGTCGCGGACCTGCAGGCGCCATGCTTCATCTGGCCGCTTGGCAGTGCAGTCCGGGACCGCTTTCTCTGGTCGGGACCCATCCGGCACGGAAACTGAAACTCGTTGTCTCCGATGCGGCTGTGAAATCTACTGAAACTGCCGTACTGCCGAAAGGGATCACGCTGGATCATCAGAGTCTGTACTGGAAATTCAGCACGCCGAACTACACTGCGAAAATCTTCCGCACGGGCGGAATGATGAAAGAACTGACCTTTGCCGGGAAAAAACTCCCCGCGGTTTCGGAACAGCATGCCTATTCCAATCAGGGAAAAGCCGATTACTACACGAAAACATCCAAACGGTTTCTGACTTCCCGTCAGGATGTTGAGACAGGCAGCCGTCTTTACATGGAAAACGGCGTACTGAAACTCCGCTTCCTTTCACTGCTCCGCGACGGAACCTACTGGGGCGTGATCATGCCGCCGTTCTGGGTCCGGACGGAATACGAGTTTTCTCAGGATACGCTTCAGCAGACTTTGCAGAGCGCCATAGAAAACGGCGACATGCGCTATCGCTATTTTCTGCAGGAGAAAAATGAATCGGGAAAAACAATCGAAACTCCGCTCCCCGTTGGCAATAACGCAAAGTGGACTCCTTATTCCAGAATCTATTCGTCTTCCGGGATCCGGGAGACGAAGGGAGTTTCTTTCCGGACCGTTGAACCGGATCACGGACGGTATTTCGGAATGCATGTCAGCGGCAAAAACAAGCGCATTCCCCTGCTGACCGCGATGAAGATTCCCGGCTGGTGGTTCGATCTGATCTTCCAAAGCAACACGCGCCTTCTTCCCGGGATCAATGCCGGGACCGCAATCGAATTCCAGGGAGGCGTGGACTGGGGACATTTTGCCGTTCCCTTCAGGGGCGGAAGCGGAAAATACCGGATGACCACAACCATCCGCAGTGAAAATATGCGGAAAGGCAAAGGCGGAATGGAGGACTGGCTCTGCATTCGCGCCTCGGGCAGCGATGCCAAAGGAAAATACACAAAATGGGAAAAACGGTTCTCGTTCCCCGATGGTCCCGGAAAAACCGAAAAGGTGACCTATGATTTCGAAGTTCCTCAGGGATGTTCGATCACAAGTCTGATGGTCTGCGCCTATCATTTCTATGATTACGGAAAAGTGACCGTGGATCTGCCGGAACTTGTCAAACTCGCGGAAAGAGACCGGAAATGATGGCTTGCAGAAGAAAAATCATTCTGGCAATCCTGCTTGCTGCGGGGATTCTGGCTGGCATCGGGATCTGTCTTTTCCACCGGGATAAAGTCAATCACGATCTGGGTTGTTCCATCAGTCCCGGGTATTACTATCGGGGCAAGGGAACGCCGGCGGAGTTCATTACCAGTCAACTGGGATACAACAATGATATCGTCAAGGCACTCAATTTGCTCATTCCGGAACGGTTGGACCGGGGAGACTATCTGCCAGAGGGCAGTTCGAAAAAGGGCGCCAGAGAAATCGTACGAAAATTCCGCGAGGAAGCCGACCGTGGATTCGCCTGGAAAACTCCGCGGATGAAGATGCGGATTCCGCGTTCCTCTTCGTGGGAGAGAACTGCTCTTCTGCATGGAGAAGTTCCGTTGGATACAGTAGCGAAACCGCAGGGCAGGACTCTTTGGAAATTGCGTTACAATGAGCAGTTTCTGTATGCCAAGGCAGAGGTGGTTGACGACGATCTCCGGCTTGATCATATACGCCCCTACAACGCAGACAGTGTCGAACTGTTTGTGAAAGATGATCCGAATTTGTTCGGATACTGGGAAATGGTTGCTTCCCCCGGTGTTTCTCCCTTTTCCAGCAGACATTCTTTTTCTCCGGTGATGGGGTTGCGTGTGACACAGCAAAATGTCTTTCCCGTTGGATCTGTGATAAAGGCACGGAAAACGGAGAAGGGATATGAGGCGGAATTCCGCCTCCCTTTTTCGGCTTTGGCACGACTTGACGGGGCTCTTCCGCGTTCCGGTGCCGTATTGGAACTCATGTTTGTCCGTACGGATCTGGGGCATTCCGGATATCGGAAAACGGCACCGGTTCCGTTACTCTATGACGGACACAATATCTTCGGATACATACAGGCGGAATTGGAATAGCAATCTATAACCAGTACATTCATTTATTGAGTTCGAAAACAGAAGGAGAACAGATGAAAAGTAATACCCCCTTTTTTAATTCCGCAAAATGGATCTGGCCGAACAGTTCAATGTATCTTTTGAATTGCTATGCCGGATTCCGTTATGATTTTAAAATTTCTGAAATCCCGGATGAAGCTCCGCTTTTTCTGACTGCAGATCAGTCCTATCGACTCTATGTCAACGGAAGATACGTTTGCCGCGGTCCTGTTCGCGGCTCGCAAGACGCATGGTCGTTCGATACTCCGGACATTTCCTCTTTCTTGAAAACCGGGCATAATTTTATCGCTGTAGAGGCTTATAATCCCGGGATCAGCACATTTTCGTACACGCACCGGGACCGGGCAGGATTTATCTGTGCGGCAAAATGGAGCAATGGAACAGAGTTTTACAGTTGCAGGGAATCATGGGCTTTTTTCCGCCTTCATGCCTATAGTTCTCAAACGGCTCGGCTAAGCATCCAGATGGCTTTTCAGGAAGATCTGGATCTTCAACTTGATGATCGTTTATGGCTGTCTGAGGAGCATTATACAGCTCCTGCGCAAGAAAAGTGGGTGCGTCCCGAAGAACTGGCATTTGGAGCGTTGCCATGGACTGGTGTGGTTTCCCGGCCGC
Organism: uncultured bacterium; assembly: GCA_900548385.1. Lineage (GTDB taxonomy): Bacteria > Verrucomicrobiota > Lentisphaeria > Victivallales > UBA1829 > UBA1829. Next base: position 96,389 of record URKJ01000011.1, on the reverse strand, counting down.
TTCCCATGCTGGATGAACATTGCAGAGCGCCGGAGCAGGCGGTTCTCGACGGTTGGGGAAAAACATCCTCCATGTTAAAACGAGGTGGTAATATTTCATGGGATTTCGCGGAAAAGGAACTTCCGTCAATCCAATGGAAAAAGGCTTCCGGTTTTATAAAGGAAGGAATTTTTCTGTCCGGAATAATTCCCGCAGAAAATCCCGGACATTTTTATGCGGTTACGTTTGATCTCGGCAAAGACTGGCTCACAGGAACGCCGATTCTTGAAGTGGAAAATGCAGAAGCCGGAACCATTGTTGAACTGCACTATTATCATTATCTTCCTGATGGACAAGCAAGATTACAGCCGGAACCGGGAATCGGCAGTATGGTGGCACTGGCAGCCAGACTGCATTTGAGAAAAGGCAACTACCGACATGAATTTTTTCAAATCATGGGGGTCCGGCATGTAACTTTAGTCGTCCGCAGGAACCCGCATCCGCTGAAATTGAAACTTTCATGGCGGACAGCTCTTTATCCAATGAAAATCAGTGGAGATTTCACGTCATCAAATCAGAATCTGAATGAGATTTACCGCATTTCGTGTCATACCCAACAGGTTTGTTCCATGGATGTTTTCGTTGATACTCCATGGAGGGAACAATCTCAATGGTGGGGAGACGCACGCGTTCAGGGGAAAAATTTTTTCTGGCTTACCGGCGACACGAAACTGTTGAAATATGGGATACAGTCCATCGCAGCTCAGCAGGGAGCTCCGGACGGACTCATCTTTGCGAATGCTCCAACGACTCAATCCGGAAATATTTTACCGGATTTTTGCCTTACATGGATCGCCACAATTTACGATCTGTATTTTCAAACCGGACAAACGGATTTCGTTGAAGAGCAAATGCCCCGGATCAGGAACATCCTGAACTATTTTGAACAGCAACGCGGTCGAAACGGCATGATCGGTTACGACGAACGTTTCTGGCTTTTTGAGGATTGGGGGGATCTGCCCAAAAAACCGTATCCGGCTTTTTTGAATCTGTTACATTGTTATGTGATAGAGCTGTACCGAAAACTTTTATGTGTTTGCGGAATGGATGATTCTGATGTGAGGAAGAAAATCATTTGGGAACGTTCCGCCATTAAAAGGGCATTTTTCAATCCCCGCCAAAAACTCATAATGCCAATACTGGATGAGGAAGGAAGACAAACGGGAATCCCTTCTGTTCACGATCAAGTTTGGGCACTCCTTCTGAATTTAGTTCCGGAAGCGCATGACAGTATGCTGAAAAACCGGATCCTTCCTTGTCTTGCGGGGACCTTGCTTGAGGGTGCGCAGCCGGGAGCTTTTTGGTCCACCTATCTGTTGGATGCGGCAATGCAGTTGGGAATGCAGAAAGAGGCTCTCGGATATATTCAACGAAAATGGCTGCCGATGATTCCTGCAGGGACGACATGGGAAGTATTCGATCGGGGGGCTTATACCGGATGGAGCTATTCTCATGCCTGGAGTGCGCATCCGGTTACACATCTGCCGGAACTGCTTTGCGGGATTATTCAAATGGAACCGGCATGGCGAAAAGTCCGGATATGTCCCTGTTTCCCAAATGGCGAAACATTTGCCTCGGCGACAATACCGACGGTGCATGGTCTCCTTCATGCAGAGTGGAAAAAACAAGATATGTGTCTGCAATATTTTTTGGAACTTCCAGAAAGAACCGAAGCAGAAATCATCATCTGCGGTCATCAATGGAAACATATTCGCGGAAAATGGAGCACTGCTTTGGATCTGGTATTATGCTGACAGGAGCTTTCAATAATGAATAACGCTTTTCGAATCCGCGTGCCTAAGCTGCTCTTGCGTATATTCTTTATTATGGCATAGGGAACAAGCACACGTTGTTGGATTCAAAAAGCTTTATGAAGAAGGCGGCGAACTTGCGCTTCGTGCTTCACAACGTGAAATTTTGCGTGTTCCCGGTATGTTTTCGGGGAAGTTCCGTGAAAACACTTGAACCGTTTCGAAAAATGAAGCGGATCCTCATATCCGCACCGTCTTCCGATCTCCTTGCACGAATATGAGGAGTGTTTCAGTAGATAGGCTGCAAGATTCATTCTCTTTTCCATGATATAATGCATGGGCGGACAGTGATAATAGCGCTTGAAGAGGGCGATGAAATGTGGAGCGGACAGATGAAACCGCTCCGCCAGTTCCGGAATGAACAGCGGATCTTCCAGATGCAGGGAAAGATATTGTTCGATCTCCCGGATCCGTTCCGGAATTTGCGGTTCTTTTTTTTCGATGATCCGGTTCAGTTCATATAAAAACAACCGGATTTCCTGTTCCAGAAGGAACGGATCCGGAGTGTCTTTTGAATTAAGTTCTTCATAGAAAAGAGCAAGATATCGTTCAAAAATCCGTCCGGCATCAATGTTCAGAACCCGGTTTCTCGGGATTTCAAAATCCTGCAGAATACGCTCCATTTCCGGGTGGTATAAAATCATCCAGGAGTGATCCCAGTCCTTTTCCGCATTTCCGTAAACATGAAATTTTTCGGGATCCCAGAGAATGAATCCGTGATCGAATTTTTCCTCTTCCCGGGTATCCGGGGTTAGTGTGACCGGGGTGTGAAAATACATGAAAAGCCAAGGATAGCCCTGGCCGCCGTGACTGATGAAGCCTTTTTTCATTTGTTCATGAATGCCCAAACCGCGAATGAAACAATGGGTTGTATCGGAATAGCGAACGTTGTGGACATAATAGAATGTTTTTGCAGATTTCATAATTTTTTCCATGTAATTCATAACTTTTTCAATATGATAATATATTGACAAAAATAAAAAATACAATATAATAAATATAGCAACATGAGGTTTTTATGAAAAAATTTTTGTATCGCGATATCGACTGCGGCGGAGAGATTCGCCATCGAATGGATCTGGCCGCAAACCACATCCTTGAAATGGATGTTGACGCTGTTTTCGCTCGTCATTTTAAGAAACGGAAGCCCATCCCGGAGGTACCCGGGCATTTTGCCGGATACGGAATGCTGCTGGATGCGGTCGTCAAGGCGGTTGCCTCCGGAATTTGTGAAAAAAAATTGGCGGATTGGAAAGAAAAACAGATTGCAGAACTGATCCGGACGCAGTCCATGGACGGTTCCATCAGCATTTTTTCCGGGAAGCGTGGAGTTTGGGACAATCATGAACAGGCATATATCATTCAGGCGTTCGTTCAGGACTATGCCCTTCATGGCAACCAGGAGGCTTTGAAGTCGGCGCTTCGCCTTGGATTTTATCTCATAAAGGAGAAAACCGAACTCAACCTCGGACTGGAAAGCGCGTTTCTGATGCTCTACCGGGAATCCGGGGAACGCGCTTTCCTTGATTATTGCCTGAATGAATTTTCCCTTGCCGGTTCGCTGGCTGAGTTCGACGGAAAAATTCCGGTCAATGGCTCCATTCATGTCTATACATGGATTGCACGTGTCCTTGCTCAGTTCCAGCTCGGACAATGGACGGACGCGGGGACCGGAAATCTTCCGGAGGGGGTTCTGGAACTGTATCGCAGAATATTCGGCGGAGGCTATCCGATGATTACCGGAGGATGCTCCGGCGTCCCGCCGTGGGGAGAAATCTGGGATCGTTCGCAGGACGGCTTCGGCCGCCGCGGAGAAACCTGTGCCGCGGCGTATCTAATGCGCATGACGGGGGAGATGATCGCTTTTGACGGCGGAACGCGTTACGGCGATCTCTTCGAGCGGATCATGTACAATACTTTTTTTGCAGCACAGAGTCCGGATGGAAAACAAACCCGTTATTTTGTCCCGGTTGATGAACCCTTTGAATGGTATCCGCATGACACATACTGCTGTCCAAATAATTTCCGGAGGATGCTCTTTGAAATCCCGGAAAATATCTATTTTCAAACGTCCGGCAACGGAATTTATGTAAATCTTTATACAGATTCCACGTTGAAAACGGAACGATTCCGTTTGGTGCAGAAAACCGCTTATCCGGAGACGACCTCCGGATCGTTTACGGTTCGTGCGCCCGCTCCGGTGGATTTCGAATTATCCCTTCGGATTCCGGGATGGTGCCGGAACGCGGTGATCCGTTGCGGAGGTATGGCATATTCCGGGGAATCGGGCGGAGTTTGGAAACTGCACCGCCGGTGGCATGACGGCGACAAGGTGGAGTTTGATTTTGCGAATCCGCCGCGTATGATTACCGGATATGCGGCACAGACGGGACGTGCCGCCCTGATGCGCGGGCCTCTTGTTTACGGAAGTCCGGAAAAACGGACAAATGGTTTTCTGACGCTGTCCTATCTGCCGGAGGAAATCCGGCCGGAGGGGGATTCCCTTCTGGTTCCGATGCAAACGACGTGTTTCCGTCCGAAACGGATGGAAATTCCGTTTTGCCGGTTCAGTTCACCGAAGCGAATGCAGACCTACTTTGACGCATCCCGGATCACCGGACTTCTGAAAGAGGATGAACTTTTCAAGCATTGAATCAAAATGAGGTAATTTCAAAAGTTTTTAATCTTTTCCTCTCCCGGAAGATGAATTTGGTGAAATAACACTGAAAGTGAAGGAGTTTCATAAACAATGTGACAGATCAAAATTATTTGTGGGCGACTTTTTCTAAAAAAGTTGTACAGGAATGCGTCAAAATGGGTCTGACGCAGAAGAAAATGAGTTATTAGCAGAAAAAAGCCAACCTCTTTTGAAGGTTCAACAGGAGAAATAACATGGTAATAGAGAAAAAGGTATTCACGCTGATAGAGCTCCTTGTTACGATTGCCGTGATCGCCATCCTTGCCGGACTGCTTTTGCCGACTCTCAATTCGGCACGGGAGCGTGTAAAAACAATATCGTGTCTCAATAATGAAAAATCCCTGGGCGTTGCTTTGATCCAGTATTCGATGGATAACGACTATTACTTCCCGATGAGTGGCGACTATTTGCAGGATTGGCACCACGGAATCGCCCCGTATCTTGGATACCATGCGGGAAATGAAGGAAAATGGAAGCTCTTTGTTTGTCCGGACGATCCCCGCAAGCGTTGGAACGGCATGTTGAGCTACGGCTTGATCCGCGCTCTTGCCAGCAGAACTCACGGCTCATCCGACTGGGAATGGGGGAGCCGGGATAAAATTATTTATTTCAAACGTCCGTCTGCTACCTATGCCCTGACCGACCGGAACTTTCACGGACATACTTATAATACCGGCACATTAACTGTTTCGGAAACGAATCTTGGCGGACTCGGTCTTTGGACTTCCGCAACGGTATATGACAGAGGCAGTGTGATTTGGTCGATTGTTCAATTCGGACCTCTTCACAATCAAAGACGGGAATGTGCCATGCTTTATCTGGACGGACATACGAGATCCATTCGAAACTGGAACCATAAATTCACCGGAAAAGCGACCTATGCTCTGCATAAGTATCCGGATTTTATGGTCGAAAATTAAAAGAGTCGCACAGAAACAAAAAGGATAAAAAATGAACCTGTTATTTTCGAAAAAACTTTTAACGCTTGTGTTTGCACTTCTGTCATGGGTGGTGTTCGCCTGGGACGCCGATATGGGAACAGCCGAATTGCTTCCCGGCAAGAACAGCCTTTCTGTCCGGGAAAAAGCAACCAAACGAGCGCTTGTTTACATTGGTACTACGCCCGCCGCAGACTTCCATTTACTGAAAGTCGAACTGGTTGAAGGGATACTGATTTTGGACACCACTCGATTTTTTGAGAAAAATAACAAAGGGCATGTGTTTCTTTTCTGGCAGGGGCTCCGGAAAAAGGATTTTTCGTTTTGTGTGCCGGGGAAGGCTTTTTCTGAAAAGAAAAATACAGCCAGGCTCATCGCAACGGAAAACTGCGGACTTCAGTTCTACGGGAAACGGCCACAAGGCGGCTTCTATTCCAATACGCAGACTACGGAGAGGAAACCCTTAAAGGACGGTTTTTTTGAAATTGTTTCGACGGAGATCCGTCTGCCTTCCGATATGCTGTGGGCTTCTTTGCGTCAGGTTATTTCCCGGGGCGGCGTGTACCGTATCAAGTCAGCGTATTTCAAAGCCGAAACTCCCGAACGGGAGAATGCCGTAAACCGAAACTGGATTTACAACGGTGGTGCGGAGCAGAATTTGATGTATAATCCGGCTGTTCGTTTCGAATATATGACGCTGGCCCATACGGGGGAGTACCGTGACTATCAGGGCAAAAAATTTGTCGGCGAAGGCAAGAAAATCTCCGTCACAGATGCGGAAAAGCATACCGGCAAATTCTCTTTTCAAATTGATTGGGACGGACGCCATGACGCTTATGCGCCGGGAATTTCATTCGCTCCGGTTCCAGTGAAACCGGGTTCGCCCGTTGCGTTTTCAGCATGGCTGAAAGCCGCCCGTCCTGTGGATGCCATTTTCTCGCTCGGTTTGAACGGCGGAACCGGAGTTTCCAAACGTGTCCGTGTCGGAACGGAATGGAAACGCTATGAAATGTTTGTTCCGTCATGGGGTGAAAAAGCGCCGGGACTTTCCGTTCATCCCGGTATTATCACGGCACAGGGGGCGGAATACAACAAGATTTCACCGAGTATTAGACTCTCCGGAAAAGGATCTCTCTATGTCGATGACGCCGCATACTATTTCGGCGGACATACAAAGGATTCCGCGCCGGACGTTATGAACCTTTCGGGAACGATGGACCGCCAGTCATCCTATTACTTTGCTGGAGACCCGATCCGGATCGCACTTCAATACAACCATCTCGGAACAACGAAAATGGAAGGGGAACTCGTTTATGAAATTTTGAACTTTGAAGGAAGAAAAATCGCGGAAAAGTCTTTCGGAAAACGTTCATTCGATCCGAATGAACTCCGGAATGAAAATATTGTCATTGTTCCGCCTGCCGGACTTCGCGGCGCATTCAACGCGGTTGTTTCCCTGCGTACTCCGGAAAAAGCGTACTCAGCCGTGTTTTATGCTGGAATCCTCAACAAAGGCGGCAAACCGACGCCCCGCGTCGGCATTGAGCTGGGGGCCATGCAGAATACGAATCTCATCATGCCGTATTACACGGATTTCCGCATCGGCGCGGTCCGCATCGGCTGGAACCCTTTGACTCCGTATGCGTGGGGCAACGATGTCACCACCTTCGATGCCGCCGAAGCGTTTCACCGTGCCGGGGTTCGCGTCATGATTGCCTGTTATGGAGTGGATATCCTGACGAAAACGGACGATTACAAAAAGCGTCTTGCTGAAGCTGTAAAAAAACTCAAGGGAAAAATCGAATATTACGAATCAATCAACGAAGCGAATCTGATTCCCTCCCTGAATCCGAAGTCGAACGTGGAGGCTATCCGCATTCTTTCCGAAACCGTCCGGAAGATTGATCCGGAAGCGAAGATCGCAGGTCCTGCTTCCTGCGGCACGGACCTCGCGTGGACCGAAAGCGTTCTGGCGCTCGGCGGGGCGAAATATCTTGATGCGGTGACGGAGCATCCTTACCGCAGATCGCCCGAAACGCCTGATTACGCGCTCGAATGCCAAACCTGGCGTAAAGTGATCGACCGTTATAAAAAAGGTCTTCCGCATTACGCTTCCGAGGCAGGACGCTGCAATGAAGCCGTTCTTCCCGAGAACCGGATTGATGATTTTTCACGCCAGCAGTGTGCTCTTGACGTTCGCAATATTCTTCAGAGTTTCGCCGGAGGAACCGAGCGCTATATGCAGTTCGTTTTTAGCGCATGGCATCCCGGAACGGTTTACAATGTAATGTTCCGGGGGAATGGCGCGAACAACGGAACGCCCGTTCCGACACCGACTATGTATGCGATGCGCGCCCTCATCGACCGTCTTGAGGAAGCGAAGATCGTCCGCCGCGTTCGTTTCGGTTCCGATTACCGCTGCTATATTTTCGATCACGGGGAAAAACGCACTGCCGTTATCTGGAAATGGATTGGAAAACCGGTTAAAATCCGCTTTCCTCAGGCGGACGCCTCTTCCATGACCGGATACGATTTCATGGGCTCTTCCATGAAAACGGATTCTTTCTTTCTGAATGCGTATCCCCGTTATTTGGACAGTGCGCTTTCTGCAGCCGAGTTTGAAAAACTTCTCGTTCGCGGTATCCGCAATGAATCAAACAGCAAAAGTTTCGATGTTTCGTTCGCGGTTACCGGGGAAAAAGAGTTTGCCGTTATTGTCCGCAACCCGAATGGCGCCCCGGCTTCCTGTACGCTGTCGATTGAGACTCCGGATATTGTCTCCGGGGATTCTGTCCGAAAATTCGACCGGATCGCCTCGGAGGAGTCCGTTCGCGCCGTGTTTTCTCTGAAAAAAGGAAGTATCGGTATTTCCGACCGGAAAATCAAAATCGCGCTGAATTCTCCCGGAATGAAAACGACTGTCTTGGAAGAGAGCCTCCGCGCGATCCTCGTGCCGGAAGCAGAACGTCCTGTCAAGATTGACGGCGATCTTTCCGACTGGCCGGCGAATGCGCGGAAAATACGTCTCGACCGTAAAAATGCCCGCTGGAAATCACCCTCATGGGGCGCGAAAGAGGATTCCGTCAAGGCGGATATCCGTTTCGCATGGAACTGCAACTATCTATATTTCGCCGCGGAGGTGTTCAAACCGGAAATATTCAGCGCGAATATTCCATCCAAACTTTTCACAGCCGATGGTTTCCAGTTCGGATTCGACACCATGAAAAATGCGCTTCCCGGAGCCATGAAACTTGCGGATGACGATTTCGAATACGACTTCGGCCTCTGCGATGGAAAAGCGACCGTATACCGCCGCAAATCCTCCGCTTCCAGCTATGACAGCCTGACCAAACCGGTCGGTGTTGTGAAAGACATCGTCTGTACGATACGGAAATATCCGGACCGTGTAGTGTACGAGGCAGCGTTCCCGCGTCTTGCCGTCAGCCCGTTCAAGCTTCAGGCGGGCTCCTCCATGCGCACGGGCGTTCTGTTGAATCTTTCCAACGGACGCGAACGCGTCGGCTTCCTGGAGCTGACGGACGGAATCGGCAATGTCAAGATGCCGTTCCTCTGGATGGATTTCATACTGATGAAACGGTGATTGAAAATTATGACACCGGCTTTCCTGCAAGTTATGGAAACGGATATGTTTATTGAAACCTCAAAAAAAGGCAAGGCTTATGGAACACGCAATCGTTTTAGAGGATGGAAAAATCAGCGTCGCCGTGGATGCCGGAACAGGATATACAACTTTGATCCGGAATCCGGCGGATGAATCCGGGATGAACTGGATTCTTGGAAATTCAAACTGGGGGCACACGGACGGTTTTGAAATTCAATCCGTCGAAAAAAAGGAAAATTCCGTCATCGTTTCCGGAATCAACCGCGCCGATTTCCTGAATCTCGTTATCGAAAAAAGCGTTTCAAACGGAAAATATATCGAAAAATACCGCATCGAAAATGCCGGGAAACTCGAATATTTCCTGACAGGGGATTCTTCCGGAATTCATTTCCCGTACAGTTGTAATTTCGATCAGCGGCCCGGGATACTGTCCGATTCGTGCATCTCCCATGTGTGGTGCGGCGGAGACGCTTCATGGATCTACTCCGCGAAGCCGGACGGAACCCGGACCTGTCTCGTCTGTATGATCGTCGAAGGACGTTTCGCCAATTACAGCATTGATTATAACGCCGATGTGCCGGGAAACAACGTTGCGGCCAGTCATTACCGGGGCGCGGTCGTCCTCCACCCGGAGGATTGCATCATCATGCCCGGGACTTCACTTTCCTTTACGTTCGTTTACGGCTTTTCCAAAGAAAAGCCCGATGAACACCTGATCGAATGGAGTCCGCGCGCCATATTCGCCCGGGCCGACCGGTACACACTTTATCCCGGGGAAACGATGTGCGGCGTTCTTGAAACCGCATTCGAACCGGAGTTCGTTTCTATTGAACTTGACGGAGACAAAATCCCATACCGGAAAGACGGGAAAAATATCCGGTGGCAGTGGACCGCGTCTTCCGCCGGAGAACGCGAATTCCAGATCTTCGTGGACGAACGAAAAACGCGTATGCGAATCAACGTTATCAGTCCAGTGGAGGAAATCCTGAAACGCAGGGTCGGATTCATTGCGGAAAAACAGCAATACCGCATGGAGGGGAGTCATTTGGACGGTGCATATCTGATCTATGACCGCATTTCCCGCCGCAGGTATTTTTCTGTTTCCTCCTACGATCACAACTCCGCGCGGGAACGGCTTGCCATGGGTGCGGTTGTTGCCATGGCTTTGCAACGCAGTCCGGAGGAGGGAAATGAGGCTCTTGCCGAATCGCTGAGGCAATACCGGAATTACGTCGAACGCGAACTTTTCGATTCCGAAACCATGACGGTGTTCAACGGCGCAATGCGCGATTCTCGCTGGAAACGCGCCTACAACTATCCGTGGATGGCGGATTTCTTCCTGGAATGTCATCTCGCGTTTCACGATGACAAATGTCTTGAATACGCGGCGGGAATCATGCTTTCCTATTACAGCATGATTGAGAGCCGCCGGCAGGAATCCCCCTGTGTGGAGGACGTCCGGATCATTGAATGTCTGAAAAAGCGGAATAAAAATGATCTGGCCGAAAAACTTTCCCGCGCGGTGATTCACAACGCGGACCGTGTTCTCGCAGCCGGGGACGCCATGTTCTCGGAAGAGGTTTCCTATACGCAGGCGCAGTTTTATCTCAAGATCATCAGTTTGTGTCACGCGCACCGCCTGACGAAAAATCCGGTGTATCTCGCGGCCTCGCTGAAATTACTCCGAAATTCGGAAGCGTTCCGCGGACAGCAGCCGGATTATCACACAAACAATCTCGGAGTACGCTATTGGGATTTGTTCTGGTTCGGGAAAATAAGGAGCTTCGGCGACACGATGCCCCAGTGGCTCTGTGCGCTGTGCGGAGAAATGTACTTCCTTCTCGGCGAAGAAACCGGGGACGAACGGTATTTCCCTGTCGGGAAAAACATTCTGCGGAATTGTCTCTGCGTCTACGATGAAACCGGATTCGGCGCAGCAGGCTATCTGATGCCACGCCGGATAGAGGCGCATTCGTCCGATGGCGGCGTCCGCGGCGGAATCCCTCTCGGAACAATTCCCGGAGAACGGTTCGACGATTGGGCAAACGATCAGGACTGGTCGCTTTATTATGCCGCGCTCCGGAACGTTTGACACGGAAGGATGCAGGCCCGTTTTGGCGCGTTCCGGACCGTACACGTTCTGAAAGAGAATGAACTTTTCAAGTCTTGACGCAGAGAAAACATAAAGAGCATACTCGCAGTATTGAATCCAAGCAGGGATTAATTTCCCGCTTGGATTCAATACTGTTTATTTTTAAGTAATAAAGCATTTACGCGGATCAGTAAAGTCAATATATTATAATGAATTCAAGGTATATAGTTTGCAAAATGGCGGGAAAAATTAGAAAAAGAAACGGGAACGGGCTGGTTTTGCGACAATATCAATGGGCATAAAAAAGGCGGGACCGGAGTCCCGCCAAGAGATGCTGTGGGAACGGATCAGAGTCCGCCGAGCGCTTTGAGAAGCACACCGGCTGCAACAGCCGAACCGATCACACCCGCAACGTTCGGTCCCATGGCGTGCATGAGAAGGAAGTTCTGCGGATCGTATTCGAGACCGACTTTGTTGACGACTCGCGCCGCCATCGGGACTGCGGAAACTCCCGCCGCACCGATCAGCGGATTCATCTTTTCTTTCGAGAAGAGGTTCAGAATTTTCGCAAGAATGATACCGCCCGCGGTTCCGACACAGAACGCAACACAGCCGAGGATCAGAATACCCAGCGTCTGGATGCTGAGGAATTGATCCGCGGAGAGTTTCGAACCGACCGAAAGACCGAGGAAGATCGTCACGATGTTGATCAGCGCATTCTGAGCGGTGTCGCTCAAACGGTCAACCACACCGACTTCTTTCATGAAGTTTCCGAGCATCAGCATACCGATCAGCGGGGCTGCATCGGGGAGCAGGAATGCGCAGAGGAACGTGATGAGAAGCGGGAAGCAGACTTTTTCCAGTTTGGAGACGGTACGAAGCTGTTTCATACGAATCAGACGCTCCGATTTTGTCGTCATAATACGCATGATCGGGGGCTGGATGATCGGCACAAGAGCCATGTAGGAGTATGCCGCGACCGCAACCGCACCGAGCAGTTTCGGAGAGAGACGCGAGGTCAGGAAGATCGAGGTCGGGCCATCCGCGCCGCCGATGATACCGATGGACGCCGCGTCTTTGATATCGAATTCGATGCCGCATTTGGCAAGAATCAGAGCGCCAAGCAGAGCGGTGAAGATGCCGAGCTGAGCGCCGCCGCCGAGCAGGGCGGTTTTCGGATTTGCGATCAGCGGACCGAAGTCGGTCATTGCGCCGACGCCCATGAAGATCAGCAGCGGGAACACGCCGGATTCGATACCGACGTTATAGACCATTCCAAGCAGACCGTCCGGACCGGAGATGCCGGCGAGCGGGATGTTGGAGAGGATCGCGCCGAAGCCGATCGGCAGAAGCAGCAGAGGCTCAAATTCCTTGAATACCGCGAGGTAGAGGAGCACCAGGGCGACAAGCATCATCAGTACGCGACCGAGACCGAGAATCCAGGTTTCGCTGAAATTCGCGGAGGTCTGCTGAATGATGTCGTAGATTCCGGTACTGGTCCAAAGATCGAAGAACATCTGTCCCATGCCCGGCAGGGGCTTGAGCTTTTTGCCGTCCTGCGACACGGAGTCGTGAACGAGCAGTTCCGGAGCCATGTAGGCGAGAATTTCTCCCGGAATGATCGTGCCGGAAGCCATCAGAGCCGGATTGAGTTCAAGAGGCAGGAAATTGCCCATGTTCTTGACTTTCGCCTTGCTGCGTCCGGGGATATTGAGAACCATGATTTCGCGTCCCGGAGTGATCTTCTGGCGCTCCTGCATGGAGACCGAGTAGATGGTCGCCGGCTTGTTGCTCTCTTTGTAGAGCATTGCGTAACGGCCGTCGGGCAGTTTGTACCATTCGAAGACTTCATCTTCGTATTCGGGCATGAACTGCCATTTGGTCATGTCGAGCTCGCTCTTTTTGTACTTTCCGAGTTTCGGAAGGCTTGCGAGCGGGATGCCGATACCCATATCCTTGTCCTGAGCGAGAACCGCTTTGGGGTCATAGGAGAGCTTCTGGCTCTTATCGGTTTTGGAGACGGCATTTGCCGCCCCCGTTTTTATGATCTGGACTTTGACGGTGTTCGACTTCACATCGGTGGAAACCGTCGCCGATTTCGCCTGCGCGACGACCGACGCGGTAAACGCCATCATCGCCAACGCGATTGCGTATGTTTTGATCCGTGAAAACATGGATTACTTCTCCTCGATGACAACGATCGCCTGTCCGGCAGTGATTACGTCTTTCGGATTGACGAGGAACTCCACGACCGTTCCGGCTTTTTCCGCCTTGATCGGAGTTTCCATCTTCATGGCTTCCACGACCATGAGTTCATCGCCTGCTTCGACTTCATCGCCCGGTTCCACGGAGGTGCGGATCACGGTGCCCGGAAGCGGGGTGGTGACTTCATAGGACTTGCCGGAACCGGCAGCAGCGGCTTTCGGAGCGGCAGCAGCGGCTCCGGTTGCAACATTGACCTTGAAAGTCTTGCCGTTGACGGTGACGGTGTCTTCGGAAACGACCTGAACGTTGAAGGACTTGCCTTCGACGGTGGCGGTGTAAGCCGCGGGAAGTTTGCCGGCGGGAGCGGCTTTCTTCTCTTCGTTGTAGCGGATGCCGAGCGGACGGTCGCCCTTGAGGTATGCGAGTCCCTTGTCGCCGCAAGCTGCGATGATGAAGATGTTTTCATCGGTGACAGGGAGGTTGTTCTTTTCGAGCGTTTCGGTTGCGGGCTTGATGCCGAGCGCCGGATTGGCGTCGTTCAGTTCGACAACGGATTTCGTGGTCGGTTCAAGACCGAGCTGTTCGGAAGCCCATTTGACGACCTGCGGGTCCGGGGCGACCGGGGTTTTGCCGAAGTAGCCGAGAACCATTTTGCCGTAGCCATTCGGGTCGAGCTTCCAGGAACCGTCGGCGTTCTTGCCCATGACAGCGTTGCGGAACGCCTGCTGGAAGTAGAACTGGGAAACCGGGGTGACGGAGGTTCCGAAACCGCCTTTGGCAACGACTTCGCGCATTTCCGCGATACAGGCGTCGTATTTGTCGAGGCAGTTGTTGTCGCGCATCATCTGGGTGTTCGCCGTGAGGGCGCCGCCCGGCATCGGGCTGAAGATGATTTCCGGGGAAACCTGCATGGATTCCGGCGGCATGAAGTAGTTTTTGAGGCAATCTTTGAAGATTTTTTCGACGCTGAGAATCTTTTCGGGATCAATGTCGAGGGTGTAGTCCGTGCCGCGGAGGCGCTGATACATGGTGAGAATGTCGGCTTCGCAGGTTCCGCCGGAGAGGGGAGCCATTGCGAGGTCGATGACGTCGGCGCCGGCTTCGATCGCCGCCATGTTGCAGGAGACAGCCATTCCGGCGGTGTCGTGCGTATGGAACTGGATCTCTTTGTCGTTTCCGATCAGGGCGCGCGCCATTTTGATGGTTTCGTAAACCGTCGCCGGGGTGGAGGTTCCGGAAGCGTCTTTGAATGCGACGCTGTCAAACGGAATATCGCTGGCGAGGATCTCTTTCAGGCGGTCGATGTAGAACTGCGGGGTGTGCGCATAGGATTCGTTCAGGTTCGGAGCGAGTCCCATCATGGTGACGGTGACCTGATGTTTGAGTCCGTATTTTGCGATGGCTTTCCCGGAGACGTCGAGGTTGCGGACGTCATTGAGAGCATCGAAGTTGCGGATGGTGGTCATTCCGTGTTTTTTGAAGAGCTTGGCGTGGAGGTCGATAATGTCGCTGGACTGGGAGGAGAGACCGACTACGTTGACGCCGCGGGAGAGGGTCTGGAGGTTGACGTTGGGACCGACGGTCGCGCGCCATTTGTCCATCATTTCAAAGGCGTCTTCCTGGCAGTAGAAATAGAGGCTCTGGAAGCGTGCGCCGCCGCCGATTTCGATGTGGTTGATGCCGGCTTTGACAGCGGCTTCGAGAGCGGGGAGGAAATCATCGGTTTTGACACGTGCGCCGAGGCATGACTGGAATCCGTCACGGAAAGAGCAGTCCATGAATTTGATTTTTTTTGGCATTCTATTGTCCTTTCAGAATATTTGATGTTTGTTTTTATTTGCCAGATTGAAATGCGCGGATCGCGGCAGCCGCGGCGGCGGCTTTCAGCTGATCATCGTCGGCTTTTGCAGCGGCTTTCTTTTTCGGGGCGGGAGCCGCCTTTTCCAAAGCACCGGCAAAAGGAGCCAGAACCTTCGCGAGGAGATTCATGAAGAATATCATCACGACCAGGAACACCAGTACGGTACCCATACCGAGCACCATCAGTTTGATTCCATCCAAGATCATAACTTTTTCCTTTGTTTTTGGGTTTCTTGTTTATGGGTGTATTACGTCAGATACTCACCGGGGTGCGATGTGCATTTGACGGAATACTCCGTTGTTTTCCGTTTCCGGAATGATCTTGACGTCGCCGCAGGCAAATTCCTTCGACGTTCCGTCCTGTTCCCGGATTAACAATATGCCGTCTCCGGTAATGTCCCGGACGAGGGCTTTGTATGCCGATCCATGCGGCGGCTGCAGCAGAACCTCTTTTCCGATCAGTTTATTTTCCTGTTTCCACAGGGAAAACAGACGTTCCCGGTTGTTAATCCCGATAATATAATACCAATTCAGGTAAACGGCTAGTTTTTCCGCAAAAATTTTTAAATTAATTTTGCATTTTGCGTGTTCCAGAAGTGAAGTCGCAGGCTGGCTGATCGTTTCCAGCTGTTCTCCGGAGAGATTGACGTTGACGCCGATTCCGCAGATGATTCCCGCCAGAGCGCTTTTGCGGATGACGCCTTCACAGAGGATCCCGCTCAGTTTGCGGTCGCCGATGAAGATGTCGTTCGGCCATTTGATGTAGGCGCCGTGTCCCGGTACGAGATCGTTCAGAACGGCAAGAACGGCGAGCGAGGAGACCATTGTTGCATGGAACGGTTCCCCGAACAGCTCCTTCATCACGAACGATGCGTAGATGTTTCCGCGCGGCGACAGCCATTTGCGTCCGAGTCTGCCGTGCCCGGCGGTCTGAGTTTCGGCAAGAACAAGCGTACCGTCGCCAAGCGAATCAAAATTCGCAGAAGCGTAGGTGTTGGTGGAATCAACTTCCGTCAGCTGGAGGATCTTGTTCATGTTCTGAATTCGGGTAGAAAAAATGCCGAATGCGCGGGTTTAATGCGCATCCGGCAAATTCCGGATGATGAGCCCGGCGGATCACTTACTTGGAGAGACGCTCTTCAAGCTGCTTCAGCTGTTCGTTCAGCTCCGCGGGGAGACGATCGAACTTGGCATAGTGTTCCTTGATCATTTCGAGTTCTTTCTTCCAACCTTCTTTGTCGAAAGAGAGAAGTTCTTTCATGTCGGCTTCGGTGACTTCGTTTTCGATGCCGGTACGGTCAATCGCGTCAACGGTCGGCATGTAACCGATCGGGGTTTCGACCGCTTTGCCTTCACCGTCGCAGCGTTCGAAAATCCACTTGAGGACGCGGCTGTTGTCGCCGAATCCGGGCCAGAGCCACTTGCCGTCGGCGGTCTTGCGGAACCAGTTCACGCAGAAGATCTTCGGGAGCTTGGCGCCTTCGACTTTGCCGATGTCGAGCCAGTGTTTGAAGTAGTCGCCCATGTTGTATCCGCAGAACGGAAGCATCGCGAACGGGTCGCGGCGGACTGTTCCGGCTTTGACGTCGAGAGCAGCCGCGGTCACTTCGGAACCGACGGAGGAACCGATCATCACACCATGTTCCCAGGAGAGGGACTGATAGACGAGCGGGAGGGTGGACGGACGGCGTCCGCCGAAGAGGAACGCGTCGATCGGAACGCCGGCAGGATCTTCCCAGTTCGGGGCGATCGCGGGGCAGTTCTTGGCGCGGGCGGAGAAGCGGGCGTTCGGGTGAGCGGCCTTGACCGGCTTGCCTTCGGCATCGGTCTGACCCATTTCCCAGACATTGCCCTTCCAGTCGATCAGTTTTTCGCCCGGTTCGAGTTCAACGTCCATGCCTTCCCACCAGATGTCGCCATTCGGGCGGAGAGCGCAGTTCGTGAAGATCGTCTCTTTGGCGCAGGAGAGCATCGCGTTTTTGTTGGACTTCATGGAAGTTCCGGGAGCAACGCCGAAGAAACCGTTTTCCGGGTTGATGGCGTAGAGTCTGCCGTCTTTGCCGAATTTCATCCAGGCAATGTCGTCGCCGATGGTTTCGACTTTCCAGCCGGGGATGGTCGGGATAAGCATTGCGAGGTTGGTTTTGCCGCATGCGGACGGGAATGCGCCGGTAACGTATTTGACTTCACCTTTCGGATTGGTGAGCTTGAGGATGAGCATGTGCTCCGCCATCCAGCCTTCGTCGCGCGCCTGAACGGTCGCGATACGGAGGGCGAGGCATTTTTTGCCGAGGATGGCATTGCCGCCGTAACCGGAACCGAACGACCAGATTTCGCGGGTTTCGGGGAAGTGGGCAATGTATTTCTTGTCCATCGGAGCGCAGGGCCAGACGCCGTTGTCCTGGGCGCCGTTTTCGAGCGGCTTGCCGACGGAGTGGATGCAGGGAACAAAGTCGCCGTCAGTTCCGAGGACTTCAAGGACCTTGTTGCCGACGCGGGTCATGACGTGCATGTTGATCACAACGTAGGCGGAGTCGGTGATTTCCACGCCGATCTTGGCGATGTTGGAGCCAACCGGACCCATGGAGTACGGAATGACATACATGGTTCTGCCGTGCATGCAGCCCTTGTAGAGAGCTCTCATTTCGGCTTTCAGTTTGACGGGGTCGATCCAGTGGTTGGTCGGACCGGCGTCTTCTTCTTTTTCGGAAGCGATGAAGGTACGGGCTTCAACGCGGGCAACGTCGGACGGGTCACTGCGGAAGAGGACACAATCCGGACGGAGCTTGCTGTTGAGTCTGGTTGCGAGACCGGACTTGACCATTTCGTCGCAGAGTCCGTAATACTCGGTGTTGGTGCCGTCGCACCAGTAAATGGCATCCGGCTCACAGAGCTCGGCCCATTCCTTGACCCATGCCACGAGTTTCGCGTGGTTCGGGGCGGCGTTCAATTCTTTTGTCATTATTACCTCCGGTTAGAGTTGTCTTCTCAAAACCCGTACTATACAGCGGCAACAGCGGTTTTTCAAGTTTTTTCGCATTGCTTTTTTTGTGAAAATTTAATTTGTGAAAATATTCACAAAATTACATCTTTTACCATGTGAAAACGATTTTCCGTTTCTGTCAGCGGAACAGTTTGAATTCCGGCAGTTCCGGAAGATATTTCCGGACGGTATCCGGCGTAAATCCGTGGTTTGCAATGATTTCCCGGAACATCCAGGCGCTCGGCTTCGGGGTGCGCTCAAAGGTCTTGAAGTCAACATGGACCATGCCGAAGCGGGGGATGAAGCTGACCCATTCGTAGTTGTCCAGCAGCGACCAGTGAAGATAACCGCGGACATCCACGCCTGAATCCATCGCATCGCGAATCGCGGAGAGGTCCTGACAGAGTTTGACGATCCGCCAGCGGTCGTCCGCGCAGCAGCAGCCGTTTTCGGTGATGCAGACCGGTTTGTCCTTCAGGCGCTGGAGTTCATTGCAGAGTCCTTCCGGATAAAAACTGCTCATGTAGAACTCCTTGTCGATAAGTTTGAGCTGTTCGCAGGTCGGGAGGACGGCTCCGCCGTTTTTCGTCCGGGATGAGACCTCTTTCCGCGTGTAATAGTTGATGGCCCAGAAGTCGAAGGAGTCCTTCATTTCCGGAAACGTCTCCGCCGGATAGTGCGGAAAGACCAGTTCGCCGGTCCGGAGAGCGTGATAGAAGAAGCCGTTGAAGAGCCAATCCTCCATGGCGGCGAATGCTTTGTCGCCTTCAAAATGGGGATCCTTCGGAACGACCGCCGCCATCGCGTGCGGTGCGCCGACGGGTTTTCCGGAGTACCGCCTGATGATCCGGAAGGCTTTCGCGTGACAGATCATATAGTTCTTGCGCAGTTCGAACTTGTCGTATCCCGGACGCTCCATGATGTTGATTTCGTTGATCGTCATCCAGAAGTCGACGTTTTCTTCGAGCTGCGGCACGATGAAGTTCACATAGCGTTCAAAATAGGGAAACGCATTCCGGTTGGCGAATCCGCCTTTGTCCCAGAACCAGGCGGGATCGCTTCCGTGCGAGAGTGTGACAAAGGTCCGGATTCCGGCTTCTTTCAGCAGACGGAGCAGGTCGATGTAGTGATCCACCGCTTCCCGGCAGAATTTTCCTTCCTCCGGTTCGATCCGGGACCACGGGATGGAGAAGCGGTATGCCTGATGACCGAGAGTTTTGAGAAGTTCCACATCCTCTTTATACAGCTGATAGCTGTTGCATGCTTTGCCGGAGTGGTGAATGAAACGCTCCGGATACATGGTCTGATCGCGCCAGTTGATGGAGTGAATGTCGTCGCCCTCAATCTGATGGGCGGCGGTCGCGCTTCCCCAGAGGAAGGTTTCGGGAAAGGTGATTGCCGGGTAATTGTGAAGATTCAGCATTGGTGATCCTTTGTTGTTGCCGGTTTTAAAGGGTGGAATTTGTATGACCCGCGCCGGGACTTGCCAGTGTCAGGTCGAAATGGAAACGTCCGGGGAACGCGCCGTCGTTGGAATAACGGGTCGGAAAACCGGGAAGACTGCTGTCCCCTGTCAGTCTGCGGGCGAACGGAACCGGGATGGAGGCGGCATGACCGTCTGCCATGATGAGATTGCCGATCCATTTGTCATCGCCATGCGGAGCGCCCATGCGGTTGTTGATGCTGCAGGAGCTGTTGAACGAGTACGGTGTGCTGCTGTTGCCGCGTTCGGTCAGCAGAATCCGCCGGGACGGAGTTTTGACTCTGCCCGCTTTCACGTTGTAATCGCCGAAGCCGTTATTGGCGACGGCTGTTCCGGGGATATAGGAATCGCCGAAACTGTTCCAGACCGTGGCGTTCGGCGAAGCGTTGCCGGGGATCAGGTAGTCAATCTGAATCAGCTTTTTGTAGGCGTTGGCCCGCGAGTTCAACGGCGAGGGACAGATATAGGCGGCTGCGCCTTTCTGCAGAACTTCCACATTGGCGGTCAGGTTCAGCGAGGCGGAAATGTAGGGGGCGGTTTCCCGTGCATAATAACGGCTTGGACAGCAGTCGTCGGAATCATTGATATACATCAAAGCCGCGGCGCCGAGCTGTTTCATGTTTCCGGTACAGCTGATCTGGCGGGCCTTTTCCCGCGCCGCATTCAGAGCGGGCAGCAGAAGAGCTGCAAGGATTGCAATAATTGAAATTACGATGAGAAGTTCCAGAATGGTGAATTTCCTTGAAAAATGGTTTGGGACGGACTGTTTCATAGCGGCTCCTTATTGTTCAGGGTTTGAAGACAGGATTTTTGATTTCAACCGGGGAATCGGTTCCGGAGGACTGGACGCCGTAATGCAGAGTGACCGCCTGCGGTTTGACATGAACCGTTCCTTTCAGAATCTGCCAGTCGTCCGAAGCAAGACGGAGCTGCTTGCGTTCGATGTAATTGTTTCCGTCGCGGGAGACGAAGAAGAAATCCAGGATCATCATGGTTCCGGGCTTGCCTTTTACGGTCAGCGCGAACTGGTTTGTCCCCTTTTCAAGTCCGGCGACATCGGCAATGTGGAGTTTTCCGCCTGCCGGAATGGTGACGGTCCCGGTTTTGAGGTCCGCTGCGGCGCCCCGTTGGAGAGTGTAGCCGTCCGGCTTGCCGTCACCGTCGAGATCACGGGTGAACGGAGGAAGAACGTTGGCGTTTGAGTCGGTCTTTCCCGTGTAGAGGAGTTCCGCCCACTCTTCCTGCGTCCGGACGGGGATGTTATTGGCTTTCAGCCATTGCAGAAGCTCGTCGTATCCTTTGATATAGGCGTCCCATCCTCCTTTGACGCGATGGACCCACATGTGAGAGATGAAGATCTTGACTTTGTTCTTCGCGATGGAGTCGGCAATGTTCCGTTTCATTGCGGAAAAATCCTGTCCGTTGTCCGGTCCGGTGAAATCGCAGCGCATGTTGAAACGGGCCTGTCCGGAACAGGGATCGTTGAATGCATTGACGAGCTGCATTCTGGAACCGGGAATGCAATCCGCGGAAACATAGCCGAATTCTCCGCCGTAAATTTTGCCGATTTTTTCCGGGGTGACGAAACATTCCCATCCGCCCGGCTGGATCCACGCCCGCGGAGCCGGAAGTCCGAAGGCCTGAAAATTATCCCGGCCTACGGTCGCCAGAAAACGCAGGACATCGTCCGGAGGCTGGATGGCGGCGTTGGAAGCGAGCAGGATCATTTCCCCTTCGGCATTTGGAACCGGGATTGTTTCCCGCCAGAAACTGCGGAGTATTTTTCTGCCGTTCTGAATGCTGATGCCATAGAGCTGTCCGGTTGCCGGAATCAGGATTTTGCGGGTTGTGCCGAGCTGCCTTTTGAGATTTTCCGGATATCCGCAGAGTTCGCCGTTCCGGATGACTCCCTGAAATTTCCGGTTTTGAGGATGAGCGGCGTTGAGTTCGTATTTGAAATAAACGCGTTTGTCTTTCGCGTTTGCGTGGTCGACAAACGGCAATCCGGAATACTTGTCGAATTCCTGCTGATTGCGTGCGCGGAGCTGATAGACTGCATGATTCGGCAGATGATCCATCATGGAGTGTCCGTTTGCGGCGAGTTTGCGCAAAGTCTCCTGTGCTTCTTTGCCGTTCAAATCCTGTGAGACGAGTGCGAGCGACATACGGAAGCCGTGTTTTTCGAAAACCTGTCCCATTTCCCGCCAGTACTGCGGCGGCTTGTTGTCGTCGAACCGGAAACAGACGCCGGCTGTTTTGTGTGTGGAAGTTTCGGCGTGGAGCAGAAACGCTCCGGCGATCAGCGGCAATGCGAGTTTGAATTTGTGCATTTTGGATCCTTTTTTTGTGAAGAGTTGTTGTTTCCTGTTTTCAGTTCCGCTTCCACGATCTGCTGCTGCGGTTTTTCTCCGGCGAGGAGAGCTTCGAGCATATCAACTGCGATCTGCGCGATCCGGCAGACCGGGAATTCAAACCGGAGCCCATGATAACGGACATCCCGCGCCGGAGCTTTCCGGGAGACGAGAAGAGTATCGGCGCCGCATTCATCAAGGAGCTGCTGAAGGCACTCCGCATATTGTTCATAATGCAGGATGACGCCGGGCGGATTGCGGAGGATCCGTTCCCGGAGAGCCGGAAGAGGGTCGGCTGCGGAACCGACGTCGAAACGGTCAAATGTCAAACCGGGACAGAGCCGGACGAGCTGTTCCTGCGTATGGAATTCATCATTGGCGTTGATCTCGTTGACGAGATCGAGTCCGTGGACGCAGCTTCGTCCGCGGAGAATTCCGGCGAGCTCCGCGGTTGCTTTTTCCTTGCTCCGCCGGATATAGGCGGAGAGCTCCGGGCGGCGATGGTTCCCGATCACGACGCACGGAAGCTGCCGCCGCGCGGCTTCCTGATATTCCGGACTGCTGTCGATGAGGACGATGCCGTCGAGGTAGGATTCCCGGATTTCCCGTTCGATGCTTTCCGCGGATGTTGCCGCATTCATGAGCAGACGGATGTTGAAGTTCCGTTCTGTGAGCTCCGTCGCGACGGATGAGATGGCGCGCCAGAAATTTGCTCCGTAATAGAACGCGTCGCCTTCGTAGAGTTTGACGCCGATCAGCGGATTGCGGGTCTGCGGCTGGAGAACAAAATGGCTGAGCGGGTTTGTCATGGTCGAGGCGCCCTGCCGGCTGATCAGATACCCGTCTTTCAGCAATTTTTCAAATGCCAGCTGCACTGTGCTCCGCGCGATCCCGAATTGTCTGGAAAGTTCGCGTGTGGAGGGAACCCGCACGGAACGTCCGGAGTTATGGTAGATCAGATTCATCACATAGAATCTGATCCGCATCTGCTGGGTCATGGAGTTGTTTGTCTTCTGCATAAGAATCCCTTTTGTTAGGTCCAGTGTCGGTCCAGTTTTAAATTATACACGAAAACCCCGGAAAAGTCAAGAGGCAAAACGCAAAAAAAACGGGAATTCCGATTTATTACAAGCAGATTGTTCTCCAGGGAAAGAGGGGCAGGGAAGATGCTCCGTTCATTCTGCCGATTTCCGTTATTACGGTATTTTGCAGGGGATGCACGATTTCTGAATAGAGTATCATTTTTTTTGTATTGACATAATTTCTCTTTCAGAGTATAATAAACGCCGAACCTGAAACATCAATGGAGGTGGAATTATGATTTTCAATACGGAGCGCGGACCTTTTCCGCCCGCATTCAAGCTAGTGGAGATGGGGCGGCTGGCTTCGGTCGATTCTGAAAAATCGACCGCGACACGCCTGAGCGTCGGTTTTGAGACTCTGGACCGGGAGCTTTTCGATCCGGAGCCCTGCTATGAGCTTCTGGCGGCGACGGGCGTTAAATGGGCGCGCTGCCAGAGCGGGTGGTTCCGTTGTGAAAAGGAGCCCGGCAAATATGATTTTGCATGGCTCGACCGCGTGATCGACCGTTTCTGCGAGGTCGGGATTCGTCCGTGGCTGGGACTTACTTTCGGCAACCGGCTTTATTCCCCGGATGCGAAACATCCCTCGGCAGTCGGCTGTCCGCCGGTCTGCTACGGGGAGACGGCTGTCAAAGCATGGCAGAAGT
This sequence comes from uncultured bacterium, assembly GCA_900548385.1. Taxonomy (GTDB): domain Bacteria; phylum Verrucomicrobiota; class Lentisphaeria; order Victivallales; family UBA1829; genus UBA1829. Next base: position 72,578 of record URKJ01000011.1, on the reverse strand, counting down.
TTGTCCGTGCGGTTGTGGACCGCTATCGCGGACGCGTTACGCATTTCGAGATCTGGAACGAGCCCGACAACTGGCAGTTCTGGGGACCGGGCAAACCGTCTGCCGGGCAGTATCTGGAACTGGTGCGCTGTACCTCTTCCGTGATCCGCGAAACGTATCCCGAAGCGAAAATCATCGGGGGAGCGTTTTCCAATCCTCTGACGGCGGTGAAATGTCTCCGGCTGGGGCTGGGGCGTTTCTGCGATATTCTTTCCTATCACTCTTACTCGATGTACCCGGAATTCGACAGCAGGAATCCCGTCGATCTTCTCCGGGAGGCGATCCGCGAGCATGCGCCGCATCTTGAACTCTGGCACGGGGAGAGCGGATGTCCGTCCGAGTCGAAGGATCATTATGACGAGTGGATCGGTCTTTTCCGGAGCAGTCAGGAGATTCAGGCAAAGTGGCTTTCCCGGCGTATTGCCACGGATTTCCGCAACGGTCTGAAGCTGTTCAGCTACTATCACGCCAGCGATCTGACCCTGCGTCCCTATGTCAACGGGGAAGGCGTTCCGACCAAAGTCGGCAGGATGGGGCTGATCCATGCTCCGGATGCCGTTCCGAAACTTTCCTGGTCCGTGCTTCGGAACTTCTGCAGTGTCTTTGATTCGTCTCTGAAACCGAAAGCTCTGAGAGTGAGACTCGGATACGATGATATTTACGATCCGTGCCGTATGCCGGAACAGCCGCGCGATCTCTTTACGAACGTGATTGCCGACACATGGTCCCGCAACGGCTATCCGTTGTATCTCTACTATTATCCCGGCGATCTGCAGCGTTCGGAAACTCTTTCCGCGCTGAGCGGGAGCGTGTTTCAGGCGGAGGCGGAGGAGAAAATCACAGATCCTGTTCTGTTGGACATGCTGACCGGAACGGTTTACGGGTTCCGCCAATTTGAACTTGATAATGGGATACTGTATCTGAAAACCATTCCGCTGACTGACTATCCGCTGGTTATTACAGACAGGCGTGCGCTGTCAATGCAAGAATGAACGGGGAAAACATGGTGTTTGCCCTGCAAGATTATAATCCTGAAAATAAGGAGTCATGAAAAATGAGAGACCGATTCACTCTGCTGGAACTTCTGATAACAATTTCCATTATCGCGATTCTCGCAAGTCTGCTGCTGCCTGTTCTGAACAGTGCACGGGAAAAGGGAAGGACGATCGCCTGTACCGGTAATCTCCGGCAGCTCGGCGTTCTCTGCCAGCAGTACTCGCTGGAAAACAACGAGCAGGAGATTCCGTGTGTTTCCGGCAGCTCCTCTTCCGACAGCGTGTGGAATTTTCCCGGCGTTTATTTTTACCAGACCATGAAGACGGATTACCGCATGTTTTTCTGTCCGGGGATGAGTTCGCATGATCCCGCGCATTTCAAGCTCGACAGTGCGGGCGGTATCCGCAACACCGTGCAATGGTATATGGAATACGGAATGAATTACCGTATGAATTCTCTCAGCAGGGAGGCGATTCAGTCGAGTACCGGCACTTATGATCCGCGGAGCCCGCTGGTCAGTTCCCGGAAATCGGGAAGCATCAAGTCGCCGTCCATCCGGGTACGCTATATCGACACATGGAACAACGATCCGTTCGACCGGCTTCTGGGATGTTATTATGTGGACTGCTATTCTTACACCACTACATCGTCGGGGCGTCCGGCGAACCGCCATGCGGCAAAGGCGAACGTTCTGTTTCTCGACGGCCATACCGGAAGTTCGCCGATATTCAGTTCCGATTTCATATCGGAACACCACTGGTTTAAAATCACCTGGTCCGGGAGCGATGCCGACCGTCGCTGGATTTCCTATTATTGAGCTCATAGTTGGAAAGGAGCTTCATGAACATGATTTTTTGGAAACGACGTTTTTCCGCTCTGATCCTGGCCGGGATCATGGCGTTCGGAGTTGAATTGCCGTCCGGCGAACTGCTTCAGACGGAAAAGACCATCCCGGTGGAAGTCCCGGCGCATTCCCACGCAGCCGGTTCCATTCCCGCGAACTGGAAAGTAGCGACGGTCCGCAACAGTGAGTTTATCTGTGCTTCCGCGACGGAAAACGGCAAGCCGGTTTTTCGCTGTGATCTGAAAAAAGGCATGGTGTATTTCATTATTCCCGCGCCGGAGATCCGGACAGCGCAGCCGAGTGAGTTTTTCATCACGATGGAACGTCCTCCGGAATGGAACAATGAAACGATCCTCAGCGTGAAAGGGGGGAGGGAAGAGCCATCCGTATGGGGCGGCGGATTTCTGGAGGGCATCCGTCTGGAATATGCTCCCGGTGTGCGGACGTGGAGGGCGTCCGTCAATGCGCCCGACTGGCGCGGGGACTCCCGTTACTGGCTGCTTCTGGAACTCTCCGATCCCGGCGTTTACAGGATTTATTCTGTCGGGACGCGCGTTCTTCCGGCGGGCAGACCGTATCATGCGCTCCGCCCGGTGTCGGGGGAGTCGGCGAACCTGATCCGGAACAGCCGTTTTCCGTTGGGGCTTCCCTGTGGCTGGTCAACCGGAGCGGTGCACCGGGATTCGCTGCGGGTTTCAAAGGAGCGGGGACCCTCCGGGGAACGTTTCCTGATTCTGGAAACGGATGTTCCGGAAACGCCGTTGAATTCGGAAGCGTTCAATCCCGCCGATTTCGGGAAGACCAACTATGTTTCGTTTTCCTACCGGGCGAAAGGAAAGTGGCATGCCCGTGTTTTTACGGGAGAAGGCAGTTCGTTCCGCATGAAGAACGTCGATTTGCCGCTGTCCGGGGAGTGGAGGCGGGTCATGCTTGCCTATCGTCCGTGCGAGAATGCCCGCGGACATGTTCTACAGATACGGGGGCATGGTAAACTGGAGTTGGACGCCGTCCGTGCGAATGACACGCCGGATCCTGCATATCTGCCGCAAAACCGTGCGGAAGTCGCATTGGCGGTTCCGGAAAATACCGACGCCGCATATTCGCGGATTCAGTTCGATGATGAACCGGCAAAAGTGCGCTATCAGCTGACCGGGGAGACGGAGGGATGCCGGGTGCGTTTCCGGGCGGTGAATCTGTATGGAGAAGTCTTTGATCTCGGATCCGCTGCCGCCGCATCGGGAACGGTCGATTTTTCCCCGGCTCTGAAACGGCGTCCGTTCGGACAGTTCCGCATTGAAGCCGTTGCGGAAAAGGAGGGCAGGGCGGTCTCTCCGGTGAACGAACTCGTGGTGACACGGATTGCGCGTCCGCTGTTTTGGAACCGGGATGCGCCGGAGTCCTTTTTCGGGGTGATCGCCGGTTTGGACCGCAGTCTGCTGAGCATGAAGGCCGCAGGTGTCAATCATGTCCGTTTCCACGATCACGGCGGGCTTCCGCTTGTCGGCTGGAGTTGGGTGGAACCGGAACCGGGGAAATGGCGTTTTTTTGATTCGGAGATCGCCCGTTACCGTTCTCTCAAACTGTGGATTCTCGGCGAATTCGCGACAACACCTTTGTGGGCAAGCCGGGAAGCCGGAAACCGGAAACTGTCGCTTGATTACCGTGCCAAATGGCTCCTGCCGGCTGATTTGCGCCAATTTGAAGCCTACGTTTCCAAGGTCGTTTCGCATTACCGGGAATCCATCCGCGACTGGGGTGTCGGCAATGAGCCATGGGGTGGCTTTTTCTACGATCATTACAAGAACGGTTCCTTTGTCCGGGGGGATCAGAACCGCAATTTTGCCGCTTATCAGAAATCCGCTTTCCATGCGGCAAAGCGGGCGGAGCCGGGGGTGACGGTCGCGGGGATCAACGCCACGATCCGCAATGAGAAATGGGGGGCGGAGCTGTACCGCCGCGGTGCCGGCTCCCACTGCGACGTCGTGGAACAGCATCTTTATTCCTCCGCATGGAATGGATTTCCCGGCGACACGGTGGAGCGCGGAACCCGCACCGCACATGGCGGAGTGGTATGGAACAAGCCTGTCTGGAATACCGAGGGGCAGGGTTGCGCCAGCGGAAACCTCGGTTATCCATCGGAGCCGCAGATCGGGCTTCATTTCCATTCGATCCCATGGCTCAACCGTTTTGATTACATCGCGGACGCCGACCGTCAGATGCGTTATCTCATCAGCAATCTTGCCGCCGGGATGAAGCGTATCTATCTTTACAGCGGTAAGTCCGGGAAATATGTCGGGATCATGAAACCCGCGGCATTCAGCGTTCTGGAACAGACCGACGGTTTTCCTTCGCCTCAGCTCGCCGCCCATTCCGCACTTGCACGCCGTATTGACGGACGCAGGTTCCGGGAGGTCTTTGAAGCGGCTCCGGGGGTGTGGTGCTATCTGTTTGAATCGGCGGGCGGTACAACGGCGGTCATTATCCCAAGGCGTTTTGCGGAAAGTGTGGAACTGAACTGCGGATTGCGGGAGGCATCCGCCGCCGATCTGTTCGGCAATCCTCTGGCTCTGCCGATGCGTTCCGGGGATACTCTGCGTTATGTGGAAGCTCCGGTTTCCGCGGAGGAGATGAAGAAGTCGCTTTCGTTCCGGTAAGTCCGTTTTCAACGGTTGCCTTTGCGCCATGCCTGCGGGGTGCAGGAATGGAGTTTGTGGAATGTTTCAAAAAATGACGCCGCGGTGGGAAACCCGGCGTCTTCCGCTATTGTGGAGATCTTGTCGTCGGTGTTCAGCAGAAGACGGCGGGCGATGTCAATGCGGGTATTGAGCAGAAGTTTTTTCGGCGAGATTCCCAGATGATTCATGAAGATCCGGTAAACGGCGGAGACCGAAAGATGAAACTGTTCCGCCAGTTCGGAGATCTGAACCGGCATTGCCGCCCGTGCAGTCAGCCATTGGATCATTTCGCGCAGGACGGGGTGTTCGACCGCATAAAAACCGGTACTTTCCCGTTCGATCACGTTGCTGGACGGTTCCAGGTACTGAACGGTTCCCGGAGCTGCTCCGTCGAGAATGCGGTCCAAAGCCTCCGCAAGACGCAGTCCGCGTTCGTAGAGCCGGGTTTCCACGCTGGAAAGCGGGATGCTGGTGGAATTGCAGAGGAGATCGTCGTTGCCGACGCCGAGCACGGAGAGCTCTTCCGGAATCCGGATTCCCGCATCCAGAGCCTGGTTGACCGTCCGTGCCGAATCCCAGTCGTTTTCGCAGAAAACCGCACAGGGACGCGGCAGCGCCGCCAGATGGGCGGTCCGTTGCCGGAGAGCCGTTGCTTTTGAGTGCGGATAACTGCTTTGAATGGTGATTACCGGGTAGCCGCTCCGCTCAATCCGTTCCCGGAATGCCTTCCCGCGCGTTGTCCCCGTACAGAGCGCGAATTGCGTAAAGCCCTTGTACAGAAAATATTCCGCGGCAATCGTGCCGATCCGCCGGTCGTCCGGACATACGGTGCAGTCCGCATATTCCATGAGCGTTTCTGCGGGAACGGCGATCCGGATACCGTGTTTCCGGAACTGCGGGAGATACTCCTTCATATCGGTGATGACGGCATCGCCCTTCCAGTTGCGGGCGCTTTCTTTCAGGAAATACGGGGTGGAGACTTCCAGGTGCCACTGATGCGCACGGGCGTAATCCACGATTCCGCGGTGCAGACGCGGCAGATAGAAATTCAGCAGGAGCAGGACTTGTTTATATGGCTTGTTCATGCTGTAATGTAGCATCGGAATCATGCCTTTCCAGTCGAAACGTCATGCCGGAAAAGGAAAAATGGAAAAATTGCATTACGTCACCTGATTTTCCCGGAAAAAGAAAGCGCCGCAGGACACAAGGCTCTGCGGCGCGTAAGGAATCGGAAAACGGACGGTTATTCGCCGAAGTATTTCTGTTCCATCAGATTCTTTTCGATCAGCTTGATCTGCGTTTCCATCAGCGGAGCGGAATAGATCGCGCGTTTTTCCGCGATTCCGCCTTTTTCCATCGCTTCACCGAGGAATTTGTTCGCAGCAAACAGATCGTCCAGAGATTCGCGGACGTTGAAACGGCCGGGAGTCGTCGGAAGCGGAGGCCAACGGGAATCGGAAACGTAGGCGGACGTGACCGCTTTCATCGCTTTTTCCAGTTCCGGAGTGTCGCCGATGTATTTGCGGACCGCGACGATACCGTCGTAGACCATCCGGCAGACCGGGTCGAAAATCAGCGAGTAGCTGGTGTTCGCCCAGGCTTTATAGGTTCCGCCGTGCCATGCGGCGCCGTTTTCAATGCGGTCGATCAGGTCGTTTTTGATCAGTTCTTTGGCATTGCTGATGACTTCACCCGGAGTGGTGAGTTCGTAGCCGATCTCTTTCGCCATGTCGAGCAGTTCCTTGAAGCGGCGGACGGATTCCGGTTCCGGTTCGAAGAAACGCGCCTGGTTGAACTGTTTCACATAGAAGTATGCGGAGGAGCCGATATATTCCGCGTCTTCCGCATACGGCATGATGAACGCGCCTGTCTGAGCGATGCGCGGCTGCCATTTGATGAACATTTCTCTGATTTCATCGAGGCTGACCGGAGTTTCGCGGCAGCCTTCGGTGGCGCCCATCAGATACCAGAGCATCGGGTTTGCCATGCAGTCGGAACGGAAGACCATGCGCAGACCGTTCGGCGCAACGGAGGGATTCGTCAGGTACTTGAGGAATTCCGGCTTGTCCTTGATGTACTCTTCGATCTTGAAGAGGTGGTTTTTGTTGGAGTGGCCCTGAACATCATATTTCAGTCCGGTGGCTTCGCGGATCTCCGGGAAGGAGAGGAAGAAGCTGTCGGCGTCCATAACGAGGTTCTTGTAACCGGCTTCCTTGTAGATTTCAGGCAGATAGGACGCCCAGCCGCATTCCGGATTCCATCCGGTTTCCGGACGGACGCCGGTGTATTTTTCCCACGCGTCGAGTCCGTGTTTGAGGGTGTCAAGCCCGATTTCCGGCGGGACGTTCGCGAGCATCACATGGATGAAAGGGGAGGCGACCGGTTCGATCTTTCCGGCTTTGACCAGCTCTTTCAGCATGGCGAGGACGGCGGGAGCTTCCTGATCCATCACTTCCAGCGTTCTGCCGGAGGCTTCGAACGCGACTTTGTAGTCGCCGTCGCGGACGAGTTCAAAGAGTGGGCGGTAGCAGTGTTCGCAGACCCATGCGCGGCGCTTCGGGTCCAGCTGCGAATACTGGATATTCGCATGAGGCATAAAAATGACTTGCGGTTTGTTCGACATTTACTGTCTCCTTATTCTTGGTTATGGTTGGGTTTGTTGTTCCGGATAAATTGAAGAATTTCCGCTTCAGCGGTCCAGAAAACGGCCCCGTCGTGCCCGCATTCGGGAAAATCCACGATCTGTTTTTCCCCGGCGTATGCGTTGTATGCCGCATAGACTGAGGAGGGGACCGCCGCGACGTCGGAAAAGCCGACCGTGAACAGAGCCTGCGCTTTGGCGTGGCGGGCGAACGAGGCTCCGTCGCAGTAAAGCGCGTTGCGGTTGTTCCGCAGCTGTTCCGGTTCCGGTTTGACCGTGAACGGCCAGGACGGTGTACGTCCTTCCAGTGCGCCCGCCAGATTGCACATCGCGGGCGCATTCGGGACGATCAGCGAAACGTCATGATCGAGTCCCGCCGCGGCGATGCACTGGTAGCCGCCCTGACTTCCGCCGTGGAGGACCAGCGTTCCGCCGTCGTATTCCGGACGCGTTTTGAGGTATTCCAGTGCGCGGAGCACCCGGAGCGTCATGTGGACGAACAACGAGTCTTCCGCTTTTTCATATACGCGTGCCGGATAGTTTTCAAGGCGTTTGAGTTCTTTCTGGTAGAACTCTTCCGTTTTCCCGTACGGGATGCCGTGCGCATTGACGTTGAACGCCAGCATTCCGTGCGCCGCCCAGGTGAGCGGCTGGAACGACGGGCGGACGCCCGCTCCGTGGAAGAAGCAGTATGCCGGAAGCGTTCCGGGCTTTGCTCCGCACGGGAGCGCAAGGAGTCCCGAAACCGGCGTGCCGTCCGTGCAGGCAATCTGCACGTCGTAACATTCCACGGTTCCTTCGTACTTCGGGTCGGTAAGAGGGACTTTTTCCAGTTTCAAAACTTGCGGCGGAATTGCCGCCAGTTCCTGTTTCCGGGCGTTCCAGAACGCTTCGAATCCATCAATTTCCGGAGCGGGGACGATCGCCAGCGGGTCGAATCCCGCTCCGTATGCGCCTGTCAAAGTTCCGGAAGTGACCGAGAGCCGTACAAAGCCCGGTTTTTCCAATGTCGTTTCATAGAAAACGGGGGACTCCGCGGAGATCAGGGAGAACGTTTCCGGCGCGTGAAAATCCCGCTCCAGTCTGCAGAGCAGTTCTTTTCCGGGGAGAGGTTTTCCGTCGGAGAGATATTCCACGGAGAACCGGACCGTTTCGCCGCAGCGGAATGTGCCGGACGGACGGTTTGTGCCGAGAACAAGCTGTTCCCGCGGGGCGGGCGCCGGATGGCGTTTCCACTCCGGGCAGAGTGCATCGTATTCGGGTTGTTCACTGATTCGGACAGGATCAAATTTCATTGGAATTCACTTCGCTTTTCTGGCGGAAATGGTGTATTTGTTCGATTTCGGCGAGACTTTGCGGTGTCCGCCGGTCTGTTCCGCCGTGAGCTTGCGGTCGCATTTCATCACGTTGTACATGGCAAACTGACCGGAGGCGGGGCAGACTCGGTCGCCGAGTCCGATATGGATCGTGACGGGGCATTTGACCCGTTTTGCCTGATTGACGATGTCGAAATAGTCAAGCGCGGGAGTATAGTCGGGCCGCCAGCCTTTGAAACGCCCGTCCCTGACGCCGCCGAGATTGGCGCACCAGGGAATGGAAATGTGTATGGAGCTGACCGCGGGATCCTGCGCGGCGATGTTGACCGCCTGGAACGCGCCCATGCTGCCGCCGGTGACGTGGAGATTCTTTTTGTTCCATTCCGGACGGGTCTTGAGGTACTCAATCGCGCGGAGATCGCGGAGGATCATCATGTTGAAATCGCAGTTTTCCGGTGTCTGATTGTTGCGGAAACCGAATCCCTTGTAAGGTCCTTTGCGCTGATCTTCGTAGAACTGCTTGTCTCTGCCCTGCGGCAGACCGTGACGGCCGACGGAAAGAGAGAGCCATCCGCGTGCGGCATGGTTATCCTGTTTCGGGACGGAACCGTAGCCGTAGCCGTAAACCTGAACGCGCGCTTTGAGCGAGCCGGGTTTGGCATTCTTCGGCATGGAGATGTAACCGGTTGCGGGATAGTCGCCGACCGATTTGATTTCAAACATCCAGCAGTCGACGTTTTTGTGTTTGCTTTCGACCGGCGTCAGTTTGACATCCATCGGGACGGCGGCGAGACGCGCTTTCTGCGCTGCCCAGAATGCATCGAAATCTTTCGGTTCGGGAACCGTTTGGCGGATCTTGTCCACATCGGCACCGGCCGAGACGCAGAGCGGCAGAGAGCCCTTGAGCAGTTTGCCCTTGTCATCCACAGCCTTGGCGTCGATATAGACGAAACCGGGTTTGGTGAGTTTGGTTTTGATTGTCAGCGGCTTGGCGGGATCGGAAACGGCATTTCCCTTGCTGCGGGTCCCGTCTTCCCCGAACAGTTCCCAAGTAATGGGGACTCCGGCAAGCGGTGTTCCGTCTTCCACCAGAGAGAGACGGAACTCAATCTCTTCGCCGCAGCGGTAGGAAAGCGGATTTTTCACGGAGTCGCCTTTGAAGTAGATCTGCCCGGCAAACAAAGCCGCCGCACAGCAGAGCAACACGGCGGAGATCAGCTGTTTCATGCGTTCACCTCATTCGTTTTCAGGAATTCAAGACTGCGCGTCATGCCTTCTTTCACATCGTCCGGAAGTTCATATTCGATCATTGCGGGACCAGAGAACGAGCGCAGGGTTTCCATCAGACGTTTCCAGTCGAGGCGTCCCTCTCCGCATGCAGCGGGGAGAACACCGCCTTCCACGTCGCGGAAGTCTTTCAGATGGACGTAGTCGATCCGGTCTTTGAACTGTTTGTAGAACCCTGCGGGACAGGTTGCGCCGACCGCGCCGAGATTGGCGGGATCGTAGGCAATGGAGACTCCGGTCTTGAGGATTTCTTTCCAGAGATCGGTGCGGGTGGTGACGCTGTTGAAGTGGACCAGGGCGCCGTTGTCGAGAGCGGTTACGCCGCCGTGAGTTTCCACACAGAGAACAACCTGCTTCGTCTTTGCGTGGTCGTTGACTGTTTTCAGGGCGGCGAGCATGTTGTTCAGGCGGTCTCCGTATACGACGCTGTCGGAATTGAATCCGGCGAAAATCCGGAGATAGCGGATGCCGAGCTTGGAGGCGATGTCGATGACTTCGGAGACTTTGCAGACCTGAGCATCCACATCGTCGCCCGTGAAATCATTTCCGGTACAGCCGCATTCCAGACGGACGTTATACTGTCTGAACAGGGCTTTAACCTGTTCGATCTGTTCATCGGTCGCTCCGATCTGAAGAGGATCCTTGTCGTAATTGGCGATGGAGAACTCCAGCAGATCAAGTCCGAGACCGGCGGTGATTTTGAGCTGTGATTCCAGGGACTCCTCACGGAGCCCCCATGCTGCGAGACCGTACCGCATCAGAGATCCCTCCAGTCGAAGAGAATCTTGAAGCAGTCCATTCCTTTGTCGGACTGATAGGCGAACGCCTCTTTGGCTTTTCCGGCGGCCCATGTTTCGCAGGGCAGGTGGGATGTGTCGATCCTGCCTTCGCTGATCCATTGCAGAATCTGCGGTTTCCCGCTCCATTTCATTGCGCAGGTCATGGACATGTTGACGTTTTTCACGAACCAGCGGTGATAGTGGTCGAAGAGGAGTTTTTCCGGATAATCGCCGTTCAGGTGAATGTAACCCGGTTCGTCGTCATCTTTCCAGCCGCCGTCTTTGATGAACTGATAGAGGATTCCCGGAACAGCGGGATTGCCGGAACATTCGATGATCTTGTCGGCTTTTTTGCCGTTGGTGAGCTCTTCCAGTTTTTTGATGCCTGCGGCGTCGGGGGTGATGACGTGATCGGCATAGTGGCGGGCGATTTCCTGACGGTACGGATGCGGTTCCGCGATGATGACGGTGGCTTTCGGCGCTTTGATTTTAATGATCTGCGCTGCGCCGATACCGTTCATGCCGGCGCCGAAGACGAGGACCGTTCCGGCGAAGTCTTCCGTGAGACCGAGACGCTGCACGCCTTTCAGAGAGACGCAGAACAGATAGGCGAGAACCGCCTGTTCGTCGGTGACGTTGTCGGGAATTTTGCAGAGCGGATCGCCGGCGCCGCCCGCGTTGGCGGAATCTTTGTGCACGATCTGCGTTCCGCCGCCCCATGCCGCGCAGACATCCATATAGGTGCGGCATTCGTTGATCATGACGCGGTCGCCTTTTTTGAGACCGGGAGCATAAGAGCCTTCCTCAAGGATGACGCCGATGTTTTCGTAACCGGGGACGAGTGGATACCAGCACTGCTCCGGATGCTGCATGCCATGGTAGGTTTTCATGTCGGTTCCGGTGCTGATCGCGCTCATCAGGGTTTTGCAGACAACGGTGTCTTCCCGCTTCGGGGTCAGAGTCACTTCACGGAACGCCGCTTCACCGGGGCGTTCGATCACGGTCGCCATTGTTTTTACACAGGACATAATGTTTACCTTTTTTATTTGGGGTTATTGTTGCCGATATGGTTATATTATAGAATATTTTATCATCAAGTCAAGAGAGTCTGCATACTGTTTTCTGTGAAAAGTATGGTTTTAATTTGATTTTTCCGAAAAACGATATATGGTTATTTCCGGAAGAGCGTTTTCTGCGGAGAATTTTTATGGATTACAAACAGCCGCACATTGCGGAAGAGCTGAAACGCCGGATTGCGGCAGGAGTCTATGCGGAACGCGTTCCGGCATCCCGGACGCTTGCGGCGGAGTTCGGCGTCAATATCAAAACCGTTGACAAAGCGGTGTCGCAGCTGGTGGAACAGGGGCTGCTGGAACGGAAAAAGCGCAGCGGGACCCGGATCGTTCCCGCAAGGCGGGATCTGTTTCCGGAACGCATGATTGAGGTTATTTTTGAAGGTTTCACCACGATTTTCACCCATCCGTTCTGGGGGGGGATCTGGGAAGCGATGATGCAGAGACTGACCGCCGCCGGATACCGCACAATCCTCAATATGCTGGAATCCGATCCGGATACCGGACTGCTGCGTCTGGATCATTTTTCCCTCTGTTCGTCGACCGGGAAAATCGTGCTTGGGATCGGGGAAAAACATCTGCTGGACCGCGTGGCGGCGTCGCGGGTTCCGTTTATAACGGCGTGCGATCCGGTCGATGATCCGCTGATCCCGCAGGTTTCGTTTGATTTTACCGACGGCATACGCGATGCGGTCAACTGCCTTTCGGCGCAGGGGTGTTCCCGGATCGCGTTCATCGGGCAGACCCGGAGTTATGTGAATCTCCAACAGGTGCGGAAATTCAATGCGTATCTGAAAGCGGTTCAGCAGTTCCGGCAGGTTGAACCGGAGCTGATCGAGGATGTGCGTCCGCTTGCGGGAAAGGGGGCTCCGGCTCTTGACAGTCTGCTCCGCCGGACGGTCCCCGATGCGCTGATTGCCGCATACGATCACCAGCTTCCGGAGATCCTCGGTCTGCTCGGCGAGCGGGGACTCCGGATCCCGGTTATCGGCTGCGACGGCTTGAGTCTGCCCGGCATTCCGGCGGAACGTCGCATGGTCGCGGCGCCGCGTCACGAATGCGGAGAGAAGATCGCGGAACAACTGATCCATGCGATCAATACCCGGCGTAAACCGCGTTCGGTCGTTATTCCCGCCCGCTTCATTTGATTCGCGCGGTTGAAAAGTTCCGGAAGATACGCTATATTACAGGAATCATTTGATTTTCATCCAAACTTTATACGCAGAGCGGGGAGTTTTTCATGGCAGGAAAAATCGCGTTTTCCGAAAAGGCGCTGGAGCAGATGAGCCGCGGAGTCCGGAGCCATGCCCTGACCGGCGTCAAAGCCCGCTGGACCTGGTTTCTGCTTGGTTCCGTCTCCCTGTTTTTTGCCGCCATGATCATCTGGGGATTTTGCGGGAGCATGACGGAGAGTGTGACCGGAACGGGAATCACGCTGCTGAGCGGCGGTGTCCGTCCGGTGATCGCCGGGGGCAGCGGAATGCTTTCCCATCTGAATATCCGGGCGGGGGCTGAAGTCAGCTCCGAACAGGTTATCGGGCAGATTCACAATGCGGAAGTGCTGCTGAATGTCAGAAAACTGGAATCGGAATACAACCTGCTCCGTTCCGAAGTTGAATTTCTACGCCGGGGAACTGAACGGCTTACCGCACAGAAACTGACGATCGACCGCGAGAAGAAAAAGATGCTGGACCGTCTGACCGCCCGGCAGGAGGAGAGCCGCAAACGGGCGGCGGATATCGTGAATATTTATTCCCGTCTGAGCAATATCGGGGCGGCGTCGAAAGTCGCGTATTATCAGACGATGGACCAGATGGTCCAGACGGAGAGTTCTTATATTTCCACTCTGCTCCAGTCGATGGAGACCGATGTGACTCAGCAGGATCTGATCTGGCAGCAGGAGCAGAAAGTTCTGGAGCTCCGGCAGCGTCTGGAACAGAAGAAACAGGAACTTGAGCTTGCACAGAAGCTCTACCGTGAGGCGTACTGGATTACGCCGAAATTCGACGGGCATGTGCTTGAAGTGTTCAAGGAGGAGGGGGCGTATGTGCAGACCGGCGAGAAGATTGCGCTTGTCGCCGCCGGGTTGGAAGAGGGGATGTATCTTGCCGCGTTTGTTCCGCCGGATCAGGGGAAAAAGATCCGCAACGGGATGAGTGCGTTTTTCTCGCCCGCCGCCGCACCGTCTGCCGAATATGGCTATCTGAAGTGCGTGGTGCGGGATGTGAGCAATGTGCCGGTCAATGCGGAAACCGTGCAGGCGGAACTGATGAACGCATCGCTGACCCGCATGATCGCGGGCGAATCCGCCGTGATCCGTGTCGTTCTTGAGATTATTCCGGAACCCGGTGTGCCGGGCGGTTACCGCTGGACAAGCCGGAGAGGATATGCACAGCGGATCGTCAACGGAATGCTGGGAACCGTCATCATCAACACCGGCTACCGTGCTCCTGCGTCCTATGTGATTCCCGCTCTGCGGGAGCTGCTGAACCGGAAACAGCCGAAACCGAAACGGACGGAACAATGAACCTGTTCCGTTTTTTCCCGTGTTCCCGCAGAAAAAAGACTCCGGTCGTGCTTCAGATGGAGGCGACGGAGTGCGGTGCGGCGTCGCTGGGGATGATCCTCGGATATTACGGCCGTTACGAGCCGTTGGAAAAACTGCGCGGAGACTGCGGAGTTTCCCGGAACGGCAGCAAGGCTTCTCTGATTCTCAAAGCCGCCCGCGGCTACGGGCTGGAGGCCCGCGGATTCCGGGTGCTGACCGGACAGCTGGATGAACTGCAAACGCCGCTGATCCTGTTCTGGGAATTTGAACATTTCCTCGTTTACGAGGGGCATTCCCGCAATGGGCGGTATTTTTATCTGAATGACCCGGCTTCCGGTCCGCGGACCGTGGAACGGGAGCAGTTTGAAAATTCCTATACCGGAGTGGCTCTGGAGTTCAAAAAAACACCGGAGTTCCGTAAAGGCGGAAAGCCGCAGGGGGTGTTCCGGGCGATGCTGCCGATGATCTCCGGCATGAAAAGCATCATGGCGGCGATTGTCTGGGGCGGACTTCTTCTTGTGATTCCCGGAATCACGGTTCCCGCGCTGATGCAGGTTTTTGTAGACCGGATCCTGCCGGGGAAAAGCGAGTGGCTGGTTCCTGTGCTTCTGCTGTTCATTCTGACGATTCTGCTTCAGACTCTGCTCAGCTGGCTCGTCGCCCTGGCGCTCCGGCGCGGAGAACTCCAGCTTGCGGTCAACCGGACGATGGAGATGATGAACTATCTGTTCCGTCTGCCGATGGGCTTTTTTCTCCAGCGTTCCAACGGGGATCTGCAAACGCGCGTCGGGCTGAATTCCTCCGTGGCGTCCACAGCGTTCGGAACGGTTGCGGACAATATTGTCCGCTTCTGCACCGCGTTGTTTTTCCTGCTGCTGATGTTCCAGTTCAGCGGATTGCTTTCGTTTGTTTCGCTCGGTTTTCTCGGACTGGATCTGCTGTGCCTATGGATTGTCAACCGGCATCGTCAGGTTCTGAACCAGAGTCTGCTGATGATCCGGACCAGAATGCTCAGTTCGGTGATGTCCGGTGTTGCCATGATGGAGAATCTCCGTGCGGCGGGACGCGAGGACTCCGTATTTCTGCAGTGGACCGGGCAGCTTGCCGAGTTGAACCGGAAACAGCTGGGGTATCAGGTTTCCGTGACCTGCTTCAATCTGCTCCCCGCGTTTCTGAATGCGGCGGGCAATGTGCTGATTCTCTGCATTGGTGCATGGCTTGTCATGAACGGTGAGCTGACGCTCGGCGGGATGTTCGCATTCCAGACGCTTGCCGCAAGTTTTGCCGCTCCGTTCACCGCGCTGATGATGGCGGGGGCGGAACTTCAGGCGATGAAAGCCGATGTGGAGCGGATTCAGGATGTGTACAAGTATGAGCCGGAAACAAGTTTCCGTCCGGATGACGGTCCCGGGGACGTTCCGCCGGATTTCACCGGGTTTGAAATGAAGAACGTTTCGTTCGGATACAGCCGCTGCGAACCGCCGGTTCTGGAGAATTTTTCGTTGACCGTGAAGCCGGGGAAACGGGTTGCGCTGGTCGGCGCTTCGGGCTCCGGCAAAACGACGGTCGCCAAACTCGCCAACGGGACGCTGCTTCCGTGGTCGGGTGAAATCCTTCTGAACGGGAAGCCGATGGATTCCTACACCCGTTCGGACTATTACGGCATTGTCGGAACGGTGGATCAGAGCATCATGCTGTTTTCGGGTACAGTGGGACAGAACCTGACTTTGTTTGCCCCGTCGTTCGAGGCGCGTGAACTGCAGCAGGCGGTCCGGGATGCCGCGATCGAGCGTGAACTGGCGGTACGCGGTCCCATGCTGGAACTGCCTGTCGCCGAAGGCGGAAGCAATTTTTCCGGCGGTCAGCGCCAGCGTCTGGAAATCGCACGCGCTTTGTCGCACAATACGCCTCTGCTGATCCTTGACGAAGCGACCAGTGCGCTGGATCCCGTGACCGAGGAGAAGATCGACCGCGCGATCCGGCGCCGCGGCTGCGCCTGCATTGTGGTTGCCCATCGTTTGAGCACGATACGCGATTGCGACGAGATCATCATGCTGGAGAATGGAAAGATCGTGGAACGTGGAACTCATGATGAACTGATGGCTGCCGACGGTGCATATGCCGTTATGATGAGGCTGGAGCAGGGAGGTGCGGCATGACGGCGGAAAAACAAAGACACGTTCTTCCGTCCGGAAAAGAGTTCCGGCTGAGTTCCCTGACATCGGGTATGAGCATTGTTTCCGGGGAAGTCAATCTGTTCCTGATCCGCCGGAACACGGACGGTCAGCCGGGAGAACGGGCGTTTCTTGCCGTTCTGCGGAGCGGCGGCGGATTGCTGCCCGAAGCGGATGTCACGGTTGACGGAGTTGTCTGGGGGCTTGCCGCCGTTCCGTCGGGAGACGCTGTGGCGGAAGACGGAGCGTATCCGGAAGAACTTTGGAAAGGATGCCTGTCCGCCGCGGCTGACGGACTTGCCGGAGAGCGGGTCGGGGCGGAGAATGTCGCGGAACTGCTGCGCTCTCTTGTCGGGATTCTCGCCGCCCGGAAAAGGAGACGTTTCCTTTTTGAGGAGGAAAACCGGAAATTGACGGATGATGCGCTGGGACGGAAACTGGATGCGCTCGGCAGGCTGGCGGGAGTCTGTTCCTCCTATCGGAACCGTGCGGAAGAGACGGACCCGCTGATAACCGTTTTGCGGGAGATCGCGGAGTGCTACCGTCTGCCGTTCGACCGTGAGGCGGAATTGCTCCGGAGCAGGGGGCGTTCGCCGCAGGATCGGCTGAAAGAGTTTGCCGCCGTTGCGGGCTGGCGGATCCGGGAGGTCGAACTGACCGCGGATTTCTACAGGCAGTCGGCGCGTCCGGTGCTTGCGTTCCGCCGGGAGGATCTCTCGCCGGTGATCCTGTATCTCAGTTCCGGCGGCGGCTGGTACCGGGATCCTGCGCGCGGGAGCGGCAGATTTCCGCTGACCCGGAAAGCCGCACAGGAGTTTTCCGGTTCCGGATGGTGTTTCTATGAACCGTTTCCGGCAGGCAGGAAAACGAAAAAAGTTCTGTTGAGTTTTATATTTGCGACGGCAAAACCGGTGATCGTTCTGATCCTTGCTGCGGGGTTGGTTTCGTCGCTGCTCGGATTGGTGACGCCGGTTGCGACGCAGTATGTGATCGGGGAGATCATTCCGTCGGCGAATCTGCCGGAGCTGTGGCAGCTGGCGGCTCTGCTGATCGTGCTGACTGCGTGCGGGGTGATGCTCGGCGTGGTTCCGTCGCTGGTGATGATGCTGTTCAGTGCCCAGCAGTTCGAGCGGTTCCAGGCGGCGATGTATGACCATGTTCTGCGGGTTCCGGTCAAGACGTTCCGCATGTGCGATTCGGGTGATATGACTCAGCGTATTCTCGGTGCATCGCAGGTTCTGTCTGCGGTGTTCGGGATCATTTCCCGGCAGTTTCTCGGTTCGCTGTTTTCGCTTGTCGGTCTGCTGCTGATGTTCTGGTACAGCCCGGTTCTGGCGGTGACGGGTGTGGTGATGGTGCTGATCTACGCCGCGGCGTTCTTTCTGCTGTCCCGGATCAACCTGCGTCCGCTTGCGGTCCAGGCGGCGGCTTCCGGACGGATGAGCGGGCTTCTGAAACAGATTTTCGACGGAATGGCGAAGATTCGCGCGGCGGGGGCGGAGCAGCGCATCCTTTCCCGTTTCACCGACGATTTTGCCGAGATGGAGAAACAGAGTTTCATCATTGCCCGCAACGGGGCGTATCAGAGTGTTTTTTCGATGGTTTTTCCAATGGTGATTTCGGTGCTGTTTTATGCGCTGGCGGGCGGGTTCCTCAGCAGTAATCTTCCGCTTCCGGTGTTCCTCGCGTTCATGGCGGCGTTTCAGAGTTTTCAGAGCGGGCTGATCGGCGTGGCTTCCGGCTGCTGGGCTCTGCTGGCGATCAAGCCGGAACTCGACCGTATTATGCCGATTCTGGAAGCGGAACCGGAGGATGGCGGGGACCGGAAGAGTCCGGGCAGGCTGGACGGCAGGGTGGAGGTTTCTGCTCTGAGTTTCCGGTATTCGCCGGACTCGCCGCGTGCGTTGAGCGATGTTTCGTTTCACGCGGAACCGGGAGAGTTCGTGGCGATCGTGGGACCGTCCGGTGCAGGCAAAAGCTCGCTGGTTCGTCTGCTGCTCGGTTTTGAACAGCCGGAATCGGGTATGATCTGTTATTCCGGCAGGGATCTGGCGAATCTGGAACTGCGGTCCGTGCGCCGGCAGATGGGGGTGATCCTCCAGAACAGCCGTATTATGCCGGGGTCGATTCTTGAGAATATCGTTACCGGGACCGATTATACGGTGCAGGACGCCTGGCGCGCTCTGGAGCTTGCCGCGTTCCGCCGCGAAGTGGAGGAGATGCCGATGGGAATTCATACTCTGGTGAGTTCCGAAACCGTTTCCGGCGGTCAGCAGCAGCGGATCCTGATCGCCCGCGCACTGGTCGGCTCTCCCGCCGTTGTTATTATGGATGAATCCACGAGCGCTTTGGACAACCGTTCGCAGGAGATTGTCAAGATGAACATGGAACAGCTACGGATGACCAGGATCGTGATCGCGCACCGTCTTTCGACCATTCTCCGGGCGGACCGGATCTATGTGCTTGATAAAGGGCGCGTGGTGCAACAGGGAACTTATGAACAGCTTGCCGCCGAAGACGGATTGTTCCGTCGCCTTACGGAGCGGCAGCTGACGGAAAGGAACGACCGCTTATGAAGAATTGTATTATCAGTCTGCTTGCCGTTGTCTGTGTATGCCTTCTGCTGAATGCGCTTGGCGTGTTCCAGTTCGGCTCGTTTATCGACCGTGGTCACCGTTCGTGGAATGAACGGATGCGGGAAAAATCCGTGCGGAAATCTCCGGTTCTGAAGCTCGGAGCGGCGTATGATGCCGCAGACCGTCCCGCGGTGGAAGCGATGGAGGGGGTGAGTCTGGCGGCGGAACTGCTCAATCAGGACGGCGGAGTCAACGGCAGGAAACTGGAGATTAGCCGCCGGGATGATGTGAAGACTCTGCCGGAATATTGTATGGCGATTCAACAGTTCTGCGACGATCCCGCGATTGCCGCAGTGATCGGTCCGTTCAGTTCCGGCTATATTCCGTCCGCCCGCGCTCTGACGCAGTTTCACGGGCTGCCGCTGATTTCTCCGCTGACGGTCCGTTCCGAAAAACTGCCGCAACTGGAGCCGGATAATTTCGTCACGCTGTTTCCGCCGCTGAAACTGTGGATTGATGCGATTCTTGCGCACATGGAGAAGAAAGGGCACCGCAATATTCTGATCGTCAGTCCGGAAACCGATACTTACGGGGATATTTTCTGTACCGCGCTGGAGCGGGAGAGCCGGCACCGTGCGGGTTTCGGCAGCGTTTACCGGTTGAACTATCAGTCTCCGCTCCGTCGGCGGGATCTGCTTCATGCGGTACAGAACTATGCCGGTGACCGCAATTTCGATGCGGTGTTTTTCGGCGGCACGTTTTCTGATTTTCCCGAATTTCTCGCATTGCTGAAAGAACGGCGGCTGACGGCTCCCGTGTACGGGAGTGACGATCTTTATATTCCGCAGATACGGTCCGCCGCCGCGGAGTCCGTTCTCTGTCTGCCGCGTGTGGAGCTCCGCCGCAAGGATACGCGGTTCGTGAAAGAATGGATCCGGCGTTTCGGCAGGGAGCCCAGCTATCATACCGTGCTTGGTGCGGAGAGCGTTTTCGCTGTTGCCGAAGCCGTGAGGAGCGCAGGAGACGGGGCATTCGGAAAACTGCCGGAGATTCTGCGGGAGAGCCGGATAAAATTGTTGCGCGATCCGCAGACCGCCCCGCGGATCGTGATGGACTGTTTTGCTCCATCCGCAAATAAAAAATGATCTGTTTTTCCGGAAAAATCCGGATTCCATTTGCATTTCCGCATCCGGTGGACTATATTCAGCAGAAGGTTCCCCGTTTTTGGGGAATCCTGACAATCATCAAGTTCAAGGGGGGAAACTATGAACTACCAGAATGCCAAACTGCCGGATGGAGCGGAGTACGCTGCATCAAGTCCGCTGATGACCGAACAAACGGTATTGAAACCGATTCTTGGGAAACACATGGCACCGAAAGGCAAATGCGGTTATCTCATTGTGGAAAAAGGAGCGCTCCAGTTCGTCTGGGAAGACACCGGGGAGGTTCTTGATGCGGCTCCGGGACATCCGGTCGTGATTCAGCCGGAACGTTATCACCATGTCAGACTCACCGGTCCGGTCGAATTCAAAATCGAATTTTACAAGGTTCCTTCCGTTTCCGCCGCCGATGCGGAAGCGGCACGACCCGGCGAACAGTTCCTGACCCGGTGAAGCCGGGTTCCGGAACAGTCAAAGAGAACAGGAAATTATTTATGAAACGCAAGATTATTGAAATTGATACGGAGCGCTGCAACGGATGCGGCGCCTGTATTCCGAATTGTCCGGAAGGTGCTCTGCAGCTGATCGACGGGAAGGCAAGGTTGGTCAGCGACCTTTTCTGCGACGGGCTGGGCGCCTGCATCGGCGAGTGTCCGCTCGGCGCGATCCGGGTTGTGGAACGGGAAGCGGAGCCGTATGATGAACGCCGGGTGATGGCAAATATTGTCAAACAGGGCGAAAATACGATCCGGGCACATTTGAAACACCTGAGCGATCACGGGGAGACCGGACTGCTGGAAACAGCTGTCGCCTATCTGAAAGAGAACGGTTACCCTGTTCCTCTGCCGGAAAAACCGGCAAAGCGGCCGTTTGCGTGTCCGGGCTCGCTTGCCAAAAAACTGTCCGCGCCGAAGCCGTCGGAACTTTCCGGCGGAGCCTCGGCCCTGCGGCAGTGGCCGGTCCAGCTCAAATTATTGAATCCGTCGGCTGAGTACTTTGAGAACGCCGATCTGCTGATTTCCGCGGATTGCGTCGCTCATGCGTACGGCAGTTTTCACCGGGACCTGCTGAACGGACGGATCCTGATCGTGTTCTGTCCGAAACTGGATTCCGATCTTGACGGATATGTGGAGAAGCTGGCGGAGATCTTCCGTCTTCATGCGATCCGTTCCGTGACGGTTGCGCGGATGGAGGTTCCCTGCTGCGGCGGAACCGTTGCCATTGTGGAAAAAGCACTGGAACGCGCTGAAAAGAAACTGGATATTCAAATAAAAACCGTTGGAATTGACGGACAACTGCAGAAATAAAACAAATCAAACAGGAGGGGGATGCTTATGAGCATGTTTTGTTTTCAATGTCAGGAGACGATCCGGAATACCGGATGCACCATTGGCGGAGCCTGCGGAAAAAACGCCGCACTTGCCAACAGGATGGATGAGCTGATCCGTCAGCTGAAATTGCTGGCTTTGACCAGGAAGCCGGACCGTGAACTGGGACGGTTCGTCATACAGTCGCTTTTCATGACGATTACCAATGCCAATTTTGACGAAGCCCGGATTGAGGCGCAGCTTGCGCGGGCAAAAGCTCTGACCGGGGAGTGCACAGCCGAAGTTCCGCTCGGCGTTCTGGCCTGCGGGGAGGAAGATATCCGGTCTCTGCGGGAGCTGTTGACTTACGGTTTGAAAGGGATTGCCGCTTATGCCGATCATGCAGCCGTGCTCGGATGGGAAGATGACGAGGTTTATGCGTTTCTGTTCAAAGCTCTGGCGGCGGTTGCACGCGACTGTTCCGCAGATGAGTTGATCGCGCTGGTGATGGAATGCGGCGGCATTGCCGTTAAAACGATGGCTCTGCTGGATTCCGCCAATACCGGAACGTATGGAACGCCGGAACTCACAACGGTGAAAACGGGAGTCGGAACGCGTCCGGGAATCCTGATCTCCGGTCATGATCTGCGCGACCTGAAAGAACTTCTGGAGCAGACGAAAGAGGCGGGAATTGATGTTTATACGCACTCGGAAATGCTTCCGGCGCACTCATACCCCGAATTCAAGAAGTATCCGCATCTGTATGGAAATTATGGTAATGCGTGGCACCGCCAGAATGTGGAATTCGCATCGTTCAACGGTCCGGTTCTGATGACCACGAACTGCATCACTCCGGTTCAGGCGGCGTATCGGGAGCGGATTTTTACGACCGGAATGGCTGGATATCCGGGAGTTCCGCACATTGCGGACCGTACGGACGGGAGACCGAAGGATTTTTCACCGCTGATTGAGCTTGCGAAGAGGTGTCCGCCGCCGGAGCCGCTGGAGGATGGAACCGTCACCGGCGGATTTGCACACGGTCAGGTGCTTGCCTTGGCGGATCGGGTGGTTTCCGCCGTGAAGTCGGGAGCAATCCGCCGTTTCGTGGTGATGGCGGGATGTGACGGGCGGCATCCGACCCGTGAGTATTTTACTCAGGTGGCGGAGAAGCTGCCCGCCGACACGGTTATTCTGACTGCCGGATGTGCAAAATACCGTTATAATAAACGGAAGCTTGGCGATATCGGCGGGATTCCGCGTGTGCTCGACGCGGGGCAATGCAACGACAGTTACAGTCTGGCTGTCATTGCGCTGAAACTCAAAGAGGCTTTCGGGCTTGATGATGTGAACAAGCTCCCGCTGTCATTTGATATTGCCTGGTATGAACAGAAAGCGGTCGCGGTTCTGCTGGCGCTTCTTTCTCTCGGTTTCCGGAATATCCGTCTCGGCCCGACTCTTCCGGCGTTTCTTTCGCCCGGAGTAACCAAGATTCTGTCGGAGGCATTCGGCCTCAGGGGGATCACGACGCCGGACGCCGACACGGAAGCCATGATGGCAGGGAAATGAATTCCGTTCTTCAGCCCCTCCGGCGGAGGGGCTTTTCCGTTCAGGAGGGTTTCCGTACGCCGCGATGGGCTTTGGCTTCCAGCGGATTTTCCGGCCAGTCGTGTTTCGGATAACGTCCGCGCAAATCTTTGCGGACGAGGAAATAACTTTCCGTCCAGAAATGGCGCAAGTCGGATGTCGTCTGCACCGGACGCATTGCGGGGGAGAGCATTTGAATGGTAACGGGAATTCTGCCGTTGACGATGCGGGGGGTGTCCAGCATTCCAAACATTTCCTGAAGTTTCACCGCCATGAACGGAATGCCGTCCGGGGACGAGTAATCGACCCGTATCTTTGAGCCGCTCGGCACTTCGATCCGTTCGGGGGCGAGACGCGCGAGATCCATTCGCTGCTTGTGCGACAGAAGCGATTCCAGCGCAGTGTGCAGATCCAGCCGTTTCAACTGTGCGAGTCCGGTGATCCCGCCGGCGAACGGCGCGAGCCACTCTTCCAGAGATTCCAGAACGCCGGAGTCGGAAAGATCCGGCCATTCCTCCGGCAGATGACGTCGCACGAATTCCACCCGTTCGCGCAGAGCCTGCGTATGCGGGGCGAACGGAAGAACGCCGATCCCTTCCGTCCGGATGCCGTCGAGAAGGACTTCAAGAATCCGTTCCGCGGGAACTTTGTTCAGCGCCGGACGCGATTCCGCGGTCAGTTTGCCGATCATAGTCCGGCATTCCGCTTCCACGGCTTTCCGTTCCGGATTCCAGTATACGGAAAACTCCTCCGTCACCAGTTCCGGCAGGTACTCTCCGATGTCCCGGAACGTCAGCGGGGCGGCGGAAAAAATCCGCTGGCGGTTCCCTTCGCCCTCCACTGACGCCAGCGCGAGAAATTCGTTCATGCAGAGCGGATCGGTTTCCCGCAGTTTTGCTCCGGTTCCGTTGGAAAGCGCGTAATCACCGGACCGCGGTGCGCGGGAACGCGCAATCCGGTCCGGATAAGCGAATGCCGTGATGATTCCGGCGGATTCCGGATCGGTCTCCCGGTCACGGATCCCGGCGGCGGAGGCGATTTGCCGGACCGCGTCGCGTATGCGGTGCAGAGCTCCGGGATCGCAGGACTGATTTCCTGCCAGAGCGCTCAGGCGACGGCGTAGATCGACGGAGTCGTCGTTACGGAGCAGGTCGCGTTCTCCGAGCAGTGCAGCGAGACAGCACGCGGTATAGCCGAATCCTGCCTGTTTCGATTTCAGAACGGCATGCGCCAGCCGCGGGTGCATCGGCAACGTCAGCATTGCGGCACCCTCCGCGGTGATGGCGCCGGAGGCATCCAGCGCTCCGAGCGAGCGCAGCAGTTCCGAGGCCTGACGGACTTTCGCCGGAGGCGGAGCGTCCAGCCATTGCAGAGTTGCGGCGGCATCGGGATGGACTCCCCATTTTGCCAGTTCGAGAACGAGCGGAACAAGGTCGGTATCCAGAATTTCCGGCGTATTGAACGCGGGAAACCGCTGTTCCTCTTCCGGGGACCAGAGACGGTAACAGACTCCCGGCGCGGTCCGTCCGGCGCGTCCGCGCCGCTGATCCGCCGAGGCGATGGAGACGCGTACGGTTTCCAGACGACCCATGCCGTTGCGCGGGGAAAAACGCGGGACGCGCATCATGCCGCTGTCCACCACGATCCGTACGCCTTCGATTGTCAGACTTGTTTCCGCGATCGACGTGGAGAGAATGACTTTGCGATGATCCGGGTCCGGTTCGATCGCCGCATCCTGTTCGCTCTGCGGCAGATTGCCGTACAGCGGCGCGACCCGGATTTGATGCGGAAGAGTCCCTGTCAGCATGGCGTCCGCCCGGCGTATCTCGCCTTCGCCTGGCAGAAACGCCAGCAGATCGCCTTCCGGTTCCTGTTCGAGAGCGAGCCGGACCGTCCGTGCGAGATCCGGTTCCAGCGGTGCGCGCGGATCCCGGCGTGGAACATGGACAGTCCGCACCGGGTACATCTTTCCCGGACAGCGGATTACCGGAGAGTTGCCCAGCAGAGCGGAAACGCGGTCGGCGTCAAGCGTTGCGGACATTACCAGAATCCGCAGATCCCCGCGCAGCTGCCGGAGATCAAGACAGAGTGCCAATGCAAGATCCGCATGGATGCTGCGTTCGTGGAATTCATCGAAAATGATGGTATGGACGCCTGAAAGTTCCGGATCGCTCTGAATCAGACGGGTCAGAATGCCCTCGGTCAGCACTTCGATTCTTGTTTCTGCGGAAACTTTTGAATCGAACCGGGTCCGGTAGCCGACGAGCCCGCCGAGCGGGGAACCGGTCAGTGCGGCGATCCGTTTTGCGGATGCACGGGCGGCAAGACGGCGCGGTTCCAGCATCAGGAGTTTTCCCGCATCCGCACCGAACGTTTCGTAAAGAAACGGCGGTACGAGCGTGGTTTTTCCCGCTCCGGGAGCGGCGCAGAGAACCGCTGTTCCGTGGGTGCGCAGAGCTTCCGCCACCTGCGGAAGCACGGTTTGGACGGGCAGTTCGATCAAAGGTTGACCATTTTTTCCGGTTTAACGATCCGGTCGAATTCATCGGCGGAAAGAAAACCGAGTTCCACGCATGCTTCTTTCAGGGTCTGTCCGCTGTGGTGCGCATGCTTGGCGATCTTTGCTGCGTTGTCGTAGCCGATCGCCGGGCTGAGCGCGGTCACGAGCATCAGCGATTTATTGACCAGTTCGGCGATGCGTGCGGTATTTGCCTGAAGACCTTTCAGCGCGTATTTGGTGAAACTGTTCGCGGCATCGGCAAGCAGGCGGATTTCTTCGAGCAGATCGAAGATCATCATGGGCTTGAATACGTTGAGTTCAAAGTTGCCCTGCGTTCCGGCGAAGGAAACTGCTGCGTCGAGTCCGACGATCTGAGTACAGACCATTGTCATTGCCTCGCACTGGGTCGGATTCACTTTTCCCGGCATGATGGAGGATCCCGGTTCGTTTTCCGGCAGGATCAGTTCGCCGAATCCGCAGCGGGGACCGCAGGCGAGCCAGCGGATATCGTTGGCGATCTTCATCATTGCGCAGGCGCAGGCTTTGACGGCGGATGACGCCGCGACGATTGCGTCGTGTGCGGCGAGGACTGCGTATTTGTTCGGAGCGGTGACGAACGGCAGATTGGTCTGAGCCGCGATCTTTGCCGCCGCCTTTTCCGCGAATCCCGCCGGA
Source organism: uncultured bacterium (assembly GCA_900548385.1). GTDB lineage: Bacteria > Verrucomicrobiota > Lentisphaeria > Victivallales > UBA1829 > UBA1829. The sequence goes on along the minus strand of URKJ01000011.1, from coordinate 46,404 downwards.
GCGTTCAGCCCGGTTCCGACCGCGGTTCCGCCAAGCGCCAGTTCGTAAAGTTCGGGCAGAACGGCTTCCACGCGTCTGATCGCGAATTCGATTTGCGCGACGTATCCGGAGAACTCCTGTCCGAGCGTCAGCGGAACGGCGTCCTGCAGATGAGTGCGTCCGATTTTGACGATCGGCATGAACTCGTCGCGTTTTGTCCGAAGCTCCGCGAGGAAGAGACGGAGTGCGGGGAGCAGTTTGCCGACGGTCATTTCCGCCGCCGCGATGTGCATTGCCGCGGGGAATGTGTCGTTGGAGGACTGCGACATGTTCACATGGTCATTCGGGTGCACGGGCTTTTTGCTGCCTTTTTCGCCGCCGAGCAGTTCGTTGGCGCGGTTTGAAATGACCTCGTTGACGTTCATGTTGCTCTGGGTTCCGCTTCCGGTCATCCAGACTTTGAGGGGAAATTGCGCGTCGTAATCGCCGTTGAGGATTTCATCGCACGCGCCCTGAATCGCGGAACAGAGTTCTTTGGACAGCAGTCCGAGTTCGAAATTGGTTTCCGCCGATGCTTTTTTCACGATCACCAGTCCGCGGATCACTTCGAGCGGGATCAGATCTTTTCCGATATTGAAATGGAGAAGAGAGCGCTGAGTCTGCGCTCCCCAGTATTTTTCGGCGGGGACCTCAATGGTTCCCATGCTGTCGCTTTCCTGTCTGAACATAGTAAAAACCTCCGTAATTTTTCAGACAGGTAATATATCACCCGGTATTCCCTGATACAAGACGAAGTTTGAAATTTACCGGATCAGGCGTTTCTGCGCTTCATGACTTTGTGGTGCACATACAGATAACAGACGACGAAGACGGCGAGCCCGATCAGCAGCCAGATGTAGTTCTGCTTGATGATCTCTTTTCCGCGTTCGATCATCTGCACATAGGTCATATCCTGCGTGAGATGGCCGAAATAGCCGCCGATTGCCGTCAGGATCACGACCCAGATCCCGGCGCCGAGCCCGGTGTAGAGCGTGAAACTTTTCAGATTCATGCGGGAGAGTCCTGCGGGGATCGAGATCAGCTGGCGGATTGCGGGAAGGAGACGGCAGACGAACGTTGCGAGTTCGCCGTATTCCCGGAAGATCTCCTCCGCGCGGTCAAGCGTCTGTTCTTTCAGGAAGAAATATTTGCCGTAACGGTGCAGGAAGGTGCGTCCGAGTTTCAAGGCGAGCCAGTAGTTGATGTAAGCGCCCGCGAGCGAGCCGGAGATGCCGACAAGGACCGCGATTAGGGAGTCGATCCACGGATTGCCCGTCGTCAGCTGATGCTTGAACGCAAGGAATCCGGCGGGGATCATGACCACTTCGCTGGGAAAGGGAATGAAGGAACTTTCAATCGTCATAAAGATAAAGATCAGCAGGAATCCCCATACAGGCGCGTATTGCGTGATGGCGTCCAGATGGGCGGCGATTGTCTCCGTCATAAAAATTCTCCTTAATTGTTGTTGCGTTTTTCCGGTTGATGGTGTAAAGTATACAGCCAAAATGCGGAAAGTCCATCAATTATGACAAAAAAATAATGAAAGAATGACGGAATTATGCACGAAATCGCTTTTACGGTCGGAAAACTCTCCATTCACTGGTACGGAGTCTTTGTGGCTCTGGCATTCGTCGTTGCCATGAGCACGCTGCTTATCGAACGGAAACGCGCGGGGATCACACCGGATAACGTGTTCGATCTGGCGCTGATCGCGATTTTCGGCGGCGTCTTCGGCGCGCGTCTTTTCTATGTCGTGCAGTTTTTTCATCAGTTCCGCGACAACCCGATCGACATCATCCGCATCGACAAGGGCGGACTTGTCTTTTACGGCGGTTTCATCATCGCGTTTACAACGGTGATGCTCTACTGCAAATGGAAGAAGCTCCCGATGCTGAAAGTGCTTGATATTTACGCTCCGGCGGTTGCATTCGGGCATGTGTTCGGGCGGATCGGCTGTTTTCTCCAGGGATGCTGTTTCGGGAAACCGGCGGGAACCGGGTGCCCCGCGGTCGTTTTCCCCGCCGGATCGGCGCCTGCCGCGCGTTATCCGGCGAATCCGGCGGACCTGTATTCCGTGACGAAAACCGTTTCCGAATCCATGCCGCTGATCCCCGTTCAGCTTTATGAAGCGTTCTGCAATCTGCTGATCGGCATTCTGCTGATTTGGCTTCTGCGCAAAGTGAAACGGCCTGGCGGAGTGGCGGTGATCTATCTTGCGGCGTATGCGGTCATGCGGTTCTCCATGGAGTTTCTGAGGGGCGATCATACGGATCATATCGGCGTATTCACGCCGTCGCAGGCTGTGGCGCTCTTCGTGATGCTTCCTGTCGCCGCGGTTCTGTTCTGGTACACGGGAAGGAGGTACCGGAATGCCGCTCAATGACAGCCGGATCGTACTGACCGTTCCGCCGGAGTGTGCCGGAATGCGTCTGGACCAGTGTGTAACCCGGCTCGCCGGGGATTTTTCGCGGGTGCAGATTCAGAAGATCATTGCGTCCGGCGGACTGCTGGTCAACGGCAGAGTTTGCGATTCCAAACGTGCATGTGCCGGGCAGGGGGACCGGATCGAATTCGACCCGCCGGCGGATTCCCCGATGGAACATGTGGAGGCGGAACAGATTCCGCTGGATATTTTATACGAGGATGACGCGCTGCTGGTCATCAACAAGCCTGCCGGAATGGTGGTGCATCCCGCCGCGGGAAACTATACCGGAACCGTGGTCAATGCGCTGCTCGGACGCAATCAGGAGTATGCGGAGGAGTTCGACGGTGAGACGGATCCGGTGAGACCGGGGATCGTGCACCGCCTTGACAAGGATACGTCGGGGTGTCTGGTGATTGCGAAAAACGGCGTGGCGATGCACAAACTCTGCAAATCGTTTGCCGAGCGGGAGATCGCCAAAGTTTATGCGGCGATCGTGGCGCCGTGCCCGAAAGTGCTGTCGGCAGAGATCAAAACGCAGATCGGGCGGCATCCGGTGAACCGCAAAAAGATGGCGGTGGTCCGGAGCGGGGGGAAAGAGGCGCTGACCCGGTTTACCTCTTTGAAACGCGGAAAGATCGGCAATGTGTCCGCCGCGCTTCTTCAGGTGCGGATTCTGACCGGACGCACTCATCAGATCCGTGTGCACATGTCATATTTCGGATCGCCGGTGATCGGGGATGGAACGTATGGCGGAAACGGGCGCATTGCCGCGCCGCGTCAGATGCTCCATGCGTGGAAACTTTCGTTTCCGCATCCGTTCACCCGCGAAGAACTGTCGTTCGAAGCGCCGTTCCCGGCGGACTTTCAGGAATATGCGAATAAAATTCAGGAATAAGTGAGGTGTATGATGGCTGTTAATGTTGTTGCGATCGACGGACCTGCCGCATCGGGAAAAAGTTCTGCGGCGCGTATGCTGGCGGATGCAATTCCCGGTGCGGTTTATGTGAACACCGGTTCCATGTACCGTGCGGCGGCGTGGAAGGCGCTGAAGTACGGAATTGATCCGGTGGATCCCGATCCCGTCCGTCTGAATGAGATGCTGGACCATACCGTCATGCGGTTCGTTTCCACGGCGTCCGGTCTTGAGCTGGAGGTGGACGGGAACTGTCCGGGGGCGGAACTGCGCACGCCGGAGATTTCCGCCGGAGCGTCGGCGATTGCGACGGTTCCCGCCGTCCGGGAGAAACTGGTGGAATGGCAGCGGCAGATGGCGTCCGGTTCCCTGATCGTGATGGAGGGGCGTGACATCGGGACCGTGGTTTTCCCCGATGCGAAATATAAGTTTTTCCTGACCGCGTCGCCGGAAGAGCGGGCGCGCCGCCGTCTGGTGCAGGATGGCGGAAATCCGTCTCCGGAGGAGATCGCAAGAGTCGCCGCGGAGATTGCCGCCCGTGATAAGAATGATTCGACCCGCGCGGCCAGCCCGCTCAAGCAGGCGGAAGACGCCGTGTTTCTTGACAACAGCGCGATGACGCTTGCGGAAACGATTGCGTTCATGCAGGAAAAGATCCGCCGGAAAGTCGTACTGTCGTATCGTGTGCCGTATGCGGACACCGATCAGATGGGCGTGGTCTATTATGCCAACTATTTTGAGTTTTTCGAACGGTTCCGCAATGAGCTGCTCCGCGCCGCCGGATATACTTATCTGGAACTGGAGAAAGAAGGGATCGCCATGCCGGTGATCGAGGCGGTCTGCCAGTACAAGGCGTCCGCCCGTTATGATGACGTGATCGACATTACCGGCTGTTTTGCCGAGGCGTGCGGCGTCAAGGTGAAGATTGCCTGCCGGATCTACCGTGCGGGAAAATTGCTGGTGGAGGGGCATACCGTCCATGCTTGTGTTGATATGAAAACGGGGCGTCCGGTCCGTCCGCCGCGTTTTATAAAAGAACTGATAGAGGAGAAATAATCATGAAACGTACCATTCTGTCTGTGCTTGCCGTATCTGCGGCTCTGCTGTTCACCGCTTGCGGAGAATCCGAACCCCGGCTGGACACCTCATCGGAGTCCGCTTTTGCGGAGTCGATGGAGATTATGCTGAAAAAGCTGTCGCCGGAGGAGCAGAACAAGTTGAAACGGGCGATCCATACGATCTCTCTGAAAAACTCCAATCTTCTGAATCTCAATACCGGCAAGCGTAAGATGATGGAGCTTGTCAACGGGAAAACGGCGCAGGAAGTGATTGCGCTTGCGGAGTGAGTGTTGGAGTCCGGTTTGAAAATCCGTTTATTAATTTCAAATTCATTTTGAAATCAGGCGCAGGTGTGCTATATTAAACGGTTATCGTTCAAAAATAAACCGTGAAACAAGGAGTTCCCCGTGAAGGAGCTTGAAATTGGAATTATTGGATTCGGAACCGTGGGTGCCGGCGTAGCCGACTGCCTTCTTAAAAACGGTGAGGTCATTGCGAAGCGGACCGGAGTGAAACCGGTCATCAAAAAGATTGCCGATCTCGACATTGTGCGTGACCGCGGCGTGAAAGTCCCGGACGGAGTCCTGACTACCGACGCCATGGAGGCGATCGAAACCTGCCAGGTCATCGTGGAACTGGTCGGCGGAACGACTTTCGCAAAAACAATCATTCTGGAAGCTCTCAAACGCGGGAAACCGGTTGTCACCGCCAATAAGGCTCTGCTTGCCAAATACGGCGAGGAGCTGTTCGCCGAAGCGGAGAAATCCGGCGCGGATATTTTCTATGAAGCCAGCGTCGGGGGCGGAATCCCGATCATCAAGAGTCTGCGCGAGGGACTCGTGGGCAACCGGATCAACCGGATCTACGGAATCCTCAACGGAACCTGCAATTATATCCTGACCCGCATGGAACGCGATCAGGCGGACTTCAAGGAAGTGCTTGCCGATGCGCAGAAACTCGGATATGCCGAAGCCAATCCGTCACTTGACATCGACGGATTCGACACCGCGCACAAAGCCACCATCGCCGCCTCGCTTGCATACGGAAAGTGGTTCGGCATGGATCCCGTTTATGTGGAGGGAATCACCGAGATCACGCTCGACGAGATCAAGCTTACGAAAGAACTCGGATACAAAATCAAACTGCTTGCGATCATCAAACAGAACGACGGCAACGTGGAGATCCGCGTCCATCCGACGCTGATTCCGAAGCAGTCCATGCTCGCGAAAGTGGACGATGTGTTCAATGCGGTCATGGTCAACGGCGATTTCGTCGGCGATACTCTGTTCTACGGACGCGGCGCCGGACGCAATGCAACAGCCAGCGCCGTGGTCGCGGATATTACGGATGTCTGCCTGAATCTGAACGCGGGATCGTCGCGTCGTCTTCCCGGTTTCGTCGCCGGAAACCTTTACGATCAGGTGCTGCCGATCGACAACGTGCGGTCCCGGTATTATCTGAGCCTTCAGGTTGCGGATGAGCCGGGCGTGCTGGCGAAGATTACGAATATTCTGGCGTCTTACAACATCAGCATTTCCAGCGTGGTCCAGAAAGAGCGCAAAGGCGGAGAAAATGTTTCTCTTGTGATTCTGACGCATCTTTGCGAGGAAAAGGACATGAAAGCGGCGATCGTCAGAATCAATGCGCTTGAGGAAGTGCGCAACAACGTTAAATTCATTCGAATTGAGGATCTGTGACATGAGCGGATTTCATACGGTCGAAAAAATCGGCGGGACGTCCATGACCCGCTTTGCCGACGTGATGAACAACGTCATCATCGGCAAACGCAGAGGCGATGAACTTTACAACCGCATTTTTGTGGTTTCCGCATACGGCGGCATCACCAACCTGCTGCTGGAAAACAAGAAAACGGGCGATCCGGGAATCTATGGTTTCTTTGCCATGGATTCGCAGGAATGGCGTCCTGCCCTGGAGAAGACGCGGGAGGAGATGCTGCGTCTCAACCGCACGTTTGAAAACATCGGGCTCGACATCGCAAAAGCGGATGAGTTTGTCAATCAGCGTCTGGACGGTCTGATCGTTTCTTTGGAAAATCTGATGTCGCTGCGCACGTTCGGGCATTTCAAGCCTGCCGAATATCTGCCTGCCGCGCGGGAATTCCTTGCGGCGGTCGGCGAGGCGCACAGCGCATTCAATTCCGCGCTGATCCTCCAGGCGAACGGCATCAACGCGCGCTTTGTGGACCTTTCCGGCTGGAAGTCGATGGAAAATCATGATCTTGACAGTGCGATCGTCAGTGCGTTCGAGGGAATGGATTTCGCTCATGAAATGCCGATCGTTACCGGATATGTCAAGTGTGATCAGGGGATCATGAAAACGTTTGACCGCGGATACAGCGAGATTACGTTCAGCAAACTTGCGGTTCTTACCCACGCCCGTGAAGGTGTGATTCATAAGGAATTTCATCTTTCCACCGGCGATCCGAAACTGATCGGCGAAGACAAGGTCGAAGTGATCGGCAATACCAATTTCGACATTGCCGACCAGCTTTCCGATATGGGCATGGAGGCGATCCATCCGAAAGCCGCCAAGCAGATGGAGGGGCAGAACATTCCGATCCGCGTCAAAAACGCCTTTGATCCGGAACACCCCGGAACGCTGATCAGCCGCGATTATATTTCGCCCGTTCCCCGTGTGGAGATGATCTGCGGACGCAACGACATCATCGCAATCGAGGTGCATGATCCGAAGATGGTCGGCGAATCCGGTTATGACTATCATCTGACCGAATGTCTGAAGAATCATCATATCAGCTATATCGCCAAGACGACGAACGCCAACACCATCACGCATTTTGTGCCGGAACGGAACAAGACGCTTGAAGCGTGCCTTGCGGATATCCGCAGAAAATTCCCGGAATCCAAAGTGGAAACCTGCAAGATCGGCATTATTTCCGTGATCGGCACGAATATGCGGGTTCCGGGATTCCTGACCCGCGCGGCGAAGACCCTGTTCGATGCGGGGATCAACGTGCTGGCGCTGGATCAGACCATGCGTCAGGTAAACATTCAGTTCATGCTGAACCGTGACGACTTCAAGAACGCGCAGATCGTTCTGCACCGGGAATTCGTCGAAAAAAACTGAGTGCCGTGTTACACTCCGGCGGCTGAAAGACAGCCGCCGTTTTTTTGTCAGAAAGGATGCTGTTGATGCAGAATAAACTGAAAGAGGCGCTGGAAAACAAGGTCCTTGTTTTTGACGGCGCGATGGGAACCGAGATTTACCGCAGGAATTTTTTTGTCAACACGTCCTATGAGAATCTCTGCGTGAGCAACCCCAAAGTGATCGGGGAGATTCACCGGAGTTATCTGGAGGCGGGTGCCGAGGTGCTGACCGCCAATTCCTACGGCGCCAATTTCAACAAACTTGCCAAGTTCGGGCTTGCGGAGCGGCTGGAGGAGATCAACCGGGCGGCGGTCCGTCTCGCGAAAGAGGCGGCGGACGGCAAAGCGCTGGTCGCCGCATCGGTCGGACCCATCGGCGACATCCCGAAAGGCATGACGTGTCCGAAAGACAAGGCGGTCGGGATCATCGCCGGCCAGATCCGCGCGCTTGCGTCCGGGGAACCGGATTTTATTCTGTTCGAGACGCTGCGTTCTCTTTCCGATGTGGAGGTTTCGCTTGCCGCGCTGGAGATCGCTGCGCCGGATATGCCGTTTATGGTCAGCGTGCAGGTCGATCGCGAAGCTCAGACGCAGAGCGGCGACGATGTGGCAGCAATCCTTGCGTGCCTTTCCGCTTCCGCTCTTCAGCCGTCCGCGTTCGGAATCAACTGCGGTTCCGGGCCGGAAGCCATGCTGAGCGCGTATGAGAAGTTCGCCCACGATTGTCCGTATCCCGTGGTGGTTCAGCCGAACGCCGGAGCACCGAAAAATGTGGACAACCGCATGATCTATATGAGCAGTCCGGAGTATTTCACCACTTATGCCATGCGTTATATTTCGCTCGGCGCACGCGGGATCGGCGGCTGCTGCGGAACGACGCCGGATCATATCCGCGACATGGCGCGCAGCATCAATCCGATGGCGAAGATCGAGCGTGCCGCAAAAGTTCAGGTAACGGCTCCCGAAATTCCGCTGAAAGAGCCCGTTCCGACGGCGGAGAAATCCCGTCTTGCCGGGAAGCTCGCCGCCCGCGAATGGGTGTATACCGTGGAGATCGTGCCGCCGCAGGGGTATCTGCTTGCACAGACGGTGGAGAAATCGCGTCTTTGCGCCGCCGCCGGATTTGACGCGGTGAACATTCCCGACGGTCCCCGTGCCAGTTCCAGAGTATCCCCGCTTGTTACCGCATGCAAAATCCAGGAAGGAGCGGGAATCGAAACGATTCTGCATTTCTGCTGCCGGGATAAGAACCTGATCGGTATGCAGGCCGATCTGCTCGGTTGTGCGGCGATGGACATCAATAATATCCTTTTCATCACTGGCGACCCGCCGAAGCTCGGAGATTATCCGTTTGCATCGGGCGTGTTCGATATGGACTCAATCGGTATGGTGCGGGTGCAGAGCCGCCTGAACCGCGGAGTCGATCTTGCCGGAAAACCGATTGACGCCCCGACGAAAGCGTTCATCGCAGTCGGAGCCGACCCGAATGCGATCGACATGGAGAGGGAGATCCGCCGTTCCCGTGAAAAGATCGAGGCCGGAGCGGAGGCTTTCATCACTCAGCCGGTATTCGATGTGGAACCGCTTCTGCGCTTTATCGACGCGATCCCGGAACTGCGCGACGGCACGGTTCCGCTGATCGCCGGAATCTGGCCGCTGGCGAGTTACCGCAATGCCGAGTTCATGCGGAACGAGGTCCCCGGCGTGGTGGTGCCCGATTCCGTCATGGAGCGGATGGCTGCCCCTGCGACAAAAGAGGAGCAGCGTCAGGTCGGAATTGCGATTGCGCGGGAAGCGATCGCGTCGATCCGCGGCAAAGTCGCCGGAGCACAGATCAGCGCTCCGTTCGGCAACGTCAACACAGCGATCGCCGTAATGGAATAAAAAATACCGGCTTATCATATCGGCAAGCCGTGAACCGGGTCCGGTTCACGGCTTTTTCCGTTTCGGGATCCGTTCTGCGGTTATTTCAGAAGACCCGCTATGCCGGGGAGCCAGAGCGAAAGCGCCGGAATGAACGTGATCAGAGCCAGCGAGACCAGAATCGCGACAAAGAACATCAGCATCGGGCGGGTGACGGCGGCGATGGTTGTTTTGCCGATTCCGCAGCCGAGAAACAGGCAGGAGCCGACCGGAGGCGTGCAGAGACCTATGCACAGGTTCATGATCATCATAATGCCGAATTGAATATCGTTCATGCCGAGCGCACGGACAACCGGGAGGAAGATCGGCGTGAAGATCAGTACCGCCGGGGTCATGTCCATGAACGTGCCGACGATCAGCAGGAGGATGTTGATGATCAGAAGAAGAACAAACGGATTGTGCGAGATCGCAACGAGTCCGGAGCTGATCGCCTGCGGAATGTTGGCAATCGTCATGATCCAGCTCATCGCCGAACTGACCGCGATCAGAAACATCACCACGGCGGTCGTGACGCCGGTCTGGCGCAGAATTTCCGGGAGATCGCGCAGGCGGACTTCCCGGTAGACAAACATGGAGAGAATCAGCGAATACGCGACGGCGACCGCCGCGGCTTCCGTCGCCGTAAACACGCCGCCGAGGATTCCGCCGATGATAACCACCATCAGGAACAGGCTGAGAAATGCGCGTTTGAACATGATCAGGATGGTTTTCAGACTGGACCGCTCACCGCCTTTGTCGCCTTTCAGCCACGCGTGAAGGATGCAGACCGCCATGATGCAGAGTCCCATTACAATGCCGGGGATCACTCCGGCGAGGAACATGGCGGCGATCGACACCGAACCGCAGGCGACCGCGTAAACGATCATGATGTTGGACGGCGGGATTACCAAGCCCGTCGTCGCGGCAACGGTGGTCAGCGCCACGCTGAACTCTTTCTTATAGCCGTTGCGCTCCATTTCCGGCAGCATGAACCCGCCGACGCTGGAAACCGCTGCCGCCGCCGAACCGGAGATGGAGCCGAACAGCATACAGGTCAGCGTGTTGACGTATGACAGACCGCCGGGAAAACGACCGACCAGTGCGTTGGCAAAGTCGATCAGCCGCCGCGCCATTCCGCCGCGTCCCATCAGAATGCCGGAGAGAACGAAAAACGGGATCGCCAGCAGAGAAAAGGAGCTGACGCCGCTGACCATGCGGTCGGCGACGATCAGTTCCGGCGCCGCCATTCCGCCGTTTGCGAATACCGCCGCCAGCGACGCCGTGCCGATCGCCACCGCGACCGGCACATTGCAGACCAGCAGAACGAAAAATACGATGATGAGGACCAGTGCGACTTCCGTCATTGTTTTTCCTCCTTTTTCAGGAATTCCCGTTTCAGAGCGCAGAGTTCAAATACCAGAATAAAAACGCCGCTGACCGGAAGCGGCAGGAACTGCACCATGTCGGAGACCTGAAGCGCCGGCATGATGTTCCAGTGTTTCACCGCCTGCATCACCAGTTTGATCCCGCCGAGCTCAAAGACAAGCACGATGAAAACAAGCACGGTCAGATGGACGGCGAGTCCTGTTCTGCGGCGGACCGCCGTATCCAGTTTTTCCACGAGCAGGTCAATTCCCAAATGCGCTTTCGCTTCAAACGCGGCGGCGGTACCGAGGAAGCTGACCCAGATCAGAAGAACGGTTGCCAGTTCTTCGGTCCACTTGATCTGTGCGCCCCAGATGTAACGGGAAGCCACGCCGAGAAGAACGTCGACCGTGAGCAGAGCGACTGCGGCGGCGAGGCTGATATTGAGAAGTCTGAGAAGGATTTTTGCGGTTCGTTCCAGCATTATTTGACCTCCTTGATCTTACGGATCAGTTCTTTCGTTTCCGCTGGTTGGGAATCGAGCATCGGTTCCAGGCGCCTGGCGAATTCCGTATCGTCAATATTGAGAAAACGGACGCCCTGTTTTTCCGCTTTTTCACGAGCCAGCCGTTCGGCTTTTTTCCAGAGATCGCGCTGATAGAGACTTGATTCGTGCGCGGCTTCCGTGATCCACTTCTGTTCCTGCGGAGTCAGGCTGTTCCAAGTGGCGCGACTGATGACGAGCACGTCCGGGACGCGGGAGTGGCGGCTGAAAATGAAGTATTTGCAGACTTCCGTATGCCGTCCGGTGTCGAAGCTGGGGAGATTGTTTTCCGCTCCGTCCACGGTTCCCTGCGAGAGCGCTGTGTAGAGTTCTCCCCACGGGATCGGGGTCGGGGCTCCGCCGAGCATTGTGACCATGTCCATTGCGGACCGGCTCTGCTGCGTGCGGATTTTGAGTCCTTTGAGGTCCGCGACGCTGCGGACCGGTTTTTTCGTCGTGTAGAAACTGCGTTCTCCGGCATCGTAATAGGTGAGGGCGCGCATACCGGGAAAAGTGTCGCCGAGCTCTCTGCCGAGCGGTCCGTCGAGGACTTTCCAGAAGTGAGCGGAATCGCGGAATACATACGGGAGGGAGAGAGCTGTAAGTTTCGGGACCGATGACTCCAGCACGGCGGTGGAGGTTTTGGAAATGTCGATCTGATTGTTCTGCACCTGTTTCAGACATTCCGCTTCGGAACCGATCATGCCGGAAGGATAGATCCGGACTTGGAGTTTGCCGCCGGAGAGTTCGTTGAGCCGCTCCGCGAAGCGCTGCATGGCAAGATGGACCGGATGATCGGTCGGCAGACCGTGGCCGAGCTTCAGGTAACGGGTCTGTCCGGAGTCTTTGCCGCTTTGCGCGGCGCGGGCGTGCACGGCGAGTCCGATGGCGACTGCAAGCGCCGTCAGCAGAACGGCGCCGATGACCGTAGAGAGAAACGGTGAAAATGTATGCTTCATAGATCAGTTCCCCCTTTATAAGACTTTCTTTGATAAGACAAGGGGATTATAACCCGTGTTTTGCAGCCTGTCAAGAAATTTCCGGAAAAAAATGAAAAAAAGCACCGTTCCCTCCGGGACGGTGCTTTTGAAAACGCTGATGAGCGGGATCAGTCGCGGAATGCTCTGTTTCCGAATCCGCCGCGCTCACGGTTTCCGCTGAATGTGCGGGGACCGCGGGGACGGTCTTCTTTCGGCCGTGCTTCGTTGATCACGAGTTTGCGCCCGCCCTGTTCCGTTCCGTTGAGAGCGGAGATCGCGGCATTGGCTTCCGCCGCTTCCGGCATTTCGACGAAACCGAAACCTCTCGGTCTGCGGGTTTCGCGATCCATTGCGAGGCTTGCACTGGCGACGGTTCCGTACGCTTCGAACACGTTTCTGAGTTCATCTTCCGTCATTGCATACGGCATGTTTCCGACATAAATCTTCATTCTGATACCTTTAGTTTTGTCCTCTAAGCAAATTTTATTCTGTTCTTGTGTAACGATTTTCATGATTCCGATGAAACAGGAGGAACATAACTGTCCGGCGGGGGATCATAAAAACTTGCAGGTCTTGTACTGTTTTCTTTGAATAGTATAGATAAACGGATTCATTATAATTATAGATGGAACTCTTATAACGGATCAGATTGATTCATATATTTTTCAGAGGCACTGCACTTGCACCCCGGCCTGGTGTGAACAAACCGGATACACAACAACTACAGATATCATACATCGCCAAAAAGCAAATACAAGTTTTTTTTCGGGAAAAACGTTTTTTTTTATTGATTTTATGCGGATTATGCTCTATTTTACCGCATAATCAATGCATTTTTCCAGAAAAACGGGAGGGCGCTTTCACATGGCCATCAAAACGAACCGGGTCAATCCGGCAGATCAGCTGAAACGGAATAAGAATGTACGGGTCTTTCAGATCCGCTGTTCCGTCTGTTCCCGTCAGGAGTTCCTGACTCTTTACGACGGCGAGGAAGGAGTGCCGGAGTCGAAACTCGGACGGACGGTGACGGAACTGCCGGAAAAATGTCCGCACTGCGGCGCGGCTGTAACTGCAACGGAATTTCCGTTGTTTACCAAATAACATTACACAGGGGGAAAGAATCATGTCACCGGAACAGAAAAAATCAAAAAAGAAAAAAATCATCTGGATCTCGCTTGCGGTCCTGATATTGATACTGATCGTCGCCTACAATCTGCTGCTGTCTTCCGCAATGATGACGTCGGTCTGGCTGCCGATGGCGGAGCGGAAAAGCGGATTCGACATTGACGCGTCGGAATTTTCCGTTTCGCTGTTTACCACGCCGACCGTTGCGGCAAAGGATCTGAACATCACCAAAGAGGGCGAACTGAAAGTGCAGCTGGGCAAACTGCGGTTCGATGCGAACCTTTTTTCGTTTCTTTTTTCCAACCGTCTGGAGGTCGCCAATCTGGAAATCGTGAAATTCAAAGTCGATTTCCGGGAGCAGACGGCGAAGCCGGCGGAGGCTCCGGAAAAGAAAGCGGTTGAGCCGGCAGGGAAGAAGACCGGGAAATCCGGTTTCCCAATAATCGCCGTGAAGAAAGTCAGCGTTTACGACGCCGATTTCAGTTATATGGACGCCGCGGGCGGGTGTTGCGAGCTTTCCGGCTTTTCCTTCTCTGCCGCCGATTTCATGCAGGGAGCTTCTCCGACGGTCAAATTCAGCTCGTTCATAACGGTGGATTCCGAAAATTTCAAGATCGCGAAAACCAAGCTGGAGGGCGGACTGGATCTGCGTTTCCCTGTCGGGACGATGATCCCGGATTTCATGAAGATGTCGTTTGATTTCGGCAAAACCGCGATCACGGTCGATAAAACGTCGATGGAAATGGGGATCGCCGCGACTCTGAATATTACGAAAAAAGAGGATGTCGTCACGCTTTCCGATTCCAAGGTTCGGATTCTCGGTGCCGGGACCAGCGAGCTGATGAAAGGGCAGGCGGATGGATCGTTTAACTGGAAGAAGCGTTCGGGAAATGTGAAACTTTCTTTCAATACTTATCGTTCGGAACTGTCGGATGCGTTGGCTGGCGCACTGCTCAAAACTCCGGTGAAAGGTTTGAAAATCGACGCCGTATTGTCGGCTGATGTCGCCGACGGCATGTCCGCGGTATCCGCCGACGGCAGATTTTCCGTTCAGGCGGAGCAGATGATTCAGGGACTTCGTTCCTTGAGTTCAACTTTTGCACTGCGGGGGGCGAAAAAAGGGGAATCCGTTGCGGTTTCCCGTCTGGAACTTTCGCTCCGCGAGGGATCGGGCAAGCTGAATCTGGATGTATCCCTGCCGGAGGAGATTGTGGTCCGGCAGACGCCGTCCGGGGTTGAGATGGAACGGGGCAAACTCACGTTCCGCACTCGTGAATTGGATCTGCCTGCCGTTGCCGAAATGATCGGAATGAAGAAATCCGTTCCGTTGAAATCCGGAGCGCTTTCCGCGTTGTTCCATGTCACGTTCGGCAAGTCTGCGGATATTCCTTACGCCGTGGATGGCTCTGTTTCGCTGAACAGACTGCTGACGACGCTTGGCGACAAAACGGCTGCTCCGGCAAACCTGAACACTGCGTTTTCCGTTTCGCTGAGCCGGGAATCGCTGGTGGATGCTGCCGGGACGCTTACCGGAACCGTCCGCGGGCAGAATGCGCTGTCTTTCGGATACCGTGCGCGGATCTCCGGAAAGAGCGGAGTGGAATCAAGCGCGTCGGTTTCGGATGTGAAAGTGACACAGCGGATTCTGGAGGCGGTTCCGTTCCGGAGTCTGGAACAGTTCGGCATCCGGAATTTCCAGTTCAATGGAAATGCGGGATGGACAAAGCGGTCCGCCGGGGAACAGAGTGTTGCCGCATCGTTTGTGCTTGCCGGGCTGACGACCCGGAAATGTTCCGCACCGCTCTCTCTGCAAGTTTCTGTGGAAACCGCATTGGATGGGAAGACCGGGATCGAGTTCCGCAAGTTCCTGATGTCCGCTTCGGAGAAACAGGATCCGTTCTTTGATCTCGGACTCAGCGGCAGATTTGTCCATGATGCGTCCCTCAGTGAACAGAAAAACGATTTGACGTTTACCTCCAATTTCATCGACGCGAAAAAGATTCAGGATCTTGTCCGCTGTTTCCGTCCGGAGTCCCCGGCGGAATCTTCGTCCGTTTCCTCCGCAAAGGGGAGTGCCGGAAGAACGTCAGTTTCCGCTTCCGCACAGGAAGTGCAGGAACCCGCCCCGCTGGATCTGGGCAAATACAACGGTACCGTAAATTTCATGCTGGCGAAAATCCGTTACACCGATGATCTGCTGCTGAGTGTTCGCGGTCCGGTTGTGATTGACCGGAATCAGGTGCGGATTGAGAATCTGAACATAACCGCCAACAATGCTCCGGTGAATCTGCGTTTCCGGATCGACGCCGGTGCGTCAGACGGCTATCCGTTTGACGGCGCGTTCTCCATGAAGAACCTTGCGATTCCGCCGCTGCTCAAAGCCGCGATGGATGGAAACGATCACGGGGTTACGGGAACGGTTTCTTCCGTGAATCTGAATTTTGCGGGAAAGGGAATCACCGCGCCGAATCTGAAAAAGAACCTGAACGGGTCCGTAACGGCGTCAACAAAGAATTTGTCGTTTCCGGCGGAATCCGCAAAGGCGGTTGAGGCGCTGGATCTCCTGATGATTCCGCTGGCGGCGGTTCCCGGATTGACGGATGTGCTTTCTTCCGAGACGGTTCCTGCGAATTTGCGGAAACTTCGCACGGATGTGATCGCCATTCTGGAAGGACGGAAAAATGTGGAATTTGAACGCGGAACGATGGATGTTTCCGTTGCAAAGGGTATCGTGAAGCTGAAACAGTTCCAGTTCGAGGGCGGAACGCTGAAGCGGGAGGCCGTGACCGGACAAGTGAATTTGCTGAACGGAACACTGGATCTGGATGCGCTGCTTGATCTGGACGGTCTGATTATTCCTCTTCCCGTCAAAGGAACTCTGGAAAAGCCGGCGCCCGACTACAAAAAATTCCTTGTCGATTTTACCAGAGAGAACATCAAAAGCGCGCTGAGTCCCGAAAATGTTGAAAAAACGATCAAGAATGTGGACGGGATCATCAATCTTTTCAAAAAGAAAAAACGCTGATAAAAGCGCCGGGATCCGCGGCTGTTTCGTGGATTCCGGCGCATTGTCTTATTTCAGAATCCGTTTTAGCCGATCGGCGATGCGTTCCGCCATGAGGATTGCGCCGTAATCGTTCGGATGGCAGCAGTCCTGTGTACATTCTTCGCGGAAATGTCCGGCGAACAGAGTTTCGCCGTCGAGAAATTCCACGTTCCGGTCGCCCGCATTGACGGCGTTCAGCCAGGTCCGCATGACGATTTCGCGGCGGAGACGGCTGTCGTCCTCCTGTTTGAAGTCGCAGCGTGACATCATGAGGACGGGAGTTTCCGGACGGAGCGAACGGTAACGGCGGAAGAACGGTTCGTGACGTTCCGCGAGAAATTCCGGAGTCGGTGCGTTATGATCGAATTCGAGAACCAGAGCGGCAATGTCGAGTTCGGCGATTGTATCCGCTACGCAGAGTTCACCGCGGCAGGAACCGCTGAGTCCCATGTTGATCAAATGAAAATCCAGTTCGCGGGCGATGATTGCGGGATAGACGAGTCCGGGGCGTCCGGCGGAACCGCAGTTCGTGATGGAGGAACCGTAGAATACGACCGGTTTTCCGGTTTTGTGCGGAGTCGGCGGTTCGAGTGTGCTTCCCGGAACAAGCCCGATCGCGATTGCGGAGACGGCGCTGTGATAGGGAAAATAGAGGGTGCAGTCGTAACAGGAACCGTCGGCGGGCAGGTGATCGCTGTACAGTGCTTCGAATTTATCCGCTCCGGGGGCGATGGAGCGGTTTCCGCGGAAGCGGAGATTCGCGCCGGAACCGGTGTAAAGGTCGAAGCCGTTGCTGCCGCCCCGGTTGTTGCCGTTGAAGATTTCGGTGAATCCTGCGCGGATGCCGATTGCCGGGGAGTTCGTGCGGAAGCGGATCACTTCCCCGGCGCCCTGCATACTCATCGGGTAGACGCCCGGCATATCGCACTGTGCGGCGATATTCAGCGGAAGACGGCTGCGCCGTCCTTCCCGGTCGATATACGGAAAACCTTCCAGAACGAACGGGGAGGCAAATCCGTCATGAAACTCCAGCTTGAAACTGCCGATTTCCCGTGATTTGAAATTGGCGTCGAGTTCCGCAAAATTTTTTTCTTCCATTTCCGTTTCCTTATTTTATCTGTGAATATCCGGGGAAAAATATAGACAGGCGGAGAGAGCTTTTCAAGCCCTTTCATCTGCTTTTTCTGCTTTTCTTTTACTAGAGTCTTGAAATTTAGTATAAACTAATTATATTATCAGCGTTAAAACTTATGGATTTCATAGCTGAAAGAAATGTTTTTCTTTAATTAGCAGTTGCTAATTAAAATATTTCTTATTTGCTGTGAATCTGTTGTGTCAATCGAATATTTCCCGGAACGGGAGAAAGAGACAGATGGTATGAGCGGGAAGAAACAGAACCGCCGGGCAGGCGGAGAAAACGGAGAACTGACATTGGCGGAACTGCCGATCGGAGCGGCTGCGACCGTATCCAAGGTGTCTGCACAGCTGCGCGGAAAAAAGAAATTCGCGGATGTGGGGTTCGTTCCCGGCGCGGAACTGGTAATGGAGGCACACGCTCCGTTCGGCGGACTTCTCCGGGTCAAAGTGATGGAAAGCAGCCTTTCCCTGCATCGCGACGATGCGGCGAACATTCTTTTGAAAGGCTGTGCAAAATGAAAAAATCGTTTCGCATTGCGTTGGCGGGGAATCCGAATTGCGGCAAAACCACGATCTTCAATCAGCTGACGGGGACGCGTCAGCATGTGGGAAACTATCCCGGCGTGACGGTGGAGAGCAAATCCGGGCATTTCGTGCTGGACGGTATGGAAATTGAGCTGATCGACCTGCCGGGCGTTTATTCGCTCTCTTCCAGCTCCCCGGAAGAGGAAGTCGCGTTCCGGGAGCTGACCGGGCAGGGGATCGATCTGATCCTGAATGTGATCGACTCCTCCGTTCCGCAGCGCAATCTGTACCTGACCACTCAGCTGGCGGAACTTCATATTCCCATGCTGCTGGTGTTCAATATCGCGGATGAGGCGGAAAAGAAAGGGCTCCGGTTTGATTTGCCAAAACTGGAGCGGTACTTCGGCGCCGGCATCGTGCAGACGGTCGGCTCCCGCGGAAACGGGATTGTCCGGCTTCGCGAGGCTCTCCGGGAGGCTCTCGGCAAGCTGGATTCGCACGGGTCGCCGCAACTGAAGTACGGACCGGATGTGGATGATGCGATCAGCGCGATCGCACAGAAGATCGACGCGCTTCCTCTTCCCGGTTTTCATCATATCCCTCCGCGTTTCTTTGCGATCAAGCTGCTGGAGCATGATTCCTGCGTGTGGAAGCTCCGGGAGTTCGAGCCGGTCCATGAGGAAGTGGAGAAACAGATCCGTCACTTGTATGCGCAACATGCGATTCAGGCGGATACGTTCATGGCGGACCGGCGCTATGCCATGCTTGCGGGCGCCTGCCGGGAGGCAATCTCCATAACGCGTGAACGCAGACAGGAGATTTCCGACCGGATCGACTCGGTCATGACAAACAAGTTTGTCGGCCTGCCGCTGTTCTTCCTGATCATGTATGTGGTGTTCTGGTTCACGTTCACCTGCGCGGATCCGTTGATGGGATATATCGAAGACGGATTCGCACTGCTTGGCGGAGCGATCGGTTCTGTCTGGCCGGAGAACATCGCGCCGTTTCTGCGTTCCCTTCTGATCGACGGCGTGATTGCCGGAGTGGGCGGCGTGATCGTGTTTCTGCCGAACATTCTGTTTCTCTTTCTCGCGATTGCGTTTCTGGAGGATTCGGGATATATGGCGCGTGCGGCATTCGTGATGGATGGCGTCATGCGCAAGTTCGGGCTTCACGGCAAGAGCTTTGTTCCGCTGGTTCTGGGATTCGGCTGTTCGGTTCCGGCAATCATGGCAACCCGGAGCATTGAGTCGGAAAAGGACCGCACCACCACGATCATGGTCCTGCCGCTGATCAGCTGCGGGGCGCGCCTGCCGATTTATGCGCTGATCATTCCCGCGTTTTTCGCCGCAAAGTATCAGGCGTATATGATGTGGCTGATCTATGTGATCGGCATCGCGTTTGCCCTGATCGCCGCGCGGATTATGAAATCCACGCTGTTCAAGGGCGACGGGGAGGTTTACCTGATGGAACTTCCGCCGTACCGTGTGCCGACTCTGAAAAGTGTCTGCCTGCACATGTGGGACCGCGGGGTGATGTATCTTCGCAAGGCGGGAACGATTATTCTTGCGACTTCCATTCTTCTGTTTGTGCTGAATACCTGGCCGGAGAAGACGGAGTTCAGCAGGGATTACGACGCGCTGATCGAAGCGGTCCGGGCGGATCAGCGCCTGACCGCCGGGCAGCGCGGGGAACGGGAGGATGAACTGCGGTTTGCCCGGCAGGCGGAACAGATGGAGTATACGGCATCCGGACGGATCGGAAAGTTTCTGGAACCGGTATTCAAACCGCTCGGTTTCGACTGGCGGGTGACGACGGCGGCGATCGGCGCGCTGACCGCCAAAGAGGTGTTTGTTTCCCAGCTCGGCATTCTGTATTCCGTCGGCGAGGCGGACGAGGAGTCCACACCGCTGCGGGAGCATCTGCGGGAAAACTACACGCCGCTCCAGGGATTCTGCATGATGCTGTTCTGTCTGCTTTCGATTCCATGCCTTGCGACTCTTGCGGTGATCCGCCGCGAATTGAATTCGTGGAAGATGATGCTGTTTGAGGCATTCGGTCTGTTTGCATTGGCGTATGTGGTCACGTTGATCGTTTACCAGATCGGCCGTTTGTTCTGAACGGGGTTCCGGCTCCGGCGCCTTCCTTACTCAAGAAGGTTGGCGTTGGAGTTGCGGAATTCGGTCGGCGTCATGCCGGTTTTCTGTTTGAAGCGGGCGGAAAATTCGTGTGGAGAACAATATCCGAGTTCTTTTGCAATATCGCAGACGGTCAGCTGTTTCTGAAGAAGCAGGGCGCGTGCGGCATCATAGCGTCGGCTGATCCGGTAACGGTTGGGAGACATGCCGATGATTTCAGTGAATTTCTTACGGAAATTTTCGTAGCCCCAGCCGTGACTGCGGCAGAAGTCCTGAATATCATGTCGTTCCCGGAAATCCGAACAGAGAAATCTGCACGCTTCTTTGACCAGTTCGACAACTTCATTGCTCGGCGCCGTTTTACGGACCGCTTTCGAGACCAGCCGGAACAATTCCGGCAGGAGATCCAGCAGGGAAGATTCCGGACAGTGTTCCAGTTCATCGCCCAGAGCGGAGAATTTTGCCAGCCATTCGTCGTCCGGCGTAAATTTTCCGGTCGGTTTTTCCGGAGCGATCCCGTGAAATGCGCGGAAATACGGATAGGCGTTATAGCCAAGGCTCAGGAAACATTCCCGCCATTGGCTGTTCAGATC
Source organism: uncultured bacterium (assembly GCA_900548385.1). Classification (GTDB taxonomy): domain Bacteria; phylum Verrucomicrobiota; class Lentisphaeria; order Victivallales; family UBA1829; genus UBA1829. The sequence goes on along the minus strand of URKJ01000011.1, from coordinate 25,509 downwards.
AATGCGTATCTGATGCACCACGCCGGGAATCCGGAAAAAGTAGGTATTGGCATGGAGCGGATAGCTCTTCTGCGTTTCCCAATCGACATATTCTCCTTCGCCTCTCAAAAGCAGACAGAACGCAAAGAATGGAAACGATTCCGGGCCTGTTATCTGCTGGTCGGGAGTATCTTTTGTGAGAACTCCAAGTCCGAAACGGTCGCTCCATTTGCTTCCGGCGCTTCGGAATACCATCCGGTTCTTACCAGAAAGCATACTTTGATTTACCATTTTACACCCCGTTTCCCCGGTTGCTTTTTCCGGAAAATATCGTATAATTAATAAAAGAAACGCTGTTCATGGCAAAATAGCATACAATCGGAAAAAGAAAAGCGGAAAGGAAGAAAAATGGGAAAAAATGACGGAAAAAAGCAAAGAATGTTCACCATTATAGAACTCCTCATTGTTATTTCTGTAATTGCAATTCTTGCCGGACTGTTGCTGCCGGCCCTGAATCAGGCTAGAGAGAAAGGGCTGTCGGCGGCATGTCTTGGAAACATGAAGCAGATCTATACGGGGATCGTCTCTTATCTCGGAGACGGTGATGACTGGATGCCGACGCACCGGGGGGCGGACCAGACCAACGGAGTCAGTGCGAAGGTTAATCTTTATCTCAATCAGACCAAAGATATGAAAACCGCTGCGTGGGATGAGGAGATTCTCGGATTTAAGCAACCGAAAAATGTCTATTTCTGTCCGGCAATCCGTGCCGATTTGAACTATGACACCGTAACGTCCGCCGCCATGCCGGCGGATCCGTACTGGTCTTCCACCTATGTCCCAACGAGTTCCGGCAGAGTTCATGCCGGTGTGATGGGCGGCTGGTTGCGCTATCGGATCAATAATGCCGGCTTCATGCCGAATGTCCGGATCCGGGATATTCTCAACGGTTCCATGATTATGGCGGAAACGCAATGGACCAAGGCAGGAGACACGGGATATATCTTCTGTTCGCTCCGTCTGCGGGACGCACAGCATCTCGGTTGGGGGGCGTGGGACGATTACCCGAACTACCGCTGGCTTTCCATTCATGCGGGAGTAATCAACACCATGTTTAAGGATGGTTCTCTCCGTGCAATGAAGTGGACCGGGAATTATCTGACGGATGCCGATTTCAAACCTTATCGCTGAACGAATGCAACACAACCCGGAAAGGATATTAACAATGAAACGCATTCTGATCACTCTTCTTTTTTCTGTGTGCACCCTGCTCCCCGCTGCGGTCCGGACCCTGTTCCCGTCGGAAAAGGACTGGCGGTTGACCGGAGCCGAACGGAAGGACGGCATGGTTTGTATCGTCAACCGCAGTGCCGGGGATTATCATTCCATGGGGCTCTGGATGAAACTGCGCAAAGGGCAGAAGCTGACTTTCAAGGTTGTGCTGCGCGGTGAAAATATCGCCGGGAAGAAAAAGCCGTATCAGGGAATCCGCTTTTTCCTTTGGGGACGCGTGGACGGGAAGTCGACGGAATTTGGAGTCAATCATAATCTGCACGGAACGTTTGACTGGGTGACGCTGACAAATACCGTGACGGTCCCGGAAAATTTCGACGGCTGGCTGCGTGTCGGGCTCCGGGAAGTTACGGGAACCTTGTGGGTTCGCGAGCTGAGCGTGAGTGAGGAATTTGAGAGTCAGGTAAACACTGCGGGGAAAACGCCGGCCCTTCTGCGCGCGGAACAGATCGACCTCGGTTTCCTGTGTATCGCCAAGCGGAAGCCGGATCCGTATGAATACGCTCAGATGGCGGAGAAATGGAACAAGCTGCGCAGTAAACTGAAAAACATGAATGAGGCGGATGCGTTGCGCGAGACCGGAGCGTTTGAACGATTCCTGATGTCGCTTTATCAGGGATATGCGGGAAACAGCATGAGTCCGAATTTTTACCAGTGGCTCCGGGAACGGCGGATTGAGCGGCGGGACCGGGAGCTCCGGGCGCGGGTGGCGGATTGGCGGGAGAATGCCAAAGCGCTGGAGCGGTTCGGGCTGACTGTTTCCCCGGAGCCGGAGATCGCGCGGATGTCCGGATACGATAAGAATTTCCCGGATACGGCGTTGGTTTCCTCCCCGGAATTCGATACCGCGATCGGATTTTTCAAGGAGATTGCGGAAGAGCGGATGCGGCTCGGAGCTCGTCTGCTGGCGTTTGACGATGAATTGCCGGTGTTGGAACGGATCGCTGCTTTACGGAAACTGTCTGGAGGCGTTTCCCAATGGAAACAGCACTGGAAAAAGCTCCGGAGCGCATGGGCTTCCGCTTACAACAACGGCGACTTTCTGACTTGTTCGCGTCTGGAAAAACAGGCTGCCGTCCGGCGTGAAAAACTGCTTGCTCCCCTGTTTGCGGAAAACGGTGCTACGCCGGTGATCCGGCCCGGAGCAAGCCTGTATGCCATCGGGGTTTTCGGGTTCAAGGGCAGCTGGCATTCGCTGCTGAACACCAATACGCGCGATACGTCGCTGTTCGCTGATCCCGGAAAGGAGTTTCAGCCTTATGCCGGGGGAAACGATGAATGGAATGTTTCGTTTGATGTGACCGGAGCGGTCCCGACCGGATTTGTGCAGAACGGCGGTTCCTGGACTCACTCCATGCGCACCTATTCTTTCCGGGACCTGAAATCCGGCAGGACCTTCCGCGTGGATTCCTGGTGGAGCGGGCTTGCGCCCGGCGTGCTGTATGATTATCATGCGCCGTCGGTCACTATTTCGGATAACACGCTTCAGCGTCCTGCCGCGCCGTCGGCTCTGGCGGCGGAGATCAACGGAAAAGTGACGCTCCTGCGTGATCCGGCAAAGCTGGAGCCTGCAAGGATGACGGCGAAATGGCTGCTCCTTCTGTGGGACAATCCCGCACCGAAAATCCCGGTCCTGATGGTGTTTCATCGTCTTCCGGAGCGGGTGAGGGTGACAGACCGGGGACTGGTGGTTGAATCCAGCCGCGATCTCGGCAGGATCGCCATAGGGACGCTGTACGGAGCGGTTCCGCAGTCCGCGAAATATGGTCAGGAGTGGACGGCTGTTCCGGAAGACGAAGTCCGGCGGATCCGCACTGTGGCACGTCTGCTTTCTTATTTTCCGCTGGAGATGGAGGAGTTGTTTTCGGTGGAGAACGGAGAGATCTGCATCCGGAACCGGGTGACGAACGCTGTTGTACTGGATGAGAAAGCCGCGCCTTATGTGCCGTTTCCACCGTTGTTCAGCCAGGCGATGCTTGGCCGTTCACCGCTGAAAACGGAGACGGAGCTTTCCGCTCCGGCGATGATGACGAAATTCGGCCCGTATCGCTATGCGGAGAAGTGTGAGCTTGTGTATCGCGTTGCTGCGCCCGATCTTCTGGACCGTATCCCGCTGAAGCCGTCGGGAGAGGAGCAGATGCTCCGGGAGTACAATGATTTTGTCCGCGTCCGTTCAAAAAATGCGGAGTGGCGCGGAACGCACATGGGGGATCAGAGTCTCGGTGTGCTGACCGGATGGCTGATGATGGAACCGGAGGTACGCAAACTGCTGGATGTTTATCAGTCGCCGGGACAGCTGGACCGGGTGGCGTGCGGGGAGTCGTTCTATCACAGAGCCCGTCCGAACAGTTCATGGCTGATCCCGGTGTATCTGATTGAGCCGATGACCGGTCGCGCCGCATGGTTTGCCGGGTGGCGCGGATTCCGTCACGGTTTCCCCATGAAAGGGGATATGACCATGTTCAATATGGCGCTGCTTCAGTTTCCGTATGCCGAGGCGAAATATTATGGACGCTGGGATCTTGTGGAGCGGAATTGGGAACGTTTGAAAGAATTTTATTCCGCGGCGGAACTCTGTCAGACCTGGCGCGCGCCGGGAATGAACTGCACCAGTTCCGGGTTTATCCTTTCCGGCGATATGTTCGGCGACGGGTTCCGGATGTATTCGATCATGTACCGTCTGGCGCTCGGCATGAAAGACCGGGAACTGGCGGACCGTGCGTTGTACTGGGCGGCAAAGCAGACGGTGACGACAACGGCATTGATTCATCGCAACATATCATCTCTGGCATCGCATATCCGCAATACCGGCGGCCCGGAAAAGGCGGCGGGACAGATCGGCGGCAGGATCGGCATTGACAACAACGGCGCGTATGCGTCTTCGTGGCGTCCTTATAAACCGGAGAGCTGGAATGCCATTTTCCAACTGGCGGGATGTACGAGTTACGACTATCCGTTTTTCGGAATGCTGCTCCGGTTTCTGCCGGAGGAGTTGCGGAATCTGGTGGACGAAATGCTGCGGGAGATTCCGGCGCTGGATCCCGCCTATGTGTTGTCGTCTTCCAACAGCGGGACCATGGGGACACGGCACTGCAATGCATTTAACACGCTGAAGGTTCTTGCGTTTTCAGACCGGGACCGCGCGAAGCTGCGCGGTCTTTACCGGAAGAACATGCCATCCGTTTTTTCCCGGACAACTGCACCTGCAGCGGTTTCCGCCGGAGTGTGGGAGAAATACTGGGGACCGTATGAGTTTGCCGACTGGCCGGTGCGGGTCGGCACTCTTCCGCATCTGATAGCCCAGAACGATCCGCTTTGGATTGGCGATTACGGGCGTATGCGTCTGCTGAGCGGCAGTTGGGACCGGGAGACGCGCGTTGCTGAAATCGGGCTCGGCGCGGAAATGGACGATGTGCTGACGTTTGTTTCGATGGCCCGTCCGCTGTCTGTTGCCGTCAATGGAAAAGAGGTTCGCTGCGAGCGGGGAAAATGGGGACATGACTATCGGGTGAAGATCCCGGCGGGAGCGGCGCATGTCGTGGTGAAACTGCCGCCGTGCGATCCGGAACGGTATCCGTTCCCGTTGAAGCGTCCGCTCGTGCCGCTGACTGTTCTGCCGCGTGCAGCGGCTCCGTCGGAACGTCCGGTGATCCGGATGGAGAAAACGGTTCATAAAACGGGAGTTTGTTATCCGGTCGATCTTTCGCGGTATTGCAATCAGGCTTTGAATGATTCGCTTCCGGGAGGGAAACAGGATGTCTGGCAGTTCCCGAAAGGGACTGCGGCCGTCTGCGGCGTTCCATTCCGGTTTATTGATCCGGAAAAGAATGGCGGCAAAGGGATGATCATGCTGAACGGGACACAGCGTCCCGGTTATCCGGTTTCCGTCAGGATCCCGGTCGGCGACCGCAGCTTCCGGCGTATTTTCTTTCTGCACGGGACCTGTTATTCCGTCGGAACGAAGGTTTTGACGTACCGCCTGCATTTCCGGGATGGACAGACCCGCGATTTGGAGATCTGCAACGGGATTCAAACCGGGGAATGGAAAGTCGCACCGGGACGTGACGGGCTCGGTTATGTGAAAGCTGCATCACCCGGCGAGGTGTATCCTGCCGGGCGCTCCGGGCAGTGGGGACGCGGCGTCGGCGGGTATGTTTATGTTTGGGAAAACGATGTCGTGGCAAAGGGTGTCACCATGCAGGGGATTAATCAGCAGGGTTTTGCGAAACTTTCGGCGATAGAGATTATCTCCGGAAAACAGTCTGTCCCGATCGTTTTGGGAATCACGCTGGAAGAATAACGGGAGAATGAGATGATATACCGTTTTGCCGCGGAGATCGCGGAGTGTGAAGTAACCGGGGAACTGGACGGCTGGAACGTCCGGTTCCGGGAGGAAAAAATTGCGGAAGAACTGTCGGTCGTTCATTTGGAGCTGTCCGCGGAACGGGACCGGAATCCGCCGGAAACGGTGTTTGCGTTTGAGGTTCCGCAGCGGGACGCGCAAGTGAAATGGCATCCGCAGCAGGAGCTGTTTGACTGTCATCATTATCAGCCCCGCTGGTGGCGCGGCGGACGGGAGCCGTTCGCGTTCAACCGTAACGTACCGGTATATTCCTGCATGAATCTGGAGGGGATCAACTCCATGAGCTTTGCATGTTCCGAGACGTTCCGTCCGGTGTATTGTTCCTGCGGGCCGGATGAGAGAAGCTGTATCCGGACCGGGCTTACGCTTTTTTCCTGTGCGGAGGAGCCGTGTGCTTTTCTGCATGTCGCCATTCGTGTGGACCGCCGCCGGATATTCTATGCGGAGGTTCTGCGGGAGATGGTCCGGTGGTACGATCTCATGCCGGAACATTCGCCGGTGCTGCCGATTCCGGAGGTTGCGCGCCTGCCGTTTTACTCCTCCTGGTATCAATATCAGAAAGATGTTTCCCGGAAAGAGCTGGAAGAGGAGCTGCCGTATATCAAACAGGCCGGGCTCCGTTCCGTCATCATTGACGACGGCTGGCAGTGCAGAGGGGTCGAAGGCGGCGGAAGCAATATGCGCTCCTGCGGCGAATGGAAGCCCTTTCCCGGAAAATTTCCGGATCTCAAGGCGCTTGTGGAGAAGTTTCATGCAAACGGGATCCGCTGTCTTCTCTGGGTTGCGCTTCCGTTCGTTGGGGTGGAACAGAGTGCGCTTCTGGAACGGTTTCAGGGAAAGTTCCTGCCGGGGGGAGGAGACCGCAAAGTGTTCGATCCGCGGTTCCCTGAAGTGCGTGATTGGCTGACCGCCTCCTGCTGCCGTCTGGTCCGGGAGTATCAGCTGGATGGGCTCAAACTGGATTTTATTGACAGCATCGCTCCGGATGCCGCCGGAGAGACGGCGCTTCGCGGGCGCGATACGGTTTCACTGATGGAAGGAATCGAACGTTTGCTTTCCGGCATCCGCAGGACTCTGACGGCATTGAATCCGGATATCATCATTGAGTTCCGGCAGCATTACACGGGACCCCGCATGCGGAAATACGGCAATGTGTTCCGGGCGGCGGATTGTGCGCACGATCTGCTCCAGAACCGTATGCGGACGATCGACCTGCGTCTGCTGGGGGGAACGTCCGCGATCCATTCCGATATGGTGATCTGGTCGGAATACGATACCGTTCAGGTCGCGGCGCTCCAGATCCTGAATGTTCTGTTCAGTGTTCCGCAGATATCGGTCCGGCTGAGCGGCGAGTCTCCGGAAAAACGGAGGATGCTCGCGTTCTGGATGCGTTTCTGTACGGAACACCGGAACGTGCTTCAGGGGGGAAAACTGCGTCCCGAACATCCGGAACTGAGTTATCCGGTTGTAACCGCTTCCGGAGAGGATGAAGCGGTTACCGCCGTGTATCAGACCGGTCTGCCGGTCCGCCTGCGTTCCGATGTCCGGCATATCATCGTCAATGCGAAGCATACGGAAGAATTGCTGCTGGACACGGATTGCGCGTGCACGGTCCGGCTGTTTGACGTATTCGGCGATCCTGCCGGGGAACGGAACCTTGTGCCGGGGATCAACCGCCTTTCCGTCCCATGTTCCGGAATGGCGGTCTGCGACCGTCACCATTGCCGCCAGGAATTGGGATCGAAATTCTGAATCAGTCTTGACGGCCTTTCAAAGAAGACGGATCCGGATTCTCTTTCCGCTCCGCCGATTCGGAGTTTACCGATAATTCCGCCGTTTCCGCGCAGGTCGCGGACCCGGACGGCGATCCGGTTCGTTTTCCCGTACCGTACCGTCTCGGCGGGGATCCGGTAAAGGCGTCTTGCCGACCAGTATTGCGGGGTGTCTTCTCCTGTGTGACCGATCAGTGTTCCGTTGAACCAGACCCAGTCCAGATCGTCTATCGTGTCGGCATCGAAAAAGAGGGGTTTTCCTTTCCACTCTTCCGGAATGACGACGGGAATGCGGTACCAGGCGTCGCCGTCATAGGGCAGACCCGCTGCGGTGGAGTAATGGGGATTCTTCATGGTGATACCCTGTCCTTCCCAATGAGAGCCGATTTCCAGTTTCCGCCAGCCGGAATCATCGGTTTCGGGGAGATGCCAGCGTTTGGCTTCCCCGTGCGATTCGGGGTCGATACGGAACGGGACACGGCGTCCGTCAAGAGCAATATCCCCGTTGCCTGCGGAAAAGTTCGGAGAGACGGATGACGGCGCTCCGAGATTCGTCAGCAGGCAGGAGAGGATCCGCCGGAATTTGGTTTCAGAAGCGTTCTCCTTAAAGTCGGCGGGAACGGCCGTGACCATGACAAATTCCCCTTTTCCCGCAGGAATCCGTTTCACGATCCGCGATTTTTCAAACACCGGAAGTTTTACTGCCGGATTGAAGTAGAAATCCGAATTGCCGAGACCGCGGAGCAGGGCGTCGTCCTTCGGATATTCCGCAAGACGCACGTTCCGTCTGACGGGTTCCGGCAGTTTCAGCAGAGACAGTTCCCGCGCGGAAAGCCCGATCGTCATCACCCTGCCGCCGTTTTCCGCAAAACGGCGGATTCGTTCCGCCGGGATTTTGAATCCGGATGTGAGAACCAGCAGTTTTGCTTTTTCAAGTTCCGTTTCCGGCAGGAAATCGAATCCGAGCCCTTTAAGCGGCTGCGCCGAGCCGGACAGTACGGCGGGAACCGTTTCCGGAGTCGGTTCCGGATTCTGAACGTAGGAAAACAGCCGGTCCGCCAGCCGGGTCGCGGCGGGATCCGTGCCGTAACGCGGCTGGAAATCAAGTTGACAGAACAGGATGCGTCCTTTTCCCGTGAAGTATTCCAGCAGAGGGGTGCGGGAAAGATCGGCGTCGCAGTCCAGCAGAACCCGGAAGCGTCCGCTGAACGGCTTGTCCATGACGAACGAGGCGACGGTTCCTTCCGCGCCCCAGCGCATGAAGCGGTTGTTTTTTGCCGACATGCCGAGATCCGGGTATGGTTCCAGCATGTCGGATTCGCCGCGCCAGTACTGCAGATCCGCCGCGGGGAAGCCGTTCAGTACCGGATGCGCCTTGTCTTTCGGGAATACCTGACGGCTCCGGCGTTCCTCCAGATACTCTTTCAACGCTCCGTTCCCGTTTTGGGCGAGGACGAGCATCGTCAGACCGTTGTTCAGGAAGCGTTCCAGTTTCCATTCGCGGCACTTCGCGAGGAATGCCGGAGAAAACGATTCCCGCCCGACGATCAGCGGGAGCCCGCCGGAAAGTTCCCGTTCCGTCGGATTTTCAATATATGCGATTCCCATCTGTTTCAGCAGGGAACGGGTCTTGCCGTTTTCATCGTAAAGCAGAACGTGCCGTTTGACGGGGGAGGTCTCTTTTTTCGGGAAAATATGCAGATCGAACGAATCATTGCAGAGTTCTTTTCCCGTTCGGGCGGTAAACAGAATCCGGTATGTTTCGCGGTCTGTAACGGGGACCGCGGTCCAGCGGAAGGGGACTTTCCGGACTTCCCCTGCGGAGAGAGTCCCGGACCATGAGCCCGACGCCGCCTGGCGGCCGTCGCGCAGACGGACAATCCGCCAGGATGCTTCCGCTTTCACAGGTTTCAGAAAGTCGTTGGAAAAGATCATCTGTTTCAGAACGGTATCGCCGGAATGGTAGGCGTGTTCCCGCGAGGAAAAGCGTTCCGGGCGTCCGGCGAGAAATGCGAGAAACGGACGCTGTCCCGCGCTTGTCGCCGCGTGCAGACGGTTCGGATAATCGTAACTGTATTCCGACGAATAATCCGGTTTAGCGCCCGGTGCGGTGAGATCGGCGGAAGCCGGCAGTTCCTTCTGTTCCGCCACTGCCGAAGAAAAGTAGTCGCGTGTGGCTTCGAACAGCCAGATTCCGCTGATGTCATAGGCTCTCCATGCCTTGAGACAGCGTGTAAGCCATAATTCCGCCGTTCGTTCCATTGCGTGATCCATGCGGTTGCGGGTGACACCGTTTTCGCGGATCGTGCCCGCTTTACCGGAACTCCATCCGCTGTCCGGCTGCTCCGGCGTGGATTGTTCATAAATGGAATCGCCGAAATAGCGTGCCGCCTGTTCGTAGAACAGCTGTCTATGAGCGTTCCAACCGTTGTGTTGTCCGGTTTTATCATTGCGCCAGTTCGCGTAGTTGTGGATGAAAGGAAGCGCGATTTCTTCCAGAACGAGCGGTTTTTTCTTGGCGGCGGACCATTTCATCGGCCAGTCCGCCCATTCGTCGGGCAGATTTTCAAATGTCGGGTAGGGATTCGAGGCGATGATGGCGCCCGCGCTTCCGCCCATGCTCTGAAGAATGAGACGGGAGGGATCAAGACGGTGCAGAAACGCTTCTTCCAGCAGCGACGCTTTCAGAATGTCGTTCTGCGGCTGGACCGCGTCAATCCGGTTCGGATTGATCCATTCCGAATTCCAGCAGAGCAGGGGATTGATCGCCCAGATGACAAGACTCGGATCGTTGCGGAATTTCTGAACGATTCCCGTAACGGTCCGTTCCAGTTCCCGTTTCGCCTCTGCGAATTTCGGCGCCAGGTACACTTCAAACGGATAGCCGTGGTTCGGGACTCCGGGAAGATAGGTTCCCGTCCGCACCAGCGGCGGCATTACATGACGCAGAACCACCATCATTCCGAGCCGGTTGCAGAGCTTGACGGTCCGTTCGTTCAACGTTTCCAGTATGAGCCCGTTGAAGTTCATTTTCTTCAATGCGGTCAGCATGTTGACGAGTCCCTGTTCACTGAGAGAGGCGTAACGGAACTGGCTGCTTTTGAACATCAGGCGGATTTTGGAGCCGTTGAGATAGAAATCGCCGCCGCGGAACGTGAGTTCCCGGAACCCGAATTCGTCCGACAGTTCGTCCAGCATTCTGCCGGATTCATCCCGGACATACAGACGGAGCGTATAGAGTTTGGGATTCTCCGGACTCCAGCATACCGGATCGTTCCATATTCCGGAAACGGCGATCCGCTCCGTGGTTCCCGCTTTCAGAACGACTTTCCGTTCCGGCAGAGTGAGCACCGTCTTTTCGCCGTCGTTCACCGCTGCTCCGACAAGCAGAGTCCGGTCGCGCCCGCTCCGGTCGGTGAATTCCGCATCGGCAGAGATCGTTTTTTTCTCCACAGAGGTCAGAATGCGCAGATCCCTGCCGGGGAGTTCCGCCGGGAGAACATGAAGCCAGACGTCATCCGTAATGCCGGGACCGTCGTGCCATCGGTACCACCAGACGGCGCCCATGCCGGGCTGACAGAACTCCCGGAATTTTCCGTGCGTCTTTTTGAGCGGTAAGGAGGAATACTGAATGAAAAGCGCGATCTCGTTCTGTTCGCCCGCCCGGATCGAACCGGTGATGTCCGTCGAACCGGTTTTGGAGAAATCCTGTACGGGGACACCGTTTATGAACAACCGCGCCTGTTCCCCCACCGCATTGAACTGGAGACTGAACCGGCTGCCGTTCCACTCCCGCGGAATGAAGATGCTCCGGCGCAGCCAACCCTGCGCGTACTCGGCGGGAGAGAGTCCGCCGACTTCGGAGACCCGCTTCCGGTTCCGGTCAAGCATGTAAAACGCGTTTCCATCCCAGCGGCCGGGTACTTTGACATAATTCCATTCGCCCGTCTCCGGAACGGAACCCGGGAATGGCGGCAGCTTGCCGTCCCGTTTCAGCACCGTTGCAACGGCGGAGTCCGGGACAGGCTGGAACTGCCAGTAATTGTTCAGGGAGATCGAATGGCGCATCGCGGTGTTCCGCTGAAAATGGTTTTCACGCTTCCAGTCGATCCACTCCGGCAGACGGTATGCGGAAAGAGGACGCAGGTTCGGTTTCCGGGTAACGGACGGAACGGTGGCAGTTTCCGGTTTCGCGGCGGAAACCGCCGGTGATTTCGTTGCGGAACGGAATACCGTTTTTTCTTTTGCACCCCGTTCAAAAGCAATTTCGTAAAGGTAGAATTCCGCCCGTTTCTCCGACGGATCTTTCAACTGCATTCCGATTGCGAGCTGAAGATTGGTCACGTTTTTAAGGTTTAACGCGGGAATATCCGTTTTCCGTGCGCCGCAGTACCGGAAGTCCCTGACGGAAAGTACTTTTTTCACCCAGTCTTCATTATAGCAGGGCAGCATCGCCGACGGCTGCCAGCGCACTCCGTTCCAGCACCACGAGTTTTTCTGTCCGTCCGAGAGGAGAACGACGAAATTTCCCGTTCCGCCGTCGCCTTTGTAGGTTATGGTAACGGAGTCGTAACCATCGTCGGCGGGTTTTGCAAACGCGGGCGCCATGAATTGAACGGCACCGCCTGTGGAGGTGCCGAGTCCGCCCAGAGTCACCCGGATCGAATCATGTCCCTCCATCCGGACGCGTTTCGCGGCGGCGTTGCCGTAGGTGTTGAAATGTTTGAAGTTTCCCGGCGATGCGACCGGATACGGTTCGAGTCCTGCCAGAGCGAATCCCGTCAGACAGAGCAGAAGGCGGAGTGTTTTTTTCATAATGAAATCCTTGAATGTGAATACTGTTCAATACCAGAGAAAGGGGCCTTTATATCTCAGCGTATAATGAGTCGCGTCGTAATACGGCAGCGAGCAGAATGCGACATGACCATCCGCAAACAGAAAATTGATTCCGTTTGCATCGTGCCGGAAATCGAAATTTCCCCTTGCAGTGGCGGGAGTTCCGGGAGTGATGTTCAGATGCGCCGTGTTCCAGTCGAATGTATGCGTGTTCCCTTCCGTGTAAAGGAATTGCCGCGACGGCTGTTTGATCAGGTTGCTCCGGTACCGGGTCGGTTCCACGTCCGACCTGCCGATGACATAGTGGTTCGCCGCATAATTTTTTCCGGGATGCCGCGTTTTCGTATTCGCCGGACAGACAAAGATCGGTGATGCGGGGAGGGTGTTGTTCGGCCACGGAAGACTGCAGGATTTTCCGCCCGGAATCAGGTATGGCGTAATACGGTCTAAAGCGATCTTTCCCATATTGAACCAGTCGTTATCGGAAACGCCGTTCTGTGCCCAGTTCCCGACTGAGCCCACGAGAGGATAGAAATCCTCGTAATCCGCCTGATACTGGACGAAACCGACTCCCAGCTGCTTCATGTTTGAAGCACAGTTGATCCGTTGTGCCGTTGCGCGCGCTTTTCCCAGCGCCGGAAGCAGCATGGCAAGCAGAATCGCGATTACGGAAGCCACGATCAGCAGCTCCACAAGAGAAAATAATTTTCTTTCAACCATCATTCACCTTCGTTTTTTTATGATAAAATATTGATGAGATTTCCAAGTTCGTCATTCAGACTTTTTCTGAACCTCCTTTCCCGGAAAAAGTTCCAGATAAAGACCGGCATATCCGGCGGGGATCACCATTCTGTTCCGGAAAAATCCGACGGCGCCGGGCAGTCCCGGAACTGTCAGGGAACGCGCTTCATTCCAGAGCGGATTATGCGGATCTGCGAGGTCCAGAACCGTGATCTCTCCCGTCCGGCGGCAGGAAAGCACCGCTGTGTTTCCATTGATTGAGGGCACTCCGCTCAACGTCTTTCCCGGAATCCGGATCCGTTTCCAGCCGGACGGCTCTCCCGCCTGATTCGCGTTCAGCAGATAATAGCCGCCGTCCGCGACAGCCAGACAGCGCGTCCCCAGGCTCGCCGCGCCATCCCTGTGCGTGGCAAACCGGATCCGTTTCCAGTTCGCCCGAACCGGTTTTTCACCCGATACGTCGTACCAGGCATAGCCGCTGTGATGCCAGTTGAAAAACAGATAGCGTCCGCCGACAGGCTGATGCGTCATAAGGTCGGAATAAACAAGCCCGACCTGACTGTGGCGGAACACCTCTTTTGCTTTTCGCGGATCGGATACATCCAGAAAGAAGATCCAGCCGCCATGATCCGACGCGATCACCAGATTCGTTCCCTCCGGCGCCCAGATCCGCTGGCAATCCACTCCCCACGGCATGGGTATTCCGGCTTTGCGCTCAAGAACCCCGTTTTCCCGGATTTCGTAAACGCCGAGTCCGTCACCGTTTTCCGCTGCGTACAGGGTGTTGCCGCGAATTTTCACATCAAAGGCGAAGTGTTGGGGATAGTGCCGCAAAGGCGTAATTTCCCGTTCTCCGAGCCGCACGCAGTGAATTCCGTCCTCCGAAGCGGCAAGGAACGCCGTATCGCCGGAGACCGCCGCTTCCCGGACCATTCCGGCGGGACGCCAGACGGCGAACCCCGCCACTTCCGGGAGCTTTTGCCGGACGGCTTTTGCTTCCGGAACGGAATCCGGTTCGCGCGGAGCGGCGATTCCCGGAAGCTCCGCCACATAAAGCCCCGTTTTCAACCCGGTCAGATAGACGGCGCCGTTTCCGATCGTCAAACTGCTTACGGCATCCGCCAACCGGGAGTTTGTCAACAGTTTTCCGTTTGAATCATAGCGTTTCGGCTCCACGATTTCTTCCAGCCGGGCATGTCCGATGCAGACCGGTTTTTGCGGATCGGCGACGTTCAGGACGAAAAAGCCGTTGTGGGTATCGGCGCAGAACGCATAATTTCCGGAAACCCGCACGGTCCAGTAATCGTTTCCGAGATTGTAAAAGCGGGGAAAGCCGAACCGGGAAAGCCGCCGGGGACGCGCCGGATCCTGAATGTCCCAGATTTCGACGCCGTGGCCGTTGCCCGGACGGTCTTTCTTCGGTCCCGTTTTGCGGTGATGCCCGGTCGAGGCGAACACAAGATTGTCCTGTATATCCAGACCGTCGCCGTAACCGTCCAGCTGAATGAATCCCCGTGGGGAGAGACAGGCGGGATTCGAGGCGTCGGCGATCTGGATCCGTCCGGCGGCCCAGTCCCCGACGAAAACCCGGTTTCCGGCGGTCCGGACCGATTGCGCTTCCTCCGTCAGCATGTTGCCTAGAAAGCGTGGACGGCGCGGGTCGGAAATATCGACAGTTTCCACTCCGTAAATACGGTTTCCGATATAGGCGTATTTTTCTGTCAGGTCGATTCCCGTTGCAAGCTCAATCGACTGATAGCGGCTCAGGAGTCGCGGCGATCCGGGATTGCGGATGTCAACGAGCACCATGCCGTTTTGCCGTCCAACCACTGCGGCGAGCCCGTTGCGGACTGCCATTTGACGGCAGTTTTTCATGACCCGGAGTTTCGAGACGAGTTTCGGTGTCCGCGGCTCTGAAACGTCGAAAGCAAACAGAGTTCCTCTGGAACCCGCCACCCACAGCGTATTCCGGTACAGCGCCGTTGCCATCGCCCCTTCGTCCACTCCGGGGATCCGTTTCAGCGGAAGTTCTTTTCCATATTCTCCTCCGCAGACAAGGACTGCGCAGCAGAAACAGAGCATCGGTATCAGTTTCACAGATTATTCCTCCCCGGTTATTCCAGCACAAGCGACCGGTAATCTACAAGAACAGCTTTGAATTGCATCGCCTGAAACCACGAAATACCCAGACGCTCCGCATGCCCGTCCGGAAATCCGCATACCGCGGTGCTCCGATGGTGCAGGCTGAGTTTGTAATCTCCGGCATCCGTCCCCGGGCAGAACTGCCGGTTTCCGGTTTTTTCTCCGGTATCCGGATTTACGCTGCAGGTATCCGCCAGCAGGGGAAAGCGCGACGGGTTTTTGATCCGGAACAGGTCGTAACCGAAATAGGGATCCCGCCAGTAACAGATTTCTTTTCCGAACAGATTTTGAATTTTTTCCTTTTTCAGCCAGGCTTTGGTCCAGCCGTTCTGCGCCATCAGGATGCCGAGGGTTTTTGTCCGGCTGGTATCCGTCTTTTCTGCACGGAGAAGTGGACAGTAGACAACGCCGGGCGGCAGGTAGGAGTTGACCGTGAGAAGTCGTGCCCAGGCGCCGTACCCCGCTCCGGTGGATGTGTTTTGATTCTCGCAAGTGTTGAGAATTCCGTTGCTGTCGTTGGCGTAGGACTGGATTCCCAGCATACATTGTTTGACGTTGTTCAGGCAGGAAATCGCAATGGCGGCCTGCCTTGCTTTTTCCAGAGTCGGAAGGAGAACTCCGATCAGTATTGCAATTACAGAAACAACGATCATGAGTTCTATAATGGTGAAATGGTTTCTCTTCATTTTTTCTCCAGTTCCTCTGCTTTGTTCAGGGTATCGATCAACCCGTCTTTCTGTTTCATGAATTCCTCCATTGGATAAAAATACCGGATATGGTCCATATTCGGAGTGGCTTCCGCATTTTTCGTTTCGATGCAGTCAATCAGCAGCTTGATCGCATTTTTCACGAATTTGTAGAAATCTTCGTAAACGACTCCGACGACCGCGGGATCTTCGATAAGGTCCACCGGGAAATTGTAATGTGTTACGATTTCCGGACAGCGGCTGTTGTGCTGTTTCCGGAACCAGAGCAGAAACTGCTCCACGATCCGGCAGTCGCTGATGAAGAGCGCATCCGGACGTTCCGCAAGAATCGCCTGGAACAGATCCGTTTCCGGCGACTTTCCGATCAGAAACGGCACGGTCTCCATTCCCTGTTTTCCGCATTTTTCCCGGAACTGTTCATTCCTGTTGTCAGAGAAATAGGCGCTGTACATGATTTTCCGGTGTCCGCGTTCCGCGAAAAACGCCGCCACTTTTTCAAAGATTTCGTCCCAGTTTGTTTTGACGAACAGGAAACCGTCGATTTCCTGCCGGGTCAGAAGGATCGGGATTCCGGTTTCCCGGATCAGCCTGCAGTAATCGGGATCCGGCTGAAGGTGAGGGGAATAGATAATTCCGTCCACCTGACGCTCTATCAGACTTTTCAGGCTCTGCCGTTCTTTTTCCGGATTCCAGCGGGTCAGCGAAAGCAGGAGCTGATACCCCCGGTCATCGGCATATTTCAAAGCCGCTTCCGCCAGATGAGAAAAATAGGCGTTTGTGATTCCGCCCAGAACAAGACCGAGCGTCCTGGAACGTCCTTTGCGCAGAGTGCAGGCGGCGAACGACGGACGGTATCCGAGCTCCCGGACGGCGGAGTCGATTCTCTTTTTCTTTTCCTCGCTCAGCCGTACCCGCGGGTCCTTGTTCAAATACATGGAAATCACGGACTTGGAAACTCCGGTTTTTTCCACGATGTCTTTCAGCGTCACACGCATAAATTCTTACCGTAATCCTCTCTGAAGAATCGTTTCTTCATGTTAATTATACTCTATTTCATGAAAAAAGTCAATCCCCTGAAACAAAAAAATTATGAAATTCACCGATTTTTCAGAAAAGAACTGATCTTTTCCGTTTTTGAGATGACGGGTTTCTGCTGTTTTCCGGTTGACATTCTCCGGGAGGCCGGTTATATTGCAGAACAGGGAGGAAAAGACCATGAGCAAAAAGATTTTGATTTTGACCGGAAGTCCCCGTTCCAACGGGAACAGTTTCATGCTTGCCGATGCTTTTGCCGAAGGCGCCGGAGCCGCCGGGCACAGTGTCCGGCGTTTCGATACCGCCCGTGCGGAAGTCGATGGGTGCCGTGCGTGCAATCAATGTTTCAAGTACGGGAAAGCGTGCGTGTTCGACGGCGATTTCAATACGCTTGCCCCGATGCTTGAAGAGACCGATGTGCTGGTTTTCGCCACGCCGCTGTACTGGTTCTCGTTTCCCGCACAGCTCAAGGCGGCGATCGACAAGATCTATTCTCTCCTTGTGGGAAAGCGTCCGCTGAAGATCCGGGAGTGCGTTCTGCTTGTTACGGCGGAAACGGAGGAAATGGAGGATTTTGCGGGCATTGTCCGGACGTATGAGCTGATCGCCGATTATCTGAACTGGAAGGATCGCGGCAAAGTGCTGGTCCCGAATGTCAATCTTCCGGGTGACATCAAGGGGGCTCCGGCGTTGGAAGAGGCCCGCAATCTCGGAAAAAACATCTGAAAAACCGGAAAACGGGCTGATTTTTGAAAAAAAAGCAAAAAAAAGTGAAAAAAAACGGTTTTCCGGTTTGACTTTTCCGGTTTCGTTCTTTATAATGTTCGGCGAACGGATTCTCTGCAACAAAACAAGGAGGTTTTTTCTATGGTGATGTTCTGCCCTTATTGCGACATTGAAATCAACGAGAAGCAGATTGAAGCGGAAGACGGCTGCTGTCCGGAGTGCGGCGCGTTCATCTCGGCGAGCATGGTCGTTAATGAAGAGGACGACGAATACGACGAGTACGGCGAGGAGGACGGCTTCGGCGATGACGATGATCTGGGCGCCATTGATGATCTCGACGATCTCGGTGACGATTTCGGGGACGACGAGGATCTCTGATTTCGCCAGTCTGAATATTTCGGGAATCCGGCGAATGGGCTTGGCGTCCGCTTGGGTTCCTCTTTTATTTATTTTGGCATTTTCGCGAAACCCGTTTTTCAGCGGCAGGAGCGGAGTATCGGTACGGCTGTACCGCTTTTCCATTGCGGCATTCCGCATCTTTTCCAGTCGGGTCCTTTCAAAAGAAAATCAGGATTGTGTTTCCGGGTCGTCTGTAATACCGCAATTAGACTATTCTAATTCTTGGTGCTTGAAAAATCGGCGATGAGGTGTATATTACCGGACGGATTTTCCGTATAACAATCTTTTCAGAAAGGAACACTATGGATTTCAAGCAAGGCGCATGGAATTCGGAAGTCAATGTAAGGGACTTCATCCAGCGCAACTACACGCCTTATGACGGCGGAAAAGAATTTCTCGCATCGCCCACCGAAGGAACAAAAGCTCTTTGGAATCAGCTTCTTGAGCAGATGAAAGTGGAACGCCAGCGCAACGGCGTCTATGACATTGACGAAAAAACGATCTCCACGATCACCGCTCACGATGCAGGTTATATCAATAAGGATCTCGAACAGATCGTCGGTTTGCAGACCGACGCCCCGCTCAAGCGCGCGATCATGCCGTTCGGCGGGATCCGTCTCATCCACACCGAACTCGAAGCCTACGGCAGAAAGATGGATCCGACGGTCGAACATGTTTTCAAATACCGCAAGACGCACAACGACGGCGTGTTTGAAGTTTATACCGACGAGATGAAACGTGCCCGTCACGCGGGTATCATCACCGGTCTTCCGGACGCCTACGGACGCGGACGCATCATCGGCGATTACCGCCGCGTGCCGCTGTACGGCGTGGATTTCCTGCTCGCGCAGAAACAGCGCGCCAAAAAGGAAATGGTCATCGACGTCATGGATTCCGATCATATCCGCAAGCGGGAAGAGATCGCCGAGCAGATCAAGGCGCTGGGCGAACTCAAAGAGATGGCGGCTAAATACGGATTCGATATTTCCCGTCCGGCGGAGAATACGAAAGAAGCGATCCAGTGGCTCTATTTCGCCTATCTCGCGGCGGTCAAGGAGCAGAACGGCGCCGCCATGTCGATCGGGCGCATCTCCACCTTCCTCGACTGCTATGCGGAACAGGATCTTAAAAACGGCGTGTTCACGGAAGAGCAGATTCAGGAATTTGTGGATCACTTCATCATGAAGCTGCGCATCGTGCGCTTCCTCCGCACGCCCGCATACGACGAACTGTTCTCCGGCGACCCGACCTGGGTAACGGAATCGCTCGGCGGCATGTCCGTCGACGGTCGTCACATGGTCACGAAGATGTCCTACCGTTTCCTGCACACGCTGGTCAATCTCGGTCCCGCGCCGGAGCCGAACCTCACGGTGCTCTGGAGCCCGAAACTTCCGGAAAACTTCAAGCGCTACTGCTCGGAGATTTCCGTCGCCACATCGTCCATTCAGTACGAAAACGACGAACTGATGCGTGTGAAGTTTGGGGATGATTACGGGATTGCCTGCTGTGTTTCCGCGATGCGGATCGGCAAGCAGATGCAGTTCTTCGGCGCACGCTGCAACCTTGCGAAAGCGCTTCTTTACGCCATCAACGGCGGACGCGACGTCAAGTGCGGCAACGAACAGATGGCTCCCGCCATTCCGCTGCTCAGCACGCAGGAGTATCTGAATTTCGATGACGTCATGCGCAATTTCGACGAGATCACCGACTGGCTTTCCAAGCTCTACATCGATACGCTCAACATCATCCATTACATGCACGACAAGTATTGCTATGAGCGCATTGAAATGGCTCTGCATGACGAAGAGATCGTCCGCACGATGGCGGGCGGCATTGCGGGACTCTCGGTGCTCGCCGACAGCCTTTCCGCGATCAAATACGCCAAAGTCAAGCCCGTGCTCAATGACGCCGGGCTCGCGGTCGACTTCATCACCGAAGGCGATTTCCCGAAATTCGGCAACAACGACGACCGCGTCGACCGGATCGCCGTGGAGATCGTCAAGAGCTTTGAAAAGAAACTCGCAAGCCATTACGCGTACCGCCATTCGCGTCCGACCATGTCGATTCTCACGATCACGTCGAACGTGATGTACGGCAAGAAGACCGCTTCCACACCGGACGGCCGCAAGGCGGGCGAACCGTTTGCTCCGGGTGCGAATCCGATGCACGGACGCGACGTCAACGGGGCGGTCGCCTCGCTGAAATCCGTATCCAAGCTGCCCTACGACTATGCGGAAGACGGTATTTCCTACACGTTCTCCATCGTTCCCGATTCGCTCGGAAAGACGGAGGAAGAGAAGGAAAAGAACCTGATCGCTCTGCTGGACGGTTATTTCACCGAAGGCGGTCATCACCTGAACGTGAATGTGCTTCAGCGCGATATGCTGCTGGATGCGATGGATCACCCGGAAAAATATCCGCAGCTGACCATCCGCGTTTCCGGTTATGCGGTCAACTTCATCAAGCTGACCCGCGAACAGCAGCTTGACGTTGTCAACAGAACCTTCCACAGCAGATTCTGATGATGAACGGCGGCATTCCCGGACGGATCCACTCGTACGAGAGTTTCGGTACGCTGGACGGACCGGGAGTGCGCTTTGTCGTTTTTCTGCAGGGGTGTCCGCTGCGATGCAGATACTGCCACAATCCCGATACCTGGGAGATGGGCGGCGGACGTCCCGTCACCTCCGCGGAGGTGATGGAGGCGATTCTTCCCTGCCGCAATTTTCTCAGCGGCGGGGTTACTCTTTCCGGGGGCGAACCGCTCGCACAGCCGGAATTTGCGGCGGATCTGCTCCGGCGCTGCCGGGATGCCGGACTTCATACCGCGGTCGATACCGCCGGTTCGTTTCCTCTTTCCCGTTCCGCAGCCGTCATTGACGCGGCGGATCTGCTTTTGCTCGACATCAAAGCGCTTGACGATGCGCTCTGCCGCGACCTTACGGGGCGTGGCAATACCAACACTCTTGCCACGCTCGATTATTGTGAACGGCACGGCAAACCGGTCTGGATCCGTCATGTGCTTGTTCCCGGTTTCACGCTGGATCGGGAGCGTTTGACCGCTCTTGCCGGTTACCTGAAGTCCCGTTCCTGCATTCAGCGGATTGATCTGCTTCCGTTTCATAAGATGGCGGAGTTCAAATGGAAAGAGCTCCGGCTGAGCAATACGCTTGCCGGAACGCCGGAACCGACGGTAGAGGAGATCCGCATGGCGGAGGCTGTCTTTGCCGGTTTGAAGAGTTCTGGTAAAAAATAACAGTTGCCGTTTCCGGCAATTTTTTCCGTTTTCCGTTCAATGGTTTTCCTGTCAGAACCACAAAAAACGTTTCAAAGAACTGTTCTTTGAAATTACCTCATCTGCCACCTTTTTAAAAGAATTAAAGAACCAGAAGCAGAATGCCGCAACAGACTGCTGCGGCCGCCGCAAATAAAAGAATGGAACCGCGTTCCCGCCGGGCAAGAATTCCAAACAACAGGAACCCGACAATGCTGCATCCCTGTGCGACCGGATAACCAATGGAGCCGCATCCATGTTCCGCAACAAGATTCAAACCGCGGTAAAAGAAAAAGAACAGAGTCAGAATTTGGACTGCGGCAAGCAGAAACACCGCATTCCGGGTACCTTCCGGGCGTACTCTTTCCCGGCGGAACGGAAGCTCTGTCCCGAATGCGGCAATCGTTCCAAGCTGAACCAGACACGCTCTCCATTCGCTGCTCATCGCACACTCTCTCCAGTATGAAGGAAGATTGGCAAAACACTGCGCCACTCCGGAGGCGGCAAACGCGCCAAACGCCGGAAGAAGCCAGCGGAACGATCCTCCGCGTCTCTGTTCGCTCCGCCGACGGCTGAACAGCAGGATTCCGGTCAGGACCAGCATGATTCCAAGCAGGCGCGTTATGGTCGGCTTTACCTGAAACAGCAGCATTCCCATGATGAACGGACAGATCATCGCGCTCTGGGCGATTCCCCAGACCGCCCCGCAATTTCCATGCCGCATTGCGCAGCGCATCAGCTTCAGCATCAAAAAGTTGAAGCATCCGGCGAGAAACACGAACCCGCAGATCAGTACCTGCTGTTTCCACGGGCCTGTCAGCGGCGGGCGGAACAGCATTGCGCCTCCCGCCGCCAGTGCGATCAATGCCGAGGAGGCAAACTGGATGAAATCCAAATCCAAATGCTCCCGTGCCGCCTTTTCCACCACTGCAGCAATCCCGATCCAGCAGAACCCGGTCAGGATCAGCAGAACAACGCCTGCGATCATCGGCACTCAATTTCCATAACTGCCCCGGATGGGAAACCGTCCGCAACAACATAGGAACTTGTCCCGACATGCTCTGTGCGAATCGGTATTTCTTTTCCATGAATTCTTGCGGAACAAGGAGACAGGGACGAAGGCACATACATTCTCACCGTTGCCTGTTCATGGCTGGAAAGAAGTTCGAAGCGGAACATCCGCCGTTCCGGATCAAAGCGGTAATCATATTCGGCAAAGGCGCCGGATGCGGCATATTCCAGCCGGACATGCGCCCGTTTCTCTCCGGCGGCGGCAAAACGCGGGGAGATGACTACTTTCCGGAAGAGTTTGTCGAGATCGACAACACCAGCCAGACCCGTACATTCTGCATTCAGCAGTTCCGCACCGCACCAGCAGCGCGGACCGCCGCCGATGTCCTTGCCGTTCCAGTCATAGAGAAATGCCAATTTCCCATCGCGCAACATCTTGCATCCCATTCGTTTCAGAATATCGACGCCATATTCTTCCATCCCGGATTCAAACGCTCCGAGAGCGAGCTGTCCTGCAACGAACGGAGCTACTGCGCCGTTTACATACGCTCCGGGCTTCATTCCTTTGAAGCAGGGATAGGGCGGCTCCAGATTCCGAAAATCGTCGAGTTCTCCGCCGTAGCGTTCCCGCATTGCACGATAGGAGTCGAGAACGTTTCTCCGTTCGTCCAATGTCAGAATGCCCCGGTTCAGGGCATAGGCGTTTGAAAGACTCATTTGGAGCGATTCGTCAATGCCGTAATCGACGGGATCAAGAGGAAGAAAATGACGGAAGAACCGTCCGTTCCAAAGATTCTTCATGATCCGCTCTCTCAAGGCGGAAGCCTCCTCTTCGTGCCGTTGTGCGGCGGAGTCCTTTCCCAAAAAGCGCAGCATCTTTACCATCAGGAGTTTCGCGTTGTAAAGACCGGTATTGTCACCATGAAAAATTCCCATGGGATCACCCGGGAGAACAGCCCGTTCATAGCTGGAACTTTCCCGGTCGAGGAAGTCCCAGGTGTCGAGTGTCCGGGGGCGTTTGGCCAAACCGTGTCCGGGGTCCCAGCGGAGCGGATCGGTGGTCATGTACTGCAAACCTTTTTCCAGACGGGGAATATTCCGTTCGAGCCATGCGTCGTCCCCCGTCGCCTGCCAAAGCATGTATGCGCCTTCGACCATCAGGTATTCGATATCCGCCTCCAGTTCCAGACGGCAGAGGCCGAAATCCGTTCCCTTTTCGTGGCAGCAGCATTCCGGACTGGAGATCTGAATCATCCGTCCGTCGGGACTCCGGAACGGACAGCCGGAATGTATATCCGTTACCGGAGCGATGATCTCATAGAAAAATCCTTTCTCATGCTGTTTTTCCAGGAGAAGATCGGGAAAGCTGGTCAGATCGCGTTCCGTATATCGGAACCCCTTGAGTGTCAGGACGTAATCACGGATCCAGTTCAAATTGACGCGTACCATCCGGTCGCCATACAGAAATACGCGGTTGTTCCATTGCATGGCTCCGGTACACATGCTGAACAGCAGAGACAGCGGTTCTTTGCAGTATGAAGTCGTCGCATTCGGAATATTTCCTGTGGCGATAAAACTTCCCGGCAGATGATTCTTCATATTTTTCTCCTGTAAAATTTTCGTGAATTTTATTCTGTTTTTACGAAAATATATGTTTCTCAGGAGCACGGCTTTCCGGGAAAGGAAACGTTTCCCGGAAAGCCGCGCGGCTTCACTTGATGCTGTATTCGATGTTGTCCAGATAAACCATCGCCGCTTCCGGAGACTTGGGCAGACCGAAGCGCAGTCTGCCGGTCTCCTGCCCGGAGCCATCGTTGGTTTTCGCTTCGGCGGGAAGCATGAAACTGTAGGAATACTCTTTCCACTCCGGTCCGATTTTTAATTGGAACGTCTTGTAGAGATGACGACTGCTGCCCCAGCGCCCGAAGTCAAGAATCATGTGCGCCGGAACGGACTCTTTTGTCGATTTCGCCCAGAATTTCACCTCGACGGTTTTGCCGGGAATCGCGGGGAGACCGAACGTGGTGATTTCCGCGGAGCCGTTTTTCTCTCCGGTCATCCGAAGACTTTTTTCTCCGCAGAAAAAGGCGGGGGAGGGGACAACCGAAAGCGATTTTTCATATTGTGCGGAATAAGGAACAAAGTCATTTCCCGTTTCAAAATCTCCGTATTCAAGCAGATTGTTTTTCAATTCTCCGGCAGGAACCTCCTTTAATGCGGGATTTTTCACCGTGATCTTTGCGGCAGGTCCCGGATTGATGTTGAAAAGGAGCCGTACGGCATCCGCATCACTGGATTTGAAATAAAGAATGAAAGGACGGAATTCGGCTTCCGCCTGCCAGCTTATATGATGGTTGAACGCTTTTCCCGCACGGCTGTTCCTGACGATCAGCTGTGTTTTGGCGGCTCCGCTCGAATCGCATGCATCGAAGGAAAGTTTGTAGTAGGTGTCCGGTTTGATGGATACCGGTTTGAGTTCCAGGCTCCGCCAGCCTTTGCCGCCGTCGAAGTCAATGGAGAACTCGCCCGGCGTGGATGCTTTCCACGGAGGGTTCGGCTTGACTGTCATGTCGGTTGCAGAGAGTGCGGCAAGAACGGCGAATGACGCGGTGAAAATAAGATGTTTCATGATGTTTTTTCCTTTTATTTTACAAGATTGAAGTTGCAGCGGTTCCGGTAAAGCTCTTTGCCGGGGCCGAGAGCGGTTTCTGTGAGCCGTTTTCCGTCCGCATCGTCGATTTTGACGTCGAAACCGAGAACGGTTCCGGTTTTTGCGGGGATTTCCAACGTGAAAGAGTATTCTCCTTTCGTCTGTTTCAGTTCAAGTTTGCAGTCTTCCGCCTTGATGCTTCCCATCGCATGGAGCTTCTTTGCATCGCGGGGAGTGACGAACAGGCGGAACGTCTGAGGGGTATAAGCCTGAGCATGCCGCTGCGGGATCTGCAGCGGAGCGGTGTCGAAGAAAAGCTCGGTGCAGTCGGTTTCCCACGGGAAGCGCTTGCCGGAGGGACCCGCGTCCGTCGCATCCCGGACGGTCATGGAGAGACGTATCTTTCCGTTGCCGAATTCGATGTTTCCATCCGCGTTTTTCATCCGGAATTTCCGTTCGACGACTTTGTTTTCCACGATTTCCAGCGGCAGACGGAACGTCGTTCCGTTGAGATAAAGCATCAGTTCCGCCGCTGTCTCTTATACACATCTCCGAGCCCACGAGACGGAGCTACATCTCGT
>URKJ01000010.1 GCA_900548385.1 uncultured bacterium | reverse complement strand
AGATGTAGCTCCGTCTCGTGGGCTCGGAGATGTGTATAAGAGACAGGTGTATAGTATATGCCTTAATATAAAACCGGTATCATAACCCTATAACCAAGAACACTTATATGCAGAACATCAGAAACATCGCCATCATCGCACATGTCGACCATGGCAAAACCACGCTCGTTGACGAGATCATCAAACAGTCCAAACTCTTCCGCGAAAATCAGGAAATGCACGAATGTTTCCTTGACAACAACGATCTCGAACGCGAACGGGGAATCACGATCCTCGCAAAAAATATCAGTGTTCGTTACCGGGACACGAAAATCAACATCATTGACACTCCGGGGCACAGCGATTTCGGCGGACAGGTGGAACGGGTTCTCAATATGGCGGACGGCGTCATCCTGCTCGTCGACTCCGCCGAAGGTCCCCTGCCCCAGACCCGTTTCGTTTTGGACAAAGCGTTGCAGTCCAAGCTGAAACCGATCGTCGTCATCAACAAGATCGACCGTCCCGATGCACGCCCGAACGAAGTCCACAACGATATTTTTGATCTCTTCATCGACCTCGGCGCCGATGATGAACAGCTTGATTTTCCTCTGCTCTATGCCAGCGGACGCAGCGGCTGGGCGACCACCGACCTCGAACACGGCAAACGCGATTCCATTCTTCCCCTGATGGACGCCATGCTCGACTGCATCCCCGCTCCCCCCGTGAACGAGGGACCGCTTCAGATGCAGGTCACCACGTTGGATTACAACGATTACGTCGGCCGGATCGGTATCGGACGGGTTCACCGCGGATCGCTCGACTCCTCCCGCCCGATCGTCGTCATCAAGCGCGACGGCCGGATTGTTCCCGCTTCCATCAAACAGGTTTTCACTTTTGAAGGAATCGAACGCAAGCAGGCGGATCATGTTGACTGCGGCGACCTCTGTGCAATCGTCGGCATTGAAGGCATCGACATCGGCGACACCATTGCCGATGCGGTTACGCCGGAAGCCATGCCGCCGATCGCGATTGACGAACCCACCATCTCCATGATGTTCCGCGTCAACGACTCCCCGTTCTTCGGCAAGGAAGGCAAATTCATCAGCAGCCGCCACATCCGGGAACGTCTTCTCAAAGAAGCCGAACGCGACGTGGCCCTGCGCGTGGAAGAACTCGGCGACGGATTCAAAGTCAGCGGACGCGGTGTTCTGCACATCTCCATTCTCATCGAGACCATGCGCCGCGAAGGATACGAACTCACCATCACACAGCCGCATGTGATTTATAAAGAGATCGACGGTCAGAAGTGTGAACCGATCGAAACTCTCACGGTAGACGTTCCCGACGGAGCCGCGGGAAAGGTGATTGAACTGGTCGGCGTCCGCCGCGGTGAAATGGTCAAAATGGAACAGCATCTGAGCCGTCAGCTTCTGGAATTCAAAATCCCGACCCGCGGACTCATCGGTCTCCGCAGTAAAGTGATGACCGCGACCGCCGGAGAAGCCATCATGTCCCATCGGTTCCTGGAATACGCTCCGTTCCGCGGCGAAATCCCCCAGCGGACCAACGGCGTGCTGATCAGCATGGGTACCGGAAAAGCGATCCCCTATGCCATCGACGGTCTCCAGCAGCGCGGAACGTTCTTCATTGATCCGGGCGTGGATACCTATGAAGGTATGATCCTCGGCGAACACTGCAAGGAAGGCGATATCGAAGTCAACGCTCAGCGGGAAAAACATCTCTCGAACATGCGCGCCGCCGGTTCCGACCGCAACCTCAAGATCGCCCCGGCACAGAAAATGAGCTTGGAAGAGGCTCTGGAATACATCGCCGATGACGAATATGTGGAAGTAACCCCGAAAAATATCCGTCTCCGCAAAAAACTTCTGACCGAGCTTGAACGCAAGCGCCAGCGCAACGCCAAACTCAAAGCGGAATAACCGTCCGTACTCACAAAATCAACGGTCCGCCGGAGAGAGCTTTTCTCCGGCGGACCGTTGATTTACCGTATCACTGCAAGGTCAGAATCCCGAAGTTGCGCCATCCGCTGTTATCGTAAATTCCTCCGAACAACGGCAGACAGCACCGTTGCGTTCCTCTGCCGTCGCTGTCGTTGACGAGCAGAGCAATCCCCAGCTGTTTCCCGGCGGATGCTTCGCGCTCCGTCATTCCGATCTCCTTCCACGGGATCGTTATATCGTAAACCGTCCGCTCTCCTTCCCGGCGGACGGTGAACGGAATATCGGCGGAGACGTTTCCGGTTCTCAACCGGTTCTCCTGAAAGGTCAGATACCTCCATGCCAGCGGTCCCTCCGGCGTAAGGGCAAATCCAAGCGATGTCACTTTCTTGGATGTCCGGGCGGTCGCCTCATCGTATTCAAATACATTGCCCGGATCCGTATCAAACGCGACTTGAATACTGTCCTGCCTCCAGATCGCGTCATTGGAATGAATCTGATGAAAAGAAGCATCCCCGCACTCGATTTGCAATCGCAAACCCCGGCGATTCCGGCT
Source organism: uncultured bacterium (assembly GCA_900548385.1). Taxonomy (GTDB): domain Bacteria; phylum Verrucomicrobiota; class Lentisphaeria; order Victivallales; family UBA1829; genus UBA1829. The sequence continues at coordinate 111,140 of URKJ01000010.1, read as the reverse complement.
GAAACGGACCACCGTCCGATCCGTCTTTCCTGACGCACCTTTGCCGCTCAGCTCCACGACGTCGGTAAAAATGGAATCTCCGGGACGTTTCCCCTCATACGCAGCAAGAAAGGTAAAGGAGAACGGCCGTTTCAGAATCCGTTCCGCCGTTTTCAATTCCAAAGTTCCCTGAAACGGCTTCAAAGGATCAAACGCCGCAGTGATTTCCTGCACCGGAATCTCCGCTGAGACTTCATGCTTTTCCGCCAGCTCCAGTTTCCGTGTCCGGATCCCGGCAGCGGAATGTACATTCAACTCTGCCCGGAACGGAAGCGCAGCGGTATTGCGGACCGGGACGCGCATCACCATTTGATTATGTTTCCGGAAAACGGAAGGACTCCCAAGCACAAGCGGATGATTGATCCGGGCAAACAGAATGATCTTTTTCCCGCTCTTGTCCGTTGCGGTCAGCGGAACGATTCCCGGAGCGGCATCCGGCGGAACGGCAAGAGCCAGATGCCCGTCCGTCTCCGACACAGTCACGGAATTGGCGCTCCAAACGGCTCCCGGAACAGGATTTGAAACCATGGTCTTCTCTCCGAGGTAAAGTTCCAGCGGAACGATCCCGCCATCCGGAGTCCGGTTTGCATAAATCCCGTTCCAAAGTCCGGCATCCGCTCCCAGCAGATAGCAGGGTTCCGGAGAAATATCCAGTCGGATTATTCCGCGTTCCGCCCGTATCTCCCGGCGGCGCCCCATAAAATCCGCAACCGTCACCCGGTCCAGGTTTCCAACAGGGAAATGGAGTCTCTGAACACGATACGGGGTCCAGAGAGCGATCACCGGCTTGCCATCCCGGATAAACACATATCCCCAGACGTCGGTATCCGTCCAGCGCAAATGCATCAGCGGCTTTGCTCCGCGCAGCAACGACGTTGTCACCCCGTATGCGGCGGCGGATGGTTTCGGCATGATCTCTTCCGGTCCGAAATTCGCCTGTTTCTGCGGATTGAAATAGAGTCCCCACCTGCCGTAATCCTTCAGTCCAAAATCGAAAATATAGAACATGAGGTACATTTTCAATCCTTCCCCCTGCATGATCAGCGCGTAGCGGATCAGATTCCGCGCCTGCTTTTTCAGATCGTCAACGCCGTTGATCCGGGAATGATACCCGCCCTCTGTGTTATAAATCTCCAGAACCTTTCCGGTATATTTCCGGCATAATTCCCGAATACGGGCAATATGGCGCGGCAGATTTCCTTCTTCCGGAACCGGAGTCGAATAAAAGTGCATGGATACCGCATCAATATAACTGCCGAGACCGAGTCGCAGCGTCTCTTCCAGATACTCAAGGTTCAACGTTGCCTTCGGTCCCAGTATCTGCGCCCGCGGATCGGTGGAACGGATTACCGGAGCCAGTTTCCGGTAGAAATCGACCGTATCAGCCGCCGTCCAGAGCGCGGAATTCAGAACCTTGTTCTCCGCACGGTCCGCCGCCGGTTCCCATCCGGAAAGGTCCGGTTCCCAGGTCAGTTCGTAAGGCCGGACCGGCTGATGGGAATAACGGTATGCATGAAGCTTCACACTGTTGCGGACATAACGGACAAATTCATTGAAATTGCGGGCGCCAAGCTTGTTGCGTTCCGTCCGCGGTACTTTCGCCCAGCCGGGAACCTGCGATGCATGATGAACAAAGGAACAGACCGAATAAAGATAATCCGGCGCTTTTCCTTTTGCAAGCTCCTTTTTCAGCCATACGGGTTCCTTCCCGCCATTCATCGGCTCCGGCTTCGGTTCATGCCAGCTCCAGCGCGGCATGTTGATCTCCCACGGCGCACCGCAGGAAAGCGCTGTTCCGTACTGCGTACGCGGATTCTGTATGCCGAAAAAGGAATCCAGCCCCCGCTTTTTCATATCGGCGGCAATATCCCCGCGTTTTTCCGGAGAAACGGCAAATGTGAACAGCCCCGGCAGTTGCGTTCCGCCTGTCCGGATACAGCTTTTCCGATCCATCGTTTTTCCGCCGGCAGACGGATAAGCGCGCAGTTCGTAATACCCTCCGGGAAGAACGCCCGGTTTCCACACCCGTTTCTTCTCTGTCAACGGGAACTCCGTTTCCCGGACCACAGTTCCGTAATAATCGTTAATGACACAGCGGACCGCATCCGCGCCTTTCGGAAAGTCCGCAAACTCAAGCACGAGTTCCGCGCCCTGCCCGCACCATAAAGTATTGGAACGGTTGTCACAATTCGCCATTCTTACCCGGACGAACGGTTTCACCGCAGCGGTCTCCTTTACGATCAGCTCAAAATTACGGAAATAGAGGCTGCCGACCGGAGCTCCGCCATCCAGACGGAACGCCCGGATTTTCGTCGGATCCAGTTTGCGTGTCCTGTCATTCCGGCAGACCATGTCCTTGAAACGGAAACGATACCCGGTAAATTCCGGCGGAGCCGTCTCCGGCGGACGCCCCGGAACCCGGAACACGGTGCCGTCCTCCTCTTCCAGTGCAAACGAAAGCGACCATCCGTTCCGTCGGGTGGAGCACATTTCAAACGCAATACCCTCCACATCCGAACGGGAAATGCAGAGCGGTTTGGTAATGGAGAACCAGCGGGCGTCGGGATCGCGAATCGACGGATCCCTGTAACCGACCTGGAACACGGTACAGTTCTTCCCCTGCGGCCCCGGTATATTGCTGCGGAACACGGTGCGCAGGTTGCGTCCATGCTTCACCGTCCAAAGATGCTCTTCCCCGGAAGTCTGGAAAAACTCCGATGGCGCGGCATACAGAACAGGAACAGTGAACGCAAACAGGAACGAACCCCCCTTCTTGAAAACAGAATTTAAGAACAACATAACATTTCTCCTGGTCAGTTGCGATTTAATTATCGTGAAGGGAATACGCGGCTTTTCCCTCTTTTCCAAATGCCAGCGGATCGGCGAAACGGAACGTGACGACATTTCCGCCGAGCGCGGCCGCGTTACATTGCCGGCTGTGACGCGGCTGAAGATAATTTCCGGCGGCACTGCCCAGATCGGGTTCTCCAACCGCATTCCGGCTGTACGGAGACGTCCAGTACTTATCCAGCAGAGGAGCGCGATCTTTACAGGCATCAATAAACAGCAGATAGCGCGATGGACGGCGGACTTTGCGGAAAAAACCGCTGCCCGCGCAGTTCAGATTATACCCGTAACTGTAACGGTTGCGGATACGTTTTGTTCCTGCATAATCGGCGGCGAAATTCATACTGTCCTCATCTTTCAATGCGGGACAGTCCAGAATCGTACCGCGCCAGTCCATCTCTTTTTTCATCCGGAGATACTGTTTTCCGAACACATGCGCAGGCGCTCCCCATACTTTCCAGTTATTGGTGAAATTTCCCGTTTCGTCCTCGCTTGCCGCCGGGGCATACTCCGTATCCGCCGTATACTGAACAAAGGCGATCCCGATCTGGCGCAGATTTCCGGAACATTTTGCCGAATACGCTTTCTCTCTGGATTTTCCAAGTGCCGGAAGTAAAAGAGAGCATAAAATTGCAATCACAGAAACAACGATTAAGAGTTCTACCAAAGTAAACCTGTTTCTCATTTTTTTTCTCCTTTTCATGTCATTGTTTGACGAATTGTAAGATCACATGGCACTTTGCACAGAAAACGGTTCTCCGCCCCCAACTGTTTCAACGACAGAATCAAATTTGCGGCTGCCGCGCTGATCCGGTCGGGATGCTTGCCGACACAAGTCAGAACCGGCTCGTTTAACGGCAAATAGGAATCCGCTTCCAGATTATCGTAACTGACCAGCCGGTAATCCACGCCGAACTGTTTCCCGCTCTTGATCATGGTGTCAATCACCCCGAATGCGATGAAGTCGCTGGGCGTCACGATCACATCATACGGAACCCTTGTTTTCAGGATCAATTCGCCGAGCCGTTGCCCCGCGATTCTGCCGAGGTCGGATGGACAGGACGGAACCTCCAGCGTTTCAATACGGCAATCCCGCATCGCATAAAACCCGCTCAGAACCTGTTTCAGAATTCTGACACGGGCAAGATGAATCGGTTCCCGGTTGGTGGCGACAAGAAGCCGGCTGATCTTCCGCTCCGCGAAAAAAAGCGCCAAACGCGCAAATCCCGACTCCAGATCCGGGATAACCTGATGAAACGGAAACGCGCAGAACTCCTCGTGCTGAATCACCACAACCGGTTTTCTCCAACTCAGAAGATACGGGAGAGTATCGTTATCCAGACAGCCGTATGTGATGATCATGGAGTCCAATTCCTCCAATATCTGTTTCACCTGTTCCGGTTTTCCTTTCAAATCGTCACGGTCAAGACGGACAATCCGGATCCCGGCGGATTTCAGAATCTCCACCCCGGAAATCAGATAGGAAGAAAATGCCGAAAGATAAGCGGCGGCAGACGTGCAATTTGTGTAATACATGGAAACAATGCCGACGCGCGCCATTCCGGAAGACGCAGGTTGTTTCAAAAAGACCCCTTTCCGTCTGGTGCTGGTCAGCACACCGGCCTCCACCAGAGCCCGGACGGCTTTCTGCGCGGTCATCGGAGACACTGAAAAATCTTTGGCTATCTCACCGATGTTGGGCAGCCGTCCATCCGCTCCCGCATAGCCTCCGGCAATCCTTTTCCGTATCGCTGCAATCAGTTCCAAAGTCTTCATATTCTATTTTTCCTGTTTTTCTTCTGTTGTAATTATAAAACATTTTTCATGGAATGTCAAGAGGGGAAAACAGAAAAAGTATAATATTATCAACTGAAACTGTAATTAAAAGTATAATTATTTATTTTTATCAACCGATTCCGGAAAACAGCGTTTATTTCATCAACCCCAGCACGGCGACGCCGAGAAGAATGAACAGAAGAGCGACCGCCTTGCGTTTGACGTTGGCGTCATGAAACAGCCAGCACCCGAAACCGAATGCAACCACACAGTTGCACCGGCGGACCAGCGAGAGAATCGAAATATGAATATCCGGTATGCTGACCGCATAAAAATAAAGGAAATCCGCAAGGATCAGAAGAATGCCCGTCGCGGGAATCGTCCACCGCCATTCAAAACGGTAAACGCTTTTCAATGCAAAACGGCGGATCAGATACGCTGCACCGAGAATGAATACAAGGTCGATCGAAAACCACAGCTGAACCGTATCGCGCGGAATACGGACCGTGTTGAGAAGATATTTATCGTAAAGCGCCGACGCCGCGCCAAGCAGCGTTCCCAGCAGGATCAGGTGAATGCTCCGCGAACGACGGAACGAAAAACCTTCCATTCTGCCGAGAACCGAGAAAAAATAATAGCCGCCGAAAATCAGAATCATTCCGAACGCCTGCCGGAAATCCGGGATCTCCTGAAACAGGATCAGACCGCCTAGAAAGGTCCACAGCGGAGAACTCGCGCGGATCGGCGCCGCAAGCGAGATCGGCAGATCGCGCATCGCGTAATACACGCACGTCCAGCTGGCACCCACAAGCAGGGATTTCAACAGCAACAGACACCATACGCGCAGCGAACAGCTGATCGCGGAACGGAAATCGCCGAACAGCAGGATCCCTGCGACAAACGTCAGCGATCCGGTCAGCGTGGCAAAAAACAGCACCGGCATCACGGAATTGCCGCGGACGGCATGTTTCTTGCAGACATCGTAAAAACCGAGTCCGAGCGCGGACCCGATAATCGGCAGAAACCATTGCGGAATGGAAAAAGTCGGCATGATCTGGAAAAAAGAAAGAATCCGCTCTCCGGAAGGAAAAGCGGATTCCTGGACTCCTGTTAAACGGTTCAGTCTTTCTTATCGGTTTTGCGGGTCCACTCGTCAAGTTTTCTCGCGGCGAAATCCCGTCCGCCGAGCCCGAAAGCAAGCGCAATCGCCACGCAGACCGCACCGAGCAGCAGCGTAAACGCCGTCTGAACGATCGGTCCGCCGATATTCATATTGTGAATCGCAATCGCGCCGGTGAAGATCAGAACCGCAATACGAACCACCATCACGACCACGTCATTGCATTTGCCGCGGATCGCGGAAGCCGCAAAATTCGCCACCCAGATGCCGATCAGCAGAACGATCACGCCGACGATGATATTGCCGCCGAATTCCATGAACGTCCGCAGAAGCCGGGAGAGTTCCGTGAAATTAAGAATATCGGAAGCCGCGACCGCCGCCATGAAAATGATCGTCAGGAACGTCAGTTTTCCGACCACAACGGACGGAAGGCTGGAATCCTTTTCCTCTTTGGAAGTGAAACCGAGTTTTGCAAGCAGCTGATTGAATCCGAAGTTCTCGAATATCTGCGTCACAAGTCCGGAAACAAAACTTCCGGCAAGGAACGCGACAAAGATCAGCAGAGCCGCGCCGAGAATATCACCCGTCGCATTGAGCAGCTTGTCAAAGAACCCCGCCACCGAATTGGAAAGCGAGTCGATTTTCAGCGCGGTCAGCGAGGAGATCACCACAGGAATCGCCACAAGGACATAAGCCACAATGCCGATCATGGAGGAGAGTCCCTTGTCGCCGAACAGCTTGGATACTCCGGCTTTTTCTCCGAGAGCGTCAATACCGGAAATCATGATCAGCCCCGTAACCGCCTTGCGGACGATTTTTGCCGCGATCAAGCCGACAAACAGGATTGCCGCCGCCGCAATCAGATTCGGGATATAACCGAGAATCCGCGTAAACATCTGCTGGATCGGCTCGGTAATGCCTTTGATCTCAAGCACATTGAGAATCGATGGCAGGAAAAACAGCAGAACCACCCAGTAAAGAATGGCGGAAACCGTTTCACTGAGAGAAGTCTCTCCATTCTTGCCGTCCACATACTTGGCAAAACGCTCGTCAAACCGGAGCATCTTCATCAGCGTATTGGCTCCGTAACGAAGCACCGTCGCCACGACCCAGGCGATAAACGCCAACGCGACCGCGCCGATGATCTTTGCCGCATAAGCGGTCAGCGAGCCGACAAAATCCTTGATCGGTTCGGCGGCCTGAGTCAGTTTCAGAGCCGTCAGACAGCCCAGAATCGCCAATAGAAGAATCAGATAATAAACGAACCGCCCGATGAATTTGGACGCGGACGCTTCCGCCAGTTCACTGCCCTGCGGAAGACAGCGGTTGATTTTCTTGTCGAATCCGAGCCGGGTTACCAGCAATGCCGCCTGACCGGACACGATTACCGCCACGATCCACCCGATCAACAGAACGAGGATCGCCCACACGAGATTGAGAACATTGCTCTCAACGATCATTTTCCAGACATCCCTGAAAAAATCTTCCATTTTTCTTCTCCTTGTTTTTGTTGTTTATGGTCAAACACAGCCGAAACTGCGTCTCACTGTTATTCTTCCGTCGGCACGCCAAGGAACCGTCCGGTTTCCTCCAGCACCTCCGGCGAACCGAGAATCATCAGCGAATCGCCGATCAGCAACTCCGTGCTTCCGTGCGGAACCACATATTCGCCTCCGCGACGGATCAGCAGAACCAGAGCCCCCGACGGAAGTCCGAGCGTCGCAAGAGTTTTCCCGACGAACGAAGCCCCCGGCATGATCTCATATTCCCTCATATCGCCGTTCATATTGCCGGTATTCTCAAACTCCAGCGGCACGCGCGGATGGATTTTCAGCGGACGGTTCACTTTCAGCTTGCAGGCGGCAGGCATGATCGTCATTCCCTGAAGAATCACCGACGTCAGGACAATGAAGAAGACGATGTGGAACATCATTGAGTGATGCGAAAGCCCCGCCACCCACGGGAACGTTGCAAGCATGACCGGCGCTCCGCCGCGAAGCCCGACCCACGAAACCAGGATCCGTTCGTTATAGCTGAACCGACTGCCCATCATGCAGAGGAAGACGGCAAGAGGACGCGCGACGATCATCAGAAACGCGGCGATCGCAAGACCGATGTACCGCGCCTCCCAGACCAGACTCGGCGTCGCAAGCAGTCCAAGCATCGTGAACAGCACCACCTGCATCAGCCACGCCGTGCCGTCGTGGAAACGGCCGAGTCCGTTGTGATAGATGAATTTGCCGTTTCCCATCACCATGCCGGTCACATAAACCGCCATAAAGCCGTTGCCGTAAAGCAGTTCCGTACCGCCGAACGACAGAAACACCATTGCAATGCCGAGCACATAATACAGACCGTCGTATTCCAGATCAATTTTATTGAACAGCCAGATTGCGAGTTTGCCCCACATGATGCCGAGCACGACTCCAAGAGTCATTTTCGTCAGAAAATTCGGAATAATTTTGAGATACACCCAATAATCGGGCTGAGCTCCGGGGTTCTGCATATCCGCCAAAGCGATCGGAATCAGAAAGATTGTAAGGAACGCCGCCATCGGATCGTTGCTTCCGGATTCAAACTCAAGCAGCGGTTGAAGTCTGCCTTTCAGGCTCACGCTCTTGGAACGCAGAACGGAAAACACCGCAGCTGCGTCGGTGGACGAGATCACCGCGCCGAGAAGCAGGCACCACGAGAACGGAAGATTCTGTTCCGGCAGCTGCCAGCGCAGGAAAAAGTATGTAAACAGACCGAGAAACAGCGCCGTCAGCAACACGCCGACACTCGACAGAAGCCCGCCGAGCCCGACCACGCTTTTTACCGAAGACCATTTGGTATCGAATCCGCCGGAAAACAGAATAAACGCCATCGCCGTACTGCCGATCACGTTGGCATAATTCGGATTGTCAAACGGAATATGCCCGATTCCCTCCTCGCCGGCAAGCATACCGACGGCAAGAAACACCACCAGCACCGGCATGTTGATCCACGAAGAAAGTTTGCTTGCACATGCACTCGCCAGAATCAAAACAGCCAGCACAGTCAAAGCCTGATAAAGTTCCATACGATCCACCTCTTCCTGCTTCTATCAATTCACTGGGACGGAAAGAAAGAATCCCGGAAAATGATCCTCTGATACAACAGGGATCAGACAGAAAAGTACAGAACTCCCGCCATACCGTTACTCCGCCCTCTGCTGACGTAACGTATCATAAAATCCGGAAAAATCAAACACAAAAACAAGGTTTTGAACGAAAATTTCTCCGGCGGAGTCTTCTCTTTTCCGGGAACTGCAACAAAAATATTTCAGCATTCGCGCTTGAGAAAACCGCGACAGAGAAATTCCGCTTCGTCCAGATTTTCCGGAGGAATCCAGCGGATCGCCACCCCTTCCCGCTCCATCTTGCGGAACCAGGTGTCCTGCCGCTTCGCAAACTGACGGATCTTCACCAGCAGATGATCGCGCATTTCCTGAAAACCGTTCTCCCCCTGCAAAAAACGGGAAACCTCCCGGTATTCAAGCCCGAACGACTCCAGTTTCTCCCACGCGACCCCCTGCCCGTGGAGCCTTTTGACCTCTTCGATCATTCCGTTGCGCAAACGCTCATCCAGCCGTTTCTCTATGCGCCGGTGTATCTCCGGACGCGGACGGAGCGCTCCGAGAACCAGATAATCCGTATCGGGAAGCGGTCCGCCGTGAACGGAACGGACATCCGCCGCGCGTTCGATCTCAATCCGGCGCGAAAGACGGTACGGATTCTCCGCCTCGCCGTTCTCCAGCGGACGGCTTTCCGATAGATGCGCCGCCAGAGCTTCCGTGTCGGCATCCTTCACGGAACGGCGGAATACGCGGTCGGCAGGCCCGCCCGGCAGTTCATACCCCTTGATCAGCGCATGAATATACAACCCCGTCCCGCCGCAGAGAATCGGCACTTTGCCGAGAGTTTCCAGTTCCAGAATCGCCGCTTTTGCATCCCGCATGAAATCGGCGAGCGTATAAGGTTCCGCCTCCGCGGGATCCATAATATCCAGAAGGCGCGTCATTACCGGTTCTCCCCCGGCCGTGTACTCCATCAAATCCTTGCCGGAGCCGATATCGAGTCCGCGGTAAACCTGCCGGGAATCGGCGGAAACGACCGCACCGCCGAGGCGGCGCGCCAGGGCGACCGCAAACGCGGTCTTGCCGCAAGCGGTCGGGCCGAGAACAACGATTACTTTCCGGCTCATATCCCGCCTCCGTGAATCCGCATGGCAAGCAGACAGAGCACCGTGATGAAATTATAGATCGCATGCATCAGAATCGTGGAAGTCGTCCTGTTTCCTGAACGGATATATTCCTGCTGAAACAGAAACGCCAGCAGAAACAGCGCGGGCGTCTGCCAGAGTGCTGCATGGATCAATGCAAAGATCAGCGACGCCATCACCGCCGCGGTCTGAAGCGGAAGGAAACGGCGGAACGCCTCGAATGCAGTCCGCCGGAACGCCAGTTCCTCCGTCACAGGAGCGATCAGCACGGCGGAAACGGCAATCACGCAGAACGTCGGCGTATCCGCGGAAAGCGCAAGACGGATCAGCGGCTGATCGGGATCGGCAACTCCGCAGAGCTTCGCAATCCATGTCAATGCGGTCGAAACCATCATCACCGCAAAAAACAGCAGCGGGGAAAGACGGAGGATACGGATTACATCGCGTTTTGCAAGCCGTCCAAGTCCGAGATCTCCCCACGACACGCTCAGCGGACGCGTTGAAAGCAGATACGGAAGCGTTGCGGCAAAGAGCATGCCGAGCTGGGTCGGCAGCATCGCAAAGACCACACGCCAGACGGGCGGCAGTTCCGGCGGGATGTACCGTACCCAGCCGCTCGCCAGCGGCAGAACCGAGGCAAGCAGAACGAGTCCGAACGCCGTATTGAGGCGGAACGGCGAAAGAGCCCGCGGTGTGAAATCGTCATACGCCAAGGATCGGGTCCCAGTCTTTGAAAACAGGTTCCATGTTGATCGCGCGGAGGCTGCGCACCACGTTTTCCACCGAATGGTCGTCCATCACCGTGAACTGCCCAAGGTCTTTGTCTCCGGTCTTTTCGGACTCGACATACGCGCCCGGAGCGACTTTTGACCCCGCGCTGATGTGCGTGGCGCAAGTCTGGATCAGGCTCATCCGGAACGCGTGACGTTCTCTGGTCGAAATAAAAATATCGGATTCCGGGAAATAAATGCGGAATGCAAGCATCATCTGCTCCAGTTCATCCTGCGTCACCGGATGCGGGATCTGATAGCCCCCCTCCATCGGCGTAATGCGCGGAAACGAAAACTGATTGCGGGTCCGCCAGTAATGTTTCTTGATGGAAAGAGCGTGCCCCGCAACCGACACCGCCTCGGAACGCCAGTTGTGAAGTCCGAGCAGTGCGCCGACTCCGACATTGTAAAATCCGGCGCGCGCCGCCAGAGCCGGTGCGTGGATCCGGTTGTCATAATCCCGCTTCGGACCCGACGGATGAAGTTCGGCATAGAGCGGACGGTCGTAGGTCTCCTGATAAAGCGAAACTCCGTGCGCTCCGGCTTCAAACAGCGTCCGGTACTCCTCTTCCGTCATCGGCGCCAGTTCGATGGACACATAGGAAAATTCCTTTTTAAGCTCCCGGATCAGCGGGACCAGGTAATCCATGGAACAGGTCTGTTTGTCCTCTCCCGCGATGATGAGGACGTTATCCAATCCCCATTTCTTGAGAATAGCCGCTTCCGCGAGCGTCTCTTCGATCGACAGACGGCGACGCGGAAAATGATTGCTGTGGCGGAAGCCGCAGTAAACGCAGTTGTTGACACAGAAATTGGAAAAATAGATCGGTGCATAGAGACGCGCAACCCGCCCGAAATGGCTGAGACGGAATTTACGGGCACGCTCCCTCATGCGCGGAAGCTCTCCGGCGGCAAGCGGGGAAAGCAGACTGAGAAAATCGCCGAACGATGCTTTTTCCGCATTCAGTGCGCGGTCAAGATCGGCTGGCGTGGTCGAATTGATACGGTCGAGCAGGATCTGCTCGTCATATTTGATTTCCGGATACATGGTCAACTCCTTGATAAACGAACAATCAATATAGCACGTTTTTGCGGAATTGAAAGAGTTCACCGCTTTTTTTCCGCTTTTGATATTGAAATTCAGGGAAAAACTGTTACTTTACCGGTGTCAAGGATGGAAGGACCGTGTCAATGCCCCCGAAACAGAAAAAAACAAAAACGCCGAAAACACCGCTTGAAACAGCGGTCCTGCTGCTGACCCGGCAGCCGATGTCGCGGCTCGCTCTCAAAAAGAAACTGCACGACAAAGGGTTTTCCTGGAAAGATTCCGAAGACACGGTCGCCGAATGCGAACGCTACGGCTATATCAACGATAAACTCGTCGCGGAAGCCAAAGTCGCCATGATGCGCGACCGCGGCGACGGCTCCCGGAAGATCAAATTGACGCTCCGGCTTAAAGGTTTTGAAAAAGAGACCATTGACGAAGCGTTCCGGACCGATGATAAAAATTCCGAGCGCGACGAACTCGCCGTTGCCATGGAGTTTCTGCGCCGCCGGAAAACGACATTCGACCGGGAAGCCGATCCGGTAAAACGGAAAACGCGTGCCCTGCGCGCCCTCGCCTCAAAAGGGTTCGGCTCCGGAGTGTCATATGAAGCACTCTCCCGTTTCTTCGGCGGAAATGAGCTTGATTTTCCCGACGAGGTGCAGGCATGAACTCCCGGTTTCTGCTGTCGGCTTTTCTGCTGCTTGCCCTGTTCGCCACCGCCTGTTCGGAACGCACGGAAAACGGGGAAAACAAACGCGTCCTGCACACCAGCATCAATAAAATTCTTGCAACGCTGGATCCCGCACTCGCCGCGGATACCGTCTGTCAGTACATGGCGGCGTCTTTCTATGACACCCCCCTGCAGTATTCGTACCGGAAACGCCCCTACGAACTGGAGCCCTCCATGCTCAGCCGCATGCCGCAGGTTTCCCCGGATTCCACACGGTTTCTCTGCGAATTGCGCGACGATCTTTATTTTCAGCCGGGGCCGTGCTTTGCCGGCGGCAAAGAGCGCAGGAAAATCACATCGCGCGACGTCGTTTTTTCAATTCTGCGTCTCGCCGACGCCCGGTTGAAATCCAGCGGGTACTGGCTCATCCGCGCGAAACTCAAAGGGATTGAAGAATTCCGCAAACGCACGGAAGATGCGGCGCCGGACGATCTCTCCCCCTACGATTCCGGCTGTGACGGACTCCGAATCCTTGACGATTCCCGGTTTGAGATCATCCTGACCTCTTCCGATCCCCGCTTTCTCTACACGCTGGCAATGCCCTATTTCTCCGTTGTCTCCCGGAAAGCCGTGGAGTACTGGGGCGACCGTTTTGCCGATCATCCGGTCGGTTCGGGCCCGTTCATCCTGACCCGCTGGCAGAAGGACTACCAGATCCGCATGAAACGCAATCCAGAATACCGCCGCGAACTGTTTCCCGGCGCGGAACGCGCGGAGGACCAGACCCGTCCGCTTCCGCTGGCGGACGAAATCATTTGCAGTTTCGTCAAACAGCCGCTCGCCGGATGGCTGATGTTCCTGCAGGGCAATCTGGATTACTATGTGCTCGACGGTGAAAACTTCGCCGCCGTCGTCGATGAAAAACTCCAGCTGGCGCCCTCGCTGACCAAACGCGGAATCATCCTTGAGCGGACCCCGGAGTTCCAGACCAACTACATCGGCTTCAACTTCACCGACCCGCTTCTCGGAACGAATCCCGAACTGCGCCGTGCCATCTCGCTGGCGTTCAACCGCCGGAAACGTCTGGAATATTTCAATGGGCGCATCGAACCGGCAAACGGTCCCGTCCCGCCCGGAGCCGACGGCTGGCTCGACACCCCCGGAACATACGGCAGGTTCGACCTCGACCGGGCACGGCGTCACCTCGCCGAAGCGGGCTATAAGGACGGCATTGATCCCGCCACCGGCAAACCGCTGGTGATCTCGTTCGACCAGGCGGGCAGCGACACGGTGTACCGTCAGATGGCGGAGCTGTTCGCTCTGGACCTGCGCGAACTCGGCATCGTCCTGAAACCGGAATTCAACAACCGCGCCCGCTTTCTCCAGAAACTCGCACAGGGACAGACGCAGATGTTCCGGCTTTCCTGGACGGGCGACTATCCGGATGCGGAAAATTTCTTCCAGTTGTTCTACGGACCGAACTCCGGAGCCAGCAACCGTGTCTGTTACTCGTCGGAGGAGTTTGACCGCCGTTACGAAGAAATTCGAGGCATGGCGGATTCGCCGGAACGGAAAAAGAAATATGCGGAGCTGGCACGGTGGATCACTGAACAATGCCCGTGGATCTTTGAAAGCCATCCCGTCGCGTTTTTGCTGAAACACGCATGGGTACGCGATTACAAAGCACACGACTTCGCATTCAACCGCTGGAAATACCTGTCGGTCGATCCGGCCCGGCGGAAACAGATGAAATCGGAATTCAAGCCGTTGAGCATGAAAGAATTAAGAAAATAGAGGGGTGACTTATGGCACTTGAAAAACTGAACCAGATCCGGGAACGCATCCAGTCGTCGCGCATGAAACCGGAGCGCAAAGAAGAGATTGGAAAACTGTTGGACGAACTCGAAAAAGAGCTGAATCTTCTGCCTGCGCAGGCCAGAGACGACGCCCGCGCACTGATGGACCTTGCCGACCGCTCCACCAAAGGCGCGATCGAATCCGGCGACGCCGTCCCGCTTCAGCCGCTGCGCGAAACAATACAGAATTTCGAAATCAGCTGTCCGGGACTCACACGGGTCCTCAACCGGATCTGCTCCATGCTCTCCGGCATCGGAATCTGAACCGGAACCCGGCGGGCGTTTCCGCCCGCCGTCACCATCCCGTTTTACGGAGCGTCCGCAGCGGAAACGATAATTGCCGTATCGGGATGCACTCCGGAATAATATGCCAGAAAATGCGTGCCGTTCAACGATACGGCATTCACATTCCCCGCATCAAGGTATGCCGTACTTCCGAGCGCAACGATCTCCGGATCGGGCCATCTCAACGGATGGCCGGAAATATCGTCGATCCGGACCACACGGCGTTTCAGAACCCCGCGCCCGCGCTGAAAATAATAATTGCTCACAAGCCCGGTCGCCTTATCGTAAATCAGACTGGGAGTTGAAATGCTGACGTCTCCGATATTCGTCCGGGAACGCGTCCAGGTCTTCCCGTAATCGGTCGACTCCAACTGAAACTGAGCCGCCCGTGTCGTCGGCCCCACACACTCCGTCCGTGCGATCACGAAAATCCTGCCATCCCCCAGATAGATCGCGGAAGGCTCGGTGGCCCATTCCGCTTTCGGCATACCGGACTCCATCACCCGCTGTTCCCACGTTGCGCCGTTGTCGCGACTGATCAGCGTTCCCCACGCATTCAGCGCGTCGTCGTGATAGTTTCCCGCGAACCAGAGCGCCATCAGCCCGACGGTCGGCACATGAAAAATATCCGTGATCTGCATCGGGACCGGGTTCAGTGCCGGAACCGCGACACGCTCAAAATTCACGCCGTCCGCCGTACGGTACAGGGTATGAAACGTCTTTGCGCCCCAACTGCGCACCCAGAGAAGCATTGCGCCGTTTTCATCCAGCCCTTTTCCGATCGTCACTTCTCCGCACTTCGGATCGTTTGAAACCGTCACCTCCGGACTCCATGTTGCCCCGCCGTCCGCGGAAGTCCGCGCATAAACGCCGCGGCAGGGCTCGCCGATATCATGCGCACTCCCCCGCGTATAAGCGCAGACCAGAGTATTGCCGATCGCCTGGATCATCGGCCAGGAATTGTAGCCGGGAACATCCTGAACGACGAAATCCCGCGCGGGAACCTCTACGGGCTGAACCCGCGCCATGATCAGTTCCGTCGGAAGCGGGAACGTATCGGCGGGATCCCCGGACAGCCGTTCGATCCGTACCGTCAGCGGAAGACGCGGATCCGCCGCGCAATAAGCCTCCAGCCCGATCGTCCTCAGCCCGGCGGCAACAGCGTTCCGCACCGGGACTCCGGAAATCTCTCCGGTTCCCTGCGACAGGCATACCCGGTAGACATCCTCCGCTTCCGTCCCGTTTTCTCCGGGAGCGGCATTCACCACGATCTCCACCTTGACGCCGCGGCAGTCCGCCGGCAGACCCGTCACGACTCCGGCAACGGACTCCCCCGTCTTTTCCCCGGAAAAAGACCATGCGGAATACTGACGGGAACCGTCAGCATATACCGTCTGCACGGGTTCTCCTGTTGCGACCGAAAAATTCTCCGCCGTCAGAATCAGCGGAGCCGTACCGGAAGAAGCGAAACTGCTGGACATTGTGATCATTCACCTTTTTTAAGTTTACGGTTCGATTCTTTATTATATCATTTCCCGCCGCAAAACACAAGCGGAACAGGGAAAACAGTTCAAAAATCATTTCGGAATGCAGAGAAAGACCAATCCGGAAACACAGATTGCAAGCGCGGCAAGCTGAAGCGGACGGATCCGTTCCTTCAACAGCCAGACGCTCGAAAGCGTAAAGGAAATGATGCAGGAGCCGACCATCATCGGATAGCACATCCCGCCGAGTCCGGCATCCGCCATCACGTTCATTCCCGGATAAAACAGCGTATAGGCGAAAATCAGATTGAAAAACTGGAGCGCCCCCACATACCGCCAGAGAATCATATTGCGGATATTGCTGCGGAACTGCGCCCGGCGCTCCGGATTCATCCGGTACAGATTGTAGAAAAACGCACCGGCAAGACCGCCCGCGACCATCGACAGGGAACGGACCACGCTGTTCACCGCGCGCGCCTCCTCAAAATACGAGGGCGCCGTCGTCAGGTTCTGCTGAACCGCGCAGATCGCAAGGCAGATGAACGCCGGACCGCGCCAGCCGCCTTTTTTCTCTCCGCCCGCGTTCTCTTTCGTAAGGCCGAACAACACCAGAGCGGCAAGCAGGAACAGAATCCCCGCCAGACGGAACGCGGTCAGCTCGACTCCGAAAAACACCACCCCGCCGAGAAACGGAAAGATCAGCGCCGACTGAATAATCGCCCAGATGATCCCGTTCGGGCCGCGCTGCATCGCATACGCCATGATCTGAAGCATGAAAAAGTTCATCAGTCCCGAAACGGCATACGCTCCGCAGGTAAGCAGAAGCACCCGCGCGGAACATTGCGGAATCCCGCCCGTTGCAATCATGACCGTTATGCTCACAAGCGCAGAAAAGCTGTAACCGAACAACTGGACCAGACTGGGCTCAATACCGCGCTTCGGAGCATCCCCCATCACCAAGCCGATCAGACACCAGCTGCTCCCGACGATCACCATCGCCATGATCCCGAACCATACCGAATTGAAAAACGGCATATTGCCGACCGACTGAAAGAACTCCTGAATCATGGCTCTGCGAACTCCTTTCCAGATCCCGTCTGCCACTTATCCGAAAATCTTATAGTATATCCCCGAAACCGGAATAATCAACCGGATAAAACCGTTTTTTCTGTATTCAGCGCAATGATTTGAACTCTTTCCGCGCCGAAAGCAGATCGCGGATCCAGTTCTCTTCCGCTCCGAGACGGAACGCGATATATCCCCCCGGAACAAACCCGAACACCGTCTTCCATTGCAGCAATCCGGCAACCGCCACACGATCCGAATACGCCGCAAGCGTCACTATCAGAACGAACAGAAACGTGAACAGCCACATTCCCGCTCCAAGAATTCCCGTCCGGACCGAATATTCGCCGCGGGCAAGCAGACGGAACAGCGGCGCGCTCACTCCGCACCATACGGGTCCGAGCAGCAGAAGCCCCGCAGCATCCGGCTCCGTTCCCCTCAGCCAGAACGGCAGAAGCAGACGGACAAAAATCCATGTCAGCACGCCGCAGCAGAACAGCGTCCGGATCCACTCCGCCCCACGCGGGGAAAACGAACGAACATCCTCCCGCTCTTTTCGCATCACGCACTCGCAAAGAGTCGTCGGGCAATGCGGACAGAACACCGCATCCATCTCTTCCTGAGAAAACACTTTTTTGCAATTCGGACAACGGTAAGTATTCATCAGCGTTTCTCCTTTTTTCTATAGTCTACAGTCAAAACGGAAAAATGCAAACCGGTTCCGGAGCTTCCCGAACTTCAGCGTCCCTTGATCTTCGCAACTCGCCTGCCGCCGCAGAGGATCTCCATCGTCACCTGTCCGCCGGACCGGACAAGCAGGAGCCGCATCGTCTCACCCGGCTGGACCGGCGAAAAAAACTTGGTGCGGGACAGCCCCCGCAGCCGGAACGGTTCTCCGGTCGCCAACTCCGCAAATTCCTCCATGATCTGAATCTGGCAGACTCCCGGAAGAGTCGGGAAACCGGGAAAATGCCCCTGGAAACCGGGAAAATCCGGCGGCAGAGTGATTTCTCCTTCCGCGGAACAGCCGTCCTGCGACAGCAAAATCAGCCGTTCCCGAATCGCATCGCGTACATTCATGGTTGTTTCTCCTCTTCAAACGCCCGGATAATCAGGCGGTATCCATACTTCCGGTTCTCCAGCACCACTTTTGACGGAATTCCGTTCCGGTATGCGTAAAAGCGGATCCGCGCCGCCGTTCCACCGTTCCGCAGAACGGTTTTCTCCCGCAGAACGGACTCCCGGAACACCCAGACACCAAGCCCCGATTCATAAACCGTCCGATGACCCGTTTCTCTTGCCGCCGCCCCGGCATCCGGTTCATTGTGCAGATAGACCGCCGCAATATCATCAAGGATCGCCCGCGCGGTTTCGCGTTCGCGTCCCTTCCATTGCTCCGCCGGGATCAGCCAGTATGCGGAAAGCGTCTCCTCCGTTCCGGAAATATCGAACAGCTTCATTCCGGCGGGCGAAAAACCGGCAACCGCGATTGTCCCGCGCGTCCGGTCGATCCGCACCATGCCGAGCGCCGGAATCCGGAAAAACGGATACTCCATCACGATTGACGATTCCTGCGTGAACTCCGCCGGAGCCACCACAGGAATCCGGTCCGGCATTTCATACTCGAACGGATCCGATGCACAGGAACAGAACAGCAGCGCCGCCGCGCAGACCGGCAAAGCGAGAGCCCGGCGCAACGGAAACTTCCGTCTCATGGCGGGAATCACAAAAACGCTCGTCAGCCATGCGGCGGCGATCCCGACGATCAGCGTCACCCCCGCATCCCGGAGCATGGGATGACGCGTAAAGATCACGGTCGCCCCGCCCGCGGCCGACGTCACGGCGGAAAGCGTCACGGCGTTGAACACTCCGGGTTCAATCCTCCCGCTCCGCTTCAGCGAATGCAGAACAAAAATACCGTAATCCACCGCAAGGCCGCAAAGGATGACCGCCGCGATCAGCACGGACAAATTGACGACATATCCCAGTATGGCAAACACGGCGGCTGTCAGGAGAAGCCCCGACGCCACAGGAAGAAGCGCAAGCAACGTATCCGCAAACGAACGGAAATAAAGCGACGTCAGGAAAACCACACCGAAGAGCGCGAGCACGCCGAGCGGCAGAATTCCCCTCATCACATCCGACGACATCTGCTGTGCAAGTCCCTCCGGCGATACAATCAGCGGAGAAGCAAACGCGCGGACGTTTTCGATGTTCTCCGGCGTATCCGGAAAGAAAAACGCCGCGGTGACGACTCCGTTCTTCTCCGAAACCAGCCGTTTCAGAACCGGTTCCAGAAACGCGGGCGGATCGGACGGCGGATCGTCAATTCCCCGGTTGACCGCTTCAAAAAACGGCTGAAAAAAATCTTCTCCGAGCTCCGAGGCGGCAAACTCCCGCCGCATACGCTCCATTCCGCCTTCCGCGCGGAACCGTTTCCACTCCGTCAGGTTCTTTTCCCGCCGTTCCGCCGAAGGCCAGAGATCGGAAACCGCAAACAACGGCATCTCCGCTTTCCCCCGCAGAATCCCGATTCCGTTTTCCAGGTTCCGGAAAACTTCCGCACGGGAACCGCCCTGAACCAAAGCGATCGCAGGACGCCTGCCGGACATGAATTTCGCATTCTGTTTCGCCTCCTGACACCCGAACTCCGGCGGAGAAACATCGAACTGCCGCACATCGGCATGGATCCGCAGACGAGGCAGAAGCACAACCGCGGCCGTCATTGCCGCACACCACAGAAAAATCACGGCACGGGGAAACCGTTCCGGCAGCCCCGGAGCATGAAAACGGTATCCGATCCGCCGTCCCTTCGCCAGAAACGCGGGCAGGAACAGAAGCATCATCAACAGACTCAGCAGCAGACTGCCGCCCGCAAAAAATCCAAGCTGACGGCACCCTTCCGTCCGGGAAAACAGAAACAGAGCAAACGCGATCACCGACGTCAACGCACCGAGACAGAGCGCCGGGACAAGACGCAGGAGGCGCAGGAACCGCCCTTTCCCCGTCATTGCGGCATAGGTGTGAATCCCGTAATCCACCGCAAGACTGACCACGATTCCGCCCATCCCGATCACGAAAAACAGCGTTTCACGGAACAGCAGGCACATCACGCCCAGTACGACCGACGACGCCAGCACCGGAATCAGCGGAATCAGAAAACTGCGGAGATCGCAGCGGTAAAACAGAATGAACAAAAGCGCAAACAGGATCGCCGACGTCCAGCAGACAACTTTCACATCATTCCGCAAAACGGCTTCGTTGCAGACCGCACGGCGATGAGCGCTGATCAGATCATATTCCGTCCCGGCGGGAAGAGTGCCGAGAACGGAGCGGATGGAATCCAGCAATCCGGCGGACCCGGCTGCATCCGATACGGATACCGGACTTTCAATCAGCATCATCGCCGCCGTTTTATCCTCTGAAACCAGATACGGAAATTCCGGGCTGATATTCATCCCCGAAAGCACACGGAACTGTTCCAGTTTTCCGAACAGGGTTCCCGTTTCATTGAAAGGATCCGAACGCAGCATCCCCGTCCGTCCGATTCCGCCCGGAGTCAGAAGCTGACGGTACACGTTCCGCGCCGCGGCCGCCGGAGCCGTACGGGGAACCGGCGACAGCTGCGGAACATACCGCGCCAACCCCTGCACAGACTCCGCAAGGCCGCCGGGAAACCGGAAATCGACGGACTCCACCAGCGGCAGAGCCTCCAGCCGCGGCGCAAGTTCTTCCATATACGCCGCAAGCCCCGATTCCTCAAAAGAGCGTCCCGGCGGAAGATAGAAGACCAGCACGACTTTGTTGAACATTCCGCTGCGGCTGACGGCGCGGTAAGTCTCCGCGGAAGCGGAACCATCGGGAAGCATCCGGGAAATATCGGTGGAGAAACGTCCGGAAACGATCGCCGCAATGCTCAGCAGAAGCAGAACGCCCAGAATCAGCCGCGCCGCCGCGGCGTGCCGGGCGGCAATCAGGATCAGCCGGCCGATCGCTCTCATTGTGCCCCGGCGCGCCATACGGATTCCGGGATTTCCGGATTGAGACGGGTTTCAAAAAAACGGATCGCGGTCACATCCCCGCTTCTCTCCACAATGCGTACACGGGTGATATGGGAATAATCCGGTGCGGTTTCAAATTCCAGTTCCCGGATGAACGCGCCCGCCGGGCTGCCCGGTTTCGGAACAAGCCGCAGACGGTGCGTCTCCGGAGCGGAAATTGTAAATGCGCCCGCCATCGCTTCGAAATCTCCGGAAAAATAGGACTTCATGGACTCGGCAAGGATTTTCAGGGAAGGATTTTTCGCCGTGTCAAGCGTCAGCACCGAACCGGACTCCGCATCCCACTGCGTCAGCCTGCTTCCGGAAATAACGCATACATACCGGATCGGCTCGTTGACACGCCACGCCATCCGCCCGGATTTGTCAAGCGCCAATGTTCCCCGGATCGTCAGCGTGCGACGGATCGAAACAATCTCTTTCTTCTGTTCAAAGGAGGCTGTCAGCCGATGGACACGCTCCATCCCCGCGCGGACCTTCGCCAGAATCCCGTCGGCATCCGCCGCACAGAGAGGAAAAAACAGCAGAGAAAACAGAAATGCACTTATTGTTCGTCCGGCACGCACAGCTTCAACTCTCCTTCCGCCCGGATCCCGCCTTCCGGACCTCTGATTTGAAATTCGATTACATACCACGGCGGGAATTCCGTGGTCGTACGGCAGGAGGCAATCACCTGTTCTCCGGCACGGACCGGACGATGGCATTCAAACCGGTTGATCTCCGCAAGCATCCCCCGGCGGATCGTCTCCGGCGAGAGAAAACCGTTCAGCGCGGCAACCGCCTGCGCGGCAAGTTCGGGAAGTGCGGCACTGTCCAGTTCGCCGTCCGCTCCGAGAAAAATATTGTCCGGAGCGATCTCCGCAAGCACCTCTCCGCCGGAATCCGACACGCTCAGCAGTTTCGTCACCATCGCGACCGGTCGTTTGTGCGGAATAAATTGTTCCGCATCGGCGGGAAGCGTAATAATGCGGTCCAGCTTTGACGCGTTTTTCCAACAGGTCGGATCGGCTGCCAGATAATCGCCCGTGACCTGCCAGGCGGCGCCCCGGCAGCCATAACAGTGATCGAACTCCTCACACGAACGGCAGGGTTCCTTGATGAACTGTCTGTAATTGCGCAGACGGCGGATAATCATGCTTTCCGCGAGGATTTCCCGGAGCGGCTTTTCCCGGATCGAACCGAGCGGCGCGTTCAGCCCGACACACGGCGTAACATTGCCGCGGCTGTCCACCACACATGAGTAACAGTGACGGAAACATTTCTGTCCGACGAGCGGCGGCTGAGGCTTCCAGTCGCGCCCGAATCCGCGGTCGATCCCGGCAATCTCCCGAAACACCGCCTCGACCTTTGCCGGATCGGGAAGCAGGGATTGATGCTCCAGCAAACGCCCCTGCGGAGTAATACATTCAAAATACGGTTCGATATTCCGTTCCCGCAGCCAGGACCAGATACCCGGCGCTTCCCCGATGTTCTCCGAGGAAAGCACGGTCGCCGCGCAAAGCATCCCGGTGCGCTCCGCATATCCCGCCTCCTGAAGCATCTCCAGAGCGCGGAGCGCGGCCTGCAGGGAATCCTTGCGGCCGGTGAGCCGGTCGTGAACCTCCGGATTGAACGAATTGAGTTTGACCACCACGCGGCAGTTCTGTTCCAGAAAGAAACGGGCATGATCCGGCGTCATCAAACCGCCGTTGGTGAAAATTTCCGCCCCCATGCCGAGCGAAACGATATAACGGACCATATCGTGGAGTCCGGGATAAACCAGCGGTTCGCCTCCGAGAATCACAATCTTGCGCGCTCCGAGTTTCTGCGCCTGCGCGATTGCGGAGCGGATCTCCTCCGCGCTCATTTCCTGCGAGTAATCCGTATTCTCCGACGATGCGTAGCAGTAGGGACAGCGGTAATTGCAGCGGCGCGTGAACTCAATCTCCATCGACAGGAGTTCTCCGCTCTTCACCGCGCGGATCTCTTCATCGGTATAGTCAAACAGGTTCACCGTTCACCTCACATGCGGGAATGAGGACGGCGCAGATCCAGAAAACGCACCGGTTTGCGCGATACGGAAAAAATCTGTCTGCGCGCCTCTTCCAGCGGCACTTCCCGGACCGGCACATTCAAACGGCATTTGGCTTTCAGCCGGGCGGCAAGCGCCTCCGTGGAAGCTCCCGGTTCCCGGAGCGCCACAACGACCTCCACATGGTCGGAAAGATTTTCGCCCGTCGCCACCACATAATACTCCGCCACTTCCGGGGAAACGTCAAGCACGGAATTCAGAACGCGCGGATAAAGCGTCGTCCCGCGGCATTTGAGCATTTGCGCCTTGCGTCCGAGAATCGGACCCAGCCGCGGAGAAAAACGGCCGCAGGCGCAAGGCTCGTGCGTCAGGAAACTGATGTCTCCCGTACGGAACCGGATCAGCGGCATTCCCGTAACGCGCATCGGAGTGACGACCACCTCTCCGGGTTCTCCGTCGGGAACGGGTGCACCGCTGTCGTCCAGAATTTCCACAATCGCAAGGTCGGGGATCAGATGTCCGCCCCGCGTGGCGGTGCACTCGCAGAAACTGGAAACGATCTCCGACGATGCATACGTCGAATGAATCGGCACCCCCCAGATATCCGCCAGCTGTTCGCCAAGCCCGGAAAGATTCAGCTGTTCATCCCGGATCGGCTCCCCGATACAGATCAGACGGCGCACACTGGAAAGATCCGTATTCCGCGCCCGCGCTTCGAGTCCGAGGTGCCGCAGAAACGACGGCACGCCGACCAGTGCAGTCGGATGCAGGGAATTCATGACCTGAAGATGGCTCTCAATGCTGTTGAGCCCGTTGCGGATCGCCGATGCACCAAGCGCGCGCACGCCGAGATAATACGCCATTCCCGCCACGAAACAGCGGTCAAGCGTACAGGTCAGCAGGACCCGGTCGTCCCGCGTAAGCCCGGCGGCATGAAAACAGCGGAGCTCGTTGTATGCAAGACGGCGCATATCGTTTCCGGTATAGGCGACACGGCAGGGTTCTCCAGTCGTGCCGGAGGAAAAAACCACATCTTCGACTTCGGACCACGGCGCCGCCTGAAACGCCTCCACATTCGCGGCAAGATCATTCTTTCCAGTCGTCGGCAGTTCTCCGAGACGCTCCAGCGGAAAACTTTCCGGATCAATTCCCGCCAACATCTCCCGGTACCGGGGCGACCTTGCCTTGCAATACGCCAGATGTTCGCGCAGAAACCGTTCCTGTACCTTCCGCAAAGCGGAAAGCGGCAGAAAATCATCATCCGGAATAAAAGTGAAAGGATCCATCATGCACACTCCGCCTCCATGAGAAGAGCCTGTTTCCGGATGATCTCCCGCACATGATTCTTCAACTGAAACGGCGGGAGTTCCCGGACGATCCGCTGCTCCACGCGCGGAAGACGGCAGATACGGATATTCCCCCGGTGCATACGGAAGCTGCGATCCGGCGAATTCTCGTTTCCGGTGATCACGACGGGCACCAGCTTGCAATCCAGTTCTTTTGCAATCCGGAAAAACGTTCCGTGGAACTGATTCAGCGTGCGGTTTCCCGAACGGGTTCCTTCGGGGAACACCATCACGGGAACATTGCGGGCGATCAGCCCGGCGGTCCGTTCCTTCGCCTCCTCATAGCTCATGGAAGTAATGTCGAGATACCCGCCGGCACGCGCGAAGACTCCGAAAAACGGCAGCCGCATCGGCCAGCGGTTCACAACCTGCGCCGGCGGACGGTTCGTCGTCGCAGCGACCAGAAACGGATCCGAGGAGGAACGGTGATTGAAGATATAGATTCCGCCGGACGCCGCCTCTCCGGAAAGATCGCGGAACCGGATCCGCAGATATGGGAAACAGCCGATCCGGATGATCGTCTTTCCATACCAGAGAATGAAAAAACGGATCACCCCCTGCATACGGGCGGGACTGTAACAGTTCAGCAGGAGAAACAGCACAACAAACGGCAGGGCGATCACGCAGTAAAGGACCGTCACCAACAGACACTGTGCGTAAACGGGAAGAGAAATATTCATTTCACTCCTGTTTCGCCGGAGTTTCTCCCCCGCGAAGCTGAGCTTCCATTTTTTCAAAGAAATTATAAACATCGCCAAGCGTCACGATCTTGCGGATTTCCTCATTCTGCCGCAGAGAAACACCGAATTTCCGCTGAAGCCCGATCATCAGGTCCACCATATCCAGACTGTCGAGTCCAAGATCCTTGAAAATCTCCTTTTCCGGCGCAAGTTCCTCCGGCGGGACCTCCAGCATTTCCGTAAACGTGTTATTGACTGCGGTAATGATCTCTTCTCTTGTCATCGCTATCCTTTCATGATTCCGCATCGGCACGCGGAACCGAATCTATGCTTCATTGATATTTGGAACAGAGTAATGTAGCATTGATTCCGCCAAAAGCAAAAGAGTTTTTCAGGAAAACATCAAATTCATGCGACCGGAGCCGCTGAACGTGATCCACCCCGGCGCAATCCTCCGCCGGATGCTCCAGATTCAAAGTCGGCAGCAGTTCGGAACGCGTCATCATTTCCAGCGATGCGATCAGCTCAATCCCGCCCGAAGCTCCAAGCGTATGACCGAGATTTCCCTTCAGACTGCTGACGGGAACGCTGTTGCCGAAAAATTCCCGGAGAGCCGCCGCTTCCTCCCGGTCCCCCTGAACGGTCGACGTCGCATGGGCGTTCACATATCCGGTCGCCCCGGATGCAATCCCCCCATCACGGTAAACCAGTTCCAGGCAGCGCCGGATCGCGGCGGCGTCCGACTGGCTCAGACTTGTTCCCGTCGCACAGGTGGCATATCCCCGGATTTCGCCGAAAATCGCGGCTCCGCGCCGACGGGCGTGTTCCAGACTCTCCAGAACGACGATCCCCGCGCCCTCCCCGCAGATCAGCCCCCGGCGGTCCGAATCGAACGGACGCGACGCTTTTTCCGGAGCAATGCCGTCGAATCCGCCGGAAGCCTCGATCAGCTCGAACGAAACGGAAACCTCCGGCGCAAGCTCCTCCGCGCCGCCGCAAATCACAATATCCTGCGTTCCGGATGCAATCAGATCCCGTCCCATACCGATCGACTGGACCGCGGACGCACATGCCGCCGACGGCGAAAGCACACATCCGCGAATGCCAAGCAGATTCGCCGCATTAAACGCCGCCGTATGGGAAACGCACTTGAAAAACTGCATCGCCGACATCTCATCCCGCCGACCGTTGAACATCAGGCGGTAGGCCTCGGAAATACTGTTGGAACCGCCCATCGTGGACCCGATCACGCAGCCGCAGCGCCCGCCGGAAAGCTCCTCCGCGGACAATGCAGCCTCCTCCGCCGCGGAACGGGCGGCGAGAGCGGCAAAAATCCCGACCCGCCCCATGGATCGACGCCAGGCACGGGGAATTGATTTTTCCGTACCGGGCGGCAAAACGACCGGTGCACACAACGGCGCGGGAGTTTCCCCGCCCCACTCCGTCATCGGACGGATTCCCGAAACTCCGCTACGCAGATTCGCATAAAGCACGGACGGCGTATTGCCCAGCGGCGACACCACTCCGCGGCCGGTAATCACAACCTGCTTCCTATCCATTCCGCTTCTCCCCGTCCCGCGCACTGCGGATCATTCTCATATAGACTTCTTCCCCGACCATTTTCCGCCAGATCAGAAACGCGGAAAGCATTGCTCCCATCGCCCCCGGAAGCAGGGAACTTTGCCCGGCGACATAGAAATTGCGGAGCGGCAGACGCCCCAGCAGATTGATCTGTCCAAGTTTCTGCCGGATCCCGTAAGCGGACCCGTAAGGGGAAAGATAATCGCGGTATGTCAGCATCGACGCGGATTCCAGAATCCGCAGTTTTCCCCGGAAACCGGGATAAATACGGTAAATCTTCTCTTCCAGCTCCGCCGTCTTGCGGCGTTTGTATTCATAATAGGACGCGGGACGGTGTCTCGTAACCGTATTTTCCCATTCCGCGGTTTCCGGGCGGAACACGTTTTCAAACGCGGTAACGGTATTGTATGTTCCGCCGTCGCGCCCCTTCTCCCGCGTCAGCATGATTCCGGTCGCGGTCGCGTCGGGACAGGCGGGAGACATGATCCGGTCGATGGCCGACGTGGAAAAATGGGAGGTCAGCTCCTCACGGAACGCGCCGGACTCTCCGTCAAGTACGCCGAATATGGTAAAAAAGCCCGCCCCGTCTTCAAACTCGCGCACCCGGTCGGCAAACGCCCCCTCGCGGAACCGTCCGGGAAGCAGGCACAGGATCTCCGCCGGATGAACCGTCATCACGCAGTCCCGGAACTCCGCAACGGAGCCGTCGGTCAAACGCATGGAATGACACCGCAGCCGCTCCACGTCCAAACATTCGGCAACCGTACAGCCGGAGCGGATTTCGATTCCGAGCTCCGCCGCCCGGTCGAGAAATGCGGAGACAAACGCTCCGCCGCTTCCGTTCACCCGCACAAGATCGTTCAAAAGCCCGTAACTGACCCGGCAGTGGTTCGCAAGCGAGATCTCCCCTGACGGCGTTCCGTGACAACAGACGAAACTTGCAAGCAGACAGCGCACCTCCTCCGAAACATTCAGCGAATCCAGGTACCCGCTCAACGGGATAAAATCCTCCTCCTGCTGCTGAACGGCAGTAAACCCATCCCCCTCAAGATTGAACAGCGCCGTATCAGAGAAAATCCTCTTCTGATCCGCAAAGTACCTGCGGATTCCCTCTTTCTGATCCGGCCAGCGCTCCTCCATGAAACGGCGGATATTGTCGCCGCCGTGCGGAAGCTCAAATAAAACATCGCGGTCCGCCAGATAAATCTTCGTCGGAATGGGACTGGCGGAAAGCGGCGTCTTGAAATTCAGCATCCGGAGCATGTCGCCCATACAGCCGTCCAGCCGGGTGGAAAAATGGAATCCCGTGTCAAACGGGATACCGCTACGGTAGAACCGCTGCATGCTTCCGCCGATCACACGGCTCTTTTCCAACAGCAGCACTTTGAATCCGCTTTCAGCAAGCAGAATGCTCATGCACATTCCCGTAACGCCGCTACCGACGACAATGTAATCGTACGTTTTATTCAAGCCGCGTTCCCCCTGTCAGATCACAAGTCCGCCGTTCACGGCGAGCACCTGTCCGTGAATATACCGGCTGTCCGGACCGCACAGAAAACTGACCGCTCCGGCGACGTCCTCCACGCTTCCCGCCCGGTTCAACGGAATCATCGGCAGAATTTTCTCCTTCGGAAGATCTGCTGTCATATCGGTTTCAATGAATCCGGGAGCAACGGCGTTCACCAGAATCCGTTTGCGTCCGACCTCCCGCGCCAGCGCCTTGACCGCGCCGATCAGCGCGGCTTTCGAGGCGGAATAATTGACCTGCCCCCCCTGCCCCGCCTGCCCCGACGCGCTGCTGATCACCACGATCCGCCCGCTTTTCCTTGCCATCATTCCCATCAAAAGCGGCTGAACCGTATTGTAAAATCCATCCAGATTGGTACGCATCACGGAATCCCATTCCTGAGCGGACATGAAAACGAACAGGTTATCCCGCGCGATCCCGGCATTGTAGATCAATACATCGGGCGCGGAATCCCCGAACACCCCGGACAGTGCGGCGGAGGCGGCTTCACGGTCAGCGACATCAAACGCCAGACCGGCAAAGGAGCGTCCGAGCGCCCCGACCTCCTCTTTCAGCGGCTCCAGCGATGCAGGATCACGGCTGCATGTGGCTACAATGTCAAATCCGTCCGCGGCAAGCCGTTTCGCGATGGCACGCCCGATCCCCCGGCTGGCTCCGATCACCAGAGCAGTCTGTACGGCGCTCATTTGCCCTCGACCGCTTTGAGCATTGCGGGAAAATTCGCGAGCTTGGTCCGGGAATGGGTGCTGCGCCCGACAAACAGCAGAGCTCCGGCGGTCAACCCCGGCAGAAAACCGCGAACCGCCTCATCCTTCCGGGACGAACATTTGCTGACGGCGCTCCACAGTACCTCGCGATCCTTTCCGGGACGTATAAATTTCAGTTTGACGGATGTATCGCGCCGTCTCCCGTCCACCCAGTCATACGAATATTCCACGATAAAATCGGCATTTTCCGGAGCTTCCGCCTTTTTGTATCCGAGATACGTCATCCCGTTGACCAGATATTTTTCGCACAGTTTGCTGTATTTCTTTTCGCCGGCGGGAACCGCCCGGAACGTTTTGCCGTACATCTCTTTATCCACCGCGGCATCGCTGATCACGGAAACAATGGCGGCTTTCCGGATATGCTCCCCGTTTTCCGTTACGTTGCTCCGGCATGCGGAAAGAACGACTGCCGCCGCAAGAAATGCCGATGTTAAAAACAGTTTTCTCATGATCTCTCACCCTGTAACATTAGAATTTTGCCGTCTCTGTCAGAAAATTTCCAGTAACTTACCATCAACAGCGGACACCGTCAAGCAGGATTATTCACTTTCCTGAAGAAAAATCTTCCCTGCGGTTGATTCACGCAGTTTCTTATGATATATTACCTGCACTATTCATAAAATTTCAGCAGATTTTTACACAAGGAACCGTTATGACGATAGCTGAACTTGCTGCGAATCCGGACCGGGATTACCGTCCGATACCGTTTTGGAGCTGGAACGACCGGTTGGAAGCCGGGGAACTGTCCCGCCAGATCCGTCTGATGCACGATGCCGGAATCGGCGGATTCTTCATGCACGCCCGCGGCGGACTCCTCACCGGTTATCTCGGCAAAGAGTGGTTCGATATGACCAAAGCCTCCATCCGCACGGCCGGTGAATGCGGCATGAATCCATGGGCATACGATGAAAACGGCTGGCCCAGCGGTTTCGGAAGCGGAGCGGTAAACGGACTCGGAGTACAGTATCAGCAGAAATACCTGCGCTGCCGGAAACTCACCCCTGCGGAACTCGCCGGTACGGAAAACCGGATCGCTCTTTATTCCACAGACGGCAAACGCCTCACGGAAGAACAGGCGAAGCAGAAAACGGAAATCCTCCTGTTCTATTACGACATCAATCCCTATTATGTCGACACTCTCGATCTCAAAGTCACGGAAAAATTCCTGGAAACAGTTCATCAGGCATACTATGACTCCCTCACGGAAGCCGAACGCAAAAGCATGAAAGGCTTTTTCACCGATGAACCGCAGATCTCCCGGAACGGCATCCCGTGGTCTTTCACTCATGAGGCGGAATACCGTTCCGCATACGGGGAAGAACTCCTTGACGTTCTCCCCCACCTCTTCTTCCGGTTCAGCGGATGGGAACGCACACGCTGGCGTTTCTGGCGCCTCACGACACATCTGTTCCTCAATCATTTCATGAAACCGATTTACGACTGGTGCGAAGCGCACGGCTGGCAGCTCACCGGCCATCAGGTCTGCGAAGACAATTACAGCTCCCAGCTCACCAGCAACGGCGCGGTCATGCCTCATTACCAGTATTATCATATTCCCGGCATGGATGCGCTCGGCCGTCATTTTGTCTCCGTTGCGACCACATTGCAGCTGGCAAGCGCCGCCGCCCAGACGGGAAAATCGCAGATTCTCTCCGAAACGTTTGCGCTCTGCGGATGGGCGGTCGATTTCGCCGATCTCAAGTGGCTCTATCAGTGGCAGACCGTACACGGGATCAATCTGCTCTGCCAGCACCTCGAAGGCTATTCCCTGCGCGGAATCCGTAAACGCGACTATCCCGCCTCTCTCTTTATCCATCAACCGTGGTGGAACGATTACCGTCCGTTCAATGACGCGTTCTCCCGGATCGGCGTTCTCCTCGCCAAAGGGGAAATCCGCACCGATGTGCTCCTGATGCACGGAATCACCACCGCACACATTTTCTACGATGGAACTCCGGAAGCGAACGATCATTTCATGCTCTATTCCAATGCCTTTGAATCGACCAGCCGTCTGCTCGAATCCGCTCATCTGAACCACCACTACGGCGACGAAACCCTTATGGAACAGTACGGCTCCGTGGAGAACGGGCGCCTCGTGATCGGAAAACAAAGTTACAGCCTCGTACTTCTTCCCAAACTGATGAATCTCTCTTCCGGACAGGCGCATCTGCTTGCCGAGTTCATCCGTCAGGGCGGAACCGTGCTCGGTGTGCAGAACGACTTTGATCCGCATTTCTATATCGACGGGGAACTTGCCGACGATCTTCCGCTTCTCAAGGAGATCCGCTGGTTCGCCGCTTCCGAAGAAATGGTGCGCGAAGCAATGCGCCTTGCCGATCCGATCCCGGTTGTCGTCAAAGGCACTTCCGCCGAACGCCTCCGCGAACCGGAAGTTCAGGCAGAAAACATTCATGTCACACGCAGATTCTACCGCGATCTTGACGGAAAACCGGCACGGCTCTTCTATTATGTCAATATTGAACGGTTCGAAGCGTTCGACACCGAACTGTATCTCGATGCGGAAGGCGTGGAACAATTCGATCCCGAAACGGGAAAAATTCTTCCCGTTTATTTTGAAAAGACGGAGAACGGCATCCGGGTCCCGCACCGCTTTGAACCTGCCGGTTCGCTTCTCCTGATCGCCCGCGACTACAAAACTGCACCCGCCGCGCCCGTCGTCCACCCGGAACGGATTCTCGCATTCCAGCCGGAATTCCGGATCACGGCATGTTCGGAAAACCTGCTGACGCTGGATTTCTGCGGGTACGAGGTCGACGGCAGAAGAATTTCCGATCGCGAATATGTCCTCTCCATTCAGGATTCCCTCCTGAAACTGGAGCGCGACGCGGATACCGTTCTGATATTTGAGTTCACAACCGGCTCCACCTATCCGCTCGGAAAGCCGCTGACACTTCTTCTGGAACATCCGGAGCGTTACGACATCCGCGTCAACGGGATTCCGGTTTCCAACCGTCCCGACGGCTTTTTCGCGGACAAGGCATTTGAACGGATCGCAATCGGCGACGCAGTCGTTGCGGGAAGAAACGAAATCCGGCTGCATACGACGTTCCATCAGACGCCGGAAACATACGCGGGAATCGCCGCCGCTCGCAAATTTGAATCGGAAAAAAACAAACTTTCCTTTGATTCGGAAATCGAAGCAGTTTATCTCTGCGGAGAGTTCGGAGTCTTCACCCCCGCCCCGTTCCGGGACCTGGACCGCAACGCACTGCGCTGTGCGGGACCGTTTATTTTGGAAGCACGTCCGGAACAAGTCGATATTACCCGGATCGAACGTTCCGGCTTCCCGTTCTTCGCCGGAGCCGTCACTCTGACTCAGCAGATCGGAATCGCCGACGGCGACGAGACAAAGCCGTGCCGCCTTGCATTCCGTCATCTGTTCGCGCATATCGCCAAAATCCGGCTGAACGGAACGGAAATCGGAACACTGACCCGCCCGGATTATTCACTGGATATTCCCGCGGGAGTCCTGAAAACCGGCTCCAATACTCTGGAAATCACACTGATCAACTCCCTCCGTAACATGCAGGGGCCATTCCACAAAGAGGAAGGCGAATCGTTCGGCGTAGGTCCGGGATCTTTCTATAAGGATCCCGGCGTGTTCTGCCCGAAAGGAGCACAGGACTGGAACGACGATTACTGCTTCCTGCGCTTCGGCGCGGAATGCGGAGAAGCAGGCACCGTATGAACAAACCCCGTCTGCCGGAAAATCTGCAAAAACTGTTCAGTTGGACCATGTATCCGTACTGGATCTTTCTGACGGCACTGTTACTGAGTCTTTCCATCGCCCTCCTCTCGGAGGTTCCGATGGTGGACCTGACCCGCTATTGTCCGATGGCGGACGCATTCCGTCTCGGCTGCTGGGAAAATGCGTTTCACCCGCGCATCGCTCCGCTGGTTCCATGTCTCGGCGGACTTCTTTCGCTACTGACGGGACTCCATGCGTTTCCGGCGCTGAAACTGCTCTCCTCGCTGACCTTCGCCCTGACGGTCTTTCCTCTATACGGAATCTTCCGGCGCTTTCTGGAGCCGCTCCCGGCGCGGATCGGCATTCTGATGGCGGCATTCGGTTCCATGTCTCTCCGGTATTCCTCCTCCGGAATGCGCGACTCGACCAAAGGATTCCTGTACATTCTCTGCGTTTATCTGCTTCTGCGGATTTTTGAGGACCGGCGGAAGTTGAGCAGTTATCTCTGGCTCGGATTCTCCGCGGCGCTTCTCTCCCTGACCCGGACGGAGTGTCCGGTTTACACAGGCATGTTCCTGATGGCGGCAATGGCGTTCGAACTGTTCCGCGGCAAACCGGTTTTCCCGTGGAGAAGCCTGCTCGCGGTTTTCACGGCTCTGCTCGTCATGACGCCCTGGCTCTGCTATATGCAGAAAACGACCGGTTACCCCGTTCCCCAAGTCCGTTACGCCCATATTCTGGATCAGCTTCTGAACCGGGAAGATTACCGGCGGGTCCTCATTGAACAGAACGATACGGGCGCCGGATCCGCCGATGTTCGGCAGCAGGCCCCGTCCCGCACCCGGACAAAGGCCCCGATTCTCCCGGCGCTCCGGCACAACAAGGAATATGAACATTCCAACGAACCGCCGACGCTGGAGCGCTTTTTCAACAGCATCCTGAACGGGTTTTACCCGCCGTTCGCGATTCTCGCCCTCCTCGGCGTCTTTGTGCGGCTGAAACAGAAGAAATGGACGGTTGTGGAAACGATTGTCTGTGCCGCACTCTTTCTGCATCTGATCCTGCTGATTCTTCAGATCCGGATCGCGGACCACACCTATTACGTCTCCCGCCGTTATCAGCTTCCGGTTACGCCGTTGGAATTCGGCTGGAGTGCGTACGGTGCATGGGTGCTCTATCAGTTCCTCGCCGCCCGGACCGCGATCGTCCGCCACCCCGCGGTTGTGGTTCTGCTGTTCCTGATTCCCGCCGTTCTGCTCTACTGTCACGGAATTCTGCGGATTTACAAATCCTACCGTTCCAATTCCAAGAGTCTGGAACGGGAAGCCCTGCGGCGGCTCTCCCGTGAAATCCGCCGGGACTACAGGGGACCGCGCCATTTTGAGCGCATGACATTCGATTTGGAACGTTATACATCCAACCTGCGACCGACCGTATTCAGTTACTGGGAACAGCTCGGTATTCTTTCCGGCGGGCAGAGTCTTCACGCGGATGATCCGGACTGGCAGCTCGGCAGGATAACCCCCGACTACATCGTTGTCCGGCAAAACGACATTTCTCCGGATGCCATGCGGGCCTCCGGTTATGTACGGATCCGGACCTGCCTGATCCGCGGAATTCCGTTTCACCTTTATAAAAACAGAGAAATTTGAACAAAAACGCTTGAATAACACGGAATATGGCGCTATAATTTCCGTGATTGAATATGCAAACGCATAAGGATAATGAAAAACAAGATGGACTATCAAAATACAGTAAAGCAGGAAGTGACTGTTTCCGGAATCACACTCCATACCGGAGTCCGGGCGCATCTGCGGATCCTGCCCGCACCGGAAAACACCGGAATTGTCTTCCGGCGGGTCGATATGCCCGGAAAACCCGAAGTACAGGCAGTTGTCGGCAACGTGATCGACGTGCGCCGCGCAACCACGATCGCGTCCCGCACGACCGGCGCGTTCGTTGTAACGGTGGAACATATCATGGCGTCGCTTCATGCCTCGCAGGTGGATAACGCCATTGTGGAAATGGACGGACCGGAACCGCCGATCGCCGACGGCTCCGCCAAGGCTTATTTCGACGGCATTCAGGAAGCGGGCCTGCAGCGGCTTTCCGCTCCTGCCAACTACTGGACGGCAAGCGCCCCGATTCAGATCGAAGCCGGGGAAAGCCGTCTTCTGCTGGAACCGGCGGATCATTTTGAAGTCGTCTGCCGGGTGGAATACGGAGCAACGCCGCTTGACAAACAGGAGTTTTCCTGCATCGTCACTCCGGAAAGTTTCGGACGGGAACTCTCCGATTCCCGGACCTTCTGCATTTTCCGGGAGCTCTCCCAGCTGATCGGCGCCGGACTCGTCAAAGGCGGAAGCCTCGACAATGCCGTTATCATGCACGACGGTGCGGTTATCTCCAAAGACGGGATGCGTCATCCCGAAGAATTCGCCCGCCACAAGATGATGGACCTTGTGGGAGACATTTATCTGACCGGTATGCGTGTACGCGCCAAAGTCACGGCGGTCAAAGCCGGTCATCCGACCCACGTCAAACTGGCGGCGGAAATGCTGACGCAATATGCGGCAAATCACAAAAAACAAGAATCAGTACAATAAGGTTTACAGAAGAAAGGAAAAATCGGATGTCTGAAATCCTGACACACCATCAAATTCTCCGCCAGCTGCCCTACACGGACAGAATGGTGTTTCTCGACCGCGTCTGTCTGGAGGATTCCGGAAAAGCGGTTGGACTCAAGAGCGTCTCCATGAACGAATGGTATTTTCCGGGACATTTCCCGCACCATCCGATCGTTCCCGGCGTAATTCAGGTGGAGTCCATGGCGCAGCTCGCAGAACTCGCCGTCTGGAAAAAACTTGATCCGGACCGCAAAGGCGATCTCTATGTCAAGGAACTGAACAAAGTCAAATTCCGCCGTCCCAACAATCCCGGTGACCGGATCATGCTGACTGCGGAGATCATTTCCGAAACCTCGGATACCGTCACCCTTTCCGCGACCGCCGCAAACAATTCCGGTGTGACCTGTCAGGCTCAGCTGACGCTGGGCGTCCGCGCCAAAGTCCAGCCGACGATGCCCGCCGGATTCAACGAATTCGACAAGAGCGAATCCAGTCCCATGGACGTGGAAAAGATCGCGTCACTCATCCCGCACCGCTATCCGTTCCTCTTTGTTGATTACGTTTCCAAGCTCGATGGTCCGCACGCCACGGCGGTCAAAAACGTCACGGCGGAGGAACCCGCGTTCCGCCGTTATGACGACGGCTATTCCGTTCTGACCGCATCCGTTCAGCCGGAAATTCTTGCGCAGGCGGGAGCGATCATCATGCTTTCCAACGAAGCAAACCGCGGCAAACTTGCGTACTTCATGGCGATTGACCATGCGGAATTCCTCAAACCGGTCCTGCCCGGCGATCAGCTCGTTCTGGAAATTGATATTCCGGAAACCAAATCCCGGTTCGGCAAAGGCGAAGGCTTCATCAATGTGGACGGGGAAGCAATCGCGAAGATCAATATGATGTTCGCACTTGTCGATCCCTGATCTCCGGAAACAAGGAACAGGTCGGTTATGAAAAAAAATGAAACAAATCTGCTTCCGGCTCCGGATCAGCTCCGTGCGCTGTTGGATGGGCGCACAGCCGATCCGCATTCCATTCTCGGTATGCACTCCGGTCCCGGCGGCAGAATATTGATCCGGGTTTTCGACCCGATGGCGGAAGCCGTCACGGTCTTTCGCGGAAAAGAGTTTCAGACAGCAGCCGTCCTGACAAAAATCCATGACGCCGGACTGTTCGCAGCGGAATTCCCAGTAAAAAAGTTTTTCGCTTACGAAGTGGAGAAACAGTTCGGGAACGGCACCACATTCCGTTCCCGTGATCCCTATTCCTTTCTTCCCGCCATCGGGGAAATGGATCTCTATCTGTTCAATTCCGGCGAACATCATAACGTATACAATGCAATGGGCGCACATTGCATGACTGTCGACGGCGTGCCCGGCGTCCGGTTCACCGTCTGGGCGCCCAATGCGGAACGGGTCTCCGTTGTCGGCAATTTCAACTGCTGGGACGGGCGCCGTTCCCCCATGCGCCTGATGGGCAATTCCGGTATCTGGGAACTGTTTATTCCCGCCCTCGAAGCGGGAGAGGTTTACAAATACGAGATCCGGACCAGAAACGGCGACGTGTTCACCAAGCTTGATCCCTATGCGTGGCAGACGGAACTCCGTCCTTCCAATGCGGGAATCGTCGCAAACCCGGCGCCGTTCCAATGGACCGACTCCGCATGGTTGGAAAAACGCGCGGCGACCGATATTCAGCACTCTCCGATGAACATTTACGAAGTGCATCTCGGTTCCTGGCAGGGTCCCGGAACAACCCCGACAACGGGAAAAGACGATTTCAACAATTACCGTCAGCTCGCACACGCTCTCGGAGACTATGTGCTGGATATGGGGTATACGCATATTGAGCTCCTCCCCATCTGCGAACATCCGCTCGATCAGTCGTGGGGCTATCAGGTCACGGGCTTCTATGCTCCGACCGCCCGGTTCGGAACACCGGAGGATTTCGCATATTTCGTCAATCACATGCACTCGCTCGGAATCGGCGTGATTCTGGACTGGGTTCCCGCCCATTTCCCGAAAGACGCATTCTCTCTCGGCAGGTTCGACGGAACGGCGCTTTATGAACATGCGGATCCGCGCCAGGGGGAACAGAAAGACTGGGGAACTTATGTTTTCAATTTCGGGCGCAACGAAGTCCGCGGCTTTCTGATCGGCAGCGCGCTCTACTGGCTCGACCGTTTCCATGTGGACGGCCTCCGCGTCGACGCGGTCGCCTCCATGCTCTATCTGGACTACTCCCGCAAAGCCGGGGAATGGATCCCGAACAAATACGGCGGTAACGAGAATCTCGAAGCGATCGCTTTTCTGAAGCGTCTGAACGAACTCACTCACGAACAGTATCCCGGCATTGCGATGATCGCCGAAGAATCGACGTCATGGCCCGGAGTCTCCAAACCGTCTTATCTCGGCGGACTCGGCTTCACGTTCAAATGGAACATGGGATGGATGCACGACACGCTCGAATATATGGAACTTGATCCCGTTTACCGCAGTTACAATCACGGCAAACTGACGTTCTCCCTGCTCTATGCGTTCTCGGAAAACTTCGTTCTGCCGCTGAGCCATGACGAAGTTGTCCACGGCAAACGTTCCCTTCTCAATAAAATGCCGGGAGACTATCAGCAGAAATTCGCCAATCTCCGCGCTCTTTACGCCTACATGGCGATGCATCCGGGCAAAAAACTGCTCTTCATGGGCGGCGAATTCGCACAATGGATCGAATGGAATTCCAATGCTCCGCTCGACTGGAATCTGCTTGATTACCCGCAGCATAAAGCCATGCAGGCAATGGTACGCGATCTCAACCGTTTCTACCGCGGCAACCCGGCGCTGTGGAGCGATGATTTCACCCCGAACGGCTTTCAGTGGCTTGACGGCGGCGACTACCGCCAGTCGGTTGTTTCGTTCATCCGCTGGGACCGGGAACACAAAGAACCGGTCGTCATTATCCTGAATCTTACACCGGTCGTGCGGGACAGCTATACGACCGGCATTCCCCTCCCCGGCGAATGGGAGGAAGTCTTCAATACCGACCGTTCCGAATACGGCGGAACGAATCTTCTGAATTCCAGTCCCATGCGGACGCAGGACGGTCTGTATCACGGGCAGCCCTGGCATATCACTCTGCGCCTGCCGTGGCTCGGAGCGGTGATTCTGAAGCACAAAAAATCCTGACGGAGCACCACAACCTGTTATGAGTACCATAAAAAACGGCGGGATCGCAAAAGCACAGGCGAATTTCTGTCTGCTCTTCATCAGGGAAGCTCTGGAGGTCGTTCTGCGCCATGGAGAAACGGCGGATCACTTTGCCGCCGCAAAATTCCGCAGGGAAAAACGGATCGGCTCACGGGACCGCCGTTTCATCTCCGACACTCTGTTCGCATACTTCCGCTGGTACGGCTGGCTGTGTCATGCGGGAATTGCGGAAAATCTTCCGCTTGCACTCGCGGCTTCTTCCGCAGCAGAGGGAATCACGTCGGATGCGGCTCTCTGTTGGGCGCTTGAATCCGGTTTTTCCGCCGATGCATACTTGCGCGCGGCGGCGCTTTCCGCTCCGGGGGAACGGTTCGCCACCCTGCTTTCTCTTCCCGGACAGCCGGATCCGTGGAATCTTTTTCCCGCATGGTTCCGCTTCAAACTTCCGGAAACGCTCCGGGACAATCCGGAACTTCCACTTTTCATGCAGAAACGCCCCCCGATGTGGCTTCGTGCGCAGACGGAAAATCTTACGGCTCTGATTGCGGATCTGAACCGCAGCGGTTTCGCGGCGGAACCGGTTCCGTACTCCCCGTCATCCCTGAAAATAGCCGATGCCCGCGGCAGTCTTTACCGGACGCCGGAATTCCTTGCGGGAAAATTTGAAATTCAGGATTTCTCGTCGCAGTGTATCGGCAAAGCGTGCATGGCGCAGCCGGGCGAGTCCTGGTGGGACGTCTGCGCGGGCGGAGGCGGAAAATCGCTCCAGCTGGCGGATATGATGCGCCGCAAAGGCTCCGTTTACGCGACCGATATCCGAGCCTATAAGCTGGAGGATCTCAAGCACCGGGCGGCGCGGGCGGCATTCCCGAATATCCGCTGTGCGGCATGGGACGGAACACAGCCCCCGCATTGGAATGCCGGGAAATTCGACGGTGTTCTCATCGACGCCCCCTGCTCCTCGTCAGGACGCTGGCGGCGGAATCCGGACGGGCGTTGGACTACACCGCAGGAACGCGTCGAAGAACTGACCGCGATTCAGGCGAAGATCCTCGAAACCGCTTCGGCAGGCGTCCGCAAGGGCGGTGTGCTCGTTTACGCAACCTGCTCCCTGTTTGAATGCGAGGACGAACAGATCGTCCGCGATTTTCTCTCCCGTCATCCGGAATTTCATCCGGAGCCTTTCCCCGCTCCGGACGGCTCCATGACCGACGGCACACTCCGCACGCTCCCGATGAGCGCAGATTGCGATGCTTCATTTGTCGCGCGTATGCGATTAACTTAACATAAAGGAATCAAGATGTCTCAGGAAGATCATGCGCTGGAGGACAACAAGCCTCCGTCTTACATCGACTTTCACACTCACTCTTTCATGCCCGACAGCGCGGGCGTGATGCGGGTCCAGAACCTTTTTCCCGATGTTTCGGGCGAAGGCGAAGAACTGCCCGCATGCTTCACAATCGGCATCCATCCGAAAAATATCGACACGGAATACCTGGAACGGGACCTCCGGATCATGGAGGACGTGCTGGCGGAAAATCCCGGTGCGGTGATCGCCGTCGGCGAATGCGGTCTTGACAAATTCGCCCTCGTTCCGCACGACGTGCAGGAAAAAGTATTCATCGCCCAGATCCGGTTGGCGCTCAAATACGCCCTTCCGGTTGTGGTGCACTCCGTCCGCAGCTGGCAGGAGATCCTGCACATCAAGAAACACCACGCGCCGGAACAGACCTGGATCGTTCACGGGTTCCGCAGTTCTCTGGAAACGGCGGAATCCCTTCTGAAACACAACATTCTGCTCTCGTTCGGCGAAGCGATCACGGAAGAACAGTCGAAAGCGCGCGGCGTGATCGGCGAAATCGACTCCGACAGCTTCTTTCTGGAAACCGACGAAAGCGTTCTTCCGATCGACCGCATTTATCAGACGGCGGCGGAGCTGCGCGGCTGCGACGTTGAGGAACTCAAAGAGCAGATCGCCGAAAATTTCAGACGGGTGTTCCGGAAATGAACACCGGCTGGCAGTCCCGGACGGAGCTTCTTCTCGGTGAAGAGGCTCTCGAAAGAATCGCACACGCACACGTTCTGTGCGTCGGACTCGGCGGCGTCGGCGGGATCGCAACGGAACTTCTCGCCCGGACCGCCGTCGGCAGACTCACCATTGTGGACGGCGATGTCGTGGAGGATTCCAACCGGAACCGGCAGCTCATCGCCACGACGCATACCGTCGGTCAATCCAAGGCGGAAGCAATGGCGGAGCGTCTGCTTTCGATCAATCCGGCGCTGGATCTGCAAGTCCGCAACGAGTTTCTCAAAGACGACAATCTGGAAGCTCTCCTTGACGCGGCGCCTTATGACTGCGTGCTTGATGCGATCGACACATTGGCGCCGAAAGTGCATCTGATCGCCGGCTGTCTGAACCGGAATCTCCCGGTCGTCTCGTCAATGGGCTCCGGAGCCCGAAAAAATCCGGAATGCGTGCGCTGCGCGGATCTGGACAAAACTTTCAACTGCACTCTGGCGAAAGCGGTGCGGCAGCAGTTGCACCGTCTCGGCTTGAAAGGGACCGGATGCCGGGCGGTCTTCTCAACGGAACCGCCGATCAGACAGGCGGTATTTGATCCGCAGATCACGGAAAACAACAAGCGTTCCGTTCTCGGAACGATCTCCTATATGCCGACTCTCTTCGGCTGTCATTGCGCCGCCGAGGTCCTGCGATTGCTTTCCGGACGCTGAACGGCGGCGCATTTCCCGGTCTGCTTACACCCGGACCTGTCCGATGATCTCATTCACGGACTTGCATCCGTGATGCTCCAGATAGGCGGAAATGCCGTCAAGCACCTTCACGGGAGC
This sequence comes from uncultured bacterium, assembly GCA_900548385.1. Taxonomy (GTDB): domain Bacteria; phylum Verrucomicrobiota; class Lentisphaeria; order Victivallales; family UBA1829; genus UBA1829. The sequence goes on along the minus strand of URKJ01000010.1, from coordinate 69,584 downwards.
CATCGGATCGGCAAAAATCGCCGTGCCGACCGCGATTGCGGAAGCTCCGGCAAGCAGAAATTCCACGGCGTCTTCCGCGGAGAAGATACCGCCCATGCCGATGATCGGAATATCCACAGCCCGCGCGGTCTCGTAAACCATCTTGACTGCGACCGGTTTTACCGCCGGACCGCTCAGCCCGCCGGTGATGTTGGCGATCTTCGGTCGGCGCGTCTCGATGTCGATCGCCATTGCCGGAATCGTATTGATCATGGAAACGATGTCGCTTCCGTTGTCGGCGGCGGCTTTGGCGAATTCCGGCATACTCTTCACATTCGGGCTCAGCTTTGTGATCAGCGGAAGTTTCGTTGCGGAGCGGACCGCCGCAATCACCCTGCCCATCGCTCCGGTATCAGAACTGAACGAAATACCGCCTTCCTTGACGTTCGGGCATGAAACGTTGATCTCCAAAGCGGCAATGCCATCCGGTTCCGCCTCAAGACGTTCCGCGACATAGCGGTAATCATCCACGCTTTTTCCCCAGATGTTGACGATCGTGGTGCATTTGTGCGCTTTCAGCCACGGCAGATAATGTTCATCGTGGAGGAATTTGTCGATTCCGGGCCCCTGAAGACCGATTGCATTGAGCATTCCGCCCGTCACCTCGGCGACGCGGGGCGTCGGATTGCCGTGCACCGGTTTCGGTGCAACGCCTTTAACCACGACCGCTCCGAGAAGCGCGGGATCGAAAAAGTTTTCGTATTCGCTTCCATAACCGAATGTTCCGGAAGCGGTCATGACCGGGTTGGCAAGAACCAGCGGTCCGAGTTTCACTGAGAGATCAGGCTTCATAATACACCTCGTCAGCTGTATAGACAGGACCTTCCTTGCAGGAGCGGGAATACCGCCATCCGTCGGGCGAGGAAGGATCTTTCACTTTAACGACACATGCGAAACACGCTCCGATCCCGCAGCACATGTGCTGGTCGAGACTCAGATAGCATTTCACGTTCTTTTCCACGGCGATCTTTCCGAGCGCCATCAGCATCGGAGTCGGCCCGCAGGCGTAAAGAACGGGAGTTTTTTTCGCATCGGCAAGCGCGCCGTCCAGCAGTTCGGTCACAAGCCCTCTCCGTCCGAGCGAGCCGTCCTGTGTGGCAAGCCGGACCTCATATCCGGCGTTTTCATACTCCTCCGTCAGGATAATGTCGGCGGAAGACCGGGCTCCGAGCAGCAGAATGCCTTTTTCCGCCGAGCGTTCCGCCAGCGGCAGAATCGCGGCGGAACCATACCCGCCCGCGACAAGAATCGGGGTCTCGTCCGCGGACGGCATCGGATAGCCCTTGCCGAGCGGCCCCATCACATCGCACACCCGTCCGGGGAGCGTCTCCGCAAGCTCCGAAGTCCCGGCTCCGACCACTTTGTAGACAACGGTCAGCGTTCCCGCCTGCGGATCATAACCGCAGATGCTGAACGGACGGCGCAGAACACGGTCGCGCAAAGTCGGAATGCGAATATGAACAAACTGTCCCGGTTCCGCTTTCGCGGCGATCTCCGGTGCGGAAAATACGATCCGCCGGTAAAGTCCTTTCAGACAGCTGTTCTCCAAAATACTGCAGTCAGAAGTCATATCTGTTTCTTTCGTTCCAAGGTTGAATTTTCGCAAACATACGGTATTATAATGCATAAATGTCAATTACACAAACGCGCAGAGGTATTTCATGCTGAAATTTATTGAAAATCTGGCTGAAACCGCCGGAAAAATGGCTCTGGAGGAACGGAAGCACTTCTCCAGCGACGAAATCCATTTCAAAAACGCCAAAGACCTCGTAACCGACGTGGACCGCAAAGTCGAGCAGTTCATCCGCGGCGAAATCGCCGCCGCTTACCCGGATCATGCGGTTCTCGGCGAAGAAGGCGGAACCACCAACACCGGAAAATCGGAATATCTCTGGGTCATCGACCCCATCGACGGTACGACGTCGTTCGTCCACGGCTCCCCGATGTACTCCGTCTCCATCGGACTCTTCCGGGACGGCAGACCGTATGCGGGCGCAGTCTGCGTGCCGCGTCTCGGAGAACTTTATTCCGCCATCCTCGGCGGCGGGGCGTTCTGCAATGGGAAACCGATTCACGTCTCCCCGTGCGGAGAACTGGCAAACAGTCTCGGCATAACCGGATTCGCATGTCTGCGGGCGGGCCTGCCGAAGAACAATCTCCCGCACTTCTGCCGTCTGGCTCCGCTGATCCGCGACATCCGGCGTTACGGATCCGCCGCTTACGACCTTTGTTCCGTCGCCGCCGGAACCGCCGATTTCTTCTGGGAAATGGAACTTCAGCCGTATGATGTCGCCGCGGGCGGAATCATCCTCACGGAAGCGGGCGGAACGATCACCGACTTCTCCGGAGGTCCCGATTATCCGCAGCGCGGAATCGTCGCTTCAAACGGAACGCTCCACAATGCTGTTCTGCAGCAGCTCGCACTGGACTGATCATGCACGGAACCATCGCCAGGATTGCACTGAATCTCTCGCTCGACCGTTTTTTCGACTACCGTATCCCCGATCATCTGGTCGGGACGGTCAAAACCGGAAGCAAAGTCAACATTCCGTTCGGCAAAGGCGCGTCGATGCGGAGCGGCTATGTCATGGAGATCACGGATCATTCCGACTTCCCCGATCTGCGTACGATTGATTCTCTCTGCGCCAACTCGCCGGACATCCCCGATCCGCTGCTCAAACTTGCGGAGTGGATGGCGCTCTATTACTGCTGTCCGCGCGAACTGGCGGTCCGCAGTCTCCTTCCCGGAGCGGTCCGCAACGGAAAGATCAAACATAAAACCCGTCCGCACTGCCGGCTGAATGACGCGGCAAAGGCGGCGGAGTTCATCGAACGGAACGGATGCCGGGCGAAGGCGCGTGCCGCCCTGCTCAAGAATCTGATGCTGGAACACGAACTGCCGCAGGATATTCTTCTGCTCAAGTCGGGCGCGGGTAAAGGCGCTCTCGACGCTCTGGTCAAATCGGGGCTCGTCGCACGGGAGGAGGTCATTGACGACCGCGATCCGTTCAAGGGGGCAACCGTGATCCCGACCGCACCGCTTCCGCCGACTCCGGAACAGGCGGAGGCTCTCCGCATCATCTTTGAAACAATGGAGGGAAAGAACAGCCGGCATGTGGTTCTCCTGCACGGAGTCACCTGCTCCGGAAAAACGGAAGTCTACCTGCAATCCATCGCCAAAGCGCTCGAAAACGGCGGTGAAGCCATCGTACTCGTCCCGGAGATTTCACTGACTCCGCAGACCGTCGAACGGTTCCGTGCACGGTTCGGCAACATGGTCAGCGTTCTCCACAGCGGACTCTCCGAGGGGGAACGCCACGACGAATGGATGAAAGTACATTCGGGACGCGTCCGCATCGCGGTCGGTGCACGCTCCGCGCTGTTCGCGCCGTTCACAAACCTGAAACTGATCGTCGTCGATGAAGAACACGAACAATCCTACAAGCAGTCCGAAGCCCCGCGGTACAACGCACGGGACGTTGCCGTCATGCGCGGGAAACTGGAAGGTGCAACGGTGATTCTCGGTTCCGCCACCCCGTCCCTGGAATCGCATCACAACGCGGTTTCGGGAAAATACGCTCACGCCCGCATGCTCAAGCGCAGCGATCCCGCCATCGTTCTTCCCGAAGTCCGCATTATCGACATGCGCTGCGAAGAGAGCGACGACGGCAAACGTCCGGTGCTCTCGCAGGAACTGATCCGGGCTGTGCGCGACCGGCTCAGTCAGGGCGAACAGAGCATCATCTTCCTGAACCGCCGCGGATTCGCCAAACAGATGATCTGCGAAGAATGCGGATTCGTCGCGCGCTGTCCGGACTGCTCCGCCGCGTATACCTATCACCGCAAAATGCAGATTCTCACCTGCCATCTCTGTGGCGCGATGATCTCCGCTTACGAAAAATGCCCCCAGTGCGGAACGGAAAAAATCCGTTATTCCGGCGCCGGAACGGAAAAAATCGAAAATATGGCGTTCGCCGTCTTCAAGGGGGCGCGCATCGCCCGCATGGATTCCGACTCCATGACCCGTCCGAGTCTTTACGAGGAAGTCCTGAGCAAATTCCGGCGCGGCGAAATAGACATTCTCATCGGGACCCAGATGATCGCCAAGGGACTCGATTTCCCGAATGTGACATTCGTCGGCGTGGTAAATGCGGACATGGGGCTCTTCCTTCCCGATTTCCGCGCCTCGGAACGCACATTTCAGCTTCTGACCCAGGTTGCGGGACGCGCCGGACGCGGCGAACACCGCGGGGAAGTGCTGATCCAGACCAGCAATCCGTTCAATTCCGCAATCATCGCCGCCGCAAACCACGACTGCGACACGTTTTATGCCGACGAACTGCCAATCCGGGAAGAACTCAAGTTTCCCCCCTACGGTCATGTCCTGACTCTTCATTTCGACGGGGAGAATCCGCAGGCGATCGAATCCTACGCCGCTCAGCTCATGGAACGGATCCGGCCGTATCTGGACCCGGAAACGGAAATCACGGAACCGATGCCCGCCCCCATCGAACGCATCAAGGGAAAATACCGTTACATGGCAGCATTCCGGGCGGGAAAACTCGGCAGACTCAAACAGGCTCTGCGTTACGAGACCTGCCGCAACCAGCCGCGCGGAATTTCAGTTTATCTGGACATCGACCCCGTGTCGATGCTGTAAAACGCTTCAGTAATCCACTTTGCCGCGCCCGGCTTTGATCTCCGAACGGCGGGATTTCCCGCTCAGACGGCGCTCCTGCGAGGCACGGGTCGGTTTGGTGGGACGGCGCTTGCGCGGAACCTGTTTTGCCGATGCAATCAGCGCGGCAAGACGGCACCGCGCCGCCTCCCGGTTATCCGGAAGATTCCGCGATTCCCGCGCAAGAAACGAAACAAAGTCCGCATTGCAGAGAGCACGGAGACGCTGTTTCACTTCATCGGAAAGAACAGTGCTTTCCATAAAACGGAACGTCAGACGGACGGCGGTCGCGGTCTTGTTCACGTTCTGTCCGCCGGGACCGTTCGCCGACCGGACGAACTCCTCTTCCAGTTCTCCGGCGGGCGGAAGATGTTTCAGGAGTTTTTCATTTCCGGACATCCGGACGGCTCCTTTTTCCACTCCTTCCGGTAGAGACGGACGGCTGTTTCATACACATCCCGCCACAGCCGGGCGTCCAGCGCGCCGCCACGACGGTAAACCGCCATAAAGCGCAACGCGTCGCGACGGGAAAGTCCGAGGTCCATCGACGAAAAAAAGATCCCCGCAAGGTCCTTCACCCGCATCCGGCGCGGAATACGCGCCCGGATCTCCGCACGGTGAAGATCCAGCACGAACAACCGGATCTCTCCGGACGCAAAAGCGGTCTTGTCCAGCAGGAAATGACAGATGTAACAATCGCGGTGATTGAGTCCCGAATAGTGCATGACGGAACAGACTTCCGCAAGCCGCGTAATCAGACGGCGTTTCAGCTCCGGATCGGGCGGATTGACGTTCCAGTCACGGCAGAAATCCTCAAGCGGAATCATGTTTTCCAGTTCCGCCGTAATAATGAACGATTCCCGTGCGGCGGGATTCCATCCGCGTTCCCCGAACGCGCAGGCGCGCATGGTGTCGAGTCCGAGCGCCTCCATGTGACGGATCGCCCGGAATTCGTTCGACGCACCAAGCACCGGACGTTTGAACTGAAACCAGTTCTTGAAGATCTCCCCCCAGCCGATACCCCGGTGCATCTTGATGAAATACGGTTTGCCGTTCCAGAGAAAACGGACCGTTTTGCGGTTTTTGACATTGCGGAACACCCTGCCCTCGACCGCAAAGGCTTTCGCAAACGGATCACCGCTCAGAAGCGGCGCAAGTTCCGGGGATATTTCAACGGACTGCATGGCTACCTTTCTGTTCCAGAACATCCACAACCATATCGGCATATGCAAATGTATCATGATGTTTCATAAAATCAAGCGCGTATTCCGAAAGATATTTCAACTGGCCGGCATTCCAAAGAAAGGAAAGCAGGGAGGCGTTCAATTCCATCTGATCGAATCCTTTTCCGGAAACGGTTCCGCCCGCATGGGATTTCGTCACATAATCCGCATAGCCGCAAGTATCGGTGCAGAGAACGGGAAGCCCCGCATCCAGCGCCTCCAGCAGCATCGGACCCGTCACCTCAAACCGGGCGGGATGCACCATCAGGTCCGCGGCAAACAGATAATCGCGGATGTCGTGGAGCGCTCCCGTAAAAAGAATCTGTCCGTCCAAACCAAGCTCCGCGGCAAGACGATGCAGTTTCGGGATGTCGCGTCCGATCAGACAAAGACGCACGCGGCGGCGGATCTCCTCCGGCAGGGAAGCTGTCGCAAGAATTGTCCGGTCCACCCCTTTCTGCATCATATTCGCGGCAACCTGCACCAGAACGAGCTGATCCTCTCCGGCGGAAAGCTGACGCCGTTTCTCCGCCCGCAGGAACTCATAATCCGCCGTCCGGCGGCAATCCTGATTCGCGGAGGGGGAAAGCCGGATAAACCGTTCCGGCGGGGTATGGAATGTGCGGATGAACTGCTTCTTCTGTTCTTCGCCGAAATAAAAAATCCCGGTTCCGGAAGCAGGCGAAAACACCTCCTGCTCCAATGCCGCGCGCGTGGCATACTCCCGGTTGAACAGGCGATATACGCCGCTCCGGTTCTGCTTCTCGGTAAAAACGAAACAGTTGCCTCCGGTGAAATAATAGTCAAGACCGGGACCGCGGTTGAATCCCAGAACGGCGGCAGGTTTATCCTCCCGCACGGCATCGGCGAGACGGAAAAAGAACTCGCGTGTCCGCTTGTGATATTGTGACGAATGAATATTGAATCGTACCACCCGGATGAAATCGGGGGATTCCTCTTTCCATTCACTGGTGTACACGATAATCTCATGACCGCGACGGCGCGCCGCCTCTGCAATCCGCAGCAGACAGTTCCGCATCCCGTTTTCCGGTATTGCCCGGAAAATTGCCATCGCGATCCGCACGTCAGCCCTCCAGAGGAATCAGATTGTAATTACGGAGCAGCTGAATCGGCTGATACGACATTTTCGCGTGTCTCAGCCCCTCCACACCGAGATCCTGCTCGCGGTCGATATACTTGCCGAGGGGAAGCAGTGCGCGCGCAGTCTCCTGATTGATGATCTGACCCGATCCTTTGCAGTTCAGATCGTTTTTCTCGAAATGAATCGTGAACAGTTCGGAATTGACCCGGCTGCACATGGCAAACGCCACCAGTTTTTCCCCGACGTAGATACAGACACCCTCAATAGACAGATTCGCGTAATTATCAAATGTCAGATCCAGCGCCTCGTGTTCCTCCACGATCCCCTCCGCATGATCGGGGTTCGTCGCAAGTTTGGCCTCGCGCCAGGAATCGGCAAGCGCCCTGCAGTCCGCCAGCTGTGCGGCGGTCAGCGGAACGACCCGGTAATCCGGATACAGACGTTTGAACTGGGAAATCAGATTTTTCTTTTTTGCCAGTTTGGAACCGCGCAGTTCCACAAGATCCTGAAGACTGTAAATATATTCCCCGATGTCCTCGATCACCTGTTCGGCGCGGAAATATTCCGTGTATTCCGGGAAAATCTCCATGTAATCGGCTTTCACCTGATGAATGATCCCGTTTTTGCCGTGCGCCCGCATCTCCGCGGAAACCGCCGCCAGCTCGGACGGCGATGGGTAGACGCCATTCACCGCCCCCGGAAACAGAAGTTCGTCCTCTTCTTCCAGATAGACATACGGTCTGCCGCCGTAAACCTGATATTGGGTATTGTAAATATGCCCCCAGACGAAGATATTCAGAAAATTCGATTCACAGGTCGCCGGCTCGGAAGCAAGCAGCAGCGGCTCCAGTACGGAACGGTCCCCGATGGTGACCCGTTTGAAACGCTCAAATACAAATTGATCCATAGCCCCCTCACTCCGTGTTACAGAAAACGGATCGGAGTATGCCGGTCCATCGTTTTGCCGTATTTGAGATACAGCTTCTCAACATCCGGGACCGATATGCAGACGATCCAGTCGATTCCAAGATTTTTCAGGCTGGAGACAATCGTTTCCAAAATCCGCGACGCGATCCCGTGTCCGCGGAATTCTTTCAGCACCACCATATCCAGCAAATACGCATCACTGATCCCGTCGGAAAGCGCCCGCATCATGCCGATCAGCCGCCCCCGGTAAAACGCACCGACAACGCAGAACGAATTTTTCAGCATCTGCGGAATGAATTCCGCGGAATCGCCTTCCCCGATCCACCCCGCACCGCGATACAGAGCCTCCACATCGGCGGAATAGTCGAACGCCGGCTCTTTCTCCAGGAGACGCACGACGACGTCTCCTGAAATATTGCGGTCCGCGGGAATGTTCACATCGCCTCCACAACCGCTTTGGCGAATCCGGAACAGCTCAGCTCGGTCGCACCTTCCATCAGGCGTGCAAAATCGTAGGTGACTTTCTTTGCGGAAATCGCCCCTTCGATCCCTTTGACCACCAGATCGGCGGCTTCGGTCCAGCCGATATGACGCAGCAGCATTTCGCCGGAAAGCGCCAGCGACGACGGATTCACTTTATCCAGTCCGGCATATTTCGGCGCGGTTCCGTGCGTGGCTTCAAAGATCGCCATGCCGGTCATATAGTTGATATTCGCTCCCGGTGCAATGCCGATGCCGCCCACACACGCCGCAAGCGCATCGGAAACATAATCGCCGTTCAGATTCATTGTCGCGATCACATCATAGTCGGCGGGACGGGTCAGGATCTGCTGGAGGAACGCATCGCAAATGCAGTCTTTGATCACGATTTTACCATCCGGAGCAACGCCGCCGCACTCTTCCCAGGAAACGACTTCCTCCGGGAACTCGCGTCTGGCAAGCTCATATCCCCAATCCTTGAATGCGCCTTCGGTGAACTTCATTATATTGCCCTTGTGAACGAGGGTCACGCTTCTGCGCTTGTTGTCGATGGCGTAGCGGATCGCGGCGCGGATCAGACGCTCGGAACCGTCTTTGGAAACCGGCTTGATGCCGATGCCGGACGTTTCCGGGAAACGGATCTTGGAAACCCCCATCTCCTTCTGCAGAAATTCAATAACTTTCCGGGCTTCGGGCGTTCCGGACGCCCATTCGATCCCGGCGTAAATATCCTCCGTATTCTCGCGGAACACGACCATATCGGTCTTTTCCGGCTCTTTTACCGGAGAAGGAACGCCCGCAAAGTGGCGGACGGGACGCAGACAGACATAGAGGTCAAGTTTCTGCCGCAGCTGAACATTCAGCGAACGGATGCCTTTGCCGACCGGCGTCGTCAGCGGCCCCTTGATGGAGACTTTGCACTCCTCGATCGCCTGCAAAGTCTCTTCGGGCAGCCAGACTCCCTCGCCGTAAACCCTGGTCGCCTTTTCTCCGGCAAAAACTTCGGTCCACGCAATGGAGCGTTTGCCCTGATACGCCTTTTCAACGGCGGAATTCCAGATATACATGGAGGCTTTGGTAATATCCGCGCCAATGCCGTCGCCCTCAATATAGGTGATCAGCGGATGATCCGGAACATTGAGTCTGCCGTCGGCTGCAACGGTGATTTTATCTCCTGCGGGAAATTTGATTTTATCGTAAGCCATGAAAACGCTCCTTTATGGTTGCTTGACTTCGCACATGTCATAATATACACACAGTTTGCTCAAGATGAAAGCCGGAAATCCGTTTTTTTACAAAAACTTTGAACGGAATGCAAAAAAATATGCAAAAAAACTTTTCCGGGGAATTGACAATCCGCGAATCCGATGTTATTGTCAGTTTCAGAACGCGGCATTAATTGTTCTCACTGCATTTTTATGTATCGTAAAAAACTTAAAAAGAATGGAGAAGCGTATGATGAAATTCGAACCGACCAAGATCCGCAATTTCGTCGTAGCCGGTCATAGCGGCTGCGGTAAAACCACCCTCTGCGACCTCATGCTCTACAAGGCGAAAGCCGTCGACCGCCTGGGATCCGTGGACACCAAAACGAGCGTCTCCGATTTTACACCGGATGAACAGGAAAAACGGTCCAGCATCTACACCGCCTACATGAGCTGCGAATGGAACGGATTCCGTTTCTTTTTCTCCGATACGCCCGGATACGGACCGTTCATCGGCGAAGTCATCCCCGCTTACCGCGCCAGCGGCGCCGCTCTCGTCGTGCTCGACGGCGCAAACGGCCTTGAGATCGGAGCCTCCCGCGCATTCAAGCTCGGTAAGAGTTTCGATATTCCCAAACTGGCGTTCATCAACCGTCTGGACCGCGAAGACGCCGACTTTTTCCGGGTCGTCTCACAGCTTCAGGAAGCATACGGGAAAAACGTCTGCGTTCCCATGACGCTGCCTGTCGGAAAAGGCCCGGACTTCCAGCGGGTCGTCAGCGTTCTCGGCGATCCGGCACAGCTCCCGGACGAACTCAAAGAATACGCCGCACAGTGCCGGGAAGTCCTGTTCGATACCGTTGCGGAAGCCGATGAGGCCCTGATGGAGCGTTATCTCGGCGGAGAACAGCTCACCGAAGCAGAAATAATGGCGGGACTGCATGACGCCCTCAAAGCCGGAACTCTGATCCCCGTTTTCGCCGGAAGCGTCGCAAAAGATATCGGTGTTGACGAAGTGATGAACGGTATCATCAACATCAGCCAGAACCCGTTGGAACGGACCCGTGTCGCCTCCGACGGAACCATTGTCAAACCCGCCGTGGACGGTCCCGCCGCCGCATTCGTCTTCAAAACGGTCCTGGATCCGCACGTCGGTCAGTTCGCGTTCTTCCGCGTTCTTACCGGAAACATCCGCTCCAACAGCGATATTCTCAATCTCAACAACGGAACCAGAGAACACCTCGGTCAGCTGATCTTCCTGAACGGCAAAACGCAGATTCCCATCAACGAAGCATGTCCGGGCTGTATCTGCGGCGTCGCAAAGCTCAAAGCGACAAAAACAGGCGATACGCTCGGCGAATCTGCAAACTGCCACGTCATGTCGCCGATGTCTTTCCCAAGCCCCGTATTCTCCTATGCGATCAGCGCCGTCAAGAGCGGAGATGAAGACAAGATCATGACCGGGCTCCAAAAGCTCTGCGAATGCGACCCGACTCTCCATGTGGGGATCAATCAGGAAACGCACGAAACCATTTTCAGCGGCATGGGCGAACAGCACCTCCAGATCGCATTGCGCCGCCTGCGCGACATCGCCAAAGTCGAAGTCGGCGTAACCGCGCCGAAAATCCCTTACCGCGAAGCCATCAACGGACGCGGCGAAGGGCATTACCGCCACAAAAAACAGTCGGGCGGACACGGTCAGTTTGCGGAAGTCTATCTGCGCATCGAACCCTCGGCGGAACGGTTTGAATTCGAAAACGCGGTCGTCGGCGGAACGATTCCGAAAAACTATATCCCGGCAGTCGAAAAAGGCGTCTTGGAAGCAATGGCATGCGGACCGCTGGCAGGATGCGTCGTCGAAAACGTCAAAGTCACCGTTTACGACGGCAAATTCCATGATGTCGACTCCTCGGAAATGGCGTTCAAGATCGCCGCCCGCAAAGCGTTCCGCGCGGCGATGGAAAAGGCGAGTCCGGTTCTCCGGGAACCGGTCATGTCGGTGAAAATCTACACCCCGGCGGAATTCATGGGAGACATCACGGGGCATCTGAACCAGAAACGCGGACGGATCATCGGCATGGACGCCGAAGACGGAATGCAGGTTCTGGAAGCGGAAGTCCCCCTCGCAGAGCTCTCCAAATATGCGACGGAACTGCGCTCCATGACACAGGGACGCGGCTCGTTTGAACTGGAATTCGCCCGTTATGAAGTCATGCCGCCGAATGTTGCGGCAGAGATCATCAACAAGTTCAAAGCGGGACACTCCGACGACGAGGAATAACCGCACGTTTTCCGGGTCGGACAACTCCCGGCTGTCCGACCCGGTCGGTTGACAGTTTTCCGGCGGGCAAATCCATACCCGATAAGGAGTTTGCCCAATGAAAACTGTCATCTACTACAACGTCACAACCGGAGAAGCATTCGACGCGGACGGCTGTCTCCGTTCCCTGAACAACCCGTTCACCGCCGCTTACGGGGAAAAACGTCTCTTTGAATGGCGTCTGGTCACCGCGACAAGCGGAAACACTCCGTCCGAGTGGACCCCGCTGACGGAATTTGAATACACCCCGTCCATCGCCTCGCTTGCCGCTGACGACACCTATATCAACGCCTATCCCGGAACGGTCGTCTCCTGCGAACCGGGAGAAACCGGCATTATTCAGCTGACTCTGAAAGAAGAGAACACGCCCGTTCCCGCAAAAGGGACTCTCCGCCTGACCGGAGCGGACGGCAGCCTCACAGAGGTTGATTACACCGCCGCGACCGCGGCAGACGGCTGCTGGCGGTTCCATATTCCGGCACAGCTGGATGCAGAACAGTTTCCCGCCGGAACCTCCGCCGATCTTCTGAAACAGCCGATGGCAAAAGTCACCTCATATCTTTCCGACTCGATTCCCGCGCACGGCATTTTTCAATTCTCCCTGACGTTTCAATCCGAAAAACTCCGGAAACTGTTTGAATATGCGGATCTGGAACAGATTCCGACCAAAGGTCTCGAACTGCGCCTTGCCGGACTCGACCAGGCCGCTCAGCGGGTGGAACTGGTCCATGCGGTCATTCCCCTGACGGTTCTCGGAGTTCTGGACCCAAGCACACTTCCCGCTTCCGTCCCGGCAAATGAACTCAGCGCATATCAGAACTGGACGCTCGCCCTGCTCGCCGCCGGACTCGAAGCCGCATTTTCCAAAGATGAGATCTCCTGGACCGCCGATCCGACAGGTGCGCTGTGGTTCCGCCTGCGTCCTGCAAACGTTCCCGGCGCGCAATGGTGCACGCCGATCCCGATCCCCCAGCCGAAACTCGATCCCGATCATGTGGAACACTCTTTCACCGTCTCGGAAGACGCCGCTGTCGAAACGGTCGAAATCGCCTATTCGGAGCTGAACGTCTCCAAACCGTTCGACTCCTCGCTTTTTGAGCTTCAGGCGGACGGTTCCGAACTGAACATCACCCACAACTCAAACCTCCAGATGTTCTATACGGACAGCCGCGTCCGTCTCTGCTGGAACGGAACGTTTCCCGCCGGAACTTACATTTTGAGAGGTTGACGCCGCACACCGCTTTCTTTTGCCGGTTCCCGGTGTATATTACTCCATAAAGACAACAAAGGAACCGACAATGAAAACTGACTTATCCTGCATCAGCTGCCTCGTCCGCAACGCGGTCAGCGCCGCCATGAAAACCGGCGATCCCGTCAGGCAGGCGCAAATCGTCCGCACCATGCTTGCGGAAATCGCCCGATTTGATTTCAACCTGCCGCCGCCCGTCATGGCGCGCAGAATCTACGCCTATGCCGCGGAAGTGACCGGAAATCACGATCCGTACCGGAAACAGAAAGATGAATCGACTGTTGCCGCCAAACAGCTTCTGCGGGAATTTCTGGAGGAAAACGGTCTGAATACCGATGATTTCGAATCGCTGATCCGGCTTGCCATCGCCGGAAACATCATCGACTTCGGCGTCAACTGCGACCTCGATCTGGAACAGGCGAAAAACACGATTCGGCTTGCATTTCAGAAACCGGTCGATCGCAATGCTCTGATTCAGGCGGAGCAGGCGATCAACCGCGCGGAAAATATTTTGTATCTGCTGGACAACTGCGGGGAAGCGGTTTTCGATACGCTCCTCGTCAAACACTGCGGTCCCAAAATCACACTCTGCGTCAAAGGCGCCCCGATCCTCAACGACGTCACCCGGCGCGAAGTCGCGGATTCGGGATTCGACGGACTCGTCCGCCGGATCATCGACACAGGAGACTGCACGCCGGGAATCAGCATGGAACACTCCTCCCCCGAATTCCGGGAGGCATTTGAAACAGCCGACCTTATCATTTCCAAAGGACAGGGCAATTTTGAAACGCTCAACCGGAGCAGCCGCCCGATTCTCTTTCTTTTCATGGCAAAATGCAGACTCGTTGCCGACTCTCTGGGTGCGGAACTCAATTCGTTTCAGATCATCTGCCGGAACTTCCGCGGAGAATCCCCGAACCGGGATTTGAAACTGTTTGAGAAATGATACTGACTGGAAAACCCCAGCCGTTCCGCGATCTCTTTGACCGATAAATTGGAATGGAGCAGAAGCGTCCTCGCCTGTTCCATCTTTTTTCCCATGCGGAATTCGCAGGGAGTTGTGTGATACTCCTCCCGGAACAACCGGATCAGATGAGCCTCCGAATAGGGAGTCCTTGCGGTGTACGCCGCAAGGGAAAACGGCTTTTCCAGAGAAAACAGCAACTGATCGTGCAGTTCTTTCACATACGGATTCCTCCGGTCGCGGTCCTGACGGACATGCGCGGCAAGCTCCACGACGAACTGGTGAAATTCCAGCGCGTACTGCTCCTGAGTCAGCGGAACTTTCGCCTGACGGACCCAGTGCTCGAACCAGCGTTTCAAGTGCTGGCAGTCCGGAATATGATAGATGTCTGTCAGTCCGTGAATCCTCAGCAGCTCTTCCATGAAATCTCCATCCACAACGATAAACAGTTTCTGCCACGGATCTTTCCGGTCCGGATAATAGCAGTGATCGCTGTGTTTCGGAAGTTGATAAATATCTCCGGGACCGGGGCGGCTGCTCACACCGTTGACCTCCAGATACCCGGAACCGCTCACGATATATTCGATCGTACAGGCGGAATAATCGGACCGCCGGATCACCGGAGTCTGCGCATCGGCGTTTCCGCCCGCACCAACCAGAAATTGAAATGGAAAATCCGCCATCAGCTCTCCCGTCCGGAATATGCCGGAATATACGATATATCAATTTTTCATATCTTTTGTTTGATTTAATATATCTAATATTGAAGAAAAAGCAAGAAAACAAATTGATTTTCTGTATTTTTATTGATATTGTAATAAGAAAGGAAAAATCCGGGCAATCCGGAAAACAAAAAAGGAGAAAATCAGATGAAAATGATGAAAGTCGGGTTAATCGCCGTTGGCGGACGGGGCAGAAACGGTTGGCAGATGCACAAGCCGGAACAGGGTTGGGAAATCATTGCCGGAGCCGATCCGAAAGCCTCCGCACGCGATGCTTTCCATGAAAAGTTCCCGGAAGCACAGGTGTTTGACAATTACACCGATCTGCTGAAAATCAAGGAAATTGATGCCGTCATGATCGCCTCGCCGGATTACAGCCATGAAGAACAGGCGGTTGCCGCGCTTCAGGCGGGAAAAGCCGTTTTCCTCGAAAAACCGATGGCAATCACGATTGAAGGCTGCGACCGCATTCTGCGCACCGCGTACGAAACCGGCTCGAAACTGTTCATCGGCCACAATATGCGCTACTTCCCCGCCATTCTCAAAATGAAAGAAATCATTGACGCGGGCACCATCGGCGACATCCAGTGCGGCTGGTGCCGTCACTTCATCAACTACGGCGGCGACGCCTATTTCCGCGACTGGCATTCCGAACAGAAAAACACCACCGGACTGCTTCTTCAGAAGGGCGCGCACGACATCGACGTCATGCACTGGCTGATGGGAAGCTACACCAGACAAGTCGTCGGAATGGGAATGCTCTCCGTCTACGACAAATGCAAACGCCGTCCCGAAGACACCGAAGGCAGCGCCCGCTGGGACGAAAACCACTACCCGCCGCTTGAACAGACCGGTTTCTCCCCTGTCATCGACGTGGAAGACCACAATATGGTCATGATGCAGTTGGAAAACGGAGCACAGGCCTGCTACATGCAGTGTCACTACACCCCTGATGCGGAACGCAACTACACGTTCATCGGCACCAAAGGACGCATTGAGAACATCGGAGATCACGGCAAATGCGAGATCCATGTCTGGACGACCCGCGGTCCACGCACAACGCCGGATATTATTTATCAGCTCAAGCCTGCGGAAGGAACCCACGGCGGTGCAGATCCGGGGGCTGTACAGAGTTTCCTTGATTTTGTCCGTGACGGCAAGCGCCCGAACACGATCCCCATCGCGGCCCGCAACGCGGTCGCCGCCGGAGTGCTCGGACACGTTTCCATGCGCAACGGCAACATGCCGCAGCAGATTCCCCCTCTCCCGGAAGAGCTGATCCGTTATTTTGAAAACAATCAGCAGAAGTAATTCCGCGTATCAAACAACAAACAAGCGCCGATGCTCCGCCCCGGAACATCGGCGCTTGTTTCTTTCATTTTTCTGATTTCAGTCAAAAACCGGCACCCAGTGCGGATCTCCGGCGGCGGCAAAACACATCCGCACCTGCGCAGCGGTATTTTTGGCTTCCGACAACGGTGGCAATTCATCCTCGCCGAAATATGCGCAGGAGACCGTTTCAATATTCTCCTGAAATTCCCCGTCAATCAGCCCGCAGAGAACAAACACTTTGCAGACTCCGTAAGCATACGGCGGCGGATTGTGACGGTTGCGGTCCTGAACCGCAATCAGACGGAGCGCGGCAACCCTCAATCCGGCCTCCTCGCGCACCTCTTTTTCCGTGTTGGAACGGATCGACTCCAGAACATCCACCCAGCCGCCGGGCAGTGACCATAAACCGTCGCGTTCTTTCACCAACAGGATTTTACCGTCACGGAAAACCGCCGCACGCGTATCCAGCTTCGGCGTCTGAAATCCTTTTTCCGAACAGAAGAGCTCATGAACCTTGTCCAGCGGAAGTTCCGATTTCCACGCAACCATCTCCGCCGCAATTTCCCGCAGCCGTTCAAACCGCTCCAGATCGAACCGGTCTTTGGAATAAGTGGCACCCGCCTGCCCGATAAACTGCAATTCCATCGCCCACCGGAGCCACGGCGACAGCGAACGATCGCCATCCAGACGCGACGCCACCTCTTCCGGAACGGAAAAGTAATAATCCGCCCGGATGTGCCGGAGTGATCCCGCTCCCCAGACGGCGAGTCCGAACGCCACCTCCGCCCCCGCGGCACACCGGGAATCGTAAAGAGTATCGCCTATGTACAACAGCTGTTCCGGCGGGACTCCGCCGCGTTTCAGCGCTTCCAGAAGCGGAGCCGGATCCGGCTTATGCCGTTCGGTATCATCGGCTGTGACAATCAGGTCCGGCTCAAAATAGCCCATCAGCCCGCACGGAACAAAATCATGCTGAAACTCGCAGCGGGTCTTGGATGTCACGATCCCGAGCCGGACGCCCCGTTCCCGGAGCTGTTTCAGCATTGCTCCCACTCCGGAATAGGGACGGATCCCGCTTCGTTTCGCTCCGATTTCCGCCTCCCATTCCAACAGAAACCGTCCGGGATCGGAAATGTTCAGCCGCGCGGCGGTATCCAGTCCGGGGATTCCCCGCGCGAATTCCAGTTCGGAAAGATCATACCATCTTCCGGTCCATCTGTGAAGCACGGTTTGCAGAGTCGCCTGATTGAACCGCTCCGAATCCAGCAGAGTACCGTCAATATCAAAAATAATGCAGGAGTACTTCATTGTGCGTTATCCTCATCATGAAGCAAGAGAATAAAGAACGATCCCCGCCGTCATGAGAACGGCGGCGGCAATCCGGCGGATCCACATGGCGCGGCTGATCTCCGAATCCAGTCTTCCGAGCCCGATATAGAACAAAACGATCCCGATGACAACGGAAATCAGCCCGCGGCTCGCCTGGATCACATTGCCGAACACGGTTCCCAGATGGCCGAAGCAGAGGAACAGAAACACCTGCGAAAAGAACCAGGCAACGGAAAACGGGATTGCGCGCACGAATTGACGCGTCGTCCAACGGAACCGGATCAGCAGCGGAAGAGTCAGAACTCCGAGCACGGCATAGCAGGTTACGCCGACACCGATCGCCGCACGGAACATGCCGCATCCCTGCGGGAGCTGAACCAGCCGGGTCTCCGTCATGTCCGTCAGCGAATAGAACACCAGCGTGACGGCAAGCCAGAACATCCCTTTCCAGGTGAAACGGCTTCCTCCGCTCCAGTTCATCCCCACCGCCGCAAGCGTGCTGATAAACACCGCGAGCCACTGCAGAGGATTCAGAAGATGACGCAGAAATACCACGGAAATCAGGGAAAGAACAATGATCTTCAAGCCGAGCAGCGATGACATACGGCTTGCCTCGATCGTCCGGAGTGTATTGAAAAAAGCGGTCTGCCCTGTGACGAACACCACAACCCATACCCCGGTCCAGAACGCAAATTCCCCGTACCGGCCGTCAAGTCCCGGAGGAATCAGAAACGGAACCGCGGGAAGGCAGAACGCCCCCATCACAAGCTGTGAAAAAATCACAAGTCGTAGAGAGGAACGGTATTTCCGCATGAATCCCGCACTGCACACATAAGACACTGCTTGAAGAAATGCGGAAAGCAGCCCCGCTATTATTCCCGTCAGCATGCAAAACCTCCTTGTTCGGGAGGTAATATACATGCGGTTGTGAAATCTTCAACTGCCGAATGTTTCCCGCGCGAACGCCACCCGTTCCACCGCGTCGGCATGAACATGTTCCGGCAGCGCTTCGATCCGTTCCAGCCGCGCGGCAAGTCCCGTATGGTTCGCAATCTGGATCGCCAATCCCGGACGCGCGTTCAACTCCAGCAGCAGGGGACCGCGCTCTTTGTCGATCACAATATCCGCACCGAAATAACCGAGTTTAATCATGTCGGCACAGCGCGCCGAAAGTTCCAGATGCTCTTTCCAGAACGGAACCCGCAATTCGGAAAGACGGGCGCCCGTATCGGGATGAACCGTGACCGGTACCCCGCTCTGAACCGCCATACAGGGACGCCCGTCTTTCAGGGAAAGCCCGACCCCGACAGCGCCCTGATGCAGGTTCGCCCGCCCATCCGACTGACGCGTCGCCAGACGGATCATCGCCATCACGGGATAACCGCGGAACACGATCACCCTCACATCGGGGATTCCCTGAAAGCTGTAATCGCGGAACACATCCGAAAAATGAATGCACTGTTCGATCAGCGCATAGTCCACCTGCCCGCCCAGACTGTACAGACCGCTGAGAATATCGGTAACGGCTCCGTAGACTTCCCGGCTCGAAAGCACACACCCGTCGTTCTTGACGAACCGCCCTTCCGAATGGTCGCGGATCACCAGGATGCCGCGTCCGCCGGAACCGTGTCCGGGCTTGATTACGAACCCGCCTTCCACTCCGCGAATCATGGTTTCGAGATTCTTCACGTCATGCTGACAGTGAATCGACCCGATCAATCCGGCGCACGGAACCCCCGCTTTCTCCGCCAGACGCTTCGTCAGCAGTTTGTCATCGACCATCGGATAATACCGCCGCTGATTGTATTTCATGATAAAATCATGATTCCGCCGGTTCATTGAAAGCACGCCCGCTTTTTTCAGCGAGTCAGGCGACGCAAAAAAATTCAGAATTTGTCCGAACATGGCATCACCAGAGGTTGAAATCGTTTCAGTTCCGAAAGGCGATAGCCCGTATAGACTCCGATCAATAGAATCACAGCCAGCACGATCAGGTTCATCTCCGGGAACGAGAAGAAGAAGTACTGAAGCGTCTGACTGCCCATCAGCCAGTAACAGGGCAGGCTCGCAAGCAGGCTGACCACAAGCTGCCGCAGAGCGGTGCGCGCGCCGTCTTCATCCCAGATCATCGACGCGCGTTCAATCGTCCACGCAATAATGATCAGCGGGAAAAATGTGACCGTCTGTCCGGGTCCGAACCCGAACGTATATGCCATCACGCTGATCATTTTCATGAGAATGATAACCAGTATCACCACCGCCGAAATCCGCGGAACCATCAGCAGGTTCAGACGCGTCAGATACGAACGCGCCAATAGTCCGACCGTCATAATGAGGGCAAAAGAGATCAGTCCCGCCACGAGTCCGGTATTGAGAAACGCAAGCGCGATCAGCACCGGCATGAACGTTCCCATCGTCTGCGCGCCGATCAGATTCCGCACCGCCACGATCACGAGAATCGCCAGCGGCAGCATGGAAAACTGTTTGAACATGTTCTGTTCCTCCAGCGGCAGATTGAACCCGAAGACATCCAGCAGCCACGAATGGCGGATGATATCCCCGCGCAGACGGTTCAGGTTCGCCGCGCTGATGCTCGTCTTCAATACGGAAATGTACAATTTCGGATTTTTTGCCCCCTCAATATGCAGGATCGGTTCGTTTCCGGTCCGCAGAGGCATGAAGCCGTCGCCCTTGAGCTGCTTTCCGGTTACGGGATCGTAACGATGGAACAACTTGTCGTAAAAAACCTCAAGCTGAGGCGTCAGCTGCTGTCTGCGGCGGCGGTCGACGAGATAGATTCCCTCCACCGGACGCGACGGCAGATCCCGCATCGCAAGCAGTTTTTCCGCGACACGGATAAACGGCATTCCCGTCGTGTTTTCCGGCAGCAGGGCCCGGACTTCGGCAGAATTCCGGTCATGAAGCAGTTTCAGCAAAGCCGGCACCAGAACCTCCGGGGCGGTCGTCCCGGTCGGATCGGCTTTCCGGAGCAGCGCCATTGCGGAGTCCGCGGCAACACCGTTATCCCAGACGGGATGTTTCGGCGGGTCCATCGAGTCGGCGAAAATTCCGGAATAAGGATCGGGGATCAGCCGCATCTGGTACAGAATCGTCTGAGTTCCGGCATCCGCGTTGCCCGTCCATTTTGCAATCAGACGGTTCCCCTTCTCCCGCGTATCGAATGAAAAACCGGGCGTTGTGCTGAGTCCGGTCAGAAAATAACCGGGAAGCTCGTCGGGCATGGAAATCTGTGCTTTGACCGGGCCGCCCGGCGTTTCAAAACGCACCCGGCATTCCAGAAGCCACACCTCCTGTTCCGCCGACGGCAGAAGCGTGAATTTCAAAAAATGAATCTTGACGAACATGATTCCCGCGGCGATCAGCACCAGCGCGCCGACCAGAAACCAGATTCTGCGGTCTATGGACAGTATACGGCCCATGATTAATCCCCCTTGTATAATTTATGATACGGATACTCTGTCAGTCCCGACGCTGCTCCAGCGTATTCTCTCTGGTAACATCGACCGCGGCATTCCCGGCGATCACGTTTTTCCCAAGCAGAACCTGATATTTGAAGTTGGAGCGGTCCGCCAGAGAAAACTCCCTCGTCATCTCCAGCGTCCCAAGCCGGATCCGCAGATGAACGACATACCGTTTCAACGGCTTCTGTCCGTGCCGGGTGATCGGAATGACCCGGACCAGCGGCAGTTCATAGTTCCGGACCGCATCGGTCCCGCGCTGCACGATTGTAAAAGCGACGTACCGCTTGCCGTCCTTCCGGAACTCCCGGATGTCGGTCGCACCGATGGACGCAATATCCGCCCCGGTATCGACTTTACCGGAAAACGGTGCGCGGAACGGTTCCACATAGACAGGTTCCGTTCCGCCGATCACACCAAGCGGCAGTTTTTTAACGGGATTTCCACAGCCGGAAAGCAGAAGCAGACACAACGGAACGGCAAAAGATTTGAAATATAATGATTTCATAAATAATTCCCCCCGGATTTATGACGTTGTAAATAACATAGACGGGATTTCGCAAAAAGCAAATCCGTTTCCGTTATTTTTACAAAAAAAGAGCACCCGGAACGGATGCTCTCAATCCGCATGGAATCATAACCCGCCTTACGGCATCAATCCCCATGCGCGCAGGTCGGCTTCCAGACGGGCGGCGTCAAACACCTGCCCGGGACGCCACCTGCCGTTGTATTCCATGGTCGGAACGACCCAGTCGTCGCCGCCGTTGACATCGACCACCTTTTTGACAACGTCCTCCGGCTGTTTCTCAATATCGAGCGCCTCAAACGGTATCTTGTGCTCTTTCAGAAAATCCATCGCCTTGTGACAATGCGGACAGACATCCCAGTAATAAACTTTCAGCATAAATTCCCCCTTTCATTTTGTGGTTGCGGAACCATACACCCGTTCCGGCGAAATGTCAAGTCTCTTCCGCCTCTTTCACGGCAAGAACCGTCTGACGGTAAAGTTCCCGCAGCTCCGCGGCATCTTCCTCCGGAACCTCCCGCCGTTTCAGGAGAAGTTCAAACACCTCCGACTCTTTCATTTCCGCAACCCGTTCCGGAGTAAACGATTCCGACCGCCGGACCGCGGGAAGCGACGACCGGACGATCAGCGGATAATTTTTCATCCGTCCCTGAAAAAGCGCATCCATGCGGTTCACCAGCCCGGCTCCGGCAAGATCGTCGGCGATAACCTCGCAGAGAATCTCGCTCTCCGACTCCGCGATACGTTCCAATTCCGGCTCCAGACTCTCCCAGCTGCCGCGCAGACGGCGGATATCCGCGAACTGCGGAACGGGAATCTGCGTGACCGCGGGCGTGCGTCCGTCAAACGCAACCTCGCAGACCATGCGCGGCGCAATATCGGAAAAACACATTTTCAGCGGCGAACCGGAATAGCGGATATGTTCCGTCCCCACTTTCTGCGGCTGATGCAGATGACCGAGCGCATAATAATCCGGCGTGTCCGGCAGCAGGGAAACATCGAACGCCCCGACTCCGCCGATATATTCCCGCATACCGTCGTTGGGAACGAAACGACCGCCCGTCAAAAAGAAATGCCCGGTCAGAACAACGGGAACCGCGCGTCCGGCGCGAAGTTCCTCCGCTTTCGCCGCAACCCGGCGATAATGGGCCTGCAGCCCGGCGACCAGTTTTTTCTCCCGTGCGGCGGATTCCTCCCCGAATGCAAGCGTCACAAGATCGCCGTCCCGCAGATACGGAACCGCCCCGACGATCAGCGCGGGTTCCCCCGAACGGTCACGGATCACAACGACTTCCTCCTCCGGTTCCGCGGCGGCGCCGAAAATATGAATCGGGAACGCGGCTTTCAGCAGTTCACGGGGGGCGTTCAGAAACGACGGGGAATCGTGATTGCCGCCCGTCACAACCGCCACTTTGCACGGAGTCTCCTGCAAACGCCGCAGAAAATCGTAATAAAGACGCACCGCCGCATTGGACGGCGCGGATGTATCGAACACATCCCCGGCAACGATCAAAACGTCGATCCGCCGATCCGTGACCGTTTCCAGCAGCCAGTCGAAAAATGCGGCGAACTCCCCGTCGCGCCTGCGGTTATGGAACTGATGCCCGATATGCCAGTCTGAGGTATGAAGGATTTTCATGCTGTTTCCTGTTCTGTTTCGTGGAAAATAGCACGGAAAAACGGAAATGTCAAATGAAATGCCTTGCCGGACCGCTGTTTATCATTACAGTTCTCCCCGCTCTCCAGCGGCTCTGCTGCGGAACGAAGCCGGAAAAAACATCCGCATTGGACGGCGCGGCGATCTCCGCAGACGGGATGATCCCGGTCAGCGGCGCGAAGCGCGGTAAGTGCCGGGAACCATCCCGAACTCACGCTTGAACGCAAGCGACAGCGCCATATCCGAACCGTACCCCGTCCGCCGCGCAATCTCGGAAAGCGGAAGGTCCGTCGTATCCAGCAGATGACTGATCTGATTATAGCGGATCTCCTGCAGAAAACGCCGCGGGCTCTTCCCGAACTGCTGCCGGAACAGACGGGTCAGCATCATGCGGGAAACTCCCGCGGCATGAGCGGCATCCTCCACTCCGATCAGATTCATGTAATTCTGAAGAAAGAAACTCACGGCCTTCGCCAGCCGGATATCCGACACCGCCAGCGTATCGGTGCTCCGGCGGGAAACGATCCCGGAAGGCGTCGCATAGACCGGGGTCTCCGGCAGCACCTCTCCCGCCATCATCCGCTTCAGAAGATCCGTCAGCTTGTAGCCCAGCTCCTGAAACTCCCCGCCGATATAGGAAGTCGGCACGACCGCATTCTCCGTCACAAGCCAGTCGTCGGTATTGCAGAGGATCGCGACCTCCTCCGGAACGCGCAGGTTCAAGTCGGCAAGCACGCGATAGATCAGGGAAAGCCATTTGCTGGAAGTCCGGATCAGTGCGAACGGTTTCGGAATCCGCAGAAAAAATTCCCGCAGAATCTCCCGGTTCTCCTCATAATCCGCCAGTTCCGGCATATCCGTTCTCAATTTCATCAGGCAGAGTTCCAGTGAGAGATTCCGGGTATGAAGCTCGCGGCGGATCGCCTCCAGAAGATCGCGCGGAATGCCATCAATATCCTCCGAAAGAATCCGCGGCGCAATCGAAGCAAACCGGGTAAAACCCTTGTCCATAAAATAATTGACGATCCGGGACGCGATCTGTCTGGTGTTTCCACGCACAGTGCGGATATTTCCCCGCGGCGAAAGAATGCGGGAAACGACCGGAGTTCTCTCAAAATTCCTGACCGGCGCAAAATCCTCCAATTCCAGATAATCGGAAATAATACCGTCGCCCGACCAGTTCGCCGGAATCACCCGCCCGCACCGCTCGATCTGCCATCCCTCTTTCCGGCCGAACTCATAAATATGCCGCAGAAAATACTCATTCGGTTCCATCAGTGCACAAAGAATATGTTTCATGAAACACCGTTGTTACAAATAATATACTTGATCCTACATTTAATATATTGACTAAATCCGCAAAATCAAGTATAATTATAGAAAAGCCTCAATAGAAATTTCACTGAAAAATGCAAACAGAAAGGAAAACAGTATGAAAAAGACGGACAGACGGAAACGGATTGCAAGGGGATTCACCCTTATAGAGCTCCTTGTGGTAATTGCCATCATCGCTATCCTGGCGGGCCTGCTCCTGCCGGCTTTGCACAAGGCGAGAACCGCCGCGCGCGCCATCAGCTGCATCTCCAACCAGAAACAGGTCGGAACGATCATCGCCATGTATGCAAACGATCAGAACGACTGGTTCATCATGAACTGGATCGGCGGAGAATGGCACCACGCTTTTGAAGCCACCAAAACTCAGGCAAATGCCAACTGGGCGCAGTATCTTGCAGGAACAGGTTACACCACCATGACATCGAACAATGTTTTCAAATGCTCGGAACAGAAGATCAAGACCGATGCCAACTGGACCTATTATGAATATATTTACGGAGTCAATGCGGACGGCTATTACAATGGAGCCCAGCTGGCAAGTGAATACGGCAGAAACGGGACAAAAACCGGTTGGCACATGAGAATGGTCGACCCCGCCGGGAACAGAGACATCAAGCTCCTGCGCCCTGGAAAAGCTCCGAACAACTTCATCATGATGGCATGTACCAGACAATACTCTCCGATTCCGTCGTCCGCCAGAGAGGCGGGAATCGGCGGAATCGCAACAATCTGGAGCAGCACATCACCCACATCCAGCCGTTACTGGGCGGTTCATTCGGGGCGCGTCAACGTCCTGTTCCCCGACTTCCACGCCGCCGCCACATCACAGCATACGTTCCGGGAACAAATCAGTTCCGGTGTACTTTTTTACTATGGAGAAGAACAATGACCGTACTGAAATCATCTCTGATTTTCACCGCCCTGCTCTGCGGCGCCCAGCTGCTGGCCGGTAAAGACGCAAAACTGCTTGACAACGGCACTCTTGAACTGGACGGCTGGCGGGGAACGCTGGCGACCTACACCAGAGAGTGGCATACGCTGACTCCGGCAGCGAGCCCGGCAATCTTCCGTGCCGCCGTTCCTCCGGCAAAACGCCCCGTGGCGGTGAAAGACCTCCGCTACCGGCTGGAACTCCCCAACGGCGGCAGCGGAAATCTTGTCCTGTCTCTGAAGAACGGCTCCGGATTTCAAGGTTCCGTGAATCTCGAACACGGATCATTGATCCGGTATCTCTGTCTTCAGGCCCCGCTTTCGATCTCGCAATATTCCGGAACGCAGTTTGAAGTCAACGGGAAACTGCATACGTTCCCGGCGGAATATAAAACGGAAACCATTTTCGACGGCGTTGTGAAACAGCTCCGCCTCCCGACCAGGACCGGAGAAATCCAGCTGGAAGGCAAATTCTACCTCCGCATTCAGGATGGACGCAAGTGGCAGGGCGCAACCTATGGAATGCGGATCGGGTTTCTGCCGCATCAGGGCGTGGACAAAATCCGGAATGCAAAACTGGATTTCCAGATCCGTTACGGCAAAAGCGGAGAATTCGGACCGGAACTCGGTTCGATCGTGCGTCCGCCTTATGTCGCCAAAGCGGGGAAAGAATGGAAAGCGTTTCCATACCACCGGGATGTCCTGCCCGGCAGTGCGCTGGATTTTTCCGCCCGTCTTGACGCCCCGGCGGGAAAATACGGTCCAGTAATCGCCGGACCGGACGGACAGTTCGTCTTCCGCGACCGGCCGCAGACTCCGGTCCGGTTTTATGGACCGAACTTCGTCGGAGATTCCCAGCTGCCCGATAAAAAGACCGCCGGAATCATCGCGGAACGGTTCGCCGCATTCGGATTCAACGTCGTCCGCTTTCATCATCACGACAACGAGGTATTCGACCACTCCTGCAGGGAGCCGTCCCGGCTTGTCCCGGAACGTATGGACCGGCTGGATTATCTGATCGCCTGCCTGAAAAAACGCGGCATCTACTATTCAACCGACGTTTATGTTTCGCGCCGCAACATTCCCGCCTCCGAATTCGGCGATCTGGGCGCAATTCAGGATATGCGGGAATACAAAGCCCTCTTCTATATCGACGACCGTGTTTATGCGGACTGGGAACGCTGGGCGGAACGTTTTCTCGGTCACGTCAATCCGTATACCGGACTCGCGCTGAAAGATGATCCCGCCCTGATCTCGCTTTCGCTCGTCAACGAAGCGAATCCGGCGCATTGCTGGGGCGCGTCGCCGCGCGCCGCAAAACTGTACCGGCAGCAATTCGAAGAGTGGAAAAAGAGCAATCCCGATAAAACATTCGATCAGTTTCTCTCTTATCTTGCGGTCAAACGGTTCAACGAAATGAAACGTTCCCTCCGGAAACTCGGCTGCAGAGCCCTGCTCACCGATCAGAACTTCCTGAACCACCTCTATCTTGCCGCCGACCGTCAGCATTATGACTTTGTGGACAATCACGCCTACTGGGATCATCCGCGCTTTGCGGAAAACCGCTGGCAGCTTCCCGTCCTTCCAAATCAGGGCAATCCCGTCGGCGCGCGTCCCGGCGTTCCCGGCTGGACGCTTCCGACCCGGCTGTTCGGAAAAGGGTTCACCGTTTCGGAATTCGATTACGCCAACCCGAACATCTACCGCGCCGCCGGTCCCGCGATGATGGCGGCGTATGCGGCATTCCAGAACTGGGACGCTCTTTTCCCGTTCGCCTATGCGCACAGCCAGGCGTCGGTTGTCAACCCGGACCGCACCAGCGGATTCTTTGACATTGCGACCGATCCGGTCAAAACGTTCTCCCAGCGCATCGGCGCACGCCTCTTCCTTACGGGCGGAATCGAACCGGCGGAAAACGCATTCGCCGCGCTTGTCACAGAACCGTTCCGGAAAGGAGCCACTGCGGAAGCTCCGCATCCGTTCAGCGATCTCGGGCTGCTCGCACGCATCGGACTGGTCACGAAACAGCCAGCGGAAGGGGCGTACCCCGCTCTGATTGATGTCGGGACCGGACGGGCAGACGGAAAAACCCCGGTGTTCCGCGCCACGGAGCGCCTGATCCCCGATCTGATCTCCGCCGGGCTCCTCCCGGAGAACTGTTACGATGCCGCAACCGGACGTTTTTCCTCGCCGGACGGGCAGTTGGAACTGAACCGCCGCCGTCAGACGCTCCGGGTCACAGCTCCCGGCGGCGAAGTCCTCATCACCGGAAAAGACCGGAAACTTGCCGGGCGCAGTTTCCGGGTGGAGAACCGCGACGACTTTGCCGTTTTCGCTCTTCTCCCCGTTGACACGGAACGGATCGCGACCGCCCGCCGCCTGACGCTGATGCACCTGACCAATACGCAGGCAACCGGCATGAGGTTCGGCAATGACAAGTTCGACCGTCTGGAAGAGTGGGGCAAAACTCCCTTCCTCGCCCGTCATGGCTCGGCGCGTCTCACGTTCAACCTCCCCGGAGAATGGGAAGTCCACGCGCTCAATACCGCGGGAAAACGCCTTGCAAAACTCCCGCAGACGCGTCAGGCAAATGGCGACCTTGTTCTTGAGCTCGACAACTTCCGTTATCCCGAAGCGGTGTTCGCCTACGAACTGATCCGCACAAAATAACGGAGAATTCAAAAAAACGGTTTGCTTTTTTGCGGGTTCCACTGTATACTTAGCAGAAAACCGCAAAAAGGCAGAACTCATGATTTACAGACTTTCCGATCAGTTACCGCTTGAATTCCATGACCTCCCCGCTTCCGCACGGATAACGGCGGAGAACACGGACGGCGTTTCCATCGTCACCGTGGAGCCCGGACCCGGTTGTTCCCGCTTCTCCGTAGAATGGCAGCTTCCGCAGGATGACATTCAGTTCCGCTGGGTCTCCGCCGCCGGAAAGATCGGCGAAGGGTATCCGCAGTTTCTCCCGCCCGACTGGTTTTCCGCCATGACAACGGAACTCTGCCGGCACGCCCCCGTATTTTCCCTGGTCGGCGCAGACAGCGGAAACCGTCTGACCGCCGCCGTTTCCGAATCGGTGGAACCGGTTCTGTTCCGATGCGGCGTCAGTGAAGAGACCTTCATGATGCAATGCCGGATCGAATGCACTGCCGTCACTCCGGAAAGCCGGATCGTCTTCCGGTTCGATCAGCGCCGGGTCCCTTTCTCCGAATCGCTCCGGGAAGTCGCTGTTTGGTGGGAAAACCTGCCGGGGCTCCGCCCGATGCCGGTTCCAGCTTCCGCATTCGACCCTGTGTATTCCACCTGGTACAGCTATCATCACGGGATCTCCGCAGACGCCGTCGGGCAGGAAGTCAAATCCGGGCTTGAATACGGTATGAAAACCGTGATCGTGGATGACGGCTGGCAGAAAATCGGCCGCACCGGAAGCTATCCGAGCACCGGCGACTGGTTGGAAGCCGACCGTTTTCCCGATATGAAACAGCATGTCCGCCGCATACGGGAAACGGGTGTCCGCTATCTGCTGTGGGTCGCCCTCCCCTTTATCGGGGAAGAATCCCGCGTGTTTCCGGGACTCAAAGAGAAACTGCTCTATTTTTCCGGGGCTCTCCGCACCTGGATCCTTGACCCGCGTTTTCCCGAAGTCCGGAACCATCTGGTCTCAACTTGTGTCCGGCTCGTAAAAGAGTGGGAACTGGACGGGCTCAAACTGGATTTTCTTGACCGTTTTCCACTTCCTGCCGGAATCCCCGATCCGGCGGACTGTGCGCCGGATGCCGGACGCGACTGCCCCGGCGTCGATGAAGGCGTCAATCTGCTGCTGGACGAACTGACCGCCCGGCTCCGGGCGGTCAATCCGGACGTTCTGATCGAATTCCGTCAGGATTACATTGCGCCCGCGATGCGCAAATACGCCAATATTTTCCGTGCGAGCGACTGCCCCGGCGACCGGATCGCCAACCGCCGGCGGATCATTAATCTGCGCCTGCTATCCGGCGGAACGGCGGTTCATTCGGACATGCTGGGCTGGTCGCCGGAGGAAGCTGTGGAATCCGCCGCGCGCCAGTTGTGGAATATCGTCTTCTCCGTCCCGCAGCTCTCGGTCCGTCTGGCAGATCTGCCGGAAAAACACCGCCGGATGCTGGCGTTCTTCCTGAACTTCTGGACCGAAAACCGGACGCTCTTTCTGCACAGCGGTCTGACGCCGCTTCACCCGGAGCTGAACTATCCGCTCGTCATGGCGGAAAACGGAAATACGGTCGCCGCCGTTCTCTATTCGGAACAAGCGCTCCGAATCACCGGGCTTTCCGGGCGGCGCCTGATCGTAATCAACGCCACCGCCTCGCCGGAACTTCTGCTGCAGTTCCAAGGGAAAGAAACCCGCGCAGAGATCCGGGACTGCTGCGGAAATCCGGCGGGCGGTGTCACACTCCGGGACGGAATCCGGAGCATTGCGATCCCGCCGTCCGGGGTTCTTGTCACCGAGTGAGGATTCAGGCATCCGCCAGCAGCGGAAGCCGACCGAGCATATTGCGCAGCCGGATGGCAAGACGCGGCATCGGTTCGGCGACTGTCAGCCCGACCACGTTGCATTCCTCTGCAATGTCATTGATAATGCGGACCGCCTGTTCGATCTTCAGCCCGTCCGGCTCCACGCCGACCGCCGCAATGATCTCTGCGGGATCCAGCACATCCATATCAAAATGGATCAGAACGTTCCTGGCTCCGCACCGCCTGAGCCATGCCAGAACGGCATCGCTGTCCTGCGCGACCTCTGCGGGGGAAAGACCCGCGATCCCCAGTTGCTCCTGACGTTCCTTTGTCCCGCCGGTTTTTTCATACGCGCGCAGCCCGACGATCAGGGCGTTCGATGCTTTCACGCGTCCGGGCATCAGTTCCATAATCTTCCGGTCGCCGAGTCCAAGGCAGGCGGCAAGCGCCATCGCGTGGTATCCGGCATAATCATCATACGGCAGATTGATGTCGGGATGAGCGTCAAGCCAGACAATGGCGGTATCGCTGCCGTATTTTGCGGCAAGCCAGGAGAACGGAACGACGCTTGCCGAACATTCTCCGCCCAGTGTCACAATCCGCGCGGGATCATTTCCGTTGAGGATCTCAAGAGCCGCCCGGCTCTGTTCCAGAATCACATCCCGGTCGATCACCCCGTCCACGGTTCTGCGCTCCCCGTACTCCATCGAAACGGGCACGACAACACTCTTTCCCGTACTCTCCGGGGCCAGCATGTCCAGCAGTCGGGCTCCGAGCGAATACCCTCTGGCGGCATCTTCCGGCGGAAGACCGGGAAGAAGTGCGGTCACACTCGCGCCCTGCCACTGCGGATAGATCAGGCGGAGTGCCGGTTTTGGTTCATTCATAAAAGACCTCCCTGTTCAAGTTCAACCGGAGATAAGTATAACCGCCGAAATGGAAAAATCAACCTGCGGCACGATTTTTCCGCCGCGGAACTGTTTCCGGAACGGATTCAGGAACGTTTTTCCTGAGCCAGCCACTCTTCCAGGGTAAGACAGCGGGCGCCGAGATTCGCCATATCCGTCAGATTCGCCGCCGCAACTTCCGGCGTTTTGGCGCTGCAGCAGTTGGAAACAACCGTCACGCGGTAATCATGGGAAAGCGCGTCGGTCACTGTTCCCCGGATACAGTTCGGATACTGCGTTCCGGCGATCAGCAGATGATCCACTCCGAATGTCCGCAGACACAAATCCAGTTTGGTATGAAAAAACGCACTGAAGCGGGGTTTGACAATCACGGTTTCCTCCGGCAGCGGCGCAAGCTCCGGCATGATCTCCGTTCCGGCAGTACCGCGCACCATGCAGGGGGTTCGCTGAAACAGTTCCCGGCGGCAGCGTTCCACATCACAGCCGTCCGGCTCATACGAACGGACAATATGAAAAATTGCAACGTCCCGTCTCCTGCGGCACTCCGCAAGCAGACGCGCGATCGCGGGAACCGTCGCAGCCGCTCCGGCGACGTGGAGCGGACTCTCCGGCTGAACGAAATCCCGCTGCATATCAATGATCAGAAGGGCGGTGTCTTTTTTCTCCATAAATACAGAATCTTTCCTGCTGTTTCTTGTTTTCCGGTCAAAATAGCATCTCTCCGCAGAAATGCAAGCGCCGGATGCGGTTTTCACCGTTTCCGCCCGGAACGGAAAATCTCCTTGACATTTTTTCAAAAGAACGGTTGAATTCCATCCGAAAAGGTGTAAATTATGAAAAAGAGAGCGATCTTCGGGGCTAGGTGAGTTTCCGCGACAAACGGAAATGATTCCTGACCGGCGGTGACAGTCCGCGAGCCGGAAGGCTGATACGGTGCAACTCCGTAACCGACAGTAAAGTCTGGAAGGGAGAGGGTCGACCGCAATGCTGTAACCGATTGAAAAACAAGCTGATGCGTGCGCCTGCCAACGCTCTGTCGTTAAAACAGAAAACTGCAAAAAGAAAAGGCGCTGAAATGAGTAAATTGTTCGACACCGTCGAAAGTGCAATCGAAGACATCCGCAACGGGAAAATGATCATCGTGACCGATGACGAGGACCGGGAAAACGAGGGCGATCTCGTCTGTGCGGCGGAAAAAATCACCCCGGAACACATCGTATTCATGGCAACCCATGCCCGCGGACTGATCTGTACCCCGATCACCGAAGCCCGGGCAAAAGAGCTCGGCATCGCGCGTCCGCCCTCCACCGACATGTTCCACACGGCATTCACGGAAAGCGTGGATTCCAAACTCGGAACCACAACCGGCATTTCCGCATTCGACCGCGCCAAAACCGCCCTTGACCTGATCGACCCCGCGCGCCAGGCATCCGATTTCGCCCGTCCGGGTCACACGTTCCCCATCGCGGCACGGCCGGGCGGCGTACTTCAGAGAACCGGACACACGGAAGCCGCGGTCGATCTGGCGCGGCTCGCCGGACTCAAGCCCGCCGGAGTCATCTGCGAAATTATGAACGACGACGGTCAGATGGCACGGCTTGATTCTCTGATTGAATTCAAAAACAAATACGGACTGAAACTGATTTCCGTGGCGGATCTTATTGCCTACCGCAGAAAAACCGAAAAACTGGTCGTCCGCGAGGAAACGGTCGATTTCCCGAACAGGCACGGACACTTCAAACTGCACCTCTACCGGTCGCTGATCGACGACTCCACTCACCTCGCGCTGACCTACGGCGATGTTGCGGGCAAAGACAACGTCCTTACCCGCGTTCACAGCGAATGTCTTACCGGCGACGTCTTCGGTTCCTGCCGCTGCGACTGCGGCGAACAGCTCGACGCCGCAATGGACATGATCGTTCGCGAAGGCTGCGGCGTCCTGATCTATCTGCGTCAGGAAGGGCGCGGCATCGGACTTGCAAACAAAATCAAGGCATATAAACTTCAGGAAGAAGGCTGCGATACCATTGAGGCGAACGAACGTCTCGGTTTCCCCGCCGACCTGCGCGAATACGGAATCGGCGCCCAGATGCTGCTTGACCTCGGTCTGAAAGGCGTCCGCCTGATGACGAACAATCCGAAAAAACTGGTCGGGATCGACGGCTACGGACTCAAGATACAGGAACGCGTCCCCGTGGAAATCGTTCCGCAGGAATACAACGAACGTTACCTCGCCACCAAAAAACAGCGGATGGGGCATCTTTTTCAGAACAAAGCATTGGATAACATCAAATAATCAACAGGGAGAATCAGAATGATGGACAGAACACCCGGTAAGGTTTTCGAAGGCGGACTGAGTGCGGAAGGGCTTCGCATCGGTATTGTGTGCGCCCGGTTCAATGAATTCTTCGTCGGCAAACTGCTGGACGGCGCAATGGATGCGTTCGTCCGCCACGGCGGCAATCCGGCGGATGTGGAAGTCGCATGGGTTCCGGGAAGTTTTGAACTTCCGTTTGCGGTTTCCCGCATGCTCGCACGCGGCGGTTATGACGCCGTGATCGCGCTCGGCTGCGTAATTCAGGGGGCAACCACCCACGCTTCCCAGATCAACAATCAGGTCTCCAAGGGACTCGGTCAGCTCGGCATGGACAGCGGCGTTCCCGTCATCTACGGAGTGCTGACCACCGAAAATCTCGAACAGGCGATCGAACGCAGCGGCACCAAAGCCGGAAACCGCGGTTTCGACGTCACCGTTTCCGCAATCGAAATGGCAAATCTGAATAAAGCATTGAAGAACTGAGAGCGCATTGATGAATCCGAACCCGATCAAGTCTCATCATACGGCGAAAGTTTCCGCGCATTCCCATTTCAAGCGTCTCGGCCGCGAACTTGCGATGCAGTACCTGTACCTCTGCGACATGGCGGAGGGAAAGGACGAGCCGGACGCCCGCGAAATGTTCTGGGATCAGGCAGTCGACGCGGAACTGACCGATGACGAACGCACATTCAAAAAAGCGCGCGCCTACGCGGAAAAGATCGTCAACGGCGTATTTGCGAAACTGACGGAGATCGACGGCGCGATCAGTTCGTTCTCCGAAAAATGGGATCTTTCCCGGATCGCCGCCGTGGAGCGCAACATCATCCGCGTCGCAGTTTACGAATTGAACTATTGTCCGGATATTCCGGCTCTTGTAAGCATTGACGAAGCGATCGAAATCGCCAAGGCGTTTGCCTCGGAAAAATCGGGCGTCTTCATCAATGGAATCCTGAACGGCGTCAAAGACGCACTGCCGCCCAACGCCAAACAACGCCCAGGGAGCTGATTTATGATTTCTCTTTTTGCGTCATTTCAGAAAGGTCTCCAGAAAACCGCAACCGCAATCGGAAGAGGCATCACCAGCCTGTTCAAGGATGTAAAACGGTGGGATGACTCCTCGTTCAAAACGTTGGAAAACGCTCTGATCGAAGCGGATTTCGGTCCGGCGGCGGCATCGTCGATCGTCAGGGATGTGAAGGACCGCTATCAGCGGGGCATGATCTCCGGCTCCGAAGACATCCTCGCCGTGGCAAAGGAAGACCTCGTGGAGATGCTGGAAAAGGATCTCCGCCCGCTGAATATGGCGCAAAACGGGCTGACGACGATCCTCATGGTCGGCGTAAACGGAAGCGGAAAAACCACGACCGCCGGAAAACTGGCGCACCTGTGGTCCGGAGACGGTAAAAAAGTGGTCCTCGCGGCATGTGACACTTTCCGTGCCGCCGCCGCGGAACAGCTGAATCTCTGGGCGGAACGCACCGGAGCCCAGATCGTCTCATCCAAATCCGGAGCCGATCCCTCCGCGGTCGCATACGATGCCGTACAGGCGGCTCTGGCGCGGAATGCCGATTTTCTGATCATCGACACCGCCGGACGCCAGCACAACAAGAAAGGGCTGATGGATGAACTCGCGAAAATGCGCCGCATCATCGCCAGGCTCCAGCCCGGCGCTCCGCAGGAAACCCTGCTGACCATTGATGCCAGCATCGGAACCAATGCGATCTCGCAGGCGCGGGAATTCGCCGCAGCTTCCGGCGCAAGCGCCCTCGTTCTCACCAAACTCGACGGAACCGGCAAAGGCGGAGCCGCCGCGCAGATTCAGACCGAATTCAAACTGCCGATCCTGTTCATGGGACTCGGAGAACAGCCGGACGACCTGCAGCCGTTCGATCCGCGGCACTATGCGGAAGCGGTATTCGATCTTCCGAAAGCCTGATCCAGTTCAACCGAAAGGGAATCGCATGTTCAGACATCTCGCGCGGATTCTCCTTCTTGCCTGCACGATCTCCGCGGGCGCCAAGGATTACGACATGCGGGAAACGCTCGGTGAAAACAACGAGCTGTTTTCCGCAACATCCAATTCGTTTGTCCTTAAAAACCGCATGTTCCGTTGGGTTTCCGCCAAACGGGAAGCCGCGCGTTATGCCGCATTCCGCAACCCGGTGCGGGCAACGTTCCTCGGTTTCCCCGTCTGCGAAGCGATCGTCTCGTTCAACGGTCTTCATCCGGAAAAATTTTATCTTTCCATCTACAACCGCGGCGATGCCGGTCCGATGGAATATGAAACGTTTGAAAAGCTGGTCGACTCTTTCAACGCCGCTCTCACGGAACTGACCGGAGAAAAAGGCGAAGAACAGAAGGGACGGCTCGCCAACAATATGTTCCTGAACGCCAATTTCCGGGTCGCGAACGGTTATCTTTACACAGTGAAATGGAGTGTCAGCGGACGCTCCAGACGGGACAGTCTGCCGGAATACCTTCAGCTGGAAATCGAAAAATTCAATCCGCAGGACGATCCGCGGAAGCAGTCGCTCGTCCGGGTGGACCGGAGCAAAGTCGAACGTCCCTCCGATCTGGTTGACAACGTACAGCGGAAAGAGGACGGTACAGTCTGGATCACCGGCATCCCGATGGTCGATCAGGGCGCAAAAGGCTACTGCGTCGCAGCGGTCGCCGAACGGATCTTGAAGTATTACGGTGTTGACGACGTCACACAGCACACGATCGCGCAGATCACCGGCACAACCGATGCCGGAACCTCTTCCCGGATGATGCTGGAAGCCCTCGGAAAAGCCGGAAGCAAATTCGGAATCCGCGTCCGTTCCCGTTATTCTGCGGAAATCGAATCCGTCGAAGAACTCGAAAAACTGGTCTCCCGTTACAATACGCAGGCCCGACGCGCACGTCTGAAAAAAATTGCGGTTGTGCAGCGCGGAAACTATGTGTACGTCGGCGAAACGATGGCGCAGATGAACCCGCGCATCTTCCGCAAACTCCGCTGTGACGGCGAGAGCCGCGGCATGAACGGTTTCCGCCGCGAAATCCGGAGCCGCATCGACGACGGGCTTCCGCTCGTCTGGTGCGTTCAACTCGGACTCGTCAACGAAAAACGGAAAACGCTTCAGACCGGCGGCGGGCACATGCGTCTCATCATCGGCTACAACGACAAAGACGACACGATCGTTTACACCGATACCTGGGGCGCCGGACACGAATTCAAAACAATGCCGCTCGAAGACGCATGGGTCATGACGATGCGGCTCATCTCCATTCACCCGCGGGGGACGCGATGACCGATGAACAATACATGCTCCGGGCGGCGGAACTGGCAGAGCGGGCACTCGGCAATACGACTCCGAACCCGATCGTCGGCGCGGTAATCGTACGCAACGGCGAAATCCTCGGCGAAGGCTGGCATACCAGAGCAGGACAACCGCACGCGGAAATCGAAGCGATCCGCTCCGCCGGGAACCGGGACCTCGCAGGCGCGACAATCTACGTCACACTGGAACCCTGTTCCTCCTGGGGACGCACACCGCCCTGTACCGACGCGATCATCCGCAACCGGTTCGCCCGCGTGGTGATCGGCTGTCTTGATCCGAACCCGAACCATGCGGGCAAAGCGGTCGAACTGCTGCGCTCACACGGAATCGAAGTGACGGACGGCGTCGCGGAAGAGCATTGCCGTAAACTCAACGAGGCTTTTTTCAAATGGATCACGACCGGGAAACCGTTCGTCCTGCTCAAAATGGCGGCGACACTGGACGGCAGGATCGCCACACATTGCGGCTGTTCGCAATGGATCACCGGACCGGAAGCGCGGGCGCGCGTCCAGCATCTCCGTCAATGGGCGGACGCGGTCATGGTCGGCGGCGGAACATTCCGCACGGATTCACCGCGTCTGACCGTCCGCGACAGCGCGGGCAACACGCGGAAAACGCCCTGCCGGATCGTGGTTTCCAATTCCCGGCTCGAACTCCCGGACGGATGGGAGCAGGTGTCGCTGAACACAGCCGCCGACTGGGAAAACTATCTGGCTGAACTTGGCAAACGCCCGTTTGTCTCCCTGCTTCTGGAAGGCGGGGGAGAACTGGCGGCATCGGCGCTGAACGCAGGCGTCGTGGACAAGATCGAATTTCACTATGCGCCGAAGCTCCTCGGCGGAACGGGAAGCCGTCCGGTCATCGGCGGTCCCGATCCGCGGACCCTCTCGGAGGCGCTTGCGGTCGACGGGATGGAACTCGTCCGTCTCGGACCGGATTTTGCAGTTTCCGGCTATGTGCGGAAACCGGAAGAACGGAGGTTTTAAATATGTTTACCGGACTGGTGGAAACCACGGGCGTAATCCTTGCCCGGAAAATGAACGGAGACGCCGGAAAAATCATCATTGACCCGAAAAAACAGTTCGCGGATCTGGAAGCGGGCGAAAGCATCGCCGTCAACGGCGCCTGTCTGACACTGGAAGCCGGCATGTCCGGCGGTCCCCTCACCTTCCACGTCATGCGGGAGACATTTGAACGGACCAATCTCGGTTCCATGCCTTACGGTTCCGTCGTGAACATGGAACGCGCTCTGGCGGCGAACGGAAGGCTCGGCGGTCACATCGTCGCAGGCCATGTTGATGCGACCGCCCGGATCCTGTCGCTCCAGCGCCACAATTCCGATATGGAACTGGAAATCGAACTTCCGCCGCAACTCCGGGAATATTTTGTGGAAAAGGGCTCCATTGCCGTGGACGGGATCTCCCTGACTCTGGAAACGGTTTCAAGCTCCGTTTTCCGGATCGGAATCATTCCGACAACCTGGCGGGAAACCGCGCTCCACACACGGAAACCGGGCGATTCCGTAAATCTTGAAACGGATCTGATCGGCAAATACGTCGTCTCCTACCTGAGCCGCATGACGGAAAAGAAAAGTCCGCCCGTCACCATGGAAATGCTCGCAGGAGCCGGATTTCTATGAAACGGACCGTTCCGGCTGTTGCGGAATTCGCGGCGGGCTCCGCGTTCGGCATGGCATACGCCGCGGCAGGAGTTCCCGCCTCAAAACTGGCGGACTGCCTCGCATTTCCCGATAAATTTTCCGCAATCGAACTTCCGGCGGAAACGCTGGAACTGAAAGAGGCTTCCTATCTGCTGGCGCGCGTACTGCGCAGTTACAAACTCGTACAGACAGGTTCCATTATCGACAGCAATGTCGCGCGCAATCTGCCGTTCTCCTCGGAATCGCTGTTTCAGGAATTCGCCGCCTATACGGAAAAACTCCTTACGCTGTTCCACTCGATCGGCATCCGCACAGTGACATTCGATCCGCACATGAACAATATCCTCGGCGATGAACGGGCACTGAATTCCATGCTGCGTCTTCTGCGTCTGATAGCTCCCGTTCTGAACCGGACAGGCATAACGCTTCTGCTTCCGTTTTCGCTGCCGTGTGCGGATTCCGCCCAGCCGGTACGCCTCATCCGTTTTCTCCGCGAATCCATGATCCCGGAGCTGAAAGTGCGGCTGGACATCAATCCCCACGAAATCCCCCGCAGTCTGACAGTCCCCTCCACTCTTGCGGGAACTCTTCTTCTGGAAGTGCGCTCCATTCTGTTCCGCTACGATGCAGACTCCGGCAACATTCTGCTTGCCGATCACCTGCTTCCGTGGCTCGAAGCAATGAACCATTACGGTTTCGACGGCTCCTGGCTCGCCGCGCCGGTCTCTCTCGGCGCCGGACGCTTTCCCGTGGAAACGGAATCTTTTTCCGAACTGGTCAAACAACTGACAACGAAAGGACCTGAACAATGAAACTCGGGGTGAATATCGACCATGTCGCAACATTGAGACAACTCCGCGGAGTGACCTATCCCTCCGTTCTGAAAGCGGCGGACCTCGCCATGCACGCGGGCGCCGCCGGAATCACCGCGCATCTGCGGGAAGACCGACGGCACATGAACGACGCGGACCTCGAACAACTCGCCGCCTCCGGTCATCGCCTGAATATGGAAATGGCTGTCACGGACGAAATGGTTGCCATCTGCTCCCGGCTCCGTCCGGCGGCATGCTGTCTTGTGCCGGAAAAACGGCAGGAGCTGACAACGGAAGGCGGACTCGACGTCGCCGGGCATCTGGAACAGGTGAAAGCCGCAGCCGCCGTCCTCGCCTCCGTCGGCGTGGAAGTGAGTCTGTTCATTGATCCCGACCGGGAACAGATCCGTGCCGCGAAAGAGTGCGGCGCTCCGGTCATCGAACTTCACACCGGCGCGTATGCCAACGCAAAGGGGGAAGACTCCGCGCGGGAACTCCGCCGTCTTGCCGATGGAGCGGAATTCGCGCATTCCCTGGGCATCACGGTCAACGCCGGACACGGCATCGACTACGAAAACATCAAACCGCTCCTGGCGGAGGTTCCGTATCTGAATGAACTGAATATCGGACACAGCATCATCTGCGAATCGGTCTACTGCGGACTCGAAGCAGCCGTCATGAAAATGCTTGCGCTGATGAGCTCGTACAAAAAAGGCTGACCGCCGTCTTACTTCTTCCGGTCGAGAATCCGCCGGATTTCCGCCGCCATGGTGGAGATCCGGTGCGGTTTCGGCAGAAATCCCGCCGCACCGTTCGCCAGCAGATCGTCCACTTCGTCATGCGACACAAAGCCGCTCGAAAGCAGTACGCAGACATCCGGGTCCAGCTCCTTGAGCTTGTAGAACGTGGAATGTCCGCCCTGATGCGGCATGATCATATCCAGCAGAACCAGATCAATCTGTCCCGGATTGTTCTGATAGATCTCCACCGCGTCAAGTCCGTTTTCCGCAAGCAGAACCGAATAGCCGAGCTTCTGCAGCGCTTCGATCAAAAAATCCCACACGGTCTCCTGATCATCTACGATCAGAATCGTTTCCGAACCGCCCGTCAA
This sequence comes from uncultured bacterium, assembly GCA_900548385.1. Lineage (GTDB taxonomy): Bacteria > Verrucomicrobiota > Lentisphaeria > Victivallales > UBA1829 > UBA1829. Next base: position 29,459 of record URKJ01000010.1, on the reverse strand, counting down.
TTTCAGTCTGTTTGCCATCTGTTCTCCCTTTGTCAGCGCAGAAGCGGGCTCAGTTCCTGTTCCAGCTTCCGGTAATCCCCCGCCCCCTCCATGCTCCGCAGAAATTCGCGGACCGATTCTTTCGTTCCCTCCGGATCGGCAGACGAGGCGTATTTCAACTGTTCCATTTTATTATCCGCATAGACAGCCGCCACTGCGGAAAGTTCCCGGTCGCCGGGATTTTTTTTGCATGCGGCGCCAAGCCGTTTCTGCAGCAGTTCGCACCCGGCCTCCGCCGCTTTCGGATTCCGCCGCATCGCGGAATCATTCTGAAGCAGGCGGTACAGAGTACGCGGCTGAAACTCTTTCCACTCTTTCAGGAACGTTCTGCCGAGGGAATCCTTGTAGCTGATCGTTCCTCCGTTGATGTTCAGAATCGACCGTTTTTCCGGTCCGGCGAGCGGATAGCCTGCAAACCGGGTTCCGCTGTCGGTCAGCAGATTGCCGATCCGGCCGAGAAACCGGTTCTCCTCCGCCTTTTCCGTCAGCCATTCCGCCAGTTGCGGGAACTCTTTCTTTTTGGCTTCGATCAGGGCGTCCGCCTCGCGGAACCGCTGTTCCATCTGATAGTTCAGGACTTTTAAACGGATCCGGTTGCGGACGAACTCCAGAATTTCCCGTTCCTTCGCCACCACCGACTGTTTCAGGCGCTCCGCCTCTTTCCGCTGTCCGGCGGCGGCTTGTTCCAAACGCCGGATCCGCGCCGCTTTTTCCGTCAGCTGGCGGTTCAGTTCCCCGTAATTGGAATATGTCCCGACCATCCGCTCCAGCTGCGCATTGCGCTGTTCCAGACGCTTCTTCTCGCCGGAAAGCTGCTCGCGCTGCCGTGTCAGACCGGAATTCTCCTGCTTCAGCTGAAGAAGCTCATCCCGGAGCGCGTTCCGTTCAACGGATGCCAGCACCATGTTCATTTTCGCAAGATTGAACTCCAGTTCCGCCGTTCCCCGGCCGGGAAGTTCATCAATGATCTTGCGTCCCTCGTCAAGAATCGAAGCGGCATCCAGACTCTTGTCGCTGGAAAGCTTCTCAAAATATGCGACTTTATCGAACGTCCGCAGTTTCGTTTCGCGTCCGCCGGTCAAAGCAAACAGCACCAGCATCAGCACGATCACTGCAACGGCGGTGACGAATCCGGTGATCAGACGGTCCATCCAGGACGCCTGCACAATCACTTTCCCGGCGACTTTCGCTTTGAGTTCCGATGATTCATTCTGAATTTCATAATCAAGACGTTTGATGGAAATCGTATGCACGTCCGGCACCAGGCTCTTGTTCGGAGCGGTTTTCTGACGGATGGTCCAGATTGCCTTCAACACCTCCTCCATGGAGGCGTAACGGCTTTCTGGACGCTTCGCCATCATCCGCTTGACAAGCGCGTCAACCGCCAACGGAACGCCGGGCACAAGATGCCGCAGAGACGGCGGCTCTTTCTCCAGATGCAGCTGCGCAAGTTTTTTGACCGAATCGCTCTCAAACGGCAGCCGCCCGGAAATCATCTGAAACAGCGTTACGCCGAGGCTGTAAATATCGCTCCGGGAATCCAGCTTTTCGCCGCGGAACTGCTCCGGGCTCATATACGACGGACTGCCGGAAATCTCCATTCCCTCGTGCCATTCCGACTGATTGATCGCGAGTCCGAGATCCGTCAGCTTCACGATGCCGTCATCAGTAATCATGATATTGTCCGGCTTGACATCTCGGTGGATCAGCCCCACTTCGTCCCATGCGTAATAAAGAGCCTCGGCGACCTGTTGCGAAATATGGAGAGCTTCGTCAACGGAAATCCGCCCTTCTTTTCTCAGACGCGTCCGCAGATTTTCGCCGCTGACATAAGTCATTGCCATGTAACAGAATCCGTCGTCCTCGCCGACCGCATAAGACTGAACGAGGTTGGTATGGGAGAGTTTTGCGGCGGCGCGGGCTTCCCGGAGGAAAGCGTCGATTCCCTTGGATGTGGTGTATTCCGGTGAAAGAATTTTCAACGCGACCTGACGGTCAAGGGAAAGCTGAGTCGCCTTGTACACGGAGCCGATGGAGCCGGCTCCAAGTTTTTCAAGAATGACAAAATCACCGATAATGCAGCCGGAATCGAACCGTCCGGGCGGAATCATGACCTCTTTTCCGCATCCGGTGCAGATGACAGGATAACCGCGCGACATCTCATCGACGGTGATGGTATAATAGCAAAACGGGCAACGGTACCGCATACAGTTTTTGTGGTTCCTTGAATTAATTGTTTCAATCGTGGGGAAATATACATCCTCAACCGGATTGAAACAAGCAAAGAAAAACTGTTTTTTCCGGAAAGCAGATGAAAAACGGCTGTTTTTCCGGATTCCCGGGAAAAATTACCAAAAAATTATTTATTTTTTTTGTTTCCGGACTAGCTTTTTTCAAAATCTGTTGTATTAGATTATAGACAGATCAAGGAGTTACGGAATTATGCAAAAAATACTTCACAGATTCAATATGGTCGAGATCGTCCTGGCGATCGGTGTTGTCGCGTTCGGCATCACCGGTGTCATGGCGCTGATCCCCCCCGCCTTGAACGCAATGAAAAACGTCTCATACGATACCTTTATGGACGAAGCCGCCTCCAAGATCCAGTGGCTGATCAAATATGTCAACGTGAGCAATATCTCCGATTATAATACTTCATACGAAAACGATGTTCTGAAAAATATCAACGACACGAACTATCAGAAGACGAAAGATCCACTCGGCGGCGATACAAAAATTTATCAGATGATCAATAACAAACTCTATTATATCGTTTCGGAAGACGGCACCACCGGCGTTCATGTCAACGTGTGGAAAATGCCGATTCAGGATCTGCATGAAAAACAGTCGGCGGACAACGGCGTCAACGTCTCCTCCGGATATAAAACCGTGGACACAGCAAAAGGCGTCCGGATTTACTTCTGCGTAAGCTGGCCGGTGACCTCTTCCTGGAAAGAGCGGACAAAACGCTATATCGTTTATGATCACTTCGTAAACAACTGAAACCATTTAGAAAGTTAGGATATTGCAGTAATGAAAAAACAGCGGCAGATTCCGGGTATGATGAAACGGCGCCGGTTCACCCTCGTGGAAATGACGGTGGCCATGTCCATTTTTGCGATTCTGATGTTGATCATGATGCAGCTGTTCGGCTCCATTCAGACGATTTGGCGGACCTCCAATCACAAAGCGACAGCCAGTGAAGACGCACGTTTTGTCACCCGGCTCATCAAGGATATGCTGGAAACCCCCGTCTCGGACGGAACGGCTCAATGCGTTTTCTATTATCAGAAAAATGCCGCCTCGTCAAGTCGTTCGAATCCTTCTCTCTGGATCGCTACGACAAAACCGTTCAATGGAATAACAGCGCCTTACGAAGCCGCATTTTATCTGGAAAAAGTAAAAGACGGCAGCAATCCGCTGTATAATCTCTATCTGGCATTTACCTGTCCTCCGGAAAATCCGGCAGCCCCGGACGGCTACGATATTACAACAAACGCCAATGCGTACAGCACAGCCGCCGCCGAAGCCTCCAACGCTCCGCAAACAAAACTTCTGCTGTTGGAAAACGTTGCGGATTTCTATGTAACTCCTGTCCCGGAAACGGCGATTGCTTCGGGAGTGGGCTCCAAAACTGCCCCGACGCGCTACCGGGTCGTTTTGAAACTGCTGGAGAATCCGGAAAACGCTGACCGGTATGTAAAAAACGGCGATGCGGACAATACCTATACACGGACCTTTTCGCTTGTCGTAGAAAATAAAACAACGCCTTGAGGAGATGCACCATGATAAAAAAGAAAAAATCCGAAAAAGGTATCGCTCTGTTGTTTGCAATGGGAATTCTCAGCCTCATGGCTGTTCTTGCCCTTTCCCTGGCATCCATTTCCATGGAAAAACAGGCAAATTCTCTCAGCATGTCATTCTCCGCCACAGCGGAAAATCTGGCGGCGAGCCTGATCGACCGCGTCAAATATCAGCTGAGTGATTTCGACTCTCAGGAAACGATGAAAAACAGCAACATTGATTTTCTTTCCGCACTCTATTCCCGGACCGGCACCTACAGTACCGGCAGCAAAAGCGTCAGCGGAGAATATACGTTCGACTATGATCATATCTGGCGGCTTACAGACCGGAAACTGACCTTGGACACCGCTGTTTACGCAATGGACGCCATGGATTATTCCAATGACACCAAACAACAGACCTCGCCCACCTGGCAGTATATTTACAATCCGATCAAAGAAGATATTGACGCGGCGGATAACCCGAAGTTGTTGGCGCGGTTCGCTTATGTCGCGGTCGCAAAAGGAAGACCGGTCATTGATTTCTCGTCGCTTTTCCTTGACAATGGAAATAATCTGCTCACCCCGTCCACATTCCCGAGAAGAGGCGTTCAGCTGGCGGGAGAGCTGGATCCGGCGTTCATTTGGGAAAAGCTGTCAACGGCCTCCACATATAAAAACCTGTTGGATCTTACTTCCACCTCTCCGCTGCTTCAGGATATAAAAAAGAAACGCCTTTCGGATTACAGTGATATTGACCGCTATATTACAGAAAACAATAATGCGGACGTAAAACTGGAATATCTGAAAACCTTTGTAAAAGCATTTGCAACGGATTCCACAAAGTATCCGGAATATTTTACACTTGCCAACGACGATAATGCAACCAAATATCAGCGAATCAGTCTGCCGAAACTGACTGAAATGATCGCGCAGGTCAATGACGAAAATCAACGGCAGGACATTGTTGACAACCAGATTCTGAAAAAAGTCAGCGAGGCCTCCAGCGGCAAAGGTTTTCTGAACACATTTGATCAGGAGTCTTCGACCTCCATCGACAATTCCAAACTCGAATATCCATGCATCCCGTGGTTCTCCCGGATCAGCGACACGAAAAAGGCCAAACAGATGGTCGCTAATTTTCTGGATTTCTTCACCCCTGTATTTCAGGACGGAAAAGCGTTTTACCCGACCTCGGATCAGCCCCATACGAACTGGATGACGACGACACCTTCCTACATGGGATTGAAAAAAACGCCGTATATTTCCGGCACGGGTCTTGAAATGGCGTTCGGTTTGACAATCTCCCGGAAAGACGGTTCCCAGGAGGGAGAAGGCGCTTCTGCCACTTATCTGTATCAGGCGACCCTTTCCGTTGAGGAATGGACCCTGTTTACGGAACTGATCAATATGTATCAGGAATTGACAAGTTCAGCCAATACGGAAGTGGAACTTGCCGCAAGCGGGAAAATCACCCTCGAATTCAGTTTGGGTACGGAAAAAAAGACTCTTGAACTGGATATCAGGAAGAGCGACGGCGGAGATGCCGTTGTTGCGGGGCAGTCAATGCCGACCGGCACAAAACAGCGCGGCTATTATGAAATCGTCAAAAATTCCCCGGATCCCGCTCCGGCTGTAACATGGGAAACGATTAAAGACGGGGAAAACGACTACCGGGCCTCAACGGCTCCGCAGATCACCGTAAAACTCACCTCTTTCACGTTTGAGCCGAAAATTCAGCTGAACTGGAAACACCCGGATGCCTCCAACTATATTGCCGTGGATTTCGCCGACCTCACGACTCTGAAGTATAATCTCAACACTGACGGGGAAGACCTCTTTGCAAACACAAGTGCCGATTCGGCAACTTATCTGACGTTCGCCACAAGAGCAGTTGATCCCAGAGCAAATTTGAATCTGGATTCATGGGGAAGCAACAGTGACACTCTCACGAATGCAAACCTGAAAATCGACCCGGCCGGAGCAACAATCATGGCTTCTCTGAATGAACTTTTGAAAGACAAGGATTTCTACCAGGACGAGTATACCGCGCCCTCCACGGTAGAACTGACCAAGGCGGGAAATTATTACATGCGGGGAACGCCGATTGATCTTGCGGATTTTTCGGCGGATGAACTTTCCTACATTCACCGTGGAACTCCCAATGAAACCTTGAATTTCACCAAATATCCGGATACGGAATATACATCAACCGCCGATCTGTCCCGAAACTATGATGACGGAGATCTGGCTCTTCTGGATCAGTTCAAATTGACGGACGAACAGTATTCCTACGGTAAAGTCAACATCAATCTTCTGGACCAGGAAAATGCCGTGGCAATTTCCGCTCTTCTGAAAAACTCTTACAGCTCCTTCCCGAAAAATCCTGCGGAAAACGACCCGGTCATTGAGGAAACGGCTGTAAAAGAGTTCTTCGATTATACCAAAGCGGATAATCCCCGGAAAACCGCACCCTACTATTTCCGCAGAAGAACCGATATAGCAAATCTGTTCAAGAACCTTGATGCGGCAAAAGCAAACAAGGTCATTCCGAAACTGCTTTTCCTGCTCGATGCGGAGCCGACCTACCTGCCGCGGCGCGTCTACGTCTACGGACTCGCTCAGATCCTGGAAGAAAGAAATGCCAAGCCGGGCAAGAACTGGACGGAAACCGATACGACAAGATATGAAGCAGGTTATTCCACCCTGCCGAGTTCCGACGGGGTCAAAGTACAGAGTTACCGCAAACCGGAAGAGAGCACTCCGGAATATCTGAAGTACAACAACGTAACGGATGAAATCGTTGCGGAGAAACAGGTTTTCGCTGTTCTGGAAAGAGCGTATACGCTCACCCCTTACAGTGCAAGCAACAAACCGAAATGGAATACCGTAAAGGTGGTTTATGGAGACTAAGAGTTTTTGCCGTATTTTCCTGATCGCCGCGCTTTTCTGCGCCGCAGTTTCCGTTTCTGCACAGACGCAGAAACTCACACGGAGCGCCTATCAGAAACAGATGAAACAGCTGCTTTCCCAGAAACCGGGGCTTCCCTCTTTCAAACCGTCGGATGCGGAAAACAAACTGAAAGCAATGAGAGAGACATTCATTGATTTTGAATTTCCCGCCGACTGCAAACAGTTGAAAGGCAAAAAAATGCCGACTCCGGTTCTCCTGCGCATGATTGCAAGAAACTATAAAAAAGCCGTTGACAATCCGGAGTTGGAAGAAGCAACAGGCAACCGGAAAGAGTGGTACGAAGATATCGGCGCCGCTTTTGTGGCGCTGAATCCGCCGCTGACGGTCATTCAGAAAGCATATACCCAGCAGGACCCGACCTATTACCGGGCGGCGGTTATGGAATACAGGAAAAGATGTGAACAGCTGAAACAGCTTCTGGCTTCACCCGTGATGGTCCCCGCCGGCGAACTGGAACGGATAAAAGAGCAGAACACCAGACGGCGCAAAGCTGTTTTGCAGAAAAAAATTCGGGATCTACAAAAGCAAGGATATCGGCAATGAAAAAATACCCCTTTACCATTCTGGAACTCCTGTTGGTCATCTCCATCGGGGCGATCATGCTCACCGTGGCTCTTCCGGCGTTCAACCGGATGCTGAAAGGCTCCGCCTCCGGAATCGCAATCCGGGAACTGACGGCAAGATTGAATTCCGCCAAAAGCAAAGCCATGAGCAACGGATCACACCGGGTCGCTATTGTATTTCCGGCAAACGAAGACATCAGCAATGCCACCAGCACTCATAAAGATGTTTTTGCGAAACGTTACCGTTATCGCGCTTACCGGGCATGTTACGTTAATGAGAGTGATCTGACATTCGTAAAATGGGTCGATGGAGACAACTGGAAATTCCTGCCCGAGGGAATCGTTCTCGAAGCCATAGGAAGAGAGGGAAAGAATTCACCGGAAGAAGTAATTCACCTCCATGAAACAACCGACCAGAAGAAAGCCTCTTCAGATAAGTTGCATTCCGGAACTCTGACATGCAACATCGGAGGTCGTTCGTATAGTGAAACCGCTACCACCGGTTCTTCCACAACGATTCCCATCCGGAACTTTATCCTGTTCAACAGGAATGGAACACTTGATGAATTTCCCAGGGGAGCAGTACTCCGGCTGCGCGAGGGCAAAGTGAATGATGATGGCTTAGGAGTTACAACTGGAGCAACGGATGAATATTTCCCCATCGTCATACGGGCGACAGGGAAAATCAAGGCCTACAACGAGCTCGTGGACGGCTGATTCACCGTCCCTTCACTTCCGCTTGAAAATGGGGAACAGAGTCCAGTGACTCTTCCAGATACCAGGTATCGCCGGAAAGATCGCCGGATATCGTAAGACAACTGCCGGGCGCCGTGCCGATCAGAAAGTTCGCCTGTATCCCGTAAATCTCCGGGGCATGGGAAAGACGGAGCGAAAGCCAGTCAAACAGCAGGGTTATATAACGCGCGTTGTTCATGTGACGGTTCACGTCGATCATCGACTCATGCACTTCCACCCCGACGGGGTCCTGACAGGAGCGGCGCGGAAGTTTATCCAGCCCGGAAAAAATACGGGAACGTCCGCTGTTATCCGGCAAACGGTCCGGAAGCGATTCCATCACCCGGAGCGGGCGCATCTTGTTCCGGTCCAGAAGAAGCCAGCAGCTCGATCCCTCCGCAACAGTCTCCGCGCCGCAGCGCAGCACAAATTCACGCGTGGCAAACAGTTTCTCGACTCCGGACGGCCATGTGGAAACCGTCACGACCTCCCCCAGGCGCGGCGTGCGGCGGATCGAAAGTTTCAGGCGCGACAGCACCCACATCATCCCGCGCTTCTCCAAAGCGGCAAGCCCGCATCCGAGATTTGCCGCATGGTTCGCCGCGGCTTCCTGCATATAATCAAAGATTGTGTCGATCCGCACCGCGCCCTCACGGGTTACTTCCGTGTGCCGGATCGTAAACGTCTCTTCCCAGACAGCCTGCCGCGTACCGTTCATCGTCTGCTCCGTTCGATTTCCAGGGAGATCGCCCGCGCGCGGACAGCCGCCGCAGGCTTTTCAATCGTCACCCGAACCTGTTCGATCGGTCCGAATTCCAGACACAGCGATGCGATCCCCTCCGCCAGCGCCTCCAACAGATGAAACGAAGATTGAGAAACGAACTCGATGATCCGCCGCTCCACCGCGCTGTAATCAACGGCGTCAAACAGATTGTCGCTTTGCCCGGCCTTGCGCATATCGTAAGCGAGCTCCACGTTGACCATTACATTCTGCGGAAATTTCCGCTCGTGTTCCAAAGTCCCGATAATCACCGGTAAACGCAAATCGCAAATACGGATTTTGTCCATTTCAAACCTCACTTCTGTTGTACGTTCCGGAAATGTACCATTCCGGCGATGGAATTTCAAGTTCAAACGGAAAAAATCAATGAGGCAGTTCCGGAGCAAGCGCTCCGGCTTCGTACAACGGAACGGAAAGACTTTTCGCCAGCACCTCCGCATCCAGCCGTAAACGGTCGCCGTCGCCATGATCGACCACATTCCGCCGGGTCCCGTTTTTCAGAATCATGTTCAGCTCATAACTGCTGTATGATCCGCCCTTCTGTGAATGGAGCCTCTCTTCCACGATCTGCAGCGCGGCGATCTCCGAAAACGGCGTGTAATCACGCAATTTGCGACGGTCCGGAAGACGGCGGAGATTGCAGCGTCCGCGCCAGTACGCCCGGCTGCGGAAATCGAACACCGGACGGCGGAGAAACAGAACCAGCCACCACCAGAGCGGAAATCCGAACAGCGTCCCCCACAGAATCAGAAACAATCCCTCCGGACTCCATCGGATCACCAACAGATACAGACCGTACAGGAAACCGGCGGCACCGCCTGCCATAAAGATCGCCAGGGATGCAAAACTGCGGCCGAACGACACGCGAAACACATAATCCCCGGAAGCGGTGCGGACCAGCTTGTACGTTCTTACACTCGTCCCGCCGGGTTTCAGCGGCGACCAGGCGATCTGATCCGCGGACACCGGCACGGAATCAGCAAACGGGCGCGGATTCCGATCCCAGTCGATCACCGGAACGGACAGTACAACCGACAGCCCGTCCGCAATCCGCCGCACGTTTTTTGCGGATCCTTTCGGGATCAGCAGACGGCGCTTCCGGCTCCGCTCCACCAGATTCAGCTGGAACATGCCGTATTTATCCCCGACCACCTGCAGAGCTTCAATCTCCTCGAATGCAACCTGCGCACCGCCATAAAAACGCACAACGCGGGCGGCGGAATCGAAATCCACCGGTTTGAACCCGCGGAAGATCAAAAACAGGATCAGCGCCGTAATCCCCAAAACAGCGGCAATAATGACCCGTTCAAAACCGACCGTCCAAATCCCGGAAAAAAGGACAAAAACGGTCGCACACGCAAACAGCCCGCAGATCATCAGCGGAATCTTGGATGCAACCAGCCGCCGGCAATCCGGGGACAGCGTTTTCACCCGGCAGCAGGCAAACGGTTCCCGTTCCGCCGGAATTGCTTCTCTGGACATCCGGAAAGAAGCCATCACCTCAGCTCCGTTCTTCTTTGAATAACCGGGTCAATACGAATTCCAACTGCTCAAAACGGATGTCCTTATCAAGGATCCCGTCGGCTTCAATCCAGGCGCGGGATTCCGAATCGGAGAGATCGAAATGCAATCCGGTTCGGAAAGAAACATTTGAAACGATCACGATCCGCACGGCAGGAACCCGGCGGCGGAGACGGTGAGCAAGAATAAATCCGCTGTCGGGATGCTCCAGCAGAATCTCCGTGATCAGCAGGTCCGGCGGCGACTCCAGCGCCATCCGCTCCGCTTCTTCCGCAGACCCGGCGGAACGGACTTCAAAACCCAGAGCCTCCAGAAACGTCTTCAGAGAGCGGACAAACGGGACATCGGGATCCGCAATCAATGCACTCCGGTTCTGAAACAGTGATGAAGAAATGTTCTGCATGTCCTCTCCTCTCAAATCAAAACGTCGCGCCTGCCGTATGCCGTATGCAGAAGCGCACGCGCCGCCGGAGAAAACGGTCCGCCGCCGATCCGTTCATAAAGTTTTCCAACTTCCGGATTCATGTGCGCGGCACGCAAGTGATCGTTCTGATCAATCGAATAAAGCGCCTGCATTCGGGCTTTGATTCGCTCCGGGGAACTTTCAAGCGGCTGCCCGCCGCCCGCGATACAGCCGCCGGGACACGCCCGGAGTTCCAGCAGCATCACATTCCGCCGGACTCCGGATTTGATCTGATCAAGAACCCGGCGCGCATTGCCGAGTCCGCCCGCAACGACAACGCCGATCTCAAACTCCCCGATACGGATCGTCATCTCCTTGACGCCGTCAAGTCCGCGGACCGCTTCGATCTTCATGGACTTCAGTTCGCGTCCGGTGATCAGACGATGCGTTGTGCGGAGAATCGCCTCCGCGACACCGCCGGAAATGTCGAACAGCCGCCCGGCAGTACTGCGCACGGAAAACGGCTGATCCGCCGGTTCCGGCCTCAGAGAATTGAAATCGACTCCGTACAGACGGAACAGGCGGATCAGTTCCCGCGACGTCAGAACGGCGTCAATATCCGGAACGTTGTCCCGTCCGAGCTCCGTGCGCGTTGCCTCGAACTTGCGCGCGGTGCAGGCTCCTGCAGCCACGCAGAAAATCCGTCCGGGAACAATCCCCTCCTCTTCTGCGAACTGCGTTTTGATCAGGGCCGCCAGAATACCCTGCGGACTGCGGCAGGTCGAAAGATTCGGAATCAGTTCCGGATAAAACTCCTCCATGTATTGAGCCGATGCGGCGGAACATCCGACAATCAGCGGCAGCTGCCCGCCGGAACGCAGACGCTCCACCAGTTCCGCCGCCTGCTCCATAACCGCCACATCCGCCGCAAAAGAACTGTTGAAGACTTTCCGGAATCCGATCTGGCGCAGTGCGGCATTGAGAAGCCCCGGCACATCCATACCGCTCTTGAGGCCGAACTCCTCAGCAACGGCAAGCACGGCGGCGGGCGAATGCTGAATCACCACGACCCGCTCCGGATCACCCACTGCCGCCGTCACACGCTCCAATGCGGAATGCTCCACCAGCGCCCCGGTCGGACAAACCAGCGTGCACTGTCCGCAATTCACACAACTCGAAATATTCATGCTCTGGTGAAACGCCGGAGCAACGGCGGTCCGGCCGGCACGGCCGACAAACTCAATCGCGGAGATTTTCTGCATCTCTTCACAAATCCGGACGCATTTTCCGCAGAGAATACATTTGGAAGCATCACGGATCAGAGCCGGACTCGTCAGGTCGCGCAGTTTTCCGCGGAACCGCTTGCTTGCGGAACGCTCGCGGACGCCGTACTCCTCCGCAAGCAGACGGAGGCGGCAGTCACTGCTTTTCGGACAGTAAAGGCAATCGTCCGGGTGATTGGAAAGCAGAAGCTCCAGCAGAACCCTGCGGGCGCGGATCACTTTCTGCGAATTGGTATGGATCCTCATTCCCTCCGCCACGGGATAGGAACACGAGGGAACCAGCCCATCCCCCTCCGCACCCTCGACCTCTACAATACAGATCCGGCAGGCTCCGGTCGGCGGCATGCCCGGCAGATGGCAGAGCGTCGGAACGCGAATACCGACACGGGTCAATGCGGAAAGAATCGTTTCCCCCTCCTCGGCATCAATAACCCGGTTGTTCACAGTAATCTCAAACATAACATTCCCTTTAATCCGTCAGCACAACGGCATGAAATTTACAAGCATTCAGACACGCTCCGCACCCGGTGCATCTCTGCGGATCAATCCGGTGCGGGTTCCGGAGCGAACCGCTGATCGCGCCATGGCGGCACACCCGTGAACAGACCGTACATCCTTTGCAGAGCGCGGCGTCAATCCGGCAGCGGACCAGACCTTTGCAAACTCCCGCCGGACATTTGCGGTCGAAAATATGCGCCTCGTATTCATCCCGGAACCAGCGGAGCGTGGAAAGAACCGGGTTCGGAGCGGTCTGTCCGAGTCCGCACAGACTGGTCGTGCGGATCACCTCCGCAAGCTCCCGCAGACGGAGCACCGATTTGAACCGCAGCAGCGCGTCCTCGCCCTGCTCGCCGGAACGCGGACGGGTGATCTGTTCCAGAATCTCCCGCAGACGGCGCGTCCCCTCCCGGCACGGCACACACTTGCCGCAGCTCTCATTCTGAATGAATTCCATAAAATATTTTGCCACATCAACCATACAGGTGTTCTCGTCCATCGCCACGAGTCCGCCGGACCCCATGATTGTTCCGAAATCCCGGAGTGTTTCATAATCGACCGGAATATCAATGTGCGACGCAGGAATACAACCGCCCGACGGACCGCCGATCTGCACAGCCTTGAACCGTCTTCCGTTCAGCATTCCGCCGCCGATGTCCTCAATAATCTCCCGCAGGGAAACGCCCATCGCCACTTCGATCAGCCCGGTACGGGCGATCTTGCCGGAAAGAGCAAACACTTTCGTTCCCTTGCTGTGTTCCGTACCGACCGATGCAAACCAGTCGCGGCCGTTGAGGATCAGCCCCGGAATATTGGCGATCGTTTCCACGTTGTTGATTACAGTCGGTTTGCCGAACAGTCCCTTTTCCGTCGGATAAGGCGGACGCGGCACCGGCATTCCGCGTTTGCCCTCAATGCTGCGGATCAGTGCGGTCTCTTCGCCGCAGACAAACGCTCCCGCGCCTTTTTTGACAATGATCTTCAAATCGAATCCGCTGTCAAGAATATTTTCGCCAAGCAAACCATAGGCTCTCGCCTGCTCAATGGCGCATTCCAGACGCCGGATCGCCTGCGAATATTCCGCGCGGATATAAATATAGGCGCGTCCCGCCCCGATCGCATAAGAAGCAATCGCGAGCCCCTCGATCAGCCGGTGCGGATCGCCCTCGATCAGCGCCCGGTCCATGAATGCGCCGGGATCCCCCTCGTCGGCATTGCAGATCATATATTTCTGATCGCTGGCACCGTTCAGAGCGAGTTTCCATTTGCTCCCCGTCGGGAATCCTCCTCCGCCGCGTCCCCGCAAACCGCTCAGCTCCACTTCATCGCAAATTTCAAACGGCGTCATCGTATGCAGGGATTTTGCAAAAGCGCGGTAACCGCCGCACGCCAGATACTCCTCAATGGAACCGGGGTCGATCAGCCCGCAGTTCTTCAGGACCCGGAGCGTCTGCTTACGGAAAAACGGATGATCCGCCAGCAGCGGAACATTCTCCCACGGACTCTGCCCTTCCAGCACGATCTGTCCGAGCAGGTTGGAATCCGGCAGGCGTCCTTCCAGAAGCAGAGCGGTCAGCACGGGCGGAACGAGGTCATGAACCAGCGATGAAAGAACCAGACGCGCACGGTGCGGCAGCTGGACCATCACAACCGGCTCCCCGGAACAGAGTCCGACGCAGCCGGTCTCCACGACTTCCGCCTCCACGGCATGCCGTTCCAGAAAATCGCGGATCGCCTCCAAAGTCCGTCCGGCTCCGGCTCCGAGACAGCAGGTCGCGGTACCGATCAGGAGCACCGGATGCGGCGGATTCAGACGCCGTATCTGTGCACCGATCTCTTTTGCACGCCCGGAAACCTCCTGCTTGATGCCGTCATGCGTCAGAACGGAAAGAAGTCCGGTTTTCAAATCCTGTGCGGCGATATTCACAGCCCGCCTCCTTCCGCATTCCGTAAGGAGTCAAGAACGGCCCGGATCCGGTCCTCGTTCACACAAGCGTGAATCTCTCCGTTGATGCTCATGACGGGCGCAAGCCCGCAGGCTCCGAGACAGGCGGTGATCTCCAGACTGAACAAACCGTCCTCCGTCGTCTCTCCGGGATGAATCCGCAGGTAGTTTTCCAGAAATTCCAGCACGGCGACCGAACCTTTGACATGACAGGCGGTCCCTCTGCAAAGCATGATGTGATATTTTCCGGTGTTTTCAAACCGGAACTGATTGTAAAACGTCGCCACGCCGTAAACTTTCCCGGCGGAAATGTTCAAATGCCGCGCGATCAACGCGATCGCCGGGCGGGAAAGATACCCCTGCGCCTCCTGCACATCCTGAAGAATGGCGATCAGGTTTTCACGCACACCGGCAGGATAGCGGGCAAGAATACGGTCTGTTTCCTGTTCCGGATTCATCGTCATTCGCGCTGTTTCAAATGGTCGGCAAAATAGGCGAGTTTCTCCAGGGAACTGGCGATGTCGATGCGGTCCGCGCACACGGTTTCCGGCACTTTCAGCGGAACGGGCGCAAAGTTCAGAACACCTTTGATCCCTGCCGCAACCATCATATCGGCGACAGCCTGCGCCTGCCCCGCAGGAACGGTAATGATGCCGACATTGATATCCAGCTCTTTGACTTTGGACTCAAAATCACGGATATGATAGCAGCGGCAGCCGGAAATGACACGGTCCACTTTGCTGTCGTCGGTATCAAACGCGGCAACGATGGTAAGACCGGGGTGACGATAAGTGAAATACGAAAGAATCGCGCGGCCGAGGTTTCCCACCCCGACCAGCGCAATGGAACGGTCTTTCGAACCGTCGAGAATCACCGTGATGCGGGTAATGAGACTGGCAATATCATATCCCTTGTGCGGGCTTCCCTCATGGCCGATCGTCATAATGTCGCGCCGGACCTGCGCCGGGGTATTATGAGCCAGTGCGGCAAGCTGGTGTGAAAAAAGTGTTTTCTGTCCTTTGGAAAGCAGATCCGAGAGAAGTCTCTTATACAAAACCATGCGTTCGATCGTCCGGGCCGGAATATTCTTCGTCAGTTTCATTTTCGCGTTTTGCACCATCCATAAAAATTTCTTTGTGAGATTGTTCACAATGAATTATAATATACAAACCGGAAAACGTCAAGAGCAAAACCAAAAAAAGATGATCTTTTTTCATAAAAAACAGAAAAACGGATCAGAATCCTCCCGCCTCCGGACAGACAGCGCCATGGACGGAGCTCCCTTACAGGAACTGATCCTGTATTTCGCGAGGCGTTTCCTGCGTGCCGTCATCCGGCTGAGCCCGGAATTTCAGCTGATAATGTTCGATCATCCAGCGGACGATATTGGGAACGGGCAGCGTGGTGACAATCGAAAGAACGACGATCGCATTGAAAAAATTGTTGTCAAGCATTCCGAGCTCTTTTCCGATCGCCGCGGCGGCAAGTGTGGCGGACAGCTGGGGAACGGTCATCACTCCGGCGCAAAGCCCTTTCAAGTGCGAGAATCCGCAGAGCCGGAGCGCCAGCCAGCCGGAAAACACCTTGCTTCCGACCAGACCGACCACCGTCAGAACAATGATGCCGAGGTTTCCCGCAGACTCAAACAGCATCCGCAGATCCGTTTTCATGCCGATGGAAATAAAGAGGAACGGGATCAGGAATCCGTACCCGATTCCCTCGAACTTATGGAACACATCCAGCGCCGTGTTGTATTCGGAATTCTGCATCACCCGCGAAAGTCCGAGTCCGGCAAGGAATGCCCCCACGACCAGATTGATACCGAGAAATTCCCCCGCAAGCACCACCAGCAGAATCAGGAAAATGAAACAGGTCATGATGATGTCCTCCCCGTTGTTCAGGGAACGAAAGATCAGTCTGCCCGCCCTGGGGACCAACACCAGAACAAGCAGAAAATACACCAGCACCAGCAGCAGAAACACAAGGGTGAAGTAACTGCCGAAAATGGCGGGGTCGATATAATCAAACAGCGAAAGTGTTTTATGAAAGCCCGCGTTTTCCACCATGACTTTTTTCATCTGCACGCTGACCGCCAGCAGAACGATACTCGCCACATCCGTAATCACCGTGGAAATCAGTACGGAAGATCCGAAAATCGTTTTCGTGATCTTGAGCTCGCGGATGATCGGAAACACAATACCAACCGAGTGCGAAGCAAACAGCGACGCATAGAGCAGTTTACCCGGAAAATCGTTCGAACGGAAAAAACCGTATACAAGGAAACCGGAAACGGCAGGGATCAGAAACGTCAGGATACTCAGCGCCACGACCGGACGTTTCGACGAACGGATCAATTTGAAATCCGCCTCCATTCCCGCCAGCGTCATCAGGAAAAGCAGGCCGAGCGATCCGAGCGAATTGATCAGCATGATCGAATTGCCCTCGATCACGTTCGGATCGCCGCCGAGGAACGAAAGCATCGGCGACAGTTTTCCGAGCAGATCAAATCCGTTCGGCCCGATCAGCATGCCGACAACCAGCAGAGAAATCACCTGCGGTATCTTGAAACGCCGCAGGAACAGCGGCATCACCGTCATCAACGTAATCAGTATCATAAACAAAATCAGAAACGCGTCACTGCTCATCGGTACAGACCTCCTTTAATTCTTATTTTACTTCCGCATACATGCACTTCAAATACGACGACTCCCGGAAACGGGCGGGATGGTCGACCGCATGCGCGGTTCTCTCCAGTTCGGTCAAAGGACGCCCCGCCGAAGCGGCCGTCTCTTTCACAACGGCGAACAGCTGATCCGCCGTCACCCGGCTGGAACAGGATGCAAACACCAGCAGCCCGCGCGGAACCAGCAGTTTCACAGCCGCCCGCGCAAGACGCGCATAGGTATTCAGCGCGGTTCGCACTTCCGCCTCCGCTTTCGCAAACGACGGCGGATCCACGATCACGATGTCAAACAATTTGCGCTTTGCGGCAAGCGCCCCCATCGCGGCAAACGCATCATCGGCGATCTCGCTGTGCGGACATTTCTCCAAAGCGGGATTCAAAGAGAAATTCTCCGCAACGGCTTCCACCGCATGACGGTTGATGTCCACACTCACGACTTCCGCCGCACCCCCCGCCGCCGCATACAGGGAAAAACCGCCCGAATAGGAAAACACGTTCAGAACGCGCTTTCCCGCAGAGCGCTCCATCACCCGGCGCCGGTTATCCCGCTGATCAAGGAAAAATCCCGTCTTCTGCCCCCGGATCACATCGGCGGCAAACCGGATTCCGTTTTCAAGAAAGACCAGTCTGCCGTCAAACGGCACATCGCCGCAGGAAAATACGGAACCGTCGGGACACCACGAATTCCCCTCCGGCATCGACGCGACTTCCCGTGAAAGACGCACCACACAGCGGCGGGTCTCCGGCAACAGCTCCGTCAATGCCTCCATCATCTCATCCGCCCAGACGACCCAGGCGGCGGAATACAGTTTCAACACAAGAACATCCCCGTATTTGTCACAGACCAGACCGGGGAAACCGTCCGATTCCCCGTGAATCACGCGCCATGCGTCGGTCTCCTGCGGCAGCCCCGGACGGCGCAGTTCCAACGCCCCTGTGATTCCCGCAAGAAACAGAGCTTTACCGACCGGCGGATTCTTCGCCCCGAACGACAGGACTTTCACCCGCACCATCGACCCCGGATCATAGAGTCCGGCGCCAAGCACGGAATTCGACCGTTCATCATACAAGACCGCCACGCTTCCCGCTTTTCCCTCACGGGAAAGACGCGACACGGAATCTCCGAACACCCACGGGTGTCCTTTACGGACCGCCTGCGCTCCCTTGTGGCGGAGACGCACGGCAAGGCGGACCGTCTTCCGGTCCCGCAGCGGATTTTCCGGCAGAGTCAAGTTCATGCGCGGACTCCTTCCTCCGCCAGCACGGCGACGCCGGACGGATCCGGGACAAATTTGATTTTGCGGATGCTGCCCGCGCCCGAAACCGTGATCCGCCGTCCGGAGATCAGATCGCGGAGCGCCTGTTTTTTCCAGAACGTTTTGCGGAAATGGAGTTCGATTTTCTCTGTTTGATCCGCTCCGAACACAAACAGCATACGGCTTTTCCCGGAAAAACCGGAAACGACCCGGCAGTTCCGGCTGATCAGATTGATTTTCGGCACAACCACATTCAACAGGGAATTCAGGAACGCTTCCAGCTCCGGATCGCGCCCGACGGCGGCGGAAGCTCCGATAAACGCCCCGAACAGCAGAATTTTTCCCTTCCCGTAAGGAATGCTTTCCGCAAGCGCGGTCCCGTCGCGGTATGGAATCAGGACTTCGGTATATTTCCGGATCACATGAAGCGGCACCACATACGGTCCGGTTTTCAGCGCACACATTTTTTTGTTCGACTTGAATTTCATCACCGGAGATTCCGGGACCATCCGCGCCATCTCCAACACCCCGGTCGCCTCCGCGATAAACCGGGAGTCCGGTCGCAGAGCGATCCCGGTGGAACTCCATGCCCCGCATTCCGGCTCGCAAAGCAGAATCCCGCCATCCCGCACAAAATCAAGAATCTTTTCCGCCGCTGCGGAAGTCACAACCGGAGAGCCGGGAAGAATCAGCAGTTTCTTGTTTTTCAGCACGTCCAGCGACTCCTCCGAACAGACGTTGAACGGTGTGGAGGAAAAAGTCAGCGAACGCACCCAGCCGCGGAATGATGCCAGCGCCGATTTCAGGTAGATCCCCTTCACCTGGAGCAAACGTTCGGAAATCCGGCTGCGGAACACGGCGACCGTTCCGCTTTCCGGCATCCAGTTTTCCAGCAGGGAAGCGGCTTTTTCAGATTGCTCCCGGTAGCGCCGGAGCACATCCAGACGGCGGTCGAACAGAAAATCATCGGATGTCAGCTGATTGAACTGCGAATCCTTGTCCCACTCGCCAAGCACAATCCGTTTCGCTCCGTATGCCGTGGAATTCCACAGAAAACGGTAGAGCCGCTCAGGCGTCAGAACATCGGGCGAATCCGCATGATATTCCGGCGAACGCTCCATGACACAGATGCCTTCCCGGCAGAACGTTTCCGACGATGACGCCAGAACGGCAATTTTTTCCGCATAGCTCTCATCCTGTTCCACAGCCACGGCAATATCAAGCTGTTTTTCCGGAAGGAGTCCGGACATCCGGGGCGGAAGAAACAGCGCGACATCCGGACGGCCGCACTGCTGAAGAATCGTCACGATCTCCTTGAAAAAACCGACTTCACGCAGGCGTTGGAAGCGCAGATACGACATTGTTTCCGGCGAATCCGGCAAACACTCCGGCGTTTCCGGCGGAATCTGATCAAACGAAAAATAATTCCGGTGCCAGCGGGTATTCAGCTCCGCGACCGAGTCAAAAACGGAACTCAGGTATTTCTGGTAAAGCGCTATCGACTCCGGACAGCGGCATTCCGCGAGCGAAAGAGTTTCCAGCCGCCACGCATCCAGCCAGGCTTCCCGTCCGAACCGTTCCGCAAGCGCATGGAAAAACGCCAGCAGCGCAGTCCGGTACTCCGGCAGATCGAAACAGCGTTCCTGAATCCAGACCGGCGGCTCCGGAAGCGGTGCAAGTATCACGCGCAGCTCCCTCTCCGCCGCAGTCCGCAAATAATCTTCGAAAAGCGAAAAATCAAATTTTCCCGGTGCGCGCTCCACCAGACACCATGGAACGGGACAGGCGATCAGCGAAATCCCCGCATCGCGCAATTCCTCCAAATCCGCTTCCCACCGCCACAGCGGCGGAAAAACTCCTGCTTTGATTTGTACTCCGGTCCGTATCATTGTTCCTGTTTACCTTGATTGGTTTTCTGACAATTTAATGACTCCGGCGAAAAATACAAGTAAAATTTCCCGAAAAGCCACTGGAATATCTCACAAAAAGCACTTATATTTCTGAGTTGTCCGCCTTTTTCCGGAACTTTCCCCCGGAGAAAGCTGTCTGACACACTCTGACGTATTATGAAAATTTATATAGTTCAGCTATTTGGAGACACAGCATCATGACACATCGACCGAAAAAATTCACAGCCGTCCTGCTGACCGCACTCTGCCTTGCGCTCTTCCCCGCTGCGGCGCAGACAGGAAAGAACGTTCCGGGAAAACCGGTAAAAACCTCCGCATTCGAGCAAACCGAGGAAATGCGCGTCATCGCGAATCTCACCACCTCCATGCTCTCCAAGATGCACTATGTGAAACGTGACATCTCACACGCGAACTCTCAAAAGCTGCTGGAATCCTACTTGAAAACGCTTGACCCGCTCAAGCTCTATTTCACTCAGGACCAGGTCGACTACTGGAAACTCCGTCAGCACTCGCTTCTTCCCTCGCTGGCGGCAACCGGCGACGTTTCCCTGGCATTCGCAATTTTCAACGAATATCTCCGCAATCTGGAGGAATACGAAAAATTCGTCAACACTCAGAACTTCACCGATGCGGATTTCAAAACCGACGATCTCTACGAATTCGACCGCACGAAAGCTCCATGGGCGAAAAACAAACAGGAACTCCGCGCGATCTGGACCAAAAAGCTGAAAAACGATCTCATCGCCATCATGCTTCAGGACCGCATCAAGGCGGAAGAACTGAAAAAAGAGAAAAAACCCGCACCGGCCGCTCCGAAACAGCCGATCGAACGCATACGCAAACGCGTCAGCCAGTTTGTCCAGTTCAATAAGAAACTGGAACCGATCGAAGCTCTTGAACTCTACCTCAACAGCCTCGCGCGCCTGTTCGACCCGCATACCAGCTACATGGCTCCGCGCAGTGAAGAGGATTTCAACATCGGAATGCAGCTTTCGCTTGTCGGAATCGGCGCTGTCCTCACCAGTGAAGACGGCTACACGAAAATCGTTCAGATCATCCCCGGCGGTCCCGCCGATCTCGACAAACGCCTCAAAGCCGAAGACCGCATTATCGCCGTCGCACAGGAAAACAGCGAAGCGGTGGACGTGATCGACATGCCGCTCACCAAAGTCGTCTCCATGATCCGCGGCACCCCCGGCACCAAAGTAAAACTGACCGTTCTGGAAGGCGTGAAAGGCGCAAAAGCGGTTCCCGTCACCATCGAACTGACCCGCAATAAAGTGGAACTCAAGGAATCCGAAGCGAAAGGAAAGGTCCACACGATCAAAAACGCCGCCGGAGACACATTCAATATCGGCGTCATCACCCTGCCCTCTTTCTATGCGGACTTCCGGGCTGCTTCGTCCGGCGATCCGAACTATAAAAGCTCCACCCGCGACGTACGGAACCTGATCGCCTCATTCAAGAAAAAAGGACGCCTTGACGGACTTGTCATCGACCTCCGTTCCAACGGCGGCGGCAGTCTTCAGGAAGCGGTCTCCCTGACCGGACTGTTCATCAAGGAAGGTCCCGTCGTGCAGATACGCGACTCCTCCGGCCGCATCTCGGTTTACAAGGACGAGGATCCCGCCGTGGAATACGCCGGTCCCCTGATGGTCATGACCAACCGTCTCAGCGCCTCCGCCTCGGAAATCTTTTCCGGCGCGATCAAGGATTACAAACGCGGCGTCATCGTCGGCGATCAGAAAACCCACGGGAAAGGCTCGGTTCAGACGGTCGCCGATCTCGGCAACTACCTCCATTATCTCGGTTACAACTTCCCCGCCGGCTCCATCAAGCTGACAAACGCGAAGTTCTACCGGATCAACGGCGAATCCACCCAGTTGAAAGGCGTTCCGCCGGACATTGCATTCCCGACTTTCACCGATACGATGGAAACCGGCGAAGACAAGCTGGAAAACGCCATCGCCTGGGATGCAATCAAAGAGGTGGCGCACGCACAGTATGAACCGACTATTGCGCTCACCGTTTCGGAACTCAGGAAAAAATCGGAAGAACGCATACGCGCCAGCCGTGATTTCACAATGTTGAAACGCGATATCGCCTATCTCATGAAAAACAAGGACAGGAAGACCATCACGCTCAATCTTGAACAGCGCTGGAAAGAGTATCTCCGCGAAAAGGACATCTACGAAGAACAGTCCAAACTGCTCCATCTGGATACTCCCGACAAGGAGAAGAAAAACAACAAGAAAGACCTGTATCTGGAAGAAACGCTGAACATCATGAGCGATTACATTTCCCTGAAAAGGGGCATACGGCCGCAGGAACGCCGCGCCATCGCGGGGCATCAGCCCGTCGGCGGAAAACGGTGAACGGTCCCTATGCTCAGCCTGTTCATTGACGGTCCTTCCAAAGTCAGCGGCGCGGTCTCTGCGGGCGGCAACAAAAATGCCGTCCTCCCGATGATCGCCGCCGCCATGCTCACGGAAGAGGAAGTGGTTCTCCACAACGTCCCCGATATCATCGACGTGGAAAACATGCTTCATCTTGCCGCGGAGCTCGGTGCGCACGTCCGGCGCGAGGGACCCACCGTGATTCTCAAAGCGGAAAACCTGAAGACGAACCGGCTGCCGAAAGAAATCTGTTCCGCTCTGCGGACCTCGCTTCTGTTCGCCGGTCCCCTCGCCGCACGGACCGGCAGCGCCACGCTCTGGCCGCCGGGCGGAGACGTGATCGGACGGCGGCGGCTCGACGCCCATTTTTACGGTCTGCGGAAACTCGGCATCCAGATCGCCTCCGACGACATTCCTTATGAATTCAGCCGGACGCGCAGGCGTCCGCCCGCCGGAATCGACATGTTTCTTGACGAAGCCAGCGTAACGGCTACCGAACACATCATGATAACCGCCGCCCTGACGCCGTCAACGACAATCCTCCGCAACGCCGCCGCGGAACCGCACATCGGTCAGCTCGCGGAACTGCTCATCAAAATGGGTGCGGAAATCAGCGGACTGGAAACCAACACGCTGGTCATCCGGGGGTGCAGGAAACTTCACGGAGCGGAGCACACGGTGGAAGGCGACCACATCGAAGCCGCAAGTTTCCTTGCGCTCTGTGCCGCAACCGGCGGGGAAATCGAAATCAACGGCATTCTCTCTCCGCGGCACTACTGGATGACGCGGCGCGTATTCGAACGGTTCGGACTCTCGTTCCGGCTCGATCCGGGAAAAATCACGATGAAAGCGCAGAAAATGCGCATCCGTCCCGATTTCGGCAACGCGATCCCCATCATCGCCGATGGCCCGTGGCCTCAATTTCCGAGCGACATGATGAGCTGCATGATCGTTGCCGCCACACAGGCGCGCGGGTCCGTGCTCTTTTTTGAAAAAATGTTTGAGAGCCGGATCTATTTCGTCGACCGCATTATCGCGATGGGTGCCAACGCGATTGTCTGCGACCCTCACCGCGTGGTAATTTCCGGTCCGGCGAAACTGCGCGGCATCACGATGGCAAGTCCCGACATCCGCGCCGGCATGGCAATGATCATCGCCGGGGCATGTGCAAAAGGGACCTCGGTCATCAATCATGCGGAAATCATTTTCCGCGGGTACGAAAATCTGCCCGGAAAACTGACCGCGCTCGGCGTGAAAAACTCTCTGGCGGAACTCTGACATGAAACTCCTGCTGCTCCTTCTGGGTCTGACTCTCGGCGCACAGGAAGTGTACCTCTCCCTGCCCGCCTCCATTGACGCCGCACTGGAAAATCCCGACCGGGCGGCACGGATCCTTGCAGAAGTGAAACGGCCGTCCGATCCGCTGATCCGGCAGCTGGAAACGGAAATACGCGGAGAACTCCGGATTCTGGGCGCGGAACGCGCCGCCGTGCAGCGTATGCGGCAGGAGCTGATCGCCAAAGTGCGTTATCTTTACTTCCTCGCCACCGGAGAAGACTCCGCAAGCAAACGGCTTCTGCTCCGTTTGAACGGACTGCCGGAAGATGTACCGGTTCATGCCGACGACTCCGTATACGAATCGCTCCAACAGCTGCTTTGGAATTCCGGGCACCGGCTTGCCGCAACCGCGCGGCGGAACCGTGCGGACCTGCGTCTCCCGGTCAGCGCGATCCGTCTGGCATTTCAAATCCAGTTTGAACTCGCCAATCACCGGTTCGACAGTCTGGATAAAGACTCTCCGGAATGCGTTCCCGCCCTGATCGAACTGGCCGACCTCTGCGCATGGATGCCGGAACGGGAACGGCTTCCGTTCACCGTGTCGCCGATTCGAAACAGCAGTGAACCGGTAATCGTGCAGGAAACACCGTCTCTGCTCTTCAATATCTTCGTCACGTCATTCCGTCTCGTGGACTGGTCGGCGTATTGAGTCAGAGCAACGCCATCGCTATCTCATCCCAGAACAGAAGCCCCTTCTCCGACGCCCGGATCGAACCGCGACCGCACTCCAGCATTCCGGCGTTCCACAGACGTTGAATCTGCGGAATCATGAAACTCCACGATCTCCGCGTCCGCAGTTCAAATTCTCCGGACCGCCAGCCGCGCACCGTGCGCAGTCCCATCACGAAAATTTCACGCAGACGGCTTTCCGCCGGGATCACATCCATCTCAGGCGGCTCCCCGCCGAGCCAGCGCCGCAGATCTGCGACCTCCGTCCAGCGGCGCGAACCGTCGAACGAACTCGCTCCGGGGCCAAGTCCCAGATACGGTTCCCCGTGCCAGACCGCCTGATTGTGTCTGCACTCATATTCCGGAGCGGCATAGTTGGAGACTTCATAACGGGGCCAGCGTACCGGATCGAATGCGCCGAGCATCTCCCATTCCTCCGCCGACTCCTCATCGGACGGCACCCGCAATCCGCGTTTTTCCGCCAGGGCGGTCCCCTCCTCGATCGTCAGAGAGTACGCGGAAAGATGATTCGGCGCAAGTTCGGAAACCGCATTCAGGTCGGTGGCAAAATCATCACAGGACTGTCCGGGAAGCGCATACATCAGATCCAGCCCGATATTGCGGTTGCCCGCACGGCGCAGTTCCACATAGGCGGACCGGATAATATCGGGATCACATGCAGTGCGTCCGATCGCACGGAGAGAGTTTGCGGAAAAGCTCTGCGCCCCCATGCTGATCCGGTTGAAATACTCCGCCAGCAGCGACGCTTTTTCCGGTGTCACCGTTTCCGGGTTGCATTCGATGGACCGCTCGGAATCCGCGAGGAAAGTCAGCCTGCTCCGCAGCAGTTTCCCCAGCCGCTCCAGTTCTTCCACGGGAGCAAGAGTCGGAGTCCCGCCGCCAAGATAAAGAGTGGACACCGGAGAAGTGACGCGGTCAAGCTCCCGTTCGATCCGCTCCAGCCACCGGTTCCAGAGCGGAAGCGAAAACACGGGCTCGGAATAAAATGCGCAATACGCACACTTTCCGTTGCAGAACGGAACATGAAGGTACAAATTCATGGCAGACGGTTCAGCACTTCCTTTAACGGAATCCCCGCGCGTCCGGCGGCGGCCTTACAGTCCTCGAACTCCGGTTTCCGGGTAATGACCGCACCATCCAGAATTCCGTTTTTGAACCGGACCGGGCCGAACTCGGTCTCGCAGGTCTCAACGGTACGGTCAAGAATCCGCCGCTCAATCCGGCGCACACGGACCCCAAGCGTTCCGGTTTCGCGGAAAATGCGTGCGGCGAATTCATCAATCCGCTCCTCTTTCACCAGAACGCTCAGCATATACGCCGGGCGGGACTTCTTCATGAGAATCGGGGTCAGCCAGACGTCCAGCGCCCCGGCGTCCATCAGCACCGTCTGGGCGTTGCCGAGCAGTTCCGCGGAAACGTCATCCAGATTGGTCTCCAGCAAAGCGCAGCAGTCGCTCTTCATTTTTTCTCTCCGCTCCCGTCCGGCGGCAGGAATTCAATATAAGCGATCTCCGCCGTAATATCCGACCGGGTGTACTGACTGTTGGAACAAATGCTGAGCGCCACATCATGATCCGGCAGTTTTCCGCCGCAAATCCGTTTCAGGTCTTCCGCGGCGTTCACCTGATCGACATACCAGATACCGACCTTATCCTCCTTGTTGCGGAGGGTGATCCAGTCCACTTTCACCATTCCGGCGCCGTATGAAGCCTTGCCGCGCGTCTGTTTCGGAGTGTCGGTGTCCCAGCGGTAGGAAATGCTGTTGGTGGAAATACGTCCGGCGCCAACATAAACGGAAAGAGCCTGATCGTCCCGCTCCGGCACCCGGCCATCCGCATCTTTCGGCAGGGAGTCCACCCGCCATTTCCAGCGCATGATCGGATATTTCTGCAAAATCCCGGTAATATCATACAGCAGCGTCCCGGAAGCGCGGTCCGCACGGATCCGGAGCACATCCGTCTTCAAATCCTTGTCGTACACGACCTCATAGGTGGGCTTGGCGGTAAACAGCTTCCCTTTCAGCACCCATCCGTCCGGCAGTTTGTCGGACTTGGAATAGCGGTCGGACGAGAACGTTATGCGGACCCCGTCGGCAAACACGGGAAACGCGGTCAGAGCGGCAAGAAGCAGGAGGCGGAGCGGTTTCATCGGATCGTTCCTTTCTGTGGATGTTTTTTCTGCCAGGATTTCTTATAATCCTCGTATTGCGCGAGAATGGAGTTCACATAGGAGAGCGTGGAGGAAATGGTGATACGTTCCCGTACATCGCCGTTCCGGTCAACCGGTTTCCACGCATTGGCGCGTTTGATCCCCGCGTTGTATTCACAGAGCGCAAGCGCAAGATTGTCTTTGTAGGAAGCCCAGCGTTTCAGGGCGTTTCCAAGATACCACGTCCCGATCTCGATATTGAGACGCGGAGCATACAGCGCCCCTTTGTTCGGAACGGGAACCCGGAACCGTTTCGCCCAGTCCACGACAGCCTTGTCGGGCATGATCTGCATCAGCCCGATCTCTCCGGCTTTGCCGCGGACGTAAGGACGGAAACGGCTTTCCCGCCAGATCACGGCTTTTACAAGAGCCGGATCGACCCCGTAGCGGTCGGCGGATTCAAGGATGATGTCGTCATAGGCATCCCTTGACACCTGATATTCCCGGATGGCGGAATACGCTTTCCAGATCCCGGCGGCGGCGCATACCGCCACAGCCGAAACCAGAATCAGAATCAGCGTATGATAGTTCTGAGAGTATCTTCTTCCGTATCTCCGGGGCATCAGGAACCTTTCGTTATTCCGGCTTTGCCGCGAGCTGCGCGGCTTCTTCCGCCGCACGGATGCGCTCGGCGTCTGCCATCAGTTTCTTGAACGTTTCCTCATATTTGAGTTCATGCGGAAGCGGAACGATCCGCAGTTCGCGGAGCTGTTTCATATCGACTTCGGAAGGCGCATTCATCATAAGATCCTGCGCCTGCTGGTTGAACGGGAATGCAATGACTTCGCGGATGTTCGGCGAATCGGTCAGCAGCATGACCATACGGTCGATTCCGGGGGCAACGCCCGCATGCGGAGGCGCTCCGAGCTTGAACGCCTTGATCATTCCGCCGAACTTGCTGTCCACGACGTCGCGGCTGTAACCGGTCATCTCGAACGCCTTGTACATCAGTTCCGGCAGATGATTCCGGACAGCTCCGGACGAAAGTTCGATACCGTTGCAGACGATGTCATACTGATACGCAAGGATGTCAAGCGGCTTCTTGTTGAGAAGCGCATCCATTCCGCCCTGCGGCATGGAAAACGGGTTGTGCGAGAAGATGATCGCACCGGTCTCTTCGTCTTTTTCAAAGAACGGGAAATCGACGATCCAGCAGAAATTGAATTCATCGTTGTTGATGAGTCCGAGTTTTTCCGCGAACTGCGCGCGCACCTTGCCGCCGAGTTCGTTTGCTTTGGCGCGGGTATCGCACATGAAGAACAGCGCATCGCCGTTTTCGATCTCCGCAGTCTTTGCAAGTTCGACCAGTTCTTCGGGCTTGAGGAATTTCGCGATCGGGCCTTTGATCTCGCCTTCCCTGGTCCACATGATGTAGCCGAGCCCCTTCGCGCCGTTGTCCTTGGCGAACGCCTCCATCTTATCATAGAACGTGCGGGGCTGAACACCGACCACACCGGGCACGCGCATGCCTTTGACCACGCCGCCGTTGGCGACCGTCGTGGAGAACGCTTTGAATCCGGCGTTGCGGAAAAATTCGGAAAGGTCGATCATGAACAGCGGATTGCGCAGATCGGGCTTGTCGGTTCCGTATTTTTCGATCGCCTCCCGGAACGGAATCCGCGGGAACGGAGCCTGCGTCAGTTTCTTTGTCGAATACTTGGAGAAGACTTCCATCAGCAGATCTTCGCAGACTTTGAAAACGTCTTCCTGCGTAGCAAAGCTCATTTCAATATCAAGCTGATAGAACTCGCCGGGCGAACGGTCGGCGCGGGCGTCCTCGTCACGGAAGCAGGGCGCGACCTGGAAATACTTGTCGAATCCGGCAACCATCAGCAGCTGCTTGAACTGCTGGGGACTCTGCGGAAGAGCGTAGAACTGACCGGGATGAACGCGGCTCGGCACGAGATAATCGCGTGCGCCTTCGGGCGAACTGCTGGTCAGAATCGGCGTCTGATACTCATTGAAGCCCATTGCCCACATCTTTTCGCGGATGGTCTGAATGACTTTGGAGCGGAGCACGATATTGTTATGCAGTTCTTCCCGGCGCAGGTCGAGGAAGCGGTATTCCAGACGGAGCGCTTCCGGCGCCTGTTCATCTTTGGCGACCTGGAACGGAATCTGTTCGGTCTCTCCGAGTACCGCCATCTCTTCCGCAACGAGTTCGATCTCACCGGTTGCGAGCTTCGGATTGACGGTTTCCGGTGTTCTGGCAACGACCGTTCCCGTGAATCCGACGACGGTTTCCACGCGCCATTTTTCGAGTTCCTGATAGAAATCCATCTTCGGGTTGACCACAACCTGAGTTTTGCCGTAATGGTCGCGCAGGTCGATGAAGATCACGCCGCCGTGATCGCGCACGCTGTGAATCCAGCCTGCGAGTTTGGCTTTCTGTCCGACATCGGACTTTCCGAGTCCGCCGCAAGTATGCGTTCTGAATGTATGCATTTCAACTCC
>URKJ01000009.1 GCA_900548385.1 uncultured bacterium | reverse complement strand
AAATGACGAACATAATCTTCAACAGCGGCTTTATTGGGCTTTTGATCTGGATTCTGCTGTTTGCCACGTCGACACTGGCACTGGCATTGATGATCCGGAGCGCATATTTGTTGTGAAAGAAAGCTTGCGGCGTGGAAATTCGGATGCTACAGATTTTTTGTAAAAAACGGTATTTTTGATTACAATAATTTGCATTTTTGAAAACAGCAATTATACTAGTATTAGTTTTGAGTCATTGCGTTCCGAAAACAATTTTTATGGAGACTTGCGATGCCGTTTGGACAGATTCTCTTTTTTCTGATTCTGGTTGCTGTTCCACTGTCGGGAACTGCGACCGATTTGGACAAAGCGGTGGATTTGCGCAGGACGGAGCAATTTTCCAAAGCGGAACAGTTGTTGAAAAAATATTCCTCCCCGGCGAAATTCGATTCCCTGAACCCGACAGAAAAAATCGAATTTTTGCGCGGACTTCTGGAACTGGCGCATATCCGGGCATTGAAAGACGATGTTCCCGGTTCGTTGGCGTTGCTGAACTGGGCGGAAGGACGCAAGGATCCTTATCAGCGGGCGATTGCCTGCGTAAAATATGCCGAGATTTTGCTTGACTTGGACGAATTCGAGCGAGCCTCGGCGTATCTGAAAAATGCCGATGAAATCATCGGCAAGCGTGCAACGGAAGAAGAGTCCGGAGCCGCCATCGGTCAAGGCGGAACGACCGCCGATACCGGCGCGATCTGGCGGGATTTGAGAGATGACGCCAGTGCATTAAAAGCCGAAATTGAAGCGGAAACGCTGAAGAAAAAATTCGGCGCGAGTTACGGAAATTACGTTAAACTCCGTCGTTTGCAAGTTCTGTTGAAACGTTCCCGGACTCCGCGTTACCTGAAAGAGGCGATGAGGCTTGCTGACGAGTTGATCGAAACCGATCCTGCCAGTCAGTTCGCAGCCGCGGCGGGTTATTTGAAAGGCGAAATTCTAGCGTCCCGATTGAAAGAGAATTCTCCGAAAAAAGAGATTAAAGAGGTCAAGGATTATCTGGAAAAATTCGTTCGTCAACAGCCAGATGGCCTTTACCGTGGGGAAGCATTGATGCTCCTTGGCAAAATCTCCCTTGAAATTGAGTGGAACGCCAAAGATGCCGAAAAATACTATTCGCAAGCCTTGGACTGGTTCCGCAAAGCAAGAGAAAAACGCGATGCGGTGAGTCTTTACGCGGCGATGAACGATGATCTCAAGAAACAGTCCGCTCCCACGCAGAAACCGACGACACTGAATCAATGGAAGCGCATTGTCTATCATGACGAAGATCCGTTGAAACTTTATAACACTGCCAATGCCCCGGTTTGGTATGTGGATGACAAAGAGAGAAATTGTATTTATGTTCTCGGCTTTTTGGCATTTTCGGATGGCAAATATGATAATGCAAAACACTATTGGGAGAAAATTTTATCGCTTTCTCCTGATATAGCTGCAGTTGATCAACGTTTGCCTAATGTGCAAAGCCGCCTGCTTCAAGCCTGCAGGATGAATGCGATGGCTTTCTGGCCTGAGGAAAAAGCGTTTCTGAAACAATCCGGTCTGCGCTTAAAATTTCTGAACAGTGAATATTTGATTTTGATTGAGCAGTTTGATGAAGCAATTAAGGGATTTGAAAAGTTGGCAGAAACAAACGATATCCGACAAAAGGCTCTTGCTTATGTAGGAATGCTGATTGCTGTTGATTTAACCGGACGGGATGGAAGTAAGGAAAAAGCGGAAAAGTTATGTAATTGGATTTTACAGCAGAAACGACTTTTGAAAGAGCCGATTTATGCCCGGGCCTTGTTATTCGGAGGACAATTAAAGACAAGCCGTAATGGCATGGAAAAGAAAGCA
The DNA here is from genome assembly GCA_900548385.1 of uncultured bacterium. GTDB lineage: Bacteria > Verrucomicrobiota > Lentisphaeria > Victivallales > UBA1829 > UBA1829. Next base: position 113,350 of record URKJ01000009.1, on the reverse strand, counting down.
ATTCCGTTTTTCAAACGGTATATACAACAGTTTCCCAAGGGAAGAGATATCCGTGTTGTTAAATATGACTTGGCGATATGTTATTTGAAAACCGGAGAAATGGCGAAAGCTGAGGTCCTTTATAAAGATTTATCCGCAAAAACGGATATCTATACAAAAACGTTATTCAAGAGAATCAACAAATACAAAAACATGGGAGAAAGAAGATGAAAACATTCAACTGCCGTCTCAGTTTGTTTGTCGGTCTGCTTTTGGCTGGAACACTGACTGCTTATGATTTTGAATATGATGCCGGTGATATTGAAGGAGAAAAGGAATCCACTGGAATTACTTACACATTAAGTGTTTCCAAAGGGGATTTGGGGACATCATATGATTTTGACACAAAAGAGGGGGTAACATCCGGAAGTCCGACGGGGATAGACATCAATGTCAGCTCTGGAGGAGCAACCGGGACTAAAGCGTATCCTAATGATTCTCTGCCGACAGCAAATTTCACAATCTCCATGAATGGCAAGCTGATTCCTCCGAGCGGGGGAAGTGGCACTCAACCGACCTGGGGAGCCAGTGGAAATGCAAAGGCACCATTTTATATCAAGTCTAATCAAGATGACGGTGCAAAAGAAATAATTGTTCCAGCGGGAACCAGCGTGACATATACTGCTTACGAAGGTACCAGTAGCAAATCAAGTAATTGGACTGTAAATGGACAGACGAAAAACAACGAAAGCAGCATTATTTTCAGCCGTAGTTGGTGGGATGTACCAGGTTGGTTTTCTGCGTCAATGGGAACCCCTGTTCCCGGTGTTTACAATATTTCTGCCAGTCCAACAGACAATGCAAGCAAATCAGATTCCGGCGAGATGAAAGTGGTTGGCGTGGTAAGCATAAGCGGTCATGGTAAAACGTCCACCCGCGAGGAAACTCCAAGCGGTTCCGATAAATGGACTGATTCCGAAACGATTTATGCGCAACCCAAATCCGTTGTCCAATTGACTATGGCACTGAACCCCAATGTGACGCTCGACGATACCCTGAAAAACTCCATCGATTGGTCAGTCAGCGGTTGGAGTAATTCGATTACTCCCAGTGATTCGAATAAATTGGAGGCAACCTTCAAACCCGGAAGCTCGGGTGACTATGTGGTGACGGCGTCCTGTGGTTCTTCGCAACGGTTGATTCGAGTAAAAGTTTCCGCTCCTAAAATTCACAGTGTTACATTCAACGGCAACATCACCATCAATAAAGATACCGGCGGCAGTTATTCCGGAGCGGCATGGAGGGATGATGATCTGGATGGTAACTCCGATTTGACCAATGCCAACGCAGATTCCAGTAAAAAATATCATCCGCTTGCCTACCGTAGCACCTCAACCATGTCAGCCACTGCTGTGTTTAAGCCGAATTGTTTGAAGAGCAGCCCAGTTGATGACAAAGATTTCATCACCGCTTATGATGTGGAGGCGGCAGTAAAAAAAGTTCGTTTTACTCCGTATTCATTTTGGAGTTCAAACAATTGGAGCTCGCCAACAAGTTTCAATATGGGTGGAACGACGGTTACTGCTGCAAGCACATTTAATTCATCTGCCCAAGTTGGCTATCACAGTAGTTTTGAATTGGCCTGGGAAGTTGGGTTTGGCGAGTCTGGAACCTCCGAGGATAACCTTTCATGGGAACGCAGTTACTCTGAACATGAGTTGTATTTAACTTATAATGCGGCGACACCCTCTTATGAAACTGTTTTTCATATCAGTTGTACCAATGCCAATGGAAAAAGCAGCGAAAGCCAAGTCGTGTCCAGTATTTGGAGTGGTTTTAACGGACGAAATGTTAAGCGAAAAGATAAAGTTGCGTTAACTTATTATCGTTCTTATTTGATAACCGTTACCTCCGTGGGGGGATTGCTTGCCGGAACAGATGGTCAATGTGGTTCATGGGCAGATTTTTTTCAAACGGCATTAAGTGTCCACGGTATCACTAGTGACTATATTTTATTTACTCCGCTATCTTCTGCAGGCGAAGGCTTTATTGTAAAAACATGGAGTTTTGCTGAAACCGGGACTTCTGGGGATGTGGATTTCCCATATGCGAATGCTTTTCCCACCAATGGTAATATTGTTGACTCAACTCAATATCATTGGGGGACTCCCGAAGAAGTTTCTTATACATCAGGAACAGCCGGGCAGAATAATTCCAAACCTGCATCACTTTTTAACAATCATCAAATAATTCGGCATGGCAACGTATATTATGACCCAAGCTATGGAATCCAACACAATTCTTTGCAGTCGATAGATGATTCCTTATCCGGCTTTTTTAAGATGAACTCTACAGCTCTTCTGTTTAAGAAAAATCCAGCTGGTACGCAAATTTCAATAAGGGTTTTTTAATATGAAAAGCCATATTTTATTAGTCGTGCTGTGTCTCCTTTCATTTTCAGTTTGGTCTGAGGAAAATAACATAGCTAAATTATATATTGATGACGGGCTATTAAGTTATTGTCAAGATCCCGGGAAAGTTGAATCCGCAATAAAGTTATATGTCATGGATTTAAGTACAAATGAAATTCGGCAGCATTTTTTACCAGGCAGTATTTGCGCTCCAGCCAACAGCAAGGAAAAGTCGTCTTTCATTTCAGTGAGGTTTCCACTTGCATATTCTGAGAGTAAAGGAATTTTTCGAATCATTTTTCCAGATTTATTGTCGGATGCAATGGGAAGAATTTCCTTTAGAATATGGTCTGCTGAAAAAATCTTTGATTTACAAACGCAACAAACAATAAAAGGCTTTGTCAATGAAGATCAGACTATGCGTTATAAGGGGTACTGGCATGGTCAACCAATTTTATTTATGAATTCAGTTCCATTTTCAAGAGCATCAATAACCAATGCAACCAATCATCTTTGGTATGAGATTGATTGTGAATATATTCTTGCACGTATTCCTTTACAAACATCAAAGCAAGAAGAGTGGATCCCTTCAAATTTTCCAAAGCTTTACAGATGGGTAATTTACTCTATTATGGACAGAGATTTTGCTGTTGCTGAAGATATGCAGCATAATGATTTTATTCCATTGACTGCAATACAAACCAAAGGAAAAAAAATTCGTTGTACAAATGGGAACATTATCTCATCAGAGGATGCTGATTGGCTTATTTGGGGCGTCGATCATCAAAATAAGCCAAAAGAGCTGCGAGTATTTCGCTCAAACAAGATAATACGTTTGAAAATGAAAGATTGTTTAAATTTGCCTGAATTTATCTTGTCAAATGAAGACTCCGGCTATATTTTAGTCTCTTACGATGATTCATTGAAATCATCGGATGCGAAAGATACGCTAAATAATATATGCAACTACCTAAAAGGCAACAATCTGTTAGAAAAATATTTTCAGCGTCCTATTGTTAAACAAACAAATAGAACCGATGAATATCTGTGCTCGCCTGTATTATCCAAACGTGGTTGGTTCGATCCTTTGCCGCCGGAGGAGTTGGAGCGTAGAAAACGGGAGTTTCAGGCTTCGCAGCCTTTGACGGAATTATTTTCCGCAACGGAGCTGAAGGTACTTTTTACCGAACCGGATTATTCGAAAATCACCGATCCTCTGAAATTGGCGCGAACTTATGATTGGTTTGGAAAATATTCGGAAGCACTGGCAACACTGGAAAAAGCTGACGGAGCAGAAGCAAAATTCGAATTGGGACGTTTCCTAAAACATGGTCGTCCCGGTGTTCAGGCAGACAAAAGAAAGGCAAACAAACTGTTTTCTGAAATTGTATCTTCCATTAAAACTAAAGACAGTGCTTCGTCACCGGAAGATTATTGTCTGGCGGGGCGAGCGAGTAACGAATACATCCCGGGAAATTGGAATGAAACCGTTCACTGGAAAAAACTCGCAGCCGATTTCTTCCAAAAGGCAATGGGACAAGAATATCGACCTGCTTACTATTATTCCCAATACTATCTGCGGCATTCCTCCGATAAAAATTCACAGGAACTGCTGAAAGCGTTGCCATCCAACAATCTGGAAATCAATGCATTTATCGGTGCTTTGGCTGGAATGAACCAAGGTTCCAAAGAATCGCGCAACCGCGACAAAAACTTGGCGGCAATTAAGGCGGGAATTCAGGCACACAACAATGTGTCGCAATGCGCTCTGGGGATGCTGTATTTGCATTCCGAGACCGATCCCAACGCGTTTTTACGGCATAACCGGCAGAAAGCGAAGTTCTGGTTACAGCGTGCTGCTGAGCGCGGTGATATTGATGCGCTTCAAACGTTACAAAGTGTTCTCGACTGCGAAATCTCAAAAAGTAGCTGTATTCGAGATGGAATAGCGTAAATTAAAAATTCAAGGGCTACAATATAAGGAGTAAAATTGTATCAAGTCATTTTCAACAGCGGCTTTATCGGCTTTTTGATTTGGTTATTGCTCTTTGCCGTCAGCACGGCGGCATTGGCAATCGCCATTCGTTGTGCGTGGTCGTTACGGCCATCCTTGTTCGCGACGGCGGCGTTCAGGGAAAAGCTGATTCCTTTATTGAAACAGGGTGATTGGCAGGGGGCTTTTGATTATTGCGAGGCACACTCGAATCTGGCGGCAAAAATCGTCAATGAAGTGTTGTTAATCGCCCACGAGAAAGGCGGGAAAGAACGGCAGGAACTGGTTGCGGAAATGCTTGACCGGCGCGTCAAAACCATTCTGCGACAGATCAACAGCTTGTCCATGTGTGCCAACATCGCGCCCATGCTTGGACTCCTAGGAACCGTGACCGGTATGGTGGACGCTTTCATGGGACTTGGAACCGCCATGGGGCCGGAGAAGGCTTCGGTGCTTGCTATTTCCATCTCGCAGGCACTTTACACCACCGCCGCCGGATTGCTGGTGGCGATTCCCGCGATTGCCTGTACCGTTTTCTTTCGCAACACGCTCGAAAAACGTGTCGAACTCGTCACCGATCTTCTCGAAAATGCGTTAAAGCGTCTTCCCGAACCGGAACGGAAAACTTTCAGCAATACGGACACCACCAAGTTGTAGGGAGGCGGCATGCGTTATCAATTCCCGGAAAACAATTCCAACATGTCCGCCGGGTCACTGTCGAGCATGATCGACATCGTTTTTCTGCTGATTATTTTTTTCGTGGTGACCGCCAGTGTGGATCGGGAACAGATTGATTCACAGGTTTCGCTTCCCGTTGTCGACAGCGCCGCGATCAAAAGCCTGCCGCCGGAACGGATTATGGTCAATATTCTGTCCGACGGTTCGGTCAAGCTCGGTTTCCAGCACATTTCCGCCGACGAAGTTCCCGGAAAGCTCGGCGGTCTTCTGCGTTTCATGAAAGCCGACCGCAAGACAGTTCTCATCATCAACGGACACCGGGATACGCCGCACAAATTCATTTCCGGAGTAATGAACTCCGCCGCAAAAGCCGGATACGATCAGGTCCGGATCAACGCCGAAGTCAAAGCGGAGAGCAGATAATGCGCATGCCGGTAATCGCTCCTCCGGAAGAATCCAACAGCATGTCGGCAATGACCGATGTGGTGTTTCTGCTCCTGATTTTCTTCATTGTGACAATGTCCGGTTATGTGGAAATGACTCTTTTGGAAACTAATCTCCCAACCTCCGGCACTGCGGCCGCCGGGGAAATCGACCTGCAGAACAGTCTCAAGATCGAACTGTCCGCATCCGGGGATTACATTATTAACGGCATTCCGCAATCCCGTGAAACGCTGGCGCGCCTGCTGCGCCGGTATGCCCGACTCATGCCGAATGCGGAATTTCTGCTGCAATGCGACCCGGAATCCCGGCATTACATGCTGGTGACATTGCTCTCCGACTTTGCAAAACACAATCTGAAAAACGTGAAGCTGCTGAAATGAAACGTTTTGCTCCAATTCTCCTGTTCCTTTCCGCCACCCTCGCGGCCGGTATGTTTGAGGATGCGGAACGGCTGTTTCTGCAAGGGAAGTTCAAGGAGTGCGACAGCCTCATCGGAAGCGCTCTCAAAGCGAAGCCGACGGATGCTCAGAGAGTCAAACTTCAGGCTATGCGCGAATATATATGGGGAAACGATCCTGAAAAAGTCGCCGAAAACGTCAAAAAAGCCGGAGAAATCGCCCGGCATCGCGGATGGCTTACAGCAGATTTACTGAACCATTCCGCATTGCTGATCCGTCGCGCTGAGGATTGGAAAGCCCGCGGCATTCCGGAATATCAGGATCTTTCCAATGCGGCGGCGGAATTGCTGGGACAGTTGAAAGACGGAGGCAACCCGGCAATCGCAATCAGGCAGGTCATTCTCCAAACAAGAAATGACAACCTCAACGGCGAATATCACGAACCAATCCGGCTGATCCAAAATCTTCTTCGCCTGTATTATCCCTCCAGGCACAGAGCACAGGGGAAGAAATCCTCCGGAGAAATTGAACTGCTGATTCTTCTCGGAGAGCAGTATGCCGGATTGGGAGCCTCAACCCGGGACGAACGGGAAAAAATCAAAACTCTTTCATCCGCCGCTCAATATTACCTCCAGGCGGTAAAACATCTCCCGGAGAATTCCGTCCGTTTTCCGGATTTGTGCGATCGTCTCTGCCTCTGCCGCGAAACATTGCGACTGCTCGGATACCATCTTCAGCTGCCCCGGAGAATCAAGCCGCGCAAATCCATGGAACTCTCCATGATTGATGAAATGCTCCGTTCCCGCCGTTTCCACGATGTCGTAATGGCGTTGGAAAACAAGTCGGAGCCTTCCATGCGTCTGCGGTACGCAACTGCTCTGTCTGCAATCGGAAAACCGGATAAAGCCGTTGCCGTAATTCAAGAACTGAAAGAGATTCCGGAACCGCATTTTTTACTGCAAATGGGAAAGTATGCAACCGCATTTGCAGACAAAGAAAAAGCCGGAGTTTTCTTTCAGCGGTTCCTGGCAACAGCTCCTCAGGGACAGGACGCGATTACTGCGAATCAGCAATATGCGGCAATTCTTATCGAACAGAAAAAATATGATGAAGGAGCGAATGTTCTGCTGCAGCAGGCGAAACTGCTCCCGGGACAGGATCAAAAAGAGAATACACTTTTTTTGGCGGCGCAATATTTTTATCAGGCGGGGCGTTATTCAGACTGCATCAGAGTTCTTTCAGGAATTTCTCCGACACCTCCGCGTAAATTATTATCCGCGCAAGCTCAAATAAAGAATAACGATATCCGAAATGCTTTTCTGCTTCTGAATGAATTGCTCAAAGAGAAGAACCTTTCAGCCGGCTTGCGTAATACGGCGGCAAAACTGGCGGTTTTCTGCTCCATGAAACTTGATTCTCCAGATACGGTAAGGCTTCTGGAGGAATTTTTGAGGCAATATCCGGATGATGCGGAGTCGCCGGAATATGCCCGGCATCTTTTGACTCTTTACAAGACGGCAAACGCAAACCCCGTTAAATTCGAAAAGTTGGCCGCTTATTTTTTCAGAGTCACACCCATGCATCACGATACAACGGCATTTCTCCTCGCTTGTGCCGATCGGATTCCGAACGCCGCATCTCAGGAAAATATATTCCGGATGCTGTTGAATCAGAAAGAAATGCCGGCAGCGGACCTGAGCGTTCTGTTGAAAAAAATTCCTTCTCTTTCTCTGAAACGTGAATTTTGGAAACGTTACCATAAACCGTTTGAAAATATTCCTGAGCTTTGTGAACTGTATTTTCAAATTGCAGAAATTGAATTCAAATTGAAAAATTACCGGCAGACGTCTGCGTATCTTGAGCTTCTCCTTCAGCAGACGGAAGTTTTTCAATATAAAAAATGCAAGAAATTGCAGATTGAGAGTTATGTAAAACTCGGCCGGGAAACGGATGTCCGCAAGAGCTGTCAGGAGCTTCTGCTGACCAAATTGGATACGAAAGAAAAGCGATCCATTGTTCTTCTTCTGGCACAATCCTGGGCGCGTTCCGGGGAGTCGAAAAAAGCCATTGCCTGCGCGTGGACGGCTGTTCCTTTGGATGGAAGTAAGCTGGATGGTAACGATGAACGGGTGATTCGTGATCTGTTGCGGATCATTATTGATGAAGCGAAGAAAATTCAAAGTAAGATTGATCTGCAGGAAGCAGAAGATGTCATGAAAATATATTCACGGTCATCTCAAGGCTGATGCGGCAAAGGAAAGCCCAGGAGTGCAATGCTTCTGTTTGGTTTGTCATGTCAGGGGCATGACAGAGGCGTTTCCAAATGAAGTTGTAATTCCGCCTCTGAAAAACGGAAGGCTGTACACGTTTAAAATCCGTTGGTACCGATGTCAGGAAACTGCCGCCGTTCACTCCATGAATGAACGCTCGCACGAAAACGTTGTCCGAGAGTCCGGCCGTCAAAACTGTGTCGGTTTTGAAAACCAGTTTCCGGAAGGTAGTACACTGCAATCATTATCCTACCAAAAGCTCTTTTTTTGGCATTTTTTTCAAAAAGACATCTTGTCATAAGGAACCTTATGGTTTATAATATTATCAAAACACAGAACTATTGCATGGAGCTTTTCGAATGTCGCCTCAGGACAAAATTTGCAGATGCATCAAAGAACGCATCAGCACGGGTGAACTCAAAACGGGGATGCTTCTGCCCTCCCACAGGGAGCTCAGCAGACAATTCTCCGTTGCAATCACCACCGTCACCCGCGCCGCCGCCAGGCTCAAAAACGAAGGCGTACTCGAATGCAGACGCGGATGCGGAACAACCGTCGCCGCGCCCAAGCCCCCGGAAGTCGGCAGGGATAACCGGCGCGTCATGCTCATCAATCCGCTCAATGAAAAGATCAACATGACGCTCTCCCAGGCCGTCAACGAAGTCTTCATGGAAACGGAATGGAAAGTCGAAACCTACTGCGCCTGCGCTAATATCGCATGGTACACCAGCTTTCTGAAGGAATGCAGGAACAATCCCCCGGCAGGACTGCTTCTGCTGCCGCTCTCTCCGAAGTTCTTCCGTTTCACTCCGGAGCTGATGCCGGTTCCGGGGACAAAAACCGTGATCTGGGGGCTTCCCGTTCCCGAACTGAAAGCGGACAGCATCTCCGCTTCCCCGTTCGGCGAGGGAATCATGCTTGGCGATTACATCGTTTCGCGCGGAATCCGCAGCGTCCTGTACATAACGCAGGGGACCGATACCGGGCAGGAGGAGCGGGACACTCTCCGGGGAATCGGACAGGTTCTCCGGCGTAAAGGAATTCCGTTCAACCGCGACAATGTCCGGACGTATCCCGACAGCTACTCTTTCGGACCCATGCGCGATCCTGAGCGCGGCGCATTCGAATTCACGTTGAAGCTCATCCGGGCGGAACCCCTGCCGGAGCTGATGATCGCCGCACACGATGGAATCGCCTGCGGAATTCTCCGGGCTCTCCTGAGTTCGGGAATCAAGGTTCCGGAAGAGGTGTCGCTTCTTTCGGCGGAATCCGGAGACGACCGCCAGTGTGTCCCATCCCCCGGGTATACGATCACGACATTCAACAACCGGTATTACCTGCGAACCCGCATCGCCGCGGAACGGCTTCTCAGCCGTCTGGAGGGAAACGACGCTCCCTCCATGCATTACGAAATCATGGGCCGCCTCATCGAAGGCTCCACGGTAAAGCAAACCAAAAACCCCAAAACCACAGAGGATATTTTTTTATGAAAAGATCAAGATTTACGCTCATAGAGCTCCTTGTAGTAATTGCTGTCATTGCAATCCTTGCAGGTCTTCTTCTGCCGGCTTTGAACGCGGCAAGAAAGAAAGCGAATACCATCCGGTGCAGCAGTAATCTGCGCAGTATTGGACAGCTGATTTTTCTATATGGCGAAAATTGCAAACGGATGCCCATCGGGTTCGGCGCACCCACTTATACCCGTTGGCAGGATCTGCTCTGCATCATGTCCGAAAAACACCAGACCATAAAACAGGGATACTACTGGACCTCCGGCACGAATCGGACGCCGAAGGGAATTTATGCCTGCCCCGACGGTTCCAGAAAAGGGGATATGGCCACGGAAAAGGATCACTATGCCTTGAATCAATATGCGGCGGCGGATTCTTATCCGTTGAAAGGCGACATCAGCAAAATAAAATCACCATCCGAACGTTTTATCGCTGCGGACCGAACCTCCGACAGCACATCTGACTACCTTATATCAAAAAATGTTTTCTCCTATCGCCATTACAACGGCAGTGCGCCGAACCTTCTCTATGCGGACGGACATGTCGGTTGGAAAAAACGGCCGGAAATAGAATACCTTTCCAAATGGAGCAAAAGCAACACCGGCGAATATGACAATGAAAACACCTACTTCTGGGGGAAAAAGTGGACATGGTAAATTATGATTATTCATTCTGATAAGAAAGACACAAGGAGGAGATCAAAATGAAAAGAAACATTCTTTGCCTGTTGTCCCTCATTCCGGCTTTTTCACTGCCTGGAATGGCGGACGGGGTATTTTCCGTTGATAAAAACTCAATCCTGGTGATTGAACAGGACTGCAAACTGAAATTCAATGTCAATTACCGGTCCGAAAAAACGCGGTATGCAGCATATACGCAAAACCCTCATTACCGCTACGCTCCGCAAATCGAAACGAAAGACAGCACAATCACCGCCAAAGCCTTTATGAAAAAAAGCGGTCTGCCGGATTCCGGAATCATATACAGCAGGCATTCCGCTGCTGAATGGAGCGCAGAGTTCCGCCTGGAATATCCCAATGGTTTCAAATTGAATTTCGCCGCACTGGAACTCGAACTGCCTCTGCGCAAAATGGAGGGAAAAATTCTGGAATACAATGGTAAAAAGTACACGTTCCCTTCCGAGCTCAATAAAAAACACGGCTATGCCTTCGGCTCGTTGAAAGATGTTTCTGAATTCACCCTGCCTCTGACGAAAGGATTCCTTACCATATCATTCCCGGAACGGCAGACTCTGGTCCAGTTAAACGATAACCGTTTCTTCGGAGCTTATCTTCAACACTATTCCTGCCGGATCCCGATGAAGACGGAAAACGGAAAAAGTACGATATCCCTGCGACTGAAATATACTCCGTACCGGATGACCACCGTTTCCCTGAAACCATGCGCGAACCGCACATTCGCCGATTCCAAAGCGGATGACAGGCTCGGCGGATGGACAGATCAGGGGCCGGAACAGGATATGTCCCCGTTGAAACCGGGAAAACTGGAGGCGGGGCCCGCTGTATTCAAGATTGCCTCCGACAAGGAAGGAAACTCCTGCCTGGTACTTGGCGGAGGCGGACTCCAGTGGCTTCCGAAACAGGCGGAAATGAAGCTGCCAGAGATGAAGGCGGCATCCATTTTCCTGCTTCATTCACTCGCCTGGGCGCCAACCGGCAAACAGCAGATCGGAACGCTGGAACTCCAATACACAGACGGAACCGGAAGCCGCTTTCCGATAATCAACCGGCAGGATGTCGCCAACTGGTGGAGTCCGGCACAATCCTGGGAAAACGGACAGCTCGTCTGGAAGGAAAAAATCATGAACCTCGGGGAACTTCGCGAAATCGGGCTGTTTATGAGCGTTTTTCATCCGGACCCGGCAAAAACAGTCGCCTCGGTACGCTTCCTCTCAACCGGGAAAAGCGTCTGGATGATCGCCGGCCTTACGCTTTCTCCGCAAAAAATTACACTTGCCCGGAACAATTCCACCGCATTCACCATGAAGCGCAGCAAGGCATGGCCTCTCTACAAACCGTGCCTGACGGTGGAACCGGGATCAGCTCTGGATTTTTCGTTCCTGCAGGATGCACCGGCCGGGAAGTACGGCAGAGTCATCGCCGGAAAGGATGGAAACTTCCGCTTTGCGGGAAAACCCGGAAAAATCTTCCATATATGGGGCACTAATCTTTGTTTCGCGACCACCATGATGGATAAGGAAAAAACGGAAAAACTCGTGCGGAATCTGCGGGCGTTCGGATATAACGCGGTCCGGCTTCATCATTTCGACATCATTCTTGCGGGATGGGGAAACATGACCGCCGCCATTAATCCGGAACGCCTGGACGCATTGCATTATCTGCTTGCACAATTAAAAAAAGCGGGGATCTATTACTCTCTCGATCTCTATACCGCACGTTCGTTCGACATTAAAAAGGTGCCGGGGGTAACCTGGGATCCGGAAGTATCCTATTACACCGGATTTTCAAAAGACATCTACAATCTGGCAGCAATGCTGCTGAAACCGGTTCGGGACGACCTGAAACAGTTCACCCGGAATCTTCTTCTGCCTGTGAATCCCTACACGGGGCTGGCGATCAAGGATGATCCGGCACTGATCTCCATTTCCATTCTGAATGAAAATTCCATGCTGGTCACGCTTACGCACCCGCTTTCGATCGCGAAGGAACAATATCTTAAAGAATTTGAGAAATACGCAAAGGCGAACGGGCTTGTCCTGAACGGGAAGAACAGGGAACTGGAATTCCGTAAGTTCGGCATGAAAATTTACGGAGAGTATTACAAGGATATGTCCCATTTTCTCCGCAGAGAAATCGGAACGGATGCACTGCTCACCGACCAGAACTTTCTGGGATATCCGAACCTGACATTCCAGCGGCTTGACTATGATTTTGTCGACGAGCATCTCTATTGCGGCAGAAATACACTGCGGACCCGTTTTTCCTATCTTAACGGAAGCGCCCGCCGCGTCTTCGGCAAACCGTTCCAGATTTCGGAGTTCAATTTTTCCTATCCCGCCCCGAACCGGAGCGAAGGCGGACTCATTTATCCCGCTATGGCGGCGCTCCAGGACTGGAACGGGCTCTACCGCTTCTGTCATGCAAACCGGGACGATCTGATTTTCTCGCCGAAAACCGGACTGGAAATGTGGGATATGGTCAACGATCCCGCACGGAATATTCCGGAACGCATTGCGGCAATGATCTTTCTGCGCAGGGATGTCGCTCCGCTCGAAGACAGCGTTGCGACCGCAGTAGGAGCCGGAAGCAGCTTTGAACCGTTCCAGCGTTATTATCCGACAAATACCGGAGCACTCGTGTTTTCCGCCAAAACAGGCTCCGTCGCCGTTTCCGGAGACGGCAGGTCGTTCCGGAATCCCCTTCCGCCGAAAACAACTGGAATAGTTGACATCTCGACCGAATACAACCCCGGTGTATCTCCGGCACTGCCGGTTATCAAGGGAAATGACAAGACGGCAATGGAACAGTTTGCAAAACAGAAAAAATACACCCTGCACGAAAAGGCGGATACCGCCGTCAGTTCCACGGGGGAAATTCTGGCGGATTTCAAAAACGGGACATTCCGGCTCGTCACACCCCGCACCGAGGGATTCTTTTTCGACCGGAAAGGCAGACTTGACGGCGACTGTCTTTCCGCCGAAAGCGATTCTCAGGCGACAATCGCCGCGACATCGCTTGACGGCAGGCAGCTCACTGAATCGGAACGGATTCTGATCATCCATGTAACCGACATGCAGAACGAGGGAAACGTCTATACGGACAATTCCATGGAAACGCTCCTGAAAAGCGTTCACAGGCAGCGCCCGGTCTCCATTCTGTTCCGCAGCGCACAGGCGGAAATCACTTTCTGGACCCGGTTGGAAAATCCGAAACTCTACGCTCTCGACTGTTCCGGGAAACGAATCGGCAAGGTCAAATACCGCCATACAGCGAAAGGAATCGCTTTTCAGGCAAAAACCGACCGGGACGGCACAGCCTGTTTCGCCTATGAACTCCTGAAATAACCGGATGCTTCAAAGGCGGAGTCATGGCGTATCACCTGACACGCTGACAAGAAAGTCCCTGAGACGAAGAACCATCTCAGGGACTTTTCTATTTTTACAGAATCTGCTTTGTGTGCAGCAAAGATCAACCGGTATTGTATTCTTCTTTTTATTCGCGGCTGTTTGCTTTTACAATCCTCAAAAGCATTTTTTTGGTATTTTTTTCAAAAAGACATCTTGTCAGAAAGAGGCTTATGGTTTATAATATTGTTAAAACCGCTACTGCAGAGGGTGTCAGAATAATAATGAGAGTTCTTCAGGATATTTCATGCTTTACAAACCGGAAAGCAAAGATATTTCATGCTTCTTCAAGATTCATCGGAGCTGAAGATGGTATTGGTTCCCATAAAAAGGTGGTGCAATTACCTGCGAAAATTTCGGATACTGCAACGGTGTACTGTTCTTACGCAGGCAACTCCGACTTGACCGGATTCTTTTTTCAACGCCGGCTTCGGCAGGATTTTCTTTCTTTGGAATATGTCCTTTCCGGTGAATTGCGTATCCGCAGTGGCTGCCGGGGATATATTGCGGAACCCGGCGACCTTTGTCTGCTCCATCCGGGCTTGAAGCATGACCTGCTGTTCGAAGCGGCAACGCCGTGCCGTTTAGTGGGATTCTGTCTGGAGGGGCCGCACCTCGTGGATCTGCTTACGATGTTTGAGCTTGACAATGTCGATACGATTCCTTTTCCGGACGGAACAGCGATTCTCCGCTTCTGCTCTCAAATTCAGACTCTTCTGCGCAGTCCGTTCTGCCAATACGCGATGGCACGGAATGCCGGGTGGTGTTTCACTTTCCTTGAGGTGATTTCCTCAAGTATGAAAAAACAGGCCGCCAATGATATTTTTGCCCGGCTTGCCGATTATTTCAAACAGAATTTCACAGAAAAATTGGACATGCGTGAAGTGGCATCGCTTTTTTCGGTCAACCTGGACGAGATGAATTTAACGTTCAGAACTCGATTCGGCATTACGCCGTATCAGTACCTGATTCGTCTGCGGATGTCTCACGCTGCGGCTTTGCTCCGGAACAGCCGGCATGCCATAAAAGAAATTGCGGCAATGGTTGGATATAACCACCCTCTGTATTTTTCGGGAGAATTCTATAAGCATTACGGCTGCAGTCCGAAAGAATACCGCAAACAGAATTACGAATCCTGATGTTTTTTTGATTATTCCTGATATTTTTCCACTTCGTGTCTTTCCGAATCCTCCGGAAGTATGGTATAATTATACTGATAATCGGTGTATAAGCCCCTTATAAACCGAATTTCGCAGAAAACTGTACGAAAATGAGGAGAACTTGAATGGATATTCCTTTTAAAAAAATTGGAAATCCCGCTGCAGCCAATGCTTCTGAAGTCGCCGAACCGGGCGTCAAGCAGACAACGTCCGGTTGGCGGCGCACTGAAACAATTCCGGGGAAATCAATGACAGGGAAATGCCGTTTCACCCTTACAGAATTGCTTATCACGATTGCAATAATTGCTATTCTTGCCGGAATATTACTGCCCGCACTGAATCAGGCGCGGCAGAAAGCAAGGGCAACGGCCTGTCTTAACAACTTACGGCAAGTCGGCTTGCTTTTTGTCGAATATTCAGATGCCAACGCGGGATACATTATTGTCCGCAGCAGTGCAATTCCCCAATGGAGCCCGCATTATTTTGCCGGGAAGGTACCTGCCTATGTCTGCTGCCCGGCAGGAAACTATCCGGACAATCTGTCGGTAAACCGGAGTGCCTATACTTACGGGATTCATTTCAGTTCCAGAGGCAGTGACTATGAGGCATCGTTCGGTACACCTTTTATCGACAATACCCTTTTCCTGCCCCGGATGAAAAATCCCTCGCGCTATCTTCTGCTCGGCGACTCCGTCCGTTATGGAACAACCGCGCCGGGAGCGCCGGGGTATCAGTACAACACATCTGTTTCCATCGGAATGCATTATTTACACAACTCATTCGCCAATATACTTTTTGTCGACGGGCACACTGCCGCGCGGTCGTTTCCTGCCGTTCATGAGTTGATCAAAGGAGCTTGGAGCCATGCCGGCAAGGCGGAATTTCACCGGATGCCCGATTATCATTTCAACTATATATTTTAAAGGAGTCGACCATGAAGACGAGTTGCAGATTATTTGCCTTGATTGCGGCAATCCCGCTGATTTCCGTTGCGGAGGTGGCTCTCAACGGGATGCAGCTGGAGAAACAAATGAATCTTCTCTGGGATTACTGCATACAAACCTACCGGTCAGAAAAAACAGGGCTTTTCTACGGACGTCCGGTAAAGGATCTTGCACCGGCCGGCAGCTATATTTCCATTGAACGGTACCGCCGGGGCGATTATCCGACTCGTCCCTACCGGCAGGGGGACGAGAATACCGTCGGTTACAATCTCCACGGCGGCGGAGCGGGAGCGGAAGACTGCTCTCTCTTCACCGGAACGCTGCTCGGAGCGATGTGCGATAAATTTCAGGCAACCGGCAGCCCGGAATGTGCAGAACAGGCCCGTATGGCATGGGAAGGCATTCGCTCGGCAGCCCTTGCCCATGGAGAACCCGGATTCATTGCCCGCGGCGTCTGTCACGAAGATGGAAAGAGTATTTTTGCAGGAACTTCCCGCGATCAATACACAAATGCCGTCTATGGGATGTGGCGTTTTTACAACTCGCCGCTGTCTTCGGAAAAAGAACGCGCGGAAATCCGCTCAATACTGACTGCCGTTGCGGAAAAAATGTACAGGGAAATCACACCGGAACGGAACTATTCGTTCTCTTTCGCCTATGGCGTACCGGACGACCGGGGCGTTGCTAAAATGTACGATCCCGTTCATAAGTATCTGGCGCTTCGCCTTGCCATGATTTATGCGGCAGCCGGAAATGTCACCGGAGAAAAAAAATGGCGGGACCTTTGCGACCGTTATCTTGACGGCTCTCTGGAAGGAATGGTTCAATGGACCGAAAATGTAAAGAAAAAGCCGTCGAGCTCCCCGCATTATGTAGTGCTTCAGCAGGGATATGCTTTGGAACTGCTGCATAAAACCGCCGCAACTCCCGAACAACGGAAAAAAATCGAAAAAACCGCCGCCATCGTGTCCGAATTCGTTGAACATGCTCCTCATTTCGACATTGACAGGACAAATGTCCGGGGAGCCTCCGAAATTATCTGCGGATTGCTGAAAACCCCGGGCGGTTACAGTCTTACACCGAAAGCTCAGACAAAACTTCGCCTCATGATCCAGCTTCTCGGTCCCCGGGGCAAAGGATATCCCGGCAGCAATTTCAACCTGATTGCAGCATATTGGGCAGCCCGTGCGAAAGGCTTTTCCGCTTCCGAACCGGAAAAATCTCAACCGCTTGTATTTCTCCCGGGTCGGAATGGATACCGGGCAGTCGAAACCGGATCGGTTGCAGTAAAAAAAGGCAGTGCTCTTGATCTTTCCGCCCTGAACCATACTCCCGCCGGGAAATACGGCAGACTGATTATCACACCCGCCGGAGACTTCGCTTTCGAACGGAACCCCGCTCCATTCCGGCTGATGGGCATGTCGGGACGCTTACCGCCGGAAGTCTGGGGGCCCAATGTGCCGGAGGAGAAATTTCAGAAGCTTGTCGGTCCGTTGGCGGAAGCTGCGGCAAATCAGGGATACAATCTTTTCCGTATGAACGGATTCGACGAATGGATCATGCGCGGAGCAAAAAAAGATCTCGAACCCAATCCGAGGATGCTTGACCGGTTCGACAGAATTCTGGCGGAATTGAAAAAGCACGGCATTTATCTTCAGTTATCGCTCTTTACATTCGGTCTCTATTCCGCCCCTCCGGAATATGCACGGGTATTCAACGAACGCGATATGCATAAATTGATGATGTACCTCGGCCGGAAGGAGGAACGCGAACGCTTCCGCCGGTCGGCAGAACTGATCCTGAATCACATAAATCCCTATACCGGGATGGCATGGAAAGATGATCCGGCAGTTGCCGTGGTGGAGTTTTACAATGAACAGGATCTCGGCTTCTCCCGGATGGAAAATGTACTGAAAAACTATCCGGAAGCATCCCGGCTGTTCTACAGGCATTGGCGAAATTATCTGAATGAACGCTATCAGAAACTGCCGCGCAATAAATGGCCGGAAATTTTGCAGCGCACAGGAATCGAACAAGCACCAGTGCCGAATCCGTATTCGCGCAATATCCCGGAGCTGCTTGGTGATTTCGGAGAATTTTACCGTCAATGCGTGATGGAATGCAATCGTTTTTATATCGAAACGATGAAACGCATCGGTTACCGCGGCGTGGTCGTATGCAATGCCCGGCCGACATTCGCGGGAGGACGGGCGCAATGGGAAACGCTTCCGGCTGTTGACCAGCACGCCTACTATGTTCATCCAAGCAACTGGGTAGCGCCCGGATCATTTGTCGGACAGGCAAGTTCCATTACGGGGCGAGCCGGTACGCTCCGTTATCTGGCAGGCTGTCGTCTGCTCGGACGTCCGTTTCTGGTCGGAGAGTACAATCATTGTTTTTGGAATCCATATCAGTATGAGCAGCCGTTATGCATGGCGGCATACGCGGCATTTCAGAATTTCAATGCGCTGTCCATCCATGAAAACCCGGTTCTGCTGACTCTTCCCGATCGCGGTTTCAGCGGCGAAGCGACACCGTTTTTTGTCGGCAATTCCCCGGTCTTGAGGGCTGGAGAATTTTTGGGGGCAATGTTTTTCCGCAGACAGGATGTCACATCCGCGAGACATTGGACTGCCCTGCGGGTTTCCGGAAACTTTTATCGTCAACGTGACAATGCAGACGCGACAATGTCCGGCATGCAGACTCAAATTGCTCTCCTGACAGGATTCGGAACGATCCATGAGGATGTCGCATGCTTTCCCGGCACCGTCTCCGCACCGGAAGCGGATTTATCCGTGATGCCATCCGGAAGTGCGGATGTCGTGGCGCATGACTGGTTTACTCAAGTCGGTGATGGGAACGCGGGAAATTTTTCGATTGCAGAATTCTCGAAGATACTGCGGAAAAAAGGTATTCTTCCGTCGGGGAACCGGACGAATCCGGCTTTGGGGATTTTTGAAAGCGAAACCGGAGAAATTCTTTTGGAAACCGGAGAAACACGGATCTCCGTATCCACACCGCGAACCGAGGCCGTAGCCATGAAGGGAAACAAGCGTATCAAACTCCGATATATGGATATTGAGAAAAATACGCGAAATGCCCTGATCGGCCTTACTTCAATAGATAATCTCAATCTGGAAAATTCTGCACGGATGATTCTGGTATATGCGACACGGGTGGCAAACAGCGGGATGGAACTGGAAGCCGGGGGAAAGATAATGCGGTCTCCGGGGAAGTCTCCGATTCTTCTGCAAACCGGTCAAATGACTGTTCGGATAAAAAATAATTCGCGGCAGTTACGTTGTTACGCTTTGAGTTTGAATGGCGAACGGCGGGAGGAATTGCCCTTGGAACGGACTGAAACGGGTTGGAGCCTGTCCGTTGATACAGCCAAATTATCTTTTTGTCCCGCCGTTTTTTTCGAATTGACGGAACAATGATCTCTGTTCGATCGAAAAAAGGTGAGAGGAACTTACAAGAAGGAAATACAAGTTTGTAAAAGAAAACGGCAGAGCTGTTCATTTACTCTTGCAAAGCCCCGGAAACTTTTCCGGGGCGAATTGACAAAGTAAACGCATGGCTGTAATAGCAAATGCACATCAAGGAGAGAAAATCGTGCGTTTCGCATGACAAACAGCTTTTTGACAGTTTCTTTTCAATGATTTTGTCAGAATTTGAGCGTATTGCGTGCGTTTTCCATTACAAAAAAGACAATAAAAGTCCATGGCGTTACGCAAGAGATGTTTTTCGGACATGCGAAACGCACGCCGCAAAAATAGGTTCATGTGGTATTTGCTGCTTTAACAAATCTTGAGTTAAATTCATCTCTGATTGTTCCCTGTACGCCCTGACTGTTGAATTTGAAAATTCCGAACCGTTATCGGTCAAAATCACAAATATTTTTCCTCCGGCGTGTCCGATTTAATTTTTTTAGAAATTTATTGCTAAACAGGGGTTGACTTTTTCTCCATCATGTTGTATAATTAATATAGCAATTAATTTCTAAAATAAGAAAGCGAGATTTTATGACACGAAAATTCTTTATTCCACTCACGCTCGGCGGGCTGTTGCTCGGAAGTCCGCTTACAGCCGCGAACACGGATGCCGTTCCGGAGGGTTACCAGCCGTTCCCGTTGCAATGGGATGACACACTCGCCGGGACAGCAACCGATGTTTCTTTCCTCAACGAAAAACCTGCCGGAAAAAACGGGCGTCTGATCGTTCGCGACGCCCATTTTGTCGAAAGCTCCACAGGAAAACGTGTCCGTCTGATTGGAATCGGGATTGGCGGTGATGCGCTTTTCGAAATGGATCACGCTGCGGCAGAAAAGGCTGCGCGGCGTCTTGCAAAAGCCGGTGTCAACGTGGTCCGTTTCCACAATCTTGATGGTTCCGATCGAGACCGGGATACTCTCATTGATTTCAAGCAGCCGGGCTCCGAGCACTTCAATCCCAGACACCTTGATACTCTGGACTATTTCTTCGCCTGTCTGAAAAAGGAGGGAATCTATACTGTGATGGGACTGAAAGTCAACCGGACTCTCCGGAAAGGGGATGATCTTCCGGAAGGCGTCGACAACGCCGGAAAACGGGTTGACCGCTTCAACCGCGCATGGATCGAATCGCAGAAACGCTGGGCGAAAAACCTTCTGACCCGTCAAAATCCCTATACGAAGACAACGCTGGCGGAAGATCCCGCCGTTCTGAGTGTGGAACTCAACAACGAAAGTGCGCTTCTGTTTGAAAATCTGAACTGGATCGACACACTTCCCGCTCCCTACAAACGGGAGCTGACCGCCCTCTGGAATGACTTCCTTTCCCGCAAATACAAAAACGACAAAGCCCTTCTTGCCGCCTGGAACCGGGACGCCAGTCTCCCCGGAGCCTCTCTCCTGAATCCGGAAGGCCGATGGGGCTTCGAACAGCCGGACGCATTGAAGGTTTTCCGCAATACCGCCGACTCGGTTTCGGCAACCGTAACACGGCGCAGTAATCAGGACTGGCAGATCCAGTTTCAGCGTTCCGGACTCTCCCTTGAAAACGGAAAAACCTACACGCTGGAGTTCGACGTGCGAGGCGAAGGCGACCCGATCCGTATCGTTCTGTCCCAGGACCGTCCCGACTGGCACAACTGCGGACTCGAAGCCTCCTTATCCCTGACCTCCGAATGGAGACACCAGCGCTACAGCTTCCAGGCAAAGAATGCGGACCCCGGACACGTCCGGATCTCTTTCGGTGTCGGACATGCACGGAAAGTGGAAATCGCCGCCGTCCGCCTTTTCCCTGGAACGAAACCGGTCTCCGCCCGTCTCTCCTCCGGCAGCATTCCGCTTCCCGTTGCGCCGAACGATGCCATGAGCGCTGACTTACTGGAGTTCATGGTCGAACTTGACACCCGCTATGCGGAGGAGATGCTGGACTACCTGCGGAAGGATCTCAACGTAAAAAGTCTGGTGATCGACACGCAGATCGACTGGGGCGGACTCTCCGGACTCCGCCGCGAAAAACGGATGGATTACGTTGATGCCCATGCCTACTGGGGGCATCCGGAATTCACCGGAGGAAGCTGGGAGTTCAAACCGGGTTGCTGGAAGATTCTCAACCAGTCACAGATTCCCCGCATCGTACACGGCGGCTGGTGTCCGCTGGAGCAGTTCAGCCGATACCGGATCAGCACCAAGCCTTTTTCCATTTCCGAACACGATTATCCCTATCCGCACGACTACGCGGTTGAGATGATGCCGCTTCTGGTCAGCGTGGCTCTGCGGCAGGACTGGGACATGCTTCAGCTCTTCATCCACGGGACCTTCCTTACCCGCGGAAAATCCGCCGGCATCAGCCACATGTTTGATCAGACCAATCATCCCGGCAAGATCGGTTTCTTTCCGGCTGCTGCGCTGATTTTCCGTCGCGGTATGTTCGAACCCGCTCCGAAAACGGTGGAACTCCGTCTTCCGGAGCAGCCGTGGCGCTGGTTCGGCAATCGCTTTGACCGGGCGTGGGCGGAGACCGGAGTTCGGCGCAGTCTTCTTGACTCCCGGATGACAATCGTTCCCGATGCGCTGAAAACGCCCGGTCGGGCTGAGGCATGCGTCTCCGCTCCCGATGAACCGGACCGCCCGATGCGCGGATGGACCGAAGGAGAGAAAACCTTCTTTACAGCGGTCGCTCCGCAGTGTATTGTTCTCTGCGGTCATTTTGGCGGAAGGACGATGGATGTCGGCGATCTCCGTCTCCGGGTACGTCCATTCCCCGGCGATTTCGGCGCGGCAGTTCTGGTCTCCCGCGATGAACGTCCTCTTCCGGCATCCGGAGATATTCTCTTCACGATTGCGGGGCGCTTCGAAAACTCCGGGGTTATCTGGAACAAAGAGCGTGATGCGCTCCTCAACCGTTCTCCATGGTGGGGCAATCCTCCGGTTCTCGGTACAAAAACCGATGCTGCCATCCGTTTCAAAACCGACGGGCCGCGCACGGTCTACGCCCTTGATTCCAATGGAAAGCGGACTGCCGAACTGCCGTCCGCATGGAAGGACGGGCATCTCTCCTTCCATGTTCATCCGTCACACCGTTCCATGCACTACGAAATCGTCAAAGGAGAAAACCAGTGATGAAAAGTCCTGTTCATCAGACCGGCGTCCTGAAACGCATCGCCGAAGAAGCAGGCTGTTCCCCTTCCACCGTGAGCCGGGTTCTCAACGGATGCCGGAAGGGATTCTCGGTCCGCAAGGATCTGGAGGAGCGCATCCGCGCCATTGCCGCTGCTTCCCACTATCAGCCGAACCCGTTTCTGCGGATCATGCGGGCGAAGGATTCCAGACTCATCGCGATTTTTGATCCGGTTCACGACCTTTCGCCGATACTCGGACAGGCGAAAACCGCCTTCATTTCGAGCATCCGCCAGAAAGGTTTTCTGGAAACCGGGAAATACGTCTCCCTTTATCAGAAAGGATCATATACGCTCCCATTTCCCGTTGCGGCAGCGCTTCTGTTCGACATCAGCGATCCTTCGTTTCTCTCGTTTCTGGAGGAAACAGGGATTCCCTACACGGTCATCAACGGAATGTGCTGTCCCTGCGGAGCCTCGGTGCGGATCGACGAGCAGCGGCATATGCACTCCGCGCTGGATTGCCTCTGCGAAAAAGGACACTCCCGTATCGCTTTCTATGCCGCCCACAGAGACGCGGGAACACGCCATCAGCATTATTCGGGCATTCTCCGGGAAAAATACTTTTATGAGGAACTTGCCGCGCGTGGACTGCCGAGGCCGCCGGAGGTTCTCGCGGATCTGCTGGATCCGACCGAATATCTTGCCCGGATCCGGAAGGAGTTTCAACCGACGGCAATCATCTGTTACGACCATGTCCGGGCCGTCGGAATCATGACTGCGGCAATTCAGGCGGGACTCCGCCTCCCGGATGATCTTTCGCTGCTTTCCATGACGGACGACTTCCCTCTCGGCCAGCTTCCGATGCCGATCGCGGCCTTTTCTCTTCCCGCCGCCAGGCTTGGAGAATGTGCTGCCGGACAGATTTCCCGTCTTTTGAATGAAACGCTCCCGGAAGAGGAACGGACCGTTCTCATTCGCGGACGTCTCCTGAAACGTCACAGTATTGTTGAACCCAAAAAGCAAACCGCAAAATGAAAGGACATGTTTTTCTCATGAAAACCAGGCATTTCACCCTTATAGAACTCCTCATTACAATTTCCATCATCGCCATCCTTACAGGCATACTTCTCCCTGCGCTGAACTCGGCGCGCGCCAAGGCAAGAACCATCAGCTGTTCCGGGAATCTGAAGCAGTTCGGTTCCGCAACCAGCCTCTATGCGGGCGATTACAACGATTACGTTCCACCTCTTTTCAACGCAACCAACTGGAAAGACATCTGGAGTGCCAACACCGCTTTTTACGATGCAGGCGGGATTAAATGGGACAACACCCGCATGCCGAATGAATACAGCTACGGTTATGTCGCGCGCGGCGTTCTCTGTGTGGAATCGGACCCCATCCGGAAATCCAGCGATCCCTACGGATTCATCAACGCTGTTTACGGACGCAATGAACATCTTCCTAAAACAAGCGGTTATGTCTGTATCAAACTTTCCCGGATCAAAGGGTCGTCGCACAAGCTCAATATGATGGATGCGACTGTCCACTCCATCGCTTACGGGCTGAGCCACTATCCGACCCGCTACGCAGAGGCTCTCGCACAGGGCGGTGAAGATTTCTGGAACTCGTCCACACGCGGAACGGCGTACCGGCACAACGGAAGAACCAACGCGAATTTCTACGATGGGCACGTCGAACTTCTCCAGTGGACCAAAATCAACTACAACACCAACAACTCCTACAGTGGAGACAAAGTTCAGAAATACTACTGGGAAATGTGAGGCTGCTATTTCTGCCGGCTCTATGGAGAAGACAAACTTGTGCTTCGTGATACTGCTTGCTTGGACAGCACCGGTATGGATGCCGGCGGAAATATCGTAGCGGGAAAACGCCAATACAGACATTACAGGATTCTTTGCCGCCTGCAAAAGAGAAATATGACAGGTTGTCGGATGATATTGTAATTTCTGCAATCCGGAAATCTGAACGGGGAAGGTCCCGGAAAACCGCCGTTTTACCGTATGCGCTTTCCTCCGGAATGTACGGAACCTTTCACGTCATCCGGAGTCCGACGGCTTTCCGGATGTTTTTGTAATGGAGTCGTGGCATTGTTTATAGAGGGTCGGAATTCCAAAAGGCGCATTTGACACTCTTGTTTACCTGTTCTTTCAGCTGGATTACGGAAGTCATCTGCGCATGTCCGTCTCCATATGCGGCAGCAACGGTGTTCGCTGTATGAATAATCCATGGATTCGCCCCCCACGTTCCAACATCCCCGCCGAAAAACACTGCTTTGGGGCCGTTGTTCAGCAGGTTTTTCCGTTTGGTATCCAGCAGCAGAACAAAACGGCTGGGAAAACGCAAACGCTTGAAATTCAAAACACTGTCACCGTCGTTTTCAGAAACGACCTGCTTGATGGACCCGCCCAGATCAGAGTGTCTCCAGCTTCCAAGATAGTTGATTCCATAGCTGTAATTCCGGATAAACGCAGTTTTTCCCGGACTTTTGTCGGCGATGCTCAGGTCGCTTTCAGGACACATGGATACATATTTCCCACTCGTGCGCAAATACAAACCTTTCTGCAGCGCTCCGATGTAATTTTCCACATCCAGACCGCTCACGGGTATAATATCCGAATGATCCAGGGAATACAGCGAAACGAACTGGTTCATCGTTTTCAAATTGCCGACACAGGTTATGCTCCTTGCCTTCTGCCGGACTTTTGTCAACGCGGGCAGCAGCAAACTGACGAGGATCGCAATCAGGGCGACGCAAATGAGAAGTTCAAGCAGGGTAAATCTTTTACGGAAATGGCGCCTGAAGCCGGGACGCGCGGAAGCCACAGGCGTTCTTCCGGCGCCTGTCCCGTTTTCATCCCGGCGTTTTTCAAGAACGGATTGATGCCTGCTGAAGCTGTTCCTGCAAAATTGTTTGGAAATCATTTTTCTACCCTTCCTGTTATGATATTTGATAATAATTGGTGAAAGAGGAGACCGGCTCCCTTATTACCAGCGGTAATATCGGTATGGATCGTCGGATGAAATTGGAATATCCCAGTAGAACCTGTTTTTCGGCGCCATGAATAATGGGATGGTCAGGCGCCCCGCTTCAGAAGTCTTTGTTTTCCGTTGTAAAATTCTTATGGAGTTGTTCCGCTCAGTCAGAATGTCTTTTTCAAAGACGAATCTGCGCGATATTCCTTTTTTATTGCCAGCCATGTTTACAGAAGTTTCCGAAATAATCCGGCCATTTATTTCGACCGTCAGCGAAGCGGAGGGGGATGAGACCGCAAGAACGGCTTTGCCGCTGTTTTTCAGGATTTCCGGCGGAATGTCGAAACAGCCGGAGAATTCCGTGTTCCCGTTGGAACCTGCCGGACCGCGCTGACTGCAGAAGATTTTCACGGTATGCTTCCGGGTCTGCAGACGGTTGTTTTTCAGATTCAGCCTGTCCCATGCGCAGTACCGGTCCGCCGCACCCAGATTATGGAGGAGGCGCGAGATGAGAAAGACGTTTCTGCGGCGGCTTGTCCGGAATTGAAAATCGGTCTCCCGCAGCATCCACGGAGCGACCTGCAAGATGACGACCGTTCCTTTCCCGATCCGTATGGATTGCATGGCGGTTCCTCCGTTCGAACCGCCGGTAAAACCGGCGAAAGTCAGTTCCGTCCGGTAATGAAGATCGGAATTGGAGATTCCTCTGAATTCCGGTACTTCGTTCAGGCGGGCGACGAAATCGGAGAACCCGGCTCTGTTCTCTACTCGGAACTTTCCGGGAAAAAGTCCTGCCAGTTCCTCCTTTGAAAGAGCCAGTCCAAAGACGTTCAAGCCCTGTTTTACAGCGTCAGTCAGATCGGACAGCTCTGTCCCTGATGAAACAACGAGCAGTCCGGATTCCGGAACGGCTGTGCACTTTTGAAAATCAATGCCGATTTCACGCAGCAGCGTTTCTGCATTTGTCCCGCCGCTGAACCATGTTTTCCGCACGGGCTGTATCCGGCTGGAATCCAACCGGGAAATCAGTTTCCGCAACAGTTCGCACGCTTCCGGATCATCCTGCGTCCGTCCGGAAAAATCGAATTGTGAAAAAATGGCAATCCCATTCCCGTGTCTCGCTTCAAGAGCAGGGGAATACTGCAGGTCGAAACCGCATTGCATCAATGGCAGAAAATTACCGATGGACGCTTTTTCCAGCGGAATGCTGCACACATTTCCCCGGTTGCCGGCTTTCCATGCTCTGGTATTGACAAAACCCAGCCAGTTCCAGGTGGGATCATGCCGCTCCCAATCGGGCAGCGTCAAATATGGTGCGGTCAGAGTGGCGGAACCGCGCCAGTCGTGAATTGTCTTTGCGGAGAAATCCGCAACCAGAGGAAAAACGGTCCTGATTCCATATTCATTACTGCGGAATCCCAACTGCGTCAAGCAGGCGGAATCCTGTTCCAGAACCAGAAGTTTTCCACCGTTTTTCATAAAATCCGCCAGATTCAGCGGACATTCCGGCAAAGCCCGCCGTCCTATTACAAGCAGTTGAATTCCCGTCAAATCCGGATTGTCCGTTACTGTCCGGAAAGGGATTTTCAACTTCCGGATAACCGCTTCGCTCTGCTTTTCCGGATCGTAAAGCCCCACTCGTGACTGCAGATGAGAAGCGGAACGGGGAATGAGGCTGATTTTGAAAGCATCCGAAACTTCCGTCCCGTTGTCGAAACGCACCGCCGCATTGATTGCAAGGGTGTCTTTCCTGAATTTTTGCGGAATGCGGAAATTCACCGGAACATCCGCTCGTGTTCCCGGCTGCAGTGTGACTTCGCACCGCTCCGTCATTCCAAGTTCCGGGACATCCCAGCGGACTTCGGCTTTGCGCGTTCTTCTGCTGTCATTCAGAATCACAATCTGTTTCCCGACATTTTCCCCCGGATAGAAGGTGCAGGACCGTCCGGTCATGTCGCCTTTTCCTCCGGCAATCCAGGCAAGCAGCTCCTTCATATACGGAAGCCCGGCTTTGCCGACTTTGCTGATTTTATACGAACCGTCCGCATCAATCAGATACCCGCCGCCGCTCCGAGTATAATCCGGCACGATACCGGGACGCTTCAGATGACTGAAGCGATCGGGCGATATGCGTTCCCCCGCCTCTTTTTCGCACTTCCAGAATTTTGCCTGATCCCATGGGAGAATCGCGGAGACGCCTCTGGCCCGCATGTCCCGGTAATTTCTTTTTACCATCTCCGCAATGACATCGTCCGCATCCTCATCCGGAGAAAAACTGCCGATTTCGGCATAGTGTATCGGTTTGTTTGATGCGGAAATACGGGTCTGACGTCTGTAACGGAGTTCTTTGCGCTCAGATGTTCTGTATGCCGTTTCCCCCAGTATGGCGGCGTTGTATTCGTTGAACCACATACACTGAACCCCCTTGTCTCTCCAGAGAAAGCCGGGACCGCGATAGCTTGTCCATGAGGCGATATGCGGATTTCCCCATTCCACCAGCATCAACGGTTTCCGTCCATTCAGCTCCCAGTGTGCAAACCAGTCGCTGCGTTCCTGTGCCGGAACCCAGTTCAAATAGCAGTTGATGGAAAATATTTCGCCCAGATTACCCGACTCGTGGTGATAAACGGGACGGGAATCGTCCAGCCGCTTGATTAAATCCGCGGATAACGAGGCCTGTGCGCGGTTTTTGCAGTCAATCACCCCGGCTTTTTCCATGAACGGATCCGGCGCATAGACGCCGTCGATTTTTTTGGGGTTCTGATCTCCATAATATCCCGTCGCATTGTGATTGACCGCATACATGACGATGCCGGGCACATTTTGAAAACGACGGATCAGGAATTCCGCCATTTCCAGGTACCGCGCCTCATTCTTTTTCAGGTCCCATTCAAAATCTTTGATATGGGGCAGCGTCAGCGAGGTCAGGACCCCGGCTTTGGAACTCTGAAGATAAAAATCATCCTGATAGCCAACGATACCGGGGGTAAAGAAATAATTGTAAGCAATCAGATGATTGAATCCGTTTTCTTTTGCGCGGCGGGCAAACAGGGCCGCGGTTTTGGCAGAGGAATGCGCGGCGCCGTCCCGCATGGCGGAACTGCAGAGACTGCGCAGATGGATGACGGAACCGTTCAGCATGAAATTACGTCCGTCAATCCAGAACTCCCTGAATCCGAAAGACTGCGGCAGAAATTCGTCCAGCGTAACGCCGTCCTTGTTTTTCAGTCTTATATTTGCCGTGTAGATGTGCTCCGGCGTATCGGTATCCCACAGGTTCCGGGCAATCCAGTTTCCGGAGAACCGGAACCGTCCCGGACGGTTGGTGGAGCGCATTTGAAAAAGCTCTGATTTCATGCGTTTGACAATTCTGCCTTTCCATGAGATATCCGCTTCGATGTAATATTCTCCGTCGCCCCTGACGATTCCGGTGTCAAACGTGATGGTTTTCCTGCGA
Organism: uncultured bacterium; assembly: GCA_900548385.1. GTDB lineage: Bacteria > Verrucomicrobiota > Lentisphaeria > Victivallales > UBA1829 > UBA1829. The sequence continues at coordinate 84,396 of URKJ01000009.1, read as the reverse complement.
TAACTTGTGATGATATGAGAATCCGTAATGGCCTCGCCCTGCGGTTCTGCACGCAGATAGACGTCACCGGTGATTCCCCGGTTGCTGATTATCCTTGCTGCTTTGTGCGCTCTGTCCGGAGCCATGAAAACGCTGTCGCCGGTTCTGGATGCGATAGCGGATACCAGAATCACCAGTTCATGCTCTTTTCCCGGAACAACGGATTCCGTTATATCCAGCCTGCCGCCGGGGAAAAACATGTCACCGGCTTTCTTGCCGTCAATGAAGATGCGTCCGCCTGTTTGGAGCATCGTGATTTCCAGCTCGATTTTTTTGCCGTTCCAGCTGCGGGGGATTTTCATTGTGCGCCGATACCACGCGGAAGTGAGCGCAGATGGATTCAATCCGGCAAACCGTTCCGAATTCAGTCCATAAAAGGCGGAACTGTTTCCCGGCTGTGTTTTCCGGTTTCCCATTCCCGGCCATATCCCCGGCACCTTGAAAAACCCCCATCCGGAATTGCGCGGAGGAATCATCCTGCCCGTCTCCGGTGTTGTTACGGGGAAAAATTTCCATAATCCGTTCAAAGAAACGATTGCTCTGGTGGGAGTTGTCTCCTGCCATGCGTCTTCGAGACTCCAGTTCTCTTCCATTGTACAGCCGTTGGGCGGCTGAGCATCCGGAAATTCCCGTGCAGTCTGTACAGAACCGGGATTCCGGGCGTTGACATACCCGGTCAGGACAACAGCAATCCAACATACGCAAAGGAGTTTTTTTACCATAGGTTCACCTGTTGAACGGAGAATCTTGTTACGTTTTTCATCCAACGACACCCATCTACCGACATTTTGAAAAGAAACTTTTATCCGGTCTCCGTTTTCCGATAAAGAATTTGTCTCCTTATCAATGCCGGAAGCGGTATTTCTGTTTAAATTTATAATAAAACCCGTTGAAAGTCAACCTTTGAACCTCTATATTATATCTTGAAATGATAAAAAAACATAAGGAAAAGAAACATAATGCCATATTCAGAAACGCATCTGTTCTCCGACCGGGAGGAATTCAAGCCGGAAATCATCGCGGGAAAAGGCGTCGGGGAGCAGCGTTTGACGCTGCACCGGAAAAACTGCCGTCTTTACTACATGTATCTTCCCACGGAAACGCGGGAGATGGTGTACGTCGAGAATTTTTTTGAAACGCATTGGCTGGAAAAAGCACGCTTTGGAAGACGCAATGTCCCGTGGCCGTCCGTGGAATTTGTCCGGAGCGGTTCCCTGTTGGTGGAATCCCCGGACCTGCCGCACCCGCAGCATGTTCCCGCCGGGAGTCTTTTGTGGATTCCGCCCGTTCGCGAAACTCTGCTCCGGCCCGGTCCTGAAGGATTCTGCTGTAAAGTATCCCTGACTCTTGGGGGAATCCTGCTTCCCGACTGGCAGGCAAAAAGCGGATTCGACCAATACCGGGTCCTGCCGCAGATCGACCGGAAACGCTTTGAACTGCTGGTGGAGGATTTCCGGCGTTTGAGCGAGCAGCAGTCGGAAGAAGCCCTGCACCGCAACGGGCTGACCACCTGGAAACTGCTGCAATTCCTGCAGAATCCGTTTCCGCTCCGGGAAGTTCCCGAACGGTTCCGGAAGTCATTGGAAAAACTGCGGCAGAACCTTGCCCGTCCGGTCACTTTGGAGGAGCTCGCGAAAGAAGCATGTTGCTCCCGAATCCATCTGGCAAGGGCGTTCCGGAACTATTTCGGAGAAACGCCGCACCGGATGCTGCGGAATCTGCGAATGCGCCTTGCGGCAAACCTGCTGCTGAACAATCCTGATCTATCCATCAAGGAAATTGCTGCTCAGGTCGGGTATGACAACGCTCTAACCTTTTCCGCGGAATTCAAACGGGATCACGGAGAGTCCCCCCGCAATTTCCGCAACAGACAGAACTGGAACTGACCTCTTTTCCGTTTGAATCCGGGTTGCGCCGGAAATTCATAATCGCCATTCATGTTTTTTTAGAACCGGAAAACAGAATGATTGCGTCTTATGAAATTTCTGTGATAGAGCCGTTTCCCTTCTGCTGTGCGGCTATGCAGAAAACCAGCACTGCGAGCGAGTGACGCGGCAGGGTGACTTTCGTGCCGTCCAATTCGGCATCCCGGCGTATTGAATCGAACTCCAAGAGTGAACCTCCGGGAACTGTAACCGTCACCGTGAGGCGTTCGCGGTGGCTCTGGGTGACGATCACCGCGAGCCGGTCTCCCTGGCGGAACGCGTTAGTCTGACACTCCGGATTGTCCGTCTGGTGGAATTCCGAACCGCAGAAGCGGCCATGGTAGAGCAGGTCGCCGAATTTCTCCCGCAGGGCATTTGCCTGTCCGAGGTATCGCCGGTAGTTCGGGGTTTCGATGATACCGGCGCGGCAGCGGTAGATTTCCACGTCGCTTCGGCTGCCCAGCAGGATCATCCGGTTGACCGGAAACTCCACGTCCGAATCGTCGCGTATTTCGCGGTTGGAGATCACCGTTTCGGGGAACGCGGCTTTGAACAGATAGCTGTCGGCCTTGCAGTCGGGCGGAACGTTGCGCTCCGCCCAGCCGGGATTCCAGCACTGTGCTGTATTGCCGCAGATATGAATAAAATCGGTGAATTCCGCCGTCTGATCGGTGGTACATTCGAGCCCGAAAGCCAAGCCTTTGTCATGAGCGTAACAGTAGAGTTCGCGGGCCATCTCGCGTTTGGCTGCCATCAGTCCGGTAAAGGGGACGGGGTGACCGTGCGATGGATCGCAGCAGGGCGGGGAGGCGTAGCCGAGCTGGTCGAAAAAGACCGCATCGGCTCCGAGTTCAGCGGTGAAATCAATGTGCCGTTTCAGGATTTCGATCCAACTCCGGCAGGAAGGGCAGGCAACAGTGAAAGTCTTGTTTCCGAACTCGCGCAGGTATGTTCCGGTGTTGCTGAAGTTATAGAACTCGCGGTGTTCGCTGCCGTCTCCGCGCTTGATCGCGACGCGTGCACCTTCTCCCGAACGGTAGTAGTCTGTATCGAGATCAATCAGTTGTCCGTTGAAGTAGAGAATCAACCGTCCGCCCCGCGCCTGAACCTGACGGATATTGCGCCGGAGGTTTTCAAATCCTCCCTGTGTCGGGTCGGGCGTATAGACGGGATAGCCGGAATCCATTCCTTCGGCGGTCCAGCCGAAAAGAAAAATAGTGTCGAGGCCCGCCGTTCTGCCTTCATCGTACAGCCGGGGCAAATCATCGTAGCCGAAAAAACGCTCTCCGTACTGGTGACGCATGATGAGACGCTGCCAGCCGGCCATTTTGCGGATGAAATCCGGGACGGAAGGCGGTGTCCACCAGGAGTTCGCCCATGCACGGTATTTTTCCGGTCCCTTCAGCCAGGTCCCCGCACACGCGGCGGTCACAACCGGGGCGGCATGCCATTCGGCTCCGGGCGCGGTAAAGGGGAGCTGCGCCATAAAACAGTTGATCCCCGTCTTATCCTCTTCAAAGGAGTGGACGGTGTAGCGGAACTCCGGATCATGGCAGCCGTAGTAGAAGATCTCGTCCGGCCACTCCAGCTCGAAGAAGTTGAGCGAACAGGTTCGGCCCGGGTAGACGGCGTTACGGCGGATCATCTTATGGTCGGCTGCCATGTATTTGGTGAAAGCCTCCCGCATCGCGCGCGGCAGATCGGCAATGCGAGTGCTGACGTCCTCGGAGGTGACCGCCGCCATCGGCGGAGCAGGATCCCGGATCGCGATCACCGGACAGTGACATTCGCGAACGGTGGCCGTCTCCGTCCGGTTTCGGAGCGCAACCCGCCAGATCAGTTCATCTCCGTCAAGCTCAAACCCGATTTCGGCTTCGATCTCCCAGACTCGTCCGGCATCATCGACAAAACCGGGAAAGAAAAGGCTGTTCCCGCGCACGGCCGGAGGGAGGGGGATGACGGTGAATTCGAGATAGTCCGGTGTTCCCAGAACCAGCCGCAGAAATTCCCGCGGCCGTACAATGGAACGCCCGGTTTTCCGGTTGACCAGTTCGGTCAGGCGGTTGCCGTCAAAGGCAACGCGGATGAAATCGTTTTCCAGAATCATTTGGAATTTTCCTGAAAGTTTTACTGTTTTGCTATTGATCGGTTCCGTCAGGGGAAGCCGTAGATTCGCCGATGGTGAAAGACGCCGGGACGGAAATCGAGGAAGCGCCGGCCGGAAGACCGGCAGTCAACAGATCCATCCGTTTTAATGCCTCGTGTGCCATTTCCGCCTCCGGAATCCGTACTCCGGTCTGCGGAAACTCCGTGATGACCTGCCGTTCGGAGATAGAGATGAAATGGCATACCGAAAGTTGTCCGGGAATGGCGATTCCCCGTTTTCCCGCCTCCAGACGGAAAACCTCCATGAATTCCCGGTTGTAGCAGACTACCGCAGTATACTCCGGGAAGTAGTTATCCAGAAAATGATTGGCTGTCCGGCGGCAGCAGGATGTTTCCTGTGATTCATTGGTGTGAAGCACCACGAGTTCCAAACCGGTTTCCTTTGCCGCCCGTTCCATTTCCCGTTTCCGGTGAGCGGCAGAATAGTGCGCGTATTCGAGCGTCAGAAATGCGACTCTGCGATGTCCGACAGCGGCGAGATGGCGGCACATTTCGGTAATCGCATCGCTTTCGTCGCTGATGACGACGCCGGCACCGGGAGTGGAAGGACAGTGATTCAGCCAGACTAATGGAAGCCCCAGCTCAGTTAATGCTGTCTCCATTTCCGATGGAAAATGTCCGGCGGAAACAACGGCGAAAATCCCGTCGCTGCAGTGCTCGGAGAAAAGTTTCCTCGGTTTTACCATCATACCGGTTCGGCGGTCGATCAGCAACTCCTCCAGCAGCAGGCGGCATCCGCGCTGCAGCAGCAGTTCGGCAAGCACCGTAATGTAGCTGGACAACGTCGCCACCGGACTCTGATCGAAACGCGCGGTGACGAACAGCATCTGCTTGAAATTCCCGTTCCGGATCGAACGCGCCGCAACATTGGTCCGGTAGCCGAGCATTGCGGCGCGGCTGCAGATTTCCTCTGCGCGTCGTGCCACTGCGGCGCGCGTTGTCGCAGCGGGGTTGTGCAGCGCCCGGTATATGGTCCGCTGCGACAGGTTCATCTCTTTTGCCAGTTGGCTGATTATATCACTCATTCATCCGTTCCTTAAAACAATGAAACATTAACTGTCTGAATACGGAGCGCCCGCTGCTGCGGCTCTGAGTCAGAGCAAAACGAAGCTCCCGCGCTCCTTTTACGGCGCGGACGAGAAACATCTGCCGTCCGCCCGACCAGTTTTCGCCCTGCCGGATTTCTAAGATTTTTCCATCTTCGCCGAACAGGATTGCCGCCGGGCGGACATGCCATGCCCGGAAAATTCCCACCGTCGCTTCCAATCCGTAAATTCGATTCGGTTCCACCGCAAAAGCGGGTGAAAGCCAACCGACCCCCTGCAATGCTGTTTCAGCGATTACAAGAGTCCCGTTCCCTGCGGAGAGTTCGCCGCCGGAAGGTTCCAGTTTCGTCCATGCAGAAACTGGAATTTCCTGTTTCTGCGCGCTCTCGCCCGATACGATCCGTTCGGCATTGGATGCGCTGTTCCAGTCTATGTGCGGTACTGACTTTGCAGCCGCAGAGTTCCTGTTTTCCGGCGAGCACCGTTCCAGCGCAAGATCATCGAACCAGGCGGTTCCCGGAGCGGCATAACGACGGAGTGCGCAGACTTTTGCAAATGCGATCTTTTCCGGAACCGTGAAACGCAGTTCCACATACGTCCACGGCTTATTGCCGTTTACCGCCGGTGTAAAAACCGATGACCGCCAGGCGGGCCGCCCATTGCGGAGAGCAAAGAGCGATGCGCAAACCACATTGTCGCCCCAGGCGTTTTCTGTTCGGATCCAACCGCTCAGACGGTACTCTTTTCCCGGTTCGAGCCGAATAAACGCCTCGCTGACCCATCCTCCCGCGTTCTTTCCTTTCTTGTCAAGGATGCCGACACCGAATGTACCGCTGCGTGCCGCATTCTTTTCATACGAAGTCAGTTCCGGTTCCAGATTGTGATGCAGCCATCCGCTCGGAGCGCCATCTTTCCTTTGCTCCTCGAACGAGGGATTCGCAACCAGATTTCCGCCATCTGCTGTAAATCCGACAAGGAAAGCGGCAACGAATACCGTAGTATACATGCGAAAATTCATTTTTCAAACTCCTGACGGTTCTTTTACCGTTCCCACATGAGAAGGCGAAGTTCATATCCCTCCATCCGGAGTGTCCGCTCCGATATGTTTTCCCTGACCGGCAGGAGTGGAAATTTCCCTTCCGGTGTCAGATTCCGGCAGACGGCCGCACTCTTCTTATTCAGTACATATTCGCGGTACGTTCCTTTCAGCAATCCGGCAAGTTCGATTTCCCGTGTTCCGGCGCTTTTATTGATAATCAGGCAGGAGTGCCGGTTGCCGTCCTCGAAAAGATATGCTTCGACATCTGTCCCGGAGGTCACCAGTGGAACGATGGTTCCCCTGTACACTTCGCGTAATAGCCGGATTGCATGATAGACCGGATGGAGAACCAATCCGGTCCGGGTGAGCTGGCACGCTCCGAATCCGCCGTCCAGCGTGAAGAAGCAGAGTGCGTCGCCGCCGCCCAACGCAAACTGGCAGAGTGCGGAAGCGTACCAGGCTGCACCGAACATGGTACGGATGCGCGGGTCGGTTCCGGGCGGGTTGTGAAAACGCGGGTTGGTGTTGGTCTCGCTGACGATAACCGGAAGATCCTTTTGAAATTCCTGCGCCAGCTTGCGGTATTCCTCCGCCACCTCGCGGTAACGGACGGTCCGGCTCATGACGAAATCGGATGGAGTATCGAACGGTTCAGAATAACCGTACTGGTGATAAGAGAGAAAATCGACCTCTTTCAGATTTTCCCGCAATAATTCCCGCGCCCATCCGGTGTTCGGGTTGCAGGTGACCGGTCCGCCGATACGGATCTCCGGCATGATCCGGCGCAGACGCGGCGCCAGTTCACGGTAGATCCCGGAATAATAGCGGTAGCTCCATCCTTTCAGCTCCGTTTCATTGCCGATCTGCCACCAGAGCACTGGATGTTTCCGTTCGACGGCGTAGCGGCGCAGGATGGTTTCGCAATAGACGTAATATTCCTCCCTGATCCGGGGCCGCCAGTTCGCGCTCATGGTTCCCGGTACATTCGGGTCTGCCATCCAGATCGGTCCGCCGGGACCGAAACAGAGCATCGGCTCCGCTCCCGCCGACTGGATGAAATCGACATATTCGTCCAGTTTGGAAAAGTCCCATACACCCTCGGCGGGGGAAGGTTCGGCGATGTTGATCTGAAAGCGGACAAACGGTTTTCCCTGACCGGCTGCAGCCAGATGCGCCGTCGCCAGGCGGTATGGTTCATTCCGGTTGAATCCGAGTGAAAGTGAAGCGAGTTTTCCGTTGACCGGAACCGCTTTCACCGCCGGATCCGGAGCCGAGATGCGAACCGGCCCGGCGGCATCGACGGCGGACGTGTCTTTTTTCCTGTTCCGCTCTTTCCATAAAGCAACAACTTTTGGATCGTTGGTTAATGTGACTGCCAGAATCGCCGGAAGCGCCGAACCGTTGGGAGAGGAAATGGTGATGGACTCGATCTCCTCGTCCGGATATGGATTGACCCAGCCGGAGATGTAAATGCCGATATCGGCGCTGCGGTTGTGTCCTTTCCACGCGATTTCTCCGTGCATCGGCGTTTCCGGATTCCACCACGGACCGGTCTCCATCCGGTAGCGGAGCGGAATTTCCAGATAAAGTCCGGCCCGGCGGAAGCGGACGGTGACGGTCGCGACCGTTTCGCCGATTCCTGCATTCCATCCGCAACTGCTGAGAAAGAGCGCCGCCCCCGCCTTTTCATTGACTGCGATAGCTCCGGTATCAAGCAGCAGTGCATCCTGATTCCTGCCGCGCAATACCACACAGGAACGGCCGCCATTAACGGCAGGGTCGATGATCCTGAACGGCACGCCGGAAAAATTCCGGACGCCGGACTTGAAACCGGACATGTCGTTGGCCGGTCCCTGATCGAACCAGCCACCCCGTCCATCTCCGGCTGTTTCGTCGCGGAACCCGCGGTTGACGGCACTTTTCAGGTCGACGAACCGGAAATCGGTGTTTTCACCCGTTGCCGTGAAAGCGGCAAGCAGGGAGAAGCCGGCGATCAATGTATGAAAAAGTTTCATATTCAGTTTCCGCCACATATTCAGTTTCTGTCCCAAAGACTTCCATCGGGCGAGGATTGCGCGTTCCATCCGTTGGCGAATTGCCCGACATAGGGATCAAAGCGATTGGTAATCTGCTCGCCGGTTACATGCATATCCGCCCAGAGGATATCGGCAATCCCGGAGTGGCGGGCAAACAAATACCCCATGGAAGAAGAAAAGTTGCTGAGATTGCCGGATGGGGAAAGCAGCGAATACCCGGTTTCCTTGTTCGGTCCCTCGAACGAGTCAGCCAGAAATACGGTGCGGCTGGGGCTTTTGATCTGGCTGTCGCGGCATGGGATGGTGGTGTCCGCGGGCATGGGATTTGCGCCGGAACTGCCGCCGATGAAACGGTAGTTGATTCCGTAACTGATAAAATGGAATACGGCATTGCTCCACAAATTGTGATCGGTGTTCCACTGGAAAACTTCTGCAGTATATTTGGTAGCCTGATCAGCCGGGCAAAGAAAATTACCCGCTCCCGTATATCGTCCTGCAATCATCAATGCCGCCATGTGATAGCCTGAACCGGATTGCCGGTAGGACGGATAATATCCATTGAAGTCAACAGCGTATTGCGTGAATCCGAGACCGAGCTGTTTCTGATTATTGACGCAACTGATTTTCCACGCATTGGCACGGGCTCGCTGCAGCGCAGGCATCAGCATTGCTACGAGAATTGCAATGATTGCAATAACCACAAGGAGTTCTATAATGGTGAAACATACTTTCCGCTTGAAACCTGCGAACTGCATTCTTTTCATTCTTCCTCCATCCTTTCATTTTTTGTAATACATGACTGACAAGTTTCTCTTTATTTAAATATGTCAACGATGACATATTGTAAATAATGATATTATACTATAGAAAAAAGATTTGTCAATAGCCGTTTGAAAAAAAATCGATAAAAAAGCGGGGGCCTCCCTTGTTTCGGAAAGGGCGAGTAAAGTAATCTTACAAACGGAAAAAAGTGTTTCGTCTTGCATAAAAACGGATTTTGGCAGTACCTTTTGACATCTGACAAAAAGAATGTGGTTCTAAACCGGGTTCCCTCTTTGTTTGCAATGACTGCTGAATGATTTTTGCTTACTTCTCGCAAGGGAAAGGTCCTTGTACTTTCCCATGCCGTGGTAACGCTGATTCATGGGGAATATTACTAGGAGATATTCAATGCGCTGCGGTCAGAGTTTCAAAAGTTTGGATATGAAAGTTGCAGGACGTTCCACTGTTTTACCCATGCTTGGGAATGTTGGATTCGATACGGTGTTTCTCTGACTTCCGATGAACAGATTTTTCCCTGTTGGAAGGAACATCTGGCTGCTTCCTTGATCTATGTAAACTGGAAAAACCGAATCAGCCGCACAGTTGCTGCATAAGAGCGGACCATCGGGGAGTTCCGGGAAAAGTGGTGGATTTATTGTATCGCAATGATCACAGAAGGATTGGTTTTCTTGGTGTCGGCTTTGAAATACCAGACAAACAGAGCCTTTGGGAGGAATGGAAGGCTTTTTTCTTACGATGAAGCAGAAAGATTTGCTCTCAAATGCTTTTCTGGAATATACGAACGATCAGGAACCGTACATATCAGGCGTTGACCCGTCTGCTTCGAAAGAGTATTACTATTCTGATTTGTCCCTCTATTACGGAAGGGGCAAAAATTGCGTGGATTCTACAGGTTTTACGATGGAGAATACCGAAAGATATTTCTATTGTTGTCGGAGATTCTGTGTTCAGCAATCAGGTGAATCCAATTCAGCTGACAGCGATGCGTATGCCCTATGAAAAGATCGCGGAAAGCTGCTCTTCGATTGTGTAGAAGCAGATTCCTCCAAAGTCCGAAGTAGAGTATGAAATCATTGAGCGGGAAAGCGTTGGACCGGTTTCTGCAACGGAATAATTCGCTATATGGCTCGGTCTCTGAAAAAATGGGCTGCATTCTTCCGGGTGTGCGAGAAACAGCACCATTTCAGGGTCCAATGATGATTCTGCTGATCCAGCAGTTCCATATTCAAAATTATTGTCCACAGCATTCAGCCAGAGGATTGGAGTGGCGGCAGAAAACATCAAGAGATTCTAACAGGATCTGATAAATTTCAGAGGCGGTTTAGGCCGAGAAATAAAAAACGGGATTTTGACAGAACACAAAGTTTGTTTTCAAAATCCCGTATATACAGCAATCCGGGGAACGTTACTTCATCAACAGAAGATCCATGAAAAGCCCAGGCTTTTTCGTTTCTCCGATTCCCGGAGTCAGCTGAAGCCAGCCGATTCGTTCCTTGCCATTGTTCATATTTACAATGACATTAAATCGCATGGAAGCCCCCGCTTTCAGGCGGAACGGACTGATCGCGCGTGGAACAAACCGGATTTCATAGATTGTCTTTCCGGAATTGTTTCTGACCGAGGTTTCCACCTCTCCCTTCAGTTCGCCGATTGTTTTGTTCAGACTGTCGTAAAGGGCAAGTGACGCGACATTACGATAAACCATGGGGCTTCCGTTGAAAAGACCGATTGCATATTCAAAATCATCTCCATCGTATCGCAGGCCATCCCGTTTAGCATTTTTCAGCGGATCAAAGGCAACCTGAAGCGAATCCCCCTGCCAGAGGCGCGCCGAGCTTCCGGTTTCCGGATGGAACTCTGTTTTGTTGACAATGACCGCAAGATAGAGCCCCTCTTCATTCCAGGCGGTCTTTATCTCTGCCGTGGCGGCGTTATCCTTTGCGCTCCAGATACTTCCTGGGGATTTTATACGGTCGTCCGGACTGCGCAGAAGCGCTCCCGGGATCCTTTCCCATTCGGTCAGGGAACCGTCGATCGTGATTTTCCCGATATATGGAGTGAAAAATGATTTCAGGGAAAGACTTTCTTCAAAGGTTTGTCCGTTCAGCGTCAGATTCAGTTTTCCTTTGACTGGTGATGTGGAAAAACGGACCGGTGATCGGAACGGGATCCGCCGGGTTTCTCCCTGAGCGATTTCCGGTACCGTTGCTTTCATGGTCTTTCCGCCGAGCGAAAGACTCACTTCCCCCTGAAGCGCTTTGAGTCCACGGTTTGTCACCGCCGCCTCCAACGTATCGGGGCCGGTAACGAATACTTCGATGCCGCAGACCACTTTCCCATCATCGGGAATCAGGCGGAGGCACAGTTTCTTCAGGTCATTCTTCGAAAGCTTTGTCCGGAAATAGATCGGGGATTCCCCGATCTCAAGCTCTTCTGAAACCGGATTGCCCATGAGATCGTAAAAAGTCCCCTTGAATTCTGTTCCCGGACGGATGCGGACCGGTGCTCCGTTCCATTTCCAGAAGACGGCAATGCGTTCGTTTCCGTTGTCGAAAAGATAACACTTGTATTCAAAGCCGAGGAAAACAGCTCCGGCGCTTTTTGCGCTGTCTCCAAGAAGATCCGCGATGGTTCGCAGTCCGTAAAGGACCGGTTGTGGAACATACTCATACAGTTTTCCGGTCGCTCCCGTGGCGGTGAGCTGCCAGGAAGAAGCGCCGCCCCAATGCCAGAAGGAGAACAAGGTATAGACTTCCGCGCCGCCGGCATAGGCGGTCAATATCATGCGGAGATTGGTTGCAACACTGCTGCGGATATATGGTGTGATGCGGTTGTCGATCATCATCTCTTCGCTCCGGCTGCCGCATTCGGTTGCCCAGTGGGGCTTGTTGCCGTAGCGGGCACAGATCGCGTTCAGATTCTGAAGATCGGCATAGTAATCCGGCATCTCCGGAGCAGCACGGTAGGGATGCTCCGTAACGATATCCAGATATTTATCGCCGCCGGCCTTCAGGACGCTGGCGATGAAGGCAACGTCGGTTGTGCAGGTGGTCGGTCCAGCGAATTTTGCATTCGGAGCAAATTCCATAATGATTTCCCGTGCCGTCTTCAGCACCCGGATATATTCCGCAGGCGACATTTCCTTGTACATAGATGGATCCGGATTCTTCTGATACCCGTTCCAGATATTCGGCTCGTTCAGAATTTCATAAACGTCAATCGAATCCTTGTACGGCATGATGTGCTTCCGTATGGAATCGCGCCAACTGGAGAGATCATGGCGCGAAAACGAATGATACCGTGCATCCTTTCCGTCCAGCCCCAGATTCAGAAAGATCTGGATCCCGGCATCATGCAGCCCCTTGATTGAGGGGACTTCGACCGGATTCTTTCCCGATAGCTTTGACCAGAAACGCGCTGTGCCGATCCGCATGTCGCGGAAAAACGGAAGAAGAAAGTTCTCCGTTGAGAAACTGTCCGTATCCAGAGCGAGCCGTTTCACCGGACCGGTTTCCGGGCCGATTCCGCCAAAAAGAAATCCATGGTCGATGGTCTTTCCCTGTGCACTTACATGGAACAGAAGAGTCTGCGCGCCCCTGCGACGAATGGGAAAGGTGTATGACTTTTCCGCACAGCCCTCCGCAGAAAGAGCAACGGAACCGAGAGATCGCTTCTCAACCTGCTTTCCGAAATAGTCCAGAATCTCGCAGGAGACCCGGGCTTCGAGCGGCGCTTTTGTCGTATTGCGGATCATTAATCCGGCTTGAATGGATTCCCCGAGTTTCTGATACGGTGCATTCAGCACGCCGGAGATGGCAACAGGGGTGGGATTTTCAAACACGACTTCTCCGGCTCCCTGCCAGACGCACAGATCATCAAGCCAGGCCGTTTTGTCAACCCAGAAGGTTGGATAGCACTGGCTGTCCCCTTTCGCCGTATAGTTCCCGGTTATGCCGTCGACCGGTTTTCCGAACTGCGGAATTTCAAAACGGTACGTCTTCCACTCGGGACCGATCTCAAAAAACTTCCGGTAGCCGTGCCCGGTACTCACGGCAAGAAAAAGAAGCAGACGCGATTTCCCCGATTTCGATTTCGCCTTGAACGTGACAACCATGCGTTCGCCAAGCGTGAATTTTACCGGATTGAAGCGGAGCCAGTTCTGATACTTTTTTCCGCCGTCCTCCAGGCGGAAGGAATATTTTCCGGATGCGGCTTCTCTGTCATCAATGTGTGCGATCATCGCCTGTTTCCAGATTTCTCCGAGCCAGTCCCGGTAGTATCCCCCTTGCAGATTGGAAAAATCGCTTCCGGAGATCGCATAGAATCCGCGTTCCGCTCCGCCGTTGAGAATCTGGTTCCCGGAAATCGGTTTTTCCTTTCCCGGTTCGGGGAATGTGATTGATGCATTGCGAATCCGGAGGATTCCAGGCTGACTGAAGGTCAGACGCCAGGTCGGTTCTCCGCGTATGTCCTCCCGGACTGAAAAGCGTTTTTCGATTTTCTTCCATTGCGTAAGAATCGGAACATTTCCCCCCATCTGAAAATAAATTTTCCCCTTGACTGGATAGGAGGGGGTGAGAATCCCAAGCATCGGACGGTCCGCAGAGATTTCCACTGCCGCTTCCATGTTCCTTCCCGCATAAATAGAAGGATCGGCGGCTTTGACTTCCGGATAAATTTCAACAACAAAGATTCCGTATCCGCCATTCCGGTCTTTGGTGCACTGCGAAGCGTCGATGATCAGCGCCTCGTCTCTCAGTGAGGTGCGGACGACATTCATCGGTTTGTAATTTTTGTCTTTCGGACTCCAATGCCAGACCCGGGTGCGGAGTTTGCCATTCTGTTTGATCGTGTGGTTCTGCAGAGTCATCTGTTCCGCGTCTCTGGTAAAATCGATCTGAAGATCACCGAACGCGGAAATCGCAAATGCGGCCATTGCCGCTGCCAAAAAACGTTTCATGCTGAAACATCCTTTCCTGTTGGACAGTTGTTCTTATCAGTTGACCGCGGGCTGCTGGAGTACCGCGGAATGGTTTTGGGTGAGAAAAGAAAAATTCGGGGAGGTCGTCGAACCGGCCGGTACGCAGTAGGCTTCGAAAAAATCCCGGGCATACCGGTATGTGGAACGCTGGTTGCCCGCGTGACCATCGGTATAAAGTATATTGATTCCCTCCTGATGACGGAGATGCGGCATTCCTTTCAAACCGGAATCATAGCTTTCCTTGGTTTGATTGATAAATACTTTGGACATCTGATAATGTCCGGCCGTAATACCGGTCTGTCCCGGATTGTAATTGGAGGAATCGAAAAACATTTCCCCTTTCGAGGCCTGTTTCAGGCGGTTCGTGTGAATGAAGAAGGCCAGATAGCCGGTGGCCGCATGATACACCAGAGCGGATCCCGGTTTTCCTCCCGAAACTCCTGCATTGAGAGGTCCTTCCACCCGGCACTGTCGCCAGTATTGGGCATCGGAGTTGTTGGAATAGCTGCCGTAACAGGTCGTTGAGGAATTGGTGTGTTTTTCCGATTTGCAGGAGGCATCGGAATAGCTTCTGATGTAGGAGCCATTCTTCAGAGCGAGCAGTCCCTGCGATCCGAGAACATAATAGCCGTCGGAATCAGAAGAGTACTGGATTTGCGAGATCCCGAGCTGACTCAGCCGTCCGATACAGTCGATCATGCGTCCTTTTTCACGAACTGAATTCAGCGCCGGCAGGAGCATTGACATCAGGATCGCAATAACTGAGATCGTTATAAGGAGTTCAATAAGGGTGAAAGGGGTTTCCGTTTCGCGTTTTTTCATTGTTTCATCTCCTTATTTTTTGAACTGCTTTCTGTCCATTGAGTTCCTCCTCCGGAAAGAGAATTCGGCGCATCAGACGGCTTGCGGCAATTCCGTCTTTCTTTCGGAGCACGTCTTCAATGATCTCGGAATCCATCTGTTCCATCTTCTGCTCGAGTGTATACAGCCATGCGGCGCTTTCAGCGACGGCCTCCTGTCCGTCTTCCCGGTAGGGATACTGATCAATCGTCATCCAGCCATCGTATCCTGTCCGGCGGAGCCAGTAAAAGAACTCCAGGTACTCCAGCGTATGAACGGATCCGACTATCATGTCATCATCCCACAGTCGATAATTGTCGTTGATATGGACATGAAACAGCCGGTTTCCGTATTTTGCAAGCATTGCCACTGCTTCTGCCGGGTTTTCATATCCGAGCAGGGCATGTCCGTAATCCAGTACCGCTCCGCAGTTTTTTTCTCCGATCTCCTGAATCATCAGGAGCGTTGCTGCCGTACTGTTCACATAACAGTGACAGCGCGGCTCCTTGGCTTTGTATTCCAGTGAAAGGCGGATGTCGGGGCGATGACGGCAGGCTTCCCGGATTCCGTCGGCAAAGAGGGTCCGCTCCCGGATATAGTCCGCTTGGAACAGATAATCGTAGCCGTCCTGTCCGGGCCAGACCGTCACAAGGTTGCATCCGATCTCCGCGGCAAGATCCATCGCCCGCATCGTATCCTGAATGGCTTCTTTTCGGACAGAAGGATTCACGGAGGAAAGAGTTCCCTGTTTCCATTTCGCCTGAGTGAAATGATCGACCGCGAGGGAAACCGGTTTCAATCCGCTTGCCTTCAGCAACCCGCGAATCTTCTCAAACGACTCCAGAAGCTCCGGGGTCAGCACCAGATCCACACCCGACAAATACGGGATGGATGCCGCTCTCTCAAACAGCTCTTCCCAGGAATACGTTCTTCCGTATGCCGTACAGTAGCGATCCGAACAGGATCCGACATTCCCGAGAAAAACCGAATACTTCTCTTTCATTTTCACACCTCCTGAAATTTTTGATTTTCCGTTTTTATTATATTGCATTTTCTTATTTTTGTCAATATATTACCGTATGGAAATTATAATATAAAACATGGATAAAAATATGATTAATGCATTCTTGTTTCACTATAACACCGCAGAGGAGGACGAAAAGAAAGAGTTTCACATTCGGGGTATCGGTGTGCATGAGAAGATGCCGCCCGGGATGATCCGCCATGGCGATGATCATTATCCGTGGCTTTTCATTTTCTTTCATTCTCCCGCCATTGTCCGTACTCCGTCCGGGACGATGAAATGTAACCATTCCCTGATCGTTTGGGAACCGCAGCAGTTCCACGATTATGGAAATGAATCCTGTGAATGGGATCACTCCTGGCTGATTGTGAAGTCCTCTTCCATCCGTCCGCTTTTGGAAAGTTCCCCGCTCACCTTGAATATTCCGATGGATGCGGATGCCGGAGAAATTTTTGAAAAATATCTGATCCTTCTTCAAAACGAGTTTAAGCATTCCGCTCCCTCCCGCTATCTTCTGGAGCACTTTTTGGAACTCTTCCTGTTTGAACTTGAACGGATCCTGAAAAAGCAGTACATTCCTGTTCCCCGGGATCTTCAGGAGATTGAGCAGTATCTCAACCGGAATTTGGATCAGCCGCTCTCGATTGGGGACATCGCTGCACAGTTTCATCTCTCTGCGTCACATCTCATGATGCGTTTCAAGGAGTGGTATGGAACCTCTCTCATGCACTATCTGAATAAACGGCGGATGGAGCGGGCCGCACTCTATCTGCAGAACTATCCGTATTCCTGCAAGGAGATCGCGGAAAAGACCGGTTTCAGCGATCCGCTCTATTTTTCCAGACGGTTCCGGCAGTTCTGGGGTTGTTCCCCGCGCGAATACCGCAGACGAAACATTCCTCTCCAAAAACATGACACCATAACGGCACCATAACAGGAAATTTTATTGATAACGGGAGTTTGCGTAGCTTGTTGATTATGAATAAAAAAATGGTCGGGATAGCGAGATTTGAACTCGCGACCTTTTGTCCCCCAGACAAACGCGCTAACCAGGCTGCGCTATATCCCGAACCGAATGAACGTAATATACTGGCTGTTCCGAAAAATGCAAACTCAAAGACAGAACTTTTTATGCTTTTTATGTTTTTAATTCCCTATTTTCGTTTTTCCATTTGATTTTTTTCATTTTACAGCTAACAGTATTCCGTAAATAAAAATCGAGGAAAAAACATGACCGCTATTATTGGGTTTGAATCCAGCTGTGATGAGACAGCTGTTGCCGTTGTTGTGGATGGATGCAAAGTGCTGTCCAGCGCGATCGCATCGCAGATCGCAAAACATGCCGTTTACGGGGGAGTCGTTCCGGAACTCGCCGCACGGGAACATCTTACTGCAATACGGAGAGTCACCGATGAGGCTCTCAAAGAGGCCGGACTCTCTATGGAACAGATTGACGCTGTCGCCGTTACAAACGGTCCCGGACTCGTTCCGGCTTTGCTGGTCGGCGTCAATTTTGCAAAAGGATTTGCCGCGGCGTATCAGAAACCGCTGATCGGAATCAATCATTTTCTCGGACATATTTATGGCGTGTTCCTGGATCGGGAAGAGGATATTTTTGCGAAAAAAGAGCTTTTCCCGATGGTTGGACTCGTTGTTTCCGGCGGGCATACGTCGCTGGTCCTGATCGAAGCGGACGGCACGGCCAGTGTGGTCGGCACTACGCTTGACGATGCCGCCGGCGAAGCATTCGACAAAGCCGCGAAAATGCTGAATCTCGGTTATCCCGGCGGGCCCGTTATTGAAAAGGCGGCGCGGAACGGGGATGCGAAGCGGTTTGAATTTCCGCGTTCCCTGACCGGGGCGGCTGGAAAAGCCCTTGCTCCGGAGAACCGGTTCAATTTCAGTTTCAGCGGCGTTAAAACCGCTTTGCTGTATCATGCGAAAAAACTTTGCGGGGACAATACCGAAACCCTTGACGGTCAGGATCTTTATGACACGCTTGCTTCGTATCAGGATGCGATAGTCGATGTGCTTTGTTCCAAGGCGTTTGACGCCGTGCGGTATTATCATGCGAAGAGCCTGATTCTTTGCGGCGGGGTGGCTTGCAACGGGTATCTGCGCGAACGTTTCGAGGCGGGCGCCCCGAAAGAGGTCCGCACGTTTCTTGCGCCCCGCAAGTACTGCACCGATAATGCCGCCATGATCGCCGGGCTTGCGTACCGTTATTACCGTGCCGGAGAGTTCGCCGGGATGGAGCTTGACGCATACGCCCGGATCCCGCATTCTTTCCGGATTCCGTTCCGGGCGTGAGGGGGACGGCAGATCATGAACCGCTGTATCGTATTTGATCTTGACGGAACCCTGCTTGACTCCATTGCCGATATTGCTCTTGCCACAAACCGCATGAGAGAACATTTCGGGCTTGCACCTTTGCCGGAACAGACGGTCATGGGGTATGTCGGGCATGGTATTGCCCAGCTTGCGGAACGCGCGGTCGGGGATGCTCCGCAGATTGCCGCCGATGACGCGAAACAGGAGATTTTGCGTGCATACTGCAATGACCCGGTGGTTCGGACGACGCTCTATCCGGGAGCGGAGGACGGTTTGCGCATTTTAAGGACAGCCGGTTTCCGGCTTGCTGTCGCTTCCAACAAACCGCATGAGCTTTGTCTTCCGATCCTGGAGCGTCTCGGCGTGGTTGGAGAGTTCGATGCCGTGATCGGCGGCGGAAGATCCATTGCCATGAAACCGGCGCCGGATATGATCCGCTATGCGTTGAAAGAGACGGGCAGCGATCCGGCGCTGAGCTGGATGTTCGGAGACTCCGAGCCGGATATGACCGCCGGGAGAGCCGCAGGATGCCGGACCGCCTATGCGGCTTACGGATTCGGAAAGCCCGTCGAAGGCTCCTGGGACTTCAAAGCGTCGTCGTTTCTGGATTTCGTCTATCATGCATTGAAGAACTGACGGAGCGGGGAATGAGTGAGTTTCTGAAAGGAACGTCGTATGTCTTTGAAGGAATCCGGTTCTTCTACCGGACCCCCGCTCTCTGGAAATATTCACTGATTCCGTTTCTGTTTCTGCTGATTTTTTATCTGATTCTGTTTTATGCGGTGTACCGTTTTGCCGTTCCGTACATTCTGGATTTTCTGCCGGAGCCGCAGGATTGTGCGGTATGGCTGCGCTGGCTGATTTATCCGCTGCGCTGGCTGACGGCGTTTTCCTGTTATGCCGCAACTCTGCTGATTTCCCTGCTGACTCTGAGTACCGGGTATGAACTGGCGGGGGCGTTGTTTTTCGACGCCATGGTTGTCCGGATTGAGCGGATCCGGTATCAGAGAACGGTTTGCAGTCTGCCGTTCCGGAAGAATCTGGAAGATGCGTTTCACAGTGCGCTGTTTTCCGCCGGGACTCTGGTGATTGCTCTGCTGTTTCTGCCGCTGAGTGTTCTGCTGCCCGGCGCCGGGGTGCTTCTGATGGCGCTGTTCATCGGATACCGTCAGGCGCTGTCCTGTCTGTTTGCAAGCGGATTCAACCGCGGGTTGACGCTGCGGGAAATCCGGCGGCGTGCGGGGACACGGAAAATGCTGGTCCTCGGTTTCGGGGTAACGGTGTATCTGCTGTTTCTGATTCCGTTTGCGGCGGTGTTTCTGATCCCCGGATTTGCCGTTTCCGGAACCCTGCTTTACAACGGAGAGTTTGCAAAATAGACGGATCTCCTTGCAATTCCCGTCAAAAAGCTGTTTTCCGCCGATTGAAAAATCATGGTTTGCGGTGTACATTTCCAGTATCAGGAAAACCATAAACAAACTGGAGATTCACTATGCAGGCTTTAGAACGCAATCCGAAATTTCAGGGAAGAAAAGGACCTGTTGTCCTTACGATCATGGACGGGGTTGGCTTCGGCAAATACAAAGAAGGCGATGCCGTTCTTGATTCCCCCACGCCGTTTCTTCACAAGCTCATGGAAACGCTTCCCTGCACACAGCTGAAAGCGCATGGAACCGCGGTCGGTCTGCCCTCTGATGCCGATATGGGCAATTCCGAGGTCGGACACAATGCCATGGGGGCGGGACGCGTGTTCGCCCAAGGCGCGAAACTCGTTTCCGAAGCGATCCGTTCCGGCAAAATGTTTGAGGGTGAAACGTGGAAGAAAGCCGTCGAAGAAGCCAGAAAAGGCGGCACCATGCATTTCATCGGATTATTTTCCGACGGCAATGTGCACAGCCATATCGACCACCTCAAAGGCATGGTGGAAGAGGCGAAAAAGGAGGGCGTCAAAACCATCCGTTTCCATATTCTGCTGGATGGACGCGATGTTCCTGAAACATCCGCTCTTGATTACATCATCCCGTTTGAAGAGTACCTGAAAGAGATCAACGCGCAGGGTTTCGATTACCGCATTGCTTCCGGCGGCGGACGCATGAACATTACCATGGACCGCTACGGAGCGAACTGGGATATGGTCCGCAAGGGTTGGGAGACCCATGTCGCCGGAAAGGGACGTTTCTTCAAATCCGCACAGGAAGCGGTCGAAACTCTCCGCGCCGAGACCAAGGCGATCGACCAGGATCTGCCGCCGTTCGTCATCTCCGACGATGGAGCGACTCCGGTCGGAGCCGTCAAGGACGGCGATGTCGTTATTTACTTCAATTTCCGCGGAGACCGTGCGATTGAGATCAGCGAAGCGTTTGACGATCCGGAATTCGACAAATTTGAGCGCGTTCCGAACCCGAAAGTCTTTTACGCGGGGATGATGGAGTATGACGGCGACCTCCATATTCCGAATCATTATCTTGTCAATCCGCCGGAGATCAACGGCACGCTCGGCGAATATCTCTGCAACAGCGGAGTCCGTCAGTTTGCGATCAGTGAAACTCAGAAGTACGGTCATGTGACTTACTTCTTCAACGGCAACCGCTCCGGCAAATTCTGCGAGGAAAGAGAGACTTATCAGGAAATTCCCTCCGATGTGATCCCGTTTGAACAGCGTCCGTGGATGCAGTGCGCCGAGATTACCGACGCCGTGATTGCCGCGATCGAATCCGGAAAATATGATTTCATCCGTCTGAACTACCCGAACGGCGACATGGTCGGCCATACCGGAAACTATCAGGCAGTCCAAATCTCCATGGGAGCGCTTGATCTCTGCCTCCGGAGGCTGTACGAGGCTGTCGAAAAGGCTGGCGGCATCATGATCGTCACCGCCGACCACGGAAACGCCGACGATATGTACGAGCACGACAAGAGCGGAGCTGTCAAGCTGGACAAGAACGGCGAACCGCGCCGCAAGACCAGTCATTCTCTGAATCCGGTTCCCTGCATTATTTTCGATCCCGGTTACAAGGGCGAATATTCGCAGGAACTGAACACCGGGCTCGGCATCAGTTCGATTGCCGGAACCTGTGCGGAACTGCTCGGTTTTGTTCCGCCCGCCGATTACGATAAATCCGTTCTCAACTGGAAGTAACGCCGATGAACACGCCGATCCTGCTGGTTGATTCCTACGCGCAGATCTATCGCGGTTACCACGCCGTGCGCTATCTTTCGACCCCGGACGGCGTGCCGACGAACGCCGTTTTCGCCATGACGAAGTTCCTGCTGAAACTGCATAAGGAATATCCGTCGCAAAACGGCGCTTTTGTATTCGATAAGGGGAAGCCTGCGTTCCGTATGGAGCTGGCGCCGGATTACAAGGCGAACCGTCCGCCGATGCCCGATGAGCTGAAAGTGCAGATTCCGGTGATCCGCGATCTCGTGTGTGCATTCGGCTGGAGTCTGATCGAACATGAGGGGTATGAAGCGGATGACCTTATCGCCTCCCTTGCCGATGCGTTTCCGGAAAATGATGTGTGCATCTTTTCCGGTGACAAGGATATTTCCCAGATTATTGATCCGCGCGTGATCATGCTTGTTCCGAATCCCGCGGGGGACGTCGCCAAACGGGGCGTGGAAGAGGTCCGGGAGAAATTCGGGGTCGAACCCGCGCAGATCGCCGATTATCTCGCGCTCGTGGGAGATTCCGCCGACAATATTCCCGGAGTGGAGGGGGTCGGTCCGAAGACCGCCGCTTCCCTGCTGAATCAGTTCGGGACGGCGGAAGCGATGTTCGCACGGCTTGATGAAGTGAAGCGCGATACCCTGCGGACAAAACTCGCCGGGGCAAGAGAACAGTTTGAAACCAATTTGAAGCTAGTCCGGCTGGACGATGTTCCGCCGGAGGGTGTTGTTTGGAAACTGGACGATGTGAAGCGCTCCGAGCCGGATTTTCCCGCAATCCGGAAAATCGCGGAAAAAATGTCGCTGAAAAGTGTTTTGAAAGAGATCGACCGGATCGCGGGACCTGCCGCAGAAGAGGAGTCTCTTTTTGCCGTTTTCCCGGAATCCGGACCGCAGCAGGAGCCGGAAGAAAAAGCGTCGGACGGCATGACGCAGATGGATTTGTTCTGATGGCGGCGGAACTGATTCTCAGGGAAGGGCGCGAGAAATCTCTGCTGCGCCGTCACCCGTGGGTCTTTTCCGGTGCCGTCGCAGAGCTCAAAGGCGGGACCGTGAAAGGCGGAGACGTTGTGATCCGTGATTCCAAAGGGCGCTTTCTTGCGACCGGGGCGCTCTCTCCGGATTCCCGTCTTGTCGCCAGAGTCTGGACATTCCGGGAAACGGAAGCGGTTGACCAGGCGTTTTTCGATCAGCGTTTCCGTCAGGCAATGGAACTGCGCAGAACCGTGTTCGGAGAGCTTCCGGAGGCATACCGGCTTATTAATGCGGAATCGGACGGACTGCCCGGTGTGATCGTGGATCTTTACAACGGTTATGCGGTCTGCCAGTTCAGTTCCGCCGGAGCGGAATTCCACCGGGCGGAACTTGCCGCCGCGGTTCTCCGTTATGCAAAGGGGGCTTATGAACGTTCCGATGTGGATTCCCGTGTTAAAGAGGGATTGGAACCGCGCACCGGACATCTCGGCGGAGAGGAACTCCCCGAAACCATCGAGTTTATGGAAAACGGCATCCGGTACCGCATGAATCCGCGTACCGGACATAAGACGGGGTTTTATCTGGATCAGCGCATGAGCCGCCGCGCCGTCATGGAGGCGGCGAAGACGGCGCGGAATGTGCTGAACTGTTTCTGCTATACCGGCGGATTCGGACTCGCCGCCGTGAAAGGCGGCGCGGCGCATGTGCTGAACGTGGATTCTTCCGCGTCCGCGCTGGAGTTGGCAAGGACCAATGCGGAGCTCAACGGTTTTTCCCCGGAACAGTTTGAAACGCAGGAGGCGGATGTATTTCAGTTCCTGCGCAAATGCCGGGATGCGGGGCGTTCGTTTGATCTGATCATTCTTGATCCTCCGAAATTTGCGGAAACGGTTTCGCAGGTTCAAAAAGCAGCGCGCGCCTACAAGGACATCAATCTGCTGGCGATGAAACTGCTTTCGCCGGGCGGACAGCTTTTTTCGTTTTCGTGTTCCGGGGCGATGGACGATGCTCTGTTCGGCAAAGTCATTGATTCCGCCGCCTGTGACGCCAAAACCGATTTCCGGATCACCGGACTGCTGGAGCAGGGACCGGATCATCCGGTCGCCGCTCATTTCCCGGAGGGACGCTACCTGAAAGGGATCTCCGGGATCAAACTTGGAACATTGTAATCAATCATATAGGAAGACTGTCATCATGAAATTCATGGAAATGCTCAACAACGCGTGGACCACGTCAAAATCTCTCGTTTGCGTGGGACTCGATCCCGATCTCAGGAAACTTCCGGAATCCGTGCGTACAAAAGAACACGCGATCTTCGAATTCAACAAAGCGCTGATCGACGCCACGGCGGACCTCGTCTGCTGCTATAAACCGCAGATCGCCTATTATTCCGGGCAGTCCGCCGACGAAGATCTGCTGATGACCATGCGTTATCTCAAGAAGAATTATCCCGCAATTCCCGTTATTCTCGACGCCAAACGCGCCGACATCGGAGCCACCACCAATATGTACGCGCATGAAGCGTTCGAGCGGTTTGAGGCGGATGCCGTCACCGTGAACCCTTATATGGGAATGGACGCGATCAAGCCGTTCCTTGATTATGCGGAAAAAGGTGTCGTCGTTCTCTGCCGTACCTCCAACGCCGGCGCGAAAGAGATTCAGGAGATCAGAACCGCAGAAGGCATTGAGCTCTATAAACATGTCGCGGCGCTGATCGCAGGTCCGTGGAACTACAACGGCAACACGCTGTTGGTCGCCGGGGCGACGTTCCCGGAAGAGCTGGGCGAGATCCGCCGGATTGTCGGCGATACACCGCTTCTCGTTCCCGGCATCGGAGCGCAGGGCGGCGATGTGGAAAAGGTCATGAAAAACGGCGTGGATAAAAACGGAAACGGACTCATCATCAACTCGTCGCGCGGCATCATCTACGCGTCTTCCGGCGATGATTTCGCGGAGGCTGCGCGTCAGGCGACAATCTCCTTGCGCGACACGATCAACCGTTACCGCTGATGATGAATACGACCGGAAAAAACGCGGCGATCGTCGGGATCGGTCTGCTCGGTTCGTCGCTCGGCATGGCATTGAAAAACAGCGGCTATCTGCGGAGCGGATGGACGCGCCGTCCCGCCGTCACGCAATGGGCACTGGAGCATGATGTGATCGACCGCGGATACTCCACGCCGGAAGAGGTGTTCTCCGAGGCGGATATTCTCATCCTCTGTGTGCCGATTCCGCAGATCATCGAATATGCGGAACGTTATTCCCGCTTCATGAAACCGGGAGCGATTCTGACCGACATCGGCAGTGTGAAGACCGTTATTGAGGAGGCGGCTGTTTCCGCTCATGCCCGTTATGTGGGCGGGCATCCGATGGCGGGAACGGAGAAGACCGGGCCCGAAAACGGGTTTCCGACTCTTTATGCCAACGCGGATGTGTTCATCGTTCCGCCCGCTCATGCGGAAGAGGAGGATGTCATGGAAGTGGAGCGGCTCTGGCGTTCGATCGGCACGAAAACCACGCGGATTGATGCGGCGGCTCACGACGATCTGGTCGCACATACAAGCCATTTGACGCACATCGTCGCCAGTGCCCTTACGCTGAGTACGCTGGATGTGGAGGCGGAATCGAAAAAACAGCTTCGTTTCTCCGGTTCCGCCACGGGATTCCGCGACACGTCGCGGATCGCTTCCAGTTCGCCGCAGATGTGGCGGGAGATTATTGAACATAACACGCCGGCGGTCATCGCTTCCCTGCATACGTTTGCGGAGCGGTTCGACGCGATGGCGGAATTGATACGCCGCGGGGATTTCGACGGTTTTGAACGGGAATTCGCCCGCGGAAAAGAGTTGCGCGACCAGTGGATGAAGTATAAGAACTACTGATTTGCCGGAGACTGTAACGGGCGCGTGTAGAGCCGTGCAGTTCCCGGCAGACCATCTCCGATGGGAGATTTATTCCAGTTTCCATTTGTAACGGTCCAGCCAGCTGTTGCCGTGCTGGAACTGTTCCGTTGTAACATGCCCGTCAAGGCAGAGCAGAGCTCCGCGGTTTTCGTGATGGAAGATATTGGCCAGCATTGCAAGATACGCCGGATATTTCAGTTCGGGGCTGAGATAGAGGAATTTTTTACCGCGCATATCACTGGCGTAAACTGTTTTGCTGGTCTGGCGGAATTTGGTGATCTTCTGAGTCTCAACGGTCATATTGCTGTAGTAAAGACCGGCGACGGAGGCGTTGCAGGCGTAGCCGATCAGCGTCGGGCGGAGGAACTTGTCACCCTGTTTCAGCCGGAGCGCATCGGAAGAACTCACGTCCTGATTCAGCTTGTCCGCCGGGCACTCAAACATTTTCGGACTGTTTGCGATCTGATTCAGCAGTTGAAACCAGGTTCGGGTCTGCGTGTGCCCATCCGTATAGGCGGCGTATTCCCCCCACGGAATGAAGTCGTTGTAGCTTCCGGTGTAGTTTTGCAGACAGAGCCCGATATTTTTCAGATTTGAGACGCATTGGATCGCCTGTGCTTTGCTTCGCGCCTTGTTCAGAGCGGGCAGCAGCATGGCGGCAAGCACCGCGATGATGGAAATTACCACGAGGAGTTCTACGAGGGTGAACCGACATTTTGTTTTCATTTTGATTGATCCTTTCTATTCTTTGTTGTTGTTTTTAATCCAGTATGCACCATCCGAACAGTTCGGGGTTTTTCGTTCCTTCGATTCCTTTGAAATATTCCATGATGCGCAGACGTTTTCCGGCGTCGTTGTCGTTGACAAGGAACGCGAGACGGAAGCGCGTGCCTTTTGCAGGGGAGATTCCCAGTTCGGAGAACGGGACGGAGAAGCGGTAACGGGTGACGCCGCCGCTGCGGTTTACCGAGAGCGGAATGCGGAATCTGCCGGTCCGGCTTTCATCCGGAGCGATATGACGCCACGCGACAGCCGGGGCGCCTGTCTGTCCGGATACCGTGAACTCCGTCAGCCGTCCCCGGTCGTCGGCGATTGCGATCTGGATGGAATCGTTTTTCCAGATGGACTCGTTTCTGTGCGGGACGGAGTGATCGTTATCCGAAATTTCCGCATTGAAGATCAGATTCTGCGCATCGCGCCGCAGCCGGACCCGTGCGGAGAGATCGGTTTTGCCGCCCCAGCGCGGTGTCGTCGGGTCAAATGCCAGTTCCATGAGCTGTTTTTCGCTGTCGAGCGTAATTGCCGGTCCGGCGGTTTCCGTGATAGGAAGGGCGGAGGAAACGGGGAAGCGGAACCCGCCGCTGTAAACGGTTTTTCCATCGGGACGCGTCATAACGATTTCCACATGGCGGACTACCGGTCCGGGAGCGGTTCCGGCGGGGAGGGCGCACGGAAGCGTGATCCGTGCGGAAGATTTGCCCGCGAGCGTTGCGGTATGCCGTTTCCCGGTATCGTCAGTCAGCGTGCAGCGGACTGTTTTGCGGAACGGGTTGTGCAGTTCCCCGTTCAGCGGGGAATCCGAGCCGGGAAGCCGGACGGGACGTTCGGCGAAAGTCAGCAGGGCTCCGGCGGGGCGGACGGAGTCTTTCGGCATCCGGAGATAAAACGGAAGTTCCGGCGTGGGCAGAGCGGCAATGCCGTCCACCGGACGGAAACGCTGTTCATTGCCGAACAGGTCGGTCAGCAGAACGTCCTGTTCCGTTTCGAGACAGAGCGTATGAACGGTGCCATCCTGTTTCGGCCAGAGGACATGGACTTCTTCCTTATCGGAAAGGAACCGCCAGCCTTCGAGTTCCGGATGGAGTCCGGAAGCCCCGGCGGGGGTTGTATTGGAAAGCTGACGGATCAGTTCATTGTAGGCGGCAAACGACGGTTTGGGCTGATTGTCGACCGTGACCAGCCCGAAAGAGTCATCCGCATTCCGGTATTTGTCCCAGTAGTCCTGAAGCATGAACCAGATGTAGAATTCCAGATTCATCGCTTTGGAGACGGTGATTTTTTTCACCAGTTCCCGCGCCTGATTGTAGAACAGATGGGGCATTCCCTGATACGAGCGGTATCCCGCTTCGGTGTTTGCAAGAGGCTTCCGCTTTCCGGTTCCGGGAAGCAGAGAGAATGCCGCGTTCGTGTCGATGATATAGCGGCGGTAGCCGGAATGGGCGTGATAAAACGCGATGTCGTAGTAATCCTTCATATCGCCGTAAACCTGTTCCGCGAATCCGGGAGTGACACTCGGATGATTGACGACGAGTCCGCCTGTGCCGACTTTCAGCGCAGGATTTTTCGCTTTCAGGATCGGATAGAGCTGCCGGAGCGCTTCGCAGTACATTCCGGTCCGGTAGAAGCGGGAAAGATTCGGTTCGTTGATCCATTCAAAATATTGAATGGAGGGCATTGAGGCGATAAAATCCGCCAGGTGTTCAAAATGCTCCCGGAAACGGGCGGGATCACAGTTGAGCGGGAGAACGGTTCCTTTGGGCGTATCCGCATCGGGACGGGTCCACGGAGGCATCCCGCCGGCGAAATCCAGCAGGAGGGCGGCTCCGGTGGCGACATGCGGTTTCCACATTTCACGGAAGCCGTCGTATCCGGTCCGGGAACCGCGCACGCGTTCGGCGCGGCTGCCGTGGAATCCGGCGCGGATCAGGTCGATGCCGAGAAGTTTCATCCACGATGCGTGGAGCGTCGCTTCATACGGTGCGGTGTTGATTTCCTGATCTTCAATCCCGAACCACATCGGGTATTTGTTGAGACGTTTCCCGTTCGGCGTGAACACGCCCAGCCAGCCGAGATACGTCTGTTTCCCAGTTCCGATATCCGCTGTGAGCCGGACACTGTAAACGCCCTTGTCCCGGAACGTTCCGAGGGTGAATTTCCGCCGGAGAAAAGCGCAGGGACCGAGTTCGAGCTCCGCGGTCTGACGGAACAGCTCTTTTTCCCGGCTGTCCAGAACCTGAAGCAGCAGTTTCGCGCGGATTTTCCGGTTCAGTGCGTTGCGGAAGCGGAATGTCATTTCAGCCGCCGTTCCGGGAGGTACTGCAAGAGTATGATAGTCCGGGTGTATTGCCAGCTGCTGCCCGGGAGAGGAGGCGTGGCCGATATAAAAGAGGTCGTCGATCAGGATGTGTCCCGTCCCCGCCTTGTCCGCGGTATAGATCAGATGATCCAGCGCGAGGGGAAAGGCAAGTTTGGAATAGCCGGGAAAAGTGGTTTCGTCAAGTTCGACCCGGTAATCCCGCCAGCCGACGGTTGGAGAAAGCGGAACGGGTTTTGTCAGGTGCCGGCGGTTGAATTTGTCGAAGAAGCGGAACCGGAGGGAGCCGCCGTGCCCTCTGGTATCGGCGGAGAAAAGAATGGCGCGCGGAGTGCGGCGCATCTGGTACAGACGGTTTTTATGAAATGCCGCTTCCCCGCCCGGCTTGGCGAATGCAAAACGGAGTTCGCCCGCCCAGCCGTCATCCCGCCGGGGATCGGGCACGGAACCGAGGCTGAAATGGGACGGCGTGTCTGCGCCGGGAAGAGTATGCTTCTGTCCACCGCCGAGCCAGCTGGAAATATCGGCGAAATCGTCAAGCAGAAGACGGGAGGTTCCGCGTGCGGCGTCCGGTGCCCGGAATGGATCCATTACGCTGCCTTTCCTGTTCCAGGGAGCGAGTTCGTCCGGACCGCCGAGCTCTTCCGCCGTTTTCCAGCCGGAGTCGTCGAACTTGACATCGGTCCATCCCGCGTCCGCTTTGGTTCCGGAGAGGACCGTTCCGCCGCTGGAGAGCTTCTGAACATTTCCGCTTTCCAGCAGAATATCGCCGGAGACGATGAGCCCGGCGATGCCGATATGGTTGAGAACCTGCACCGCGATCACGTTCTTTCCCGGTTTCAGGTAATTTTCGATGTGCCAGGTTTTCGGCGGCATGTGGATATTCGCGGCGATGCGCCGTCCATTGACGTAGATGCTGCCGATGTCGTCCAATCCGAACGTAACCGGAGCGCTTTTGGCTTTTTCTTTCAGCTCGAACGAGATCCGGAAAAAGCGTGTGGTGTGCGGCTGTGCGGTTTTTTCGTGCCATCGCCATTGCGGAGCTTCCGCCGAAACGGCGGAAAGAACGGCCAGACAGAGGCATACGGACGACAGGAGTTTCATTTATGCTTCCTTTCAGTTGTCTGCGGGATGGCTGCGAGGGATCGGAACGAATCGCGCAGAATGATTTTTTCCTCAATATAGAGTTTATGGACGCAAGGCCCTTTTTCCAGATAGTTGCGGATGATCCATGCCGCTTTGCTTCCGATTTCCGTCATCGGGATTGCGACGGAGGAGAGCGGACGGGTCAGGTATTCCAGAAAACGGCAGTCGTTCCAGCCGCAGACCGAAATCCGTTCCGGAACGGAAATGTGCGCACGTTCCAGTTCCTGAAGAAGGAGACAGGCAAGGCGGTCGTCGGAGCAGAGATACAGGGAGAAATCGTCTTCATGACCGCTGATGAGTTCTGCGATCGCTTCGGTCGAAATGTTGTTTGCCGACAGGACTTTGCACTGATTCCGCAGGCCGTGTCTGCCGACTGCTTCGAGGAAGCCGGAGACGCGCTCCTCCAGACCGATGCTGTCGGAACGGAAGTTGAGAAACGCGATGTGCCGGTGCCCCCGCCGGATGCTCTCCTCCGTCAGACGGAGTGCCGCGAGGTGGTCGTTGCCTTTGACGAACGAAATCAGCTCATGTTCTGTTTTTTCGAGCGAGACGACCGGAATTCCTGCGCGGATCGTTTCCAGAAAGTGGTTTTCTTCGGTCGATGCCGGCTGTACGATGATGCCGTCCACCTTGCGGCGGACGAGATTTGCAAAGATCTTCCGTTCTTTTTCAAGATCGCCTTCCGTGTTGCTGAGAATGACATTGAATCTGTCGCCGAGTTCCTGTTCGACCGCCCGGACGATCCCGTACCAGAAATCGTTGTCGATGTTGTGAACAACGATTGCGACGTTGTTGGAGCGGCGCAACCGGAAGTTCCGTGCCTGTTCATCCCGTACAAATCCGTGTTCGGCGGCAAAGGAGCAGATTCTGGTCCGGGTCTTTTCCGCAACGCGCGGATCGCCGTTCAGCGCAAGCGAGACCGTCGCCGGCGAGACATTCAGTTTTTTTGCAATGTCGTAAATGGTCATAATCATATCACCTTATTCAACCGATTTAATTTTTTGAAGAGATTGTTTTTCTTTAGTTTTTCAATCGGTTTAATTAATTATAGCACAGTTTGAGATTTTGTCAACGGGGGAAATGTGGAAAAGTACGAAAAAACGGAGATTTCTGCGGAAATGAGCGCGGAAAGGATGGGAAGATGGAAAAATGCGGAAAGATATTTGCATTTTTCACAATACGCATGTAAATTATTCAGCTTTACCGGAGCCGTCTTGTGGATTCGGCGCCGGGTGAACCCCAAAACCTGATATTGTTAGGGAGAATCAAACAAAATGGGAAGACCAATGAACGTGGCTGTCGCCGGAGCTACTGGTGCTGTCGGCGTCGAAATGCTTGAGACCCTGGAAAAGAGAAATTTCCCGGTAGCCTCCATCAAACTGCTTGCCTCCGCGCGTTCCGCCGGAAAAAAGATGAAATTCAGAGGCGGGGAGATCACGATTGAGGAGATGAAACCGGAGTCTTTCAAGGGTGTGGATATTGCTCTTTTCAGTGCCGGTTCCGATGTCTCCAAACAGTACCGTCAGGCTTGCGCGGACGCGGGATGCGTCATGATCGACAATTCCAGTGCGTTCCGTATGGACGATGACGTTCCGCTGGTGATTCCGGAGATCAATCCGGAAGATGCGTTCAAACACCACGGCGTTATTGCGAACCCGAACTGCACCACCGCGATCATGGCGGTTGCCGTTTATCCGCTGCACAAGGCAAAAGGACTCAAGCGCCTGATCGCTTCCACCTATCAGGCGGCGTCGGGCGGCGGTGCCCCTGCCATGCAGGAACTGCTTGATCAGACCCGCGAGGTTCTCAATGGAGCGGAACGCGTCGAGCCCAAAGTCATGGCACAGCAGATCGCGTTCAATCTCTTTCCGCACATCGACTCTTTCCAGCCGAACGGCTATACCAAAGAAGAGCTGAAAATGGTCAACGAAACGCGCAAGATCATGCACATTCCGGATCTGATGCTCTCCTGTACCAGCGTGCGCGTGCCGATCATGAGAGCGCATTCCGAATCGCTGAATCTGGAATTTGAACAGGAGATCACGCCGGAAGAGGCGCGCGAGATCCTTTCCAAAGCTCCCGGTGTGATCGTGCGCGATGATCCGGCGAACAAGGTGTATCCGATGCCGATTGACGCAACCGGAAAATTTGACGTGATCGTCGGCCGTATCCGTCAGGATATTTCCCGCAACGACAAACGCGGACTCGAAATTTTTGTATCGGGCGACCAGCTCCTCAAGGGCGCGGCGCTCAACGCCGTTCAGATCGCAGAAGTCCTGAGCAGCAAGTGAGTCCGATGAGGGCGGAACTGCGGGCATTTGCCGGACGGATTCCGGCATGGATTTCCGCAGTTCTGCCGCTGCCCTGTCCGCTCTGCGGAAAAGGCGTTCCATTTGACGGTTCTCCGAATATGTTCTGTGTGGAGTGTCTGGACCGGATGCCGATGATCCGGGGAAAAGTCTGCCGGACCTGCGGAGCGGAGGTTGATGGTATTTTTGAGTCATGTTCCGATTGTATGAATGCACCGAAACCGCCGTGGACACGGGCTTATGCTCTTTTCAAATATACAGACGAGGTGCGGGACTGTGTTCATCTGTTCAAATACCGCGGGCGGACCGAACTTGCAAGACCGTTGTCGCGTCTTGCCGCCGGAGTGTTTGACGATGGGAGCCCGCGATATGATGCACTGGTTCCCGTTCCGCTTCACTGGCGGCGTTTTCTGATGCGCGGCTATAATCAGTCCGCTTTGTTTGCCCGCGAACTTTCCCGGCGGACGGGAATTCCGGTCCGCCGGTTGCTGAAGCGCCGGAAGCATACGCCGCGTCAGGCTTTTCTAACCCGGAAAGAAAGAAATTTAAATATTCAGGGCGCTTTTTCGCTTTTTGATTCGACAGCGGCGGAAAAGTGTAGTATATTATTAGTGGATGATGTTATGACGACCGGAGCGACGCTCAGCGAAGCCGCCGGTGTTTTACTCAACGGAGGCGCTGCACGAGTGGATGTTCTGGTCATCGCCCGAAGACAAAGGAATTGAAAAATGGCTTTTTTCAAAAAATCGAAATATTCGACACTGAGTGCCGAACCCCAGCAGGAAGAACCCTTGAAGCGCAAGGATATTCCGGAGGGTCTCTGGGAAAAATGCAAGAAGTGTGACGCCACTATTTTTACCAAACAGAAAGAAAGCAATCTGTATATCTGCCCGCACTGCGGTTATCACAACCCGAT
Organism: uncultured bacterium; assembly: GCA_900548385.1. Lineage (GTDB taxonomy): Bacteria > Verrucomicrobiota > Lentisphaeria > Victivallales > UBA1829 > UBA1829. The sequence continues at coordinate 51,675 of URKJ01000009.1, read as the reverse complement.
GCCCGCGCCGCAGCGGATCGAACTGCTGACCGATGCCGGAACGTTCGTTGAGATCGACGCTGATATCGAATCGGTCGACACGCTGAAATTTGAAGGCGTTTCCTCGTATACCTCCAAGCTGGAAGCCAATAAGAAGAAAACGGGTCTTACGGATGCGATCGTTTGCGGTCATGCCAAGCTCGACGGGCGTGCTTATGCGCTTGGCGTGATGGATTTCCGCTTCCTCGGAGCAAGCATGGGCGCTGTCGTCGGGGAAAAAGTGACCCGTCTCGTGGAATTTGCCACGGCACATCATCTGCCGCTTGTGATTGTGACCGCTTCCGGCGGCGCCCGTATGTACGAAGGTATGATCAGTCTTATGCAGATGGCGAAGACCAGCGGAGCGCTTCAGCGCCACGCCGCCGCGGGGCTGCCGTATATTGTTGTCATGACGCATCCGACGACTGCCGGAGTGACCGCGAGTTATGCGTCGCTCGGCGATCTGATTCTTGCCGAACCCGGCGCGCTGATCGGCTTTGCCGGTCCCCGCGTCATCAAGGATACCACGCAGGCTCAGCTTCCCGAAGGATTCCAGACTTCCGAGTTCCTTTTGAAGAAAGGACTCATAGATAAAATCATAGATCGAAAAAATTTACGAACAGAATTGTCTCTTTGCCTTGAATATTTCGAAAAAGCGAGTATAGTTCAAGGTAACAGGAAACAAAAAGCGTAATTGACTGAATTTTTGTCGTCGCATTGGACCTCGTGCGCTGAAATCCCGTGAACGGGTCAGACGGGGAACCGGGCAGCCATAAACGAAGGTTTCAGGTGCTGCGGGGTATCTGATGCGACGGCTCTTTTTTTGGAGAGAAAGGGAGCGCAATCATGAATCGTGTCGACGGCCGTCCGTTCAATTATCTTCGCAAAGTGAAAATCACCCCGAATTATCTGTCACATCCGGCGGGGTCTGTTCTCGTGGAGATGGGCGGGACGAAAGTGGTTTGTTCGGTTTCCGTGGAGCAGGGGGTTCCCGGCTGGATGCGCGCACAGGGCGTTCCCGGTGGCTGGGTCACTTCCGAATATGGAATGCTGCCCGCTTCCACTCATGCCCGCAATCAGCGCGAAGCAACGCGCGGAAAACAGAGCGGCAGAACGATGGAGATCCAGCGTCTGATCGGCAGAAGTTTCCGGACCGTGATCGACCTGAAGGCGCTTGGGGCGAATACCGTTTACATTGACTGCGATGTGATTGACGCCGATGGCGGGACCCGCTGTGCGAGTATTACGGGGGCTTCCGTTGCGCTTCAGCTCGCATTCCGTAAACTCGTTGAGAAAAAAGTCCTGCATAAATTCCCGATGCGGGAGAATGTCGCCGCGGTCAGCGTCGGCATGAAAGACGGCGAAATCCTGCTTGATCTCTGCTATGAAGAGGATTCCAGCGCTGATGTCGATATGAATGTCATCATGACGGAATCCGGGAAGATCATCGAAGTGCAGGGAACGGCGGAAGAGGTTCCGTTTTCGCGCGATGAACTCAATAAAATGCTTGACACCGCCCAGCATGGGCTCGAACGGTTGTTTGCGTTCCAGCGTTCCGCGCTCGGAACGGAACCGCAGAAGAAACGCGAGCCGCATGTGCCGCTCGGCAATATCGGAGCGGCTCTGGAAGGTCTGAATCTCTGATCCGCATACGATGGACCTGCGGAGAGAACTGACCGTCAACGGCTGGGGCTGGGTTCCCGGCGTTTATTTTGCGGAAGGGCTTCCGTTTGCCGTTGCCACCTGCGTTTCCATGGTGATGTTCACGAGCCTCGGCATGCCCAACAGTGCAATGGCGTTCTGGACGGGGATCATCGGGCTGCCGTGGAGCCTGAAATTCCTGTGGGCGCCGCTTCTGGATGCGCACAGCACGAAACGCGCATGGATGCTGACCGCGCAACTGGCGATCGCTCTCTGTTTTGCCGCGCTTGCTTTGACATTCCGTTCCGGTGCGCCCGACGGCTGGCTGATCGCCTGTTTTATCCTGACCGCGTTCTGTTCCGCCACTCACGATATTGCCGCCGATGGATATTACATGGTTGCGCTTGACAGCCACGCTCAGGCGGTATGTTCCGGTTTGCGCAATATTTTTTACAAATGCGCGATGCTTGCGGGACAGGGAGGACTTGTGATGTTTGCCGGATTCCTGCAGCGTTCCGGGATTGCGGAACGTTCCGCGTGGATGTGGGCGATGACGGCCGCTTCCGCCGCGATGCTGCTGCTGTTTTTCTATCACCTGTTTGCAACTCCTGCCGCAGAACATGCGGCGGCACCGGAAAGGATACGGGACGGGACCCGGTTCGCGGAGTCGTTCCGTTCTTTTTTCCGGCGCGAAGGTGCGTGGGCGGCTGTTTTGTTTCTGTTTTTTTACCGCTTTGCCGAGGCGCAGCTTGGCAAGATGTCGGTTCCGTTCATGCTGGCGGAGCGGACATCCGGCGGTCTTGGTCTGACTCTTGAACAGCAGGGGACCGTTTACGGTCTTGCCGGGACCTGCTGTTTTCTGCTTGGCGGTTTTCTTGCCGGTGTTGCGGTGTCCCGTATCGGTTTTGGACGCTGTCTCTGGATGATGGCGACTGCGCTGAATGCACCGGATCTGCTGTATTTATGGCTTTCGTGGGTTCAGCCGGGCATTGCTGTTTCGGGCGCGTGTATTGCGCTGGAACAGTTCGGCTACGGGCTCGGATACATGGCGCATATCCTGTTCATGGTGCAGTTCGCGAACCGGAGCGGTGAATACAAAACGAGTCATTTTGCGTTTATGACGGGGCTTACGATCCTCGGAATGACGCTCGTGGGGATGGTTTCCGGAATGATTCAGGAGCTGTTTGCACGGCTTGGCGAATCTTACGGTCCGGCGGCGGGATACCGCTGGTTTTTCCTGTGGATCTGCGTCTGTACGGTTCCAAGTTTTCTGACGGTCCGTTTTGTCAAGCCTTATGTTGACGCACGGTTCGGGAAGAAGGGAATGTGAACAGAGGACGAAGATTCGTTTTCTGCTGCCATCCGGATTTTCCTGTTTGCCACGGTCTGCCGCATTCGGTGCGATTTCTGAAAAAATGTATGAAAACACATATTTTTTGTACAATCTTCCATTCCCTTTCCGGAGCTTTTGGTGTATAATATAGTCAAACACCAAAAGGAGTGATGTTTTTATGACGGAAATGATGTTTCGGAAAAAGGTTCTTGCATGCTGGTTCGGCAAGAATATCGGCGGGACTCTTGGGGGGCCGTATGAGGGATTTCCGGAGTGCAATGATTTGACGTTCTATGATCCCGTTCCGTGCGGTTCCATGCCGAACGACGATCTGGAGCTGCAGGCGATGTACGCCGCTGCGCTCGCCCGCATGGAAAAGCCGGAGATCAACCGGGAGATTCTGGCGGACATCTGGCTTGAGCACATGAATTTCCATTGCGACGAGTATGCCGTGGCGATGCGGAATCTTGCGCTTGGGATCCGCCCTCCATGGTCCGGTTCGTATGACAATTACTATGTCAACGGCATGGGTGCGGCGATCCGCAGTGAGCTGTGGGCGTGTCTGGCTCCCGGTGATCCCGCGCTGGCCGCCCGGTTCGCGTATGAGGATGCCTGCATTGACCATGCCGGGGACGGGATTGATGCAGAGGTGTTTTTCGCCGTTGTGGAGTCTCTGGCGTTTGTGGAAGCGGATATCCGGACGCTTATTGACGCCGGGCTTGCCTCTCTGCCGCCGGATTCTATGCTTGCGGAAGGGATCCGCATGGCGTGCTCGCTGTGGGATTCCACGGGAGACTGGCGGACCGTCCGGGATGCTTTGTTCAGGCGTTATGCGACGGAGTTCAAAACGGATGTCCGCATCAATATTCCATTTACCGTTCTGGCTCTGCTGTCGGGAGAGGGGGATTTCGGCAAAACGATCTGCAATGCGGCAAACTGCGGTATGGATACCGACTGCACCGCTGCGACCGCCGGAGCGATTCTCGGTATTTTGAATCCCGACGGCATTTCGGAAGAGTGGCTGCGTCCCGTCGGGCACGAGCTTGTGGTTCGCGGCACCGCAATTCGGAATCTGACGTTTCCACCGACGATTGAGGCGTTTACGGACCAGATCCTTTCCCTGCGGGAGCGGATTCCCGCACGGGTGGAAGTCGCGGAGATTCCGGAACCGGACTATGTGCCGTTCCGGATTCACGCCGATGTTTCCATGCGGAAGAATCTGCATTGGTACCGGGTAAAACTGAGTGCGCAGGAGTGGAATGCCGTTCTTTGCGATCCGATCGGCGGAGCGCTTGATGTTCCGCCGGAGTTCCGTGGAGGCGGAGGGCAGATCGTGATCCGTTTCCGGTTCAGGATTCCGGAGGACGGGGAATATGTGCTGATGTTCAACAGTCCGACTTCCAATCAGGTTTACCTGGATCCTCCGGTGGATGAGGTGCACGATGATGAGCACATGCTGTTCGGCAGGCAGCGTCTGTTTCTGGAGACGGAGCGTTCCGGCGGAGGATTCGCGTGTGCGGGCCGTCCGGTGATCTTCAGCCCGACTTTGGGAGGAGCTCCATTGAATCAGTACCGCCGCCATCTTCCGCTGTCGCGTGGATTGCATACGCTGATCGTTGCTCTGGAGCCGCAGGAATTCGAGTCGTGCATCCATTGGGGGCTTGGAGTCGGCAAAGGAAGCCGCTTTCTTGTGAAAGCGTTTCAATGACAAACAGCAGTATACCGACGGTTTTCCGCCGGTATACTGAATGGCGGAACTGATCCGGAGATGAAACGGAGGAGGTTTTGGACTGTATTAATATTTTCGGGCAAATGGACGCAGATAAGCTGTTTTGTCCATGCAAAGTGACGGAACATGGATTATAATTATAAAAGAACCGGAGAAAGGAGGTTTTTTATGGCATTGAGAAAAATTAAATTCACCCTTGTAGAGCTCCTCGTGGTAATTTCAATTATCGCGGTACTTGCAGCCCTGCTGCTGCCGGCGCTGAACTCGGCAAGGGCAAAAGCCGGAAGCATCAACTGCATTTCTAATTTGAAACAGTTCGGGACAGCATTCCTGTCCTATTCCGGAGACAATGACGGGAGACTCTGTCCCGCGTATCTGAACGTTACGGGTGGAGCTTATGCGAATGCGTGGCATCCTTACTGGCCGTTTGCCGTAATGGATGGCGTCAAGGAAAAGCGCTATATTCCGCGGAAGTTGAGAGCGTGCCCGGAAATGCTGCAGACGGAGATTCTGAAATCGGTCAATTATGGAGATGAACTGATGGTGGAGCGGGTCCATTACGGGATTTGCGCCTCGTTCTTCTCGAATGCTATTACTCAGCCGTATGAGTCCGGTTTTCAGCTTTCCTCGGTGAAGAGTGTTTCGGTAAAGTTCCTGATGGCGGATACCTGGCCGAGTCTGTCGAACCGTTCTCGGACGAACGGACGCGGGAGTTTTAACAACGACGGCAGCGGCGGAGCGGTTGCGCCCCGGCATGCGGGAGCGGTCAACATGCTGTATGCGGATGGGCATACGGGAGTGGTCCGTCCGTTTGACACGCTGAATCCGTATAACGCATATCCGTTCAAATGGAGCGATTCCAAATCAATTAAGCATTTGACGCCCAGCGGGGCATGGTCAAAACTTTAAACAGAAAAGGAAGTTTTTATGCAGATCAGAACGATGATAGGTGTACTTGCGCTGACGTTGGCATTTCCCCTCTGCGGAGAACCGGTGCGCGCGAAACAATACGAGATGAGTCAGCGGTTTTCGCATCCTGGGATGAAGATCCGCAGTAACAAGCTGGCAAACTGGTATGTACTCGGCGAAGAGGTTGTGTTTTCCTCGGAAACGAAACTGCCGGAGACGGACCGTGTTCGTGTGGTGATGACCGATGCCGACGGTTCCGTTTATTTGGACCGGACGCTTTCCGCAAAGGAGTTCAACAGGAACGGATGGCGCTGGAAGAGCGATGAACCCGGTTATTATGAGGTCCGGTTTGAACGGAAAGGACAGATAAACGGAGTGATCGGTGAAAAATGGACGATCCCGATCTGGCGTCTGTCGCCGCAGAACAACCGTTATGAGGAGGTCAGCAGAAAGACATACGAGCGTACCGTACATTCGGTCGTGGTTACGCCGGAGAAGACGCGGAAGCCCGGAGAGATCTCCCCGCAGTTTTCGCTCAGCGACGGGCTCCATGAAAAGAGCATCCGGTTTGCTGCGCTGGTCGGATTTCACGGAATCCGGGTTCATACGGTGGATTGGGAGGCGATTGAGCCGGAACGCGGCAAATTCAACTGGATACGGCTTGACGCCGCCATGAAGATTGCGCGGGAATATGGGTTTCACGATGCGTTCTGTGTGTTCAATGTGTTTGGAGTGCCGCGCTGGGCGTCTTCCAATCCGCAGGGGAACAGGATTGCACTCGGCAGTCTGAAAAATTATAAAACCGTGATTCCGGAAAATCTGTCGGATTGGCAGAATTTTCTTGTCCGGCTGATGCGCCGTTATCCGGACGTGCGGAATTTTGAACTTTGGAATGAGCCGCATTTTCCGGGATATTCCGTATTCTGGTCCGACACGCCGGAAAATCATGTAAAGCTGATCGCCGCCGGATATGAGGCGATAAAGAAAGAGAATCCGGCCGCGGTCGTCTGGTGGGCGGGACTTTCCCGGCGCTATGCGGAGTTTTACCGCCGTTTTCTGGCGCTTGGCGGGGGAAAATATTTCGATGTTCTTTCCATCCACGGAACCTGGCAGAATTACAGTCTGTTTTCCGGGATTGAGCGGGAGGCCGGGATTGCGGTCAAACCAAAAGTGAATTCGGAGTGGCACGCGAATCTCATCAAACCGTTTCAGGCGTATTATCCGACCGAGATTCAAGGGGTGCGGAAAGTCATGCTCGGATTCCTTGATATGATCCGTCAGGGAGTTCCGCAGGTTTATTTCTTTACCCTGTTCAACAGCGGCGGCTGCGAGCTGGACGAACTGGCGGAGAACCGCAAAGCCGGACGGCATGATCCGAATGTATCCGGTCTGTTCCGGGTTCGGACTTATACCCAGCCGCGTTATATGGCTGCCGCATGGCATGTGCTGACGGCATTCGTCCGGGGGACGCTCAAAGTTCATGACGGCTACAGTTGGAACCGCAACGGGAAGGAGTGTGCGGCGGTCCTTGTCAGCAGTGATGCCGGTCCCATGCTTCTGTTCTGGGGACTTGGTGCGGAAAGCACCGCTCTGCCGCCGGAACTGCGGAAAGCGGTTGCCGGGGCACAGGTGGTCCGTCCGGACGGGCGACCGGTCGCGGAACCGGGAAATATGAGGTTGGCGCCGGATTATTACTATATCGCCCGCGGATTCGACTTTGCGGAAGTGCGGAGCTGGACCAACAAAGCACAGGTACTGAAACCGGATGAGGTATTGCGTCCGCTGAATCAGGAGGTCCGCGGAGTGTACCGCCCGGCTCCGCTGTTTGACTCTTCCATGGAGCCGGTCAATGCGGAAAGCATGAGGTTTCATCCATTCCGCAAGGAACTTTCCTGTTTCAAAGGGGCACGGACCGGACGCGTGACCGCAGAATTCGCAATGGGACTTGACGGAACCGGAATGGACCTGCTTGTCCGGGTCAAAGACCCCGTCCATCGTGCGGGAACAAAGGTTACCGATTTCTGGACCGCCGACAGTGTGCAGATTGCGTTTGATACTCAGGGAAAAGGGCGTTCCGCGGATACGCTGGAGTTCGGCGCTTCCTGGACGGAATCGGGTGGCGTGAGATTGTGGAAGACGCTTTCCCCGCATCTGGATGGAGATCTTCCGGACCGTTACACCGCTCCGAATCTGCCGGAATTGAAGTATGGAAAGCTCAAAGTTCTCCGCCGGAACGGTATGACCGAATACCGGATTCATGTGGAGCCGACGGAGCTTTATCCGTTCGTCTACCACAAGGGCGACCGTCCGCGGCTGGCTTTGCTGGTGAACAATAACGATGGCAAAGGGCGGGAGTCGTATCTGGAGTGGGGAAGCGGAATCGGTACGGTCAAGGATTCTGCGCTTCATGGGACGCTTACCGTTCAGCTTCCGGAAAAAGTGCTGATGCGGCAGCAGGACCTCACGCGGAAAAGCGGAACTTGCAGTTTGCATACATCCGATGGCGTGGTTCAGGTAAAAACTGCCGATACGGCGATGGCGGGTGTCAGTACTGCCGCGAAAACGGTTTCTGGCGGCGCGGAATGTGAAGTCTCGTTTGAGGCGCGCGGCAATGCTCCGCTGATTCTCATGGTTACGGGGAAAGGATTCAAGCGGATTGATCCGCTGAAAAGCTGGCGTCCGCTGGCTTCGGAATGGCAGGTTTTCCGGTGCCGGCTGGATTTCCCGCCGGAAGCGGAAAATTTCAGCTGCACTTTTTTCTTCTGGAAACAGAAAGAGAAATGGTTTGAGATCCGCAATTTCCGGGTTTCTTCCCGCTGATAAAAAAGATCCCGCGCCGGAAAAGAGGGGGGCAAATGCCCGGCGCGGGAAAGAGAAGATGCCGAACTGGCAGTTGCTTCCTCCCTGAAAACGCATGGCGGAGCAGAAGGTTACAGAAAAATGTCAGAATTTTCCGGTTTTGCTGTTCAGCAGGGGGAAAGCAGTTCCGCCGCATCCGTCAGGCTGGTGCCTTCGCCATATTCGGCAAGGTTGGTGCCGTTGCGTCCGTGGATTGCCACATCCGCGCCGCTTTCCGCGAGAAATTCCGCGATTTTCCGCCCGATTCCGCGCGAGGAACCCGTTACCCATGCTTTTTTGCCTTGCAGGGATGTTGAATACATCATGCTCTCCTTAGATTATTGCTTTTTGACGGGAACGGCGGTCGCTTCCGCGATCCGTGCGATCCAGAGGTCCGATTGTTTTTTCGGTGTAAACGGAGCCGCGAACGCATCGTCAAACCCGAGACGGTGCGCCTTTGAGACGCCGAGCGGATGATACGGCTCCACTTCGATCTCCTGAACATGCGCCAGAGTGTTTGCCAGAACGGCAATTCCATGCAGTTCCGCTTCGGTATCGTTTATTCCGGGGATCAGCGGACAGCGCAGATGCAGTGCCGCACCCGCATTGTCCAGAGCCCGGAGATTGTCAAGGATCAGACGGTTGTCCTGTCCGGTGAGGCGGCGGTGTTTTTCCGCATCGACGGTCTTGACGTCGAACAGAAACAGGTCCGTGAACGGCAGAAGCGCCGGATAGCGGTTCCGGGGAGCGTACCCGCAGGTTTCCAGACAGGTGTGCAGACCGTTTGCTTTTGCCTGTTTCAGCAGTTCGAGCGAAAACGCGAACTGTGCCAGCGGCTCGCCGCCCGAAAGCGTCATTCCGCCGCCCGAATTTTCATAAAACGGACGGTCCCGGAGCACTTCCGCCAATACCTCTTCCGCGGTTTTCCGTTCGCCGCAGAGCTCCAGCGCTCCGGTGCGGCACGGTTTTGCACATGCGCCGCATCCGGTGCAGCGGGTTCGGTTCAGATGATGAACTCCGTTCCGGAATGAGTGACAGCCGTTCGGGCATTTTTTTACGCATGCGCCGCATCCGGTGCATTTCTCCGCCGAAAACAGGAGTTCCGGCTGCGTCTGCCACGATTCGGGGTTATGACACCAGAGACAGCGCAGCGGACAGCCTTTCAGGAACACCGTTGTGCGGATGCCGGGACCGTCGTGAACGCTGAATTTTTGAATGTCGAATACGGTTCCGGTGATCATGCCAGTGTTTCCGTGGTGCGTTCGATGACGTTGTCCTGATGATGTTCGTCAAGCGAAACGAACGTTGCGGAGAATCCGGAGACGCGGACCCGCAGGCTTTTGTATTCCTCCGGCTTCGCTTTGGCGGCGATCAGCTCTTCGCGCGAGACGTGGTTGAGCTGAACATGCAGTCCGCCCGCTTTGAAATAGGTTTCGATCAGCAGAACGAATTTTTCAAAACTTTCCCCGTTGCGGACCGTATTTTCGTCTACGGTCAGGTTCATGATCGTGTTGCCGCACATGATGCCGGTGGGGTCCATCTGTGCCACGGAGAGCAGATGAGAGGTTGCGCCGTCGTGTTCTTTCCCGAATGCCTGGCCGCTGCCGAACGAGAGTGCGCTTCCGGCGACGCGTCCGTCCGGAGTGGCTCCGGTGAGTTCGCCGAATACGGCGAAGTGCGGATTGTAGCCGGTCAGGTTGCCATAAGTCAGCGGAGTTCCGAACAGATCGGTGCGGTCTTTGGCGAAACGGTAGATACTTGTGTGGAGACGGCGTGCGATGCTGTCGGAATATTCGTCGTGATTGCCGAAGAACCGTCCGTCGCGCAGAATTTCCCGCCGCAGGTCTTCCGCGTCTTTCCAGTCGCTGTCGAGTGCATCGAGCAGTTTCGTCATGCCGATGCGTTTTTCATCGAAGACGAATTGCCGGATGACGGTGAGCGAGTCGATGAGATTGGTTCCGCCCATGAAATTGACACCGCCGCCGCGGGCGAGTTTTGCTCCGCCGCGCGTGGCGCTTTCGGCGCGTTCGATACAGCCGTCCAGAAACAGAGAGCTGAGCACGTTGCAGTCGCGCGAACGGAGAATGTTGAAATGGTTGGAATATTCGAGCATTTGTTCCAGATCATGGAACAGTTCCTGCTCGTATATCGCATAAAAGGAGTCGAAATCGGGGCATCCGGCGACTTCGTCGCGGCGTTCCCGGAACGTGTTCAGCAGGGAGCGGACGATGTTGCAGGTATTGCCGCCGAGCGAGATTCCTCCCTGATAGGCAGGCTCGTTGCAGCCGACCATGATATAATCGCAGGCTGTTTCAAACGGCACTTTGTTGATTGTCATCAGGGAGGCGATGCGCGGTTCGTCGTTGACGAATGCAATGCGTTTCCAACGGTCGCGGCGTTCGTAATCCATCATTTCGCGGAGTACGCGTCGCGGCGTTTTTTCCGTCCAGCGCAACGAAACTTGCGGACGCACAAGCGGAAGTTCCATCATGGATTCGATGATGAGGGCGGAGAGTTCGTTGAAGCCGTCTTCCTTGTCCGGTGTGTAACCGCCGACGACAAAATGCGATTCCGCTCCTTTGTCATCCGCCCACGGGCTGTGCGGAGTGTGTCCGTGAATGCGGATAAAGAGTTCCTGAAGCAGTTCCTTCGCGTGTTCCCGTGAGAGTGTGCCGTCGTCGATCCCCTGTTTGTACAGCGGAAAAAGATACTGATCCGGCCGTCCGATGCTGTCGGGGAGAAAGGCAAAGCTGAAGTACAGGCACTGGATTGCCTCTTCAAAATTCCGGGCGGGGTTCATCGGGACGTTCGCGCAGTTCTGAGCCATTCGCAGCAGGGTGTTTTTACGGGCCGGGTCGCCGCATTCGTGCGCCTGCTCCATGCAGTACGCCCGGCATTGCCGTGCGCGTTCCCCGATTCCGCGGATCATCATTTCCAACGCCGCGAGAAACGCCAGATTATCGCGTCTGCCGAGAAAATTCCGCCGTGCGGCGTTGATTTCCCGGATATATCCGTTCAAGCCGAGACGGATCAGTTTTCCGAAGTCGGCGTTTGAGTGCTGCCACTCCATGATGCAGAGATTTTCCTGCGGTTTGCGGTAATAACGTGCCGCCGCTTCCCTGAATTTTGTATGCCCGGCGCGGGTAAAAAGGTCGGCGGGAACGGGACTGGCATAGAAACGTATGATGCCGATCAGTTCGCTGTCATCGGAGAGTATGACCGGCTGGGCAAGCAGATATTCCGTGAGCCGTTTCGCGATCATCATCGGTTCCGCGAGTTTTTCGTCAAACGGGTCGAACTCGACCGGAACGGATGCCGGGTTGATGTCTTCTTTCAATGCGTAGTCTGCAAGACGTTGGATTCGTGGATTCATGGGAAACCTCCTGTTGATTGGAGATAATATAGAACAGGAAATCCATTATTGGAATGTTATTTTTTTTATAAAACATGTCATTTTCGAATCTTTGTCCGCCGAATGCGGTACGGGCTGACGGCAAGGTAGTCCGTGCAGTTTGTCCGGAATCGCCGCATCTCTGACAATATGGCATAGAATTTCTAATTAAGAAGATCTTCCGCAATGCGTCGTCGCACCGGTTTGGAATTAGAGCCGTCCTCGCTCTGGATACCGCATTCTGCTTTTGACGTCTTTGCTGTATTTCCGGCAGAAAAACTGCGGTTTAAAGAGGTCAGATGATCTTTTACATTCGATAATCGGTCTATTTCCCTGTGCTCCAAGGCATCGGAGGATATCGCACTCTGCCGTCTTTGCATACTGGCCCGTTGTTCCCGCAGAATTCTCAGCCGTCCTTTTTCAGCAAGTTCAGCCTTTTTCCACTTTGAAGAATTTCTGCCGTTCGGCGCTTCACCATTTGCCGCAATATCAACACTTCTTTTTTTCAGTTCCGCCAGTTTCTTTTTTGCCTGCTCCAGATTTTCCGCGAAAGAATTCTCCGCGACAGCTTTTTCCATGATTTCGATAGCAGTGGAAAGCTCTTTCTCATTGGCGGCTGCTATAAGAGCCATTGTGACATCAGACTTGCTTTTCTTCTTCAACGAAGCCAGCAACTTTCTGGCTTCGGCAATATTCGCCGCTTCCGGTGCACTCTTTATCGCCTGCTCCAGTATGGGGATTGCCGCATTGATTGATCCTGACCGACGGGCCTTTTGAATTGCAGTCGTTATTTTTTTATTCCCGACCAGCTGTTTGTAACGGGCGATGTGTTTTTTCATCTTTGGCTGATCGCTTGCGGCAATCATCTCCGGCAACACTTTTTTTACACCATCCCTGTGCATAAGTTCAATTCCCCGGGAGTTTACTTCTACAACTGTGACTTTCCGGAGAAGCGCTCCGTCTGTCAGTTTTATGTCCATTCCCCATGTAAAAGGAATCATGAAAATTGATATTGCCATATAAATTATTTTGTTCATCATCGTTTCGCCTTTTCAAAAGTGTTTTCTCTCCATCCTTCAGAGTTCACTGTTCATCTCCGGAATCGGGCGGGGATTCCGTTTCCGTGTTATTTCCAAAGCTGCCATAACGCACCTTATCAACCTGTTCAGACTCAAACGTTCTCTGCTTTTGAATTTAACCTCCGGAAAATAAGAAAGTCCCCCTTCCGGAATTGTTTCCGGAAGAGGGGCAGAGGGTGGCGTTTTGTTACGTTCCGGGAAAACGGAAAACCGCTTTCCTGAAACGCCCGGTTCGACCAGTCCGGTTTCTCCGGGACTTCCGTTTCACCCGCGCCCGGATGAAACGGAAGGTTCTGTTATGGATACACCGTTACACAGAGGCGATGCCGAGTGTGGTTCCGGTGAGAGCCAGCTTCTTGCCGTTGTTGACAAAGTCGTCGGAACCGGCTGCGGCGGTAAACGTGGTGGTACCCAGCGTAATACTGCCTTCGGTCGTGTTGTCGGCTCTGCCGGCAAGCTGATTCAGCGTGATGCCGGACAGAGAAGTGTTCGAATAGAAATTCGTGGTCGTGTTGAGATCGACCGAGAATTTCCCGAACAGAGCTCCCCAGTCAGCGACATCGGCGATGGCCGCCGTATCGGTGACCGCCGTGGTCTGTGCGCTGAAGTCGTATTTCGCGCCGGTCCATGCACTGCTGTCGAAGGACACCGTGCTGTTGTTGAACTTGATGGTTGCATTCGCAACTTCAAATTCGGCGGCATAGCTGGTGCCGGTCAGTGTCAGAGTGCCTGTGACGTCAAAGCTGACGTTGTTCGCTTCCTGGACCGTGATATTGGTTCCGGTAACGGTTTCGGCAACTCCGCCGACGGTCCCGTTGATTGCAACAGCGCTGTAACCATTGGAGAGCGCGATGCTCTTGCCTTCGGCAACGGTGATCGTTCCCGTGGAAGAACCGGACAGGGATGCGTTTTCCACAACCTGGATGTCGCGGCTCAGAGCGCCGTTCAGCGTTCCGCCCTGAACTTCATACGAGACGATACCGCCTTCCGCAGTGATCGAGGCGGTTCCGCTCTTGACCACGATTCTGGTGGAGCCGGTGACCGTCTTCAGTGTGGTATCCGCACTGATGTTGACCGTTTCGGCGTTGCTGATCGTCGTGATGTCGCTTCCGGCGGCATTGATGTTCAGCACGTCATTGCCCACGCCCATATCAAGCGTTGCCGCTGTGAATTTGGCGTTGATGTTCAGCACGTCATCGCCCGCGCCCATATCAAGCGTTGCCGCTGTGAATTCGGCGTTGAGAGCAACGGTGTCGGCATATCCGGTGAGTCTGAGATCGTTGGCTGTGACCGCTGTGTCGATCGTGACGTTCGCCGCGACGTTGTTCAGACCCGGTTCAACTCCGATGGAGCCGGTCACGGTAAGTTCCGCACTGCCGGCGATCGTGTAGTTGAACACCGTTTCTGCCGCCGGAGCGTCTGCCTTAAGGTTCAGAGAGCGGACCTCGACATCCTTGTTCACCGTAAGGACGGAGCCGTTCCACATGGCCATGTCGATCGAGCCATCGCGATAGCCCTGGACGAATTCCTGACGGACCGGGGCATCCGGCTTGTTGTTTCCGGTTTCAGTGATGTAGTCATCTTCCGTCTTGCCCGCATTGGCGGGATCATCCAGCCATGCGTCGCGTGCGCTTTCCCAAGCAGAGAGTTGGGTGGGGTATGCGTCTTTTGCGGCATCGTAGATCGCCTGCAGTTCCGCATCGGTCTGTCCCGCGGCGTTGACATAGACGTTTTTGCCGTCGACCACTTTGTACAGCTTCGCGTTGGCATTCAGCGCACCGTCGAGTGTCAGACTTGCATCCGCACCGAGTTCGACGGTGTTGTCTCCGAGACCGAGATTGACGTCGGAGAGTGTAACCGCCGCGCCGTCTGCAAGGGTCAGAGCATTGATGTTACCTGCCGGATAGTTGGGGAATTCAACATCGGCGGTGTCGTAGGCGGAGATCGCCGCTTTGACGGAGACCGTGCCTTTGAACGTCAGATTTCCGAGGAGTTCGACCGGATCTTCGATCGTGCCGTTTTCCACGGTGACATTCTGATAGTAGAGCTGGGCATTGTCGCCATCGGCAACAAATCCGAAGCCGTCCGCGAATTTGACTTCGCCGTTCACGACCAGATTGCCGGAATAGGTGATGTTGCCGTTGACGGTGAGTACTCCGGAGATGTCGAGAGAATCGTATCCGGTCCGCTCTGTCCAGTTGAAGTCGCCATCGCTTGCGCCGAAGTCGATTCCGCCGATGATGGCGTTGCCGTTAACGGTGACGGAGTCGTTTCCTGCTCCGAGAGCGACGGAACCGCCGATTGCCGCATTCGTCATTGTGACGGTGTCGTTTCCTGCTCCGAGAGCGACGGAACCGGTGATTTCCGCATTCGTCATTGTGACGGAGTCATTGCCATATCCGAGATCGACAGATCCGGCGATAACCGAATTTTCGTCCATGACGATGGTGTCGTTTGCTCCGCTTGTGACGGTTTCGGCAGCATCAACGTAGGTGTAGGTATCCGTCGAGATCACACTTCCCTCGACCTTCGTGCCTTTGCCAAGAGTCAGCGTGTTGACCGGAGCCCCTGCCGGGACTGTATCATACGCTTTCGTCGCGAGTTTGAACGCGATGTCTCCCTTGACGACTGCGCCGGCATCAACGATGAACTTGTCGTTGTTCTGCAGGAATGCCGTATATTCGGCAAGCCATGCTGTTTCCGCTGCCGTCTTGGCCGCTTTTGCGGCAAGTTCGTTGCGGTAGGCGTTGAACTCGTCTTCCGTCATCTTCACGCTGGTACCGTCGGCTTTTACAACGGTCATTACGGCTTTTCCGTCCTCATTGACTTCCCAACGGGTCTTTTTGAGTTCCGCATTGAGCGTGACTTCATTGCTGTCTCCGGTCAGATCCAGACCGCCGTTCACGACCGAGTTCTTGCCGAGCTTGACGGTGTTGGCTGCGCCGGATGCAACGATGCTTCCGCCGATTGTGTTTTTGACTTCTTCATAATTGAAGTAGTTGTCTCCGGTTGCGTCTCCGGCGGCTGTGATCCAGACGGATTTGGTTTTGCTGTCGAGTCTGTTGGAGTAATCGCCGATTGCAACGGTGTTCTTGTCAGTCGCCGTCATGGTGATGTCGCCGTCAACGTTGAAGAACGTATCGGCTGCAACGTTGATCGCGTTTTCTTTCGCCAGAACTTTGACTTCTTTGCCGTCTTTGGCCGTCAAGACGATGTCGCCCATGGTGACGCTGGCGGCGTTGAATGCGCTCTTATAGGCTTCGGTGTTTCCGACAGCAATCGTGTTGGTCTTTCCGGACATCGAGACATCCGTGAATGTGCCGCGTGCGATCGTTTCATCGTAATCGTTGGCTTTTTCGTGACCGTTCGGATCGTTTGTCGCAGGACCGGAGATGGTGAGCGTATTCGTTTCGCCGATCATCGTGACCGTTGTCGCGGTGATCTTGCCGTTGACATCCAGCGTGTTCGTCTTGGTGAAGAGGCGGTCGCCGGGCGTGGTGCTCGTTGCACCGTCTTTCCAGACGTAGACGTAGGTCTCGGAACCGTCGGCGTTTTTCACAATGTCATATTTTTTGACATCGTCGTATTTGCCTGCGGCTGTCTCCGTGACATCCGGAGTGACGTTTGCAGAGCCCATCGTGACCGCTTCCGCAACCAGAAGAGCTTCTTTGGCAATCTCAACGGTATTTGCCGAATCCACTCCGGTATTGCCGTCTTTGTCTTTATTGGACATTGCGATTGTACCGACTTTCAGCGTTCCCTGATTGACGTTGAGCGCGTTGGTTCCCTGCGCTCCGGCCATGGTGATGCTGTCCGCTTGTGCGGTCGCGTCGATCTTGATGGACTCTACGCCCTTGACGTAGTCGAATTCTGGACCGGCGACAACGTTCATCGTGTTGTTGTCTTTGGCGGTCATATTGACTGCGCCGAGGCTGACGATACCGAGGTTTGCTGTGCTGCCGACATTCAGGGCATTGTTCGTACCCGTCATATCGATTCCGTCAACCGTATAGCGCGTGTAGGACGGAACATCAGCTTCTCCATCGGCCTTTTCGAACTTGCCGTAGACGGACATGGTGTTTCCGCCGGCGGTCGCCTTCATCGTTACTTTGCCGCTGTTCGTGCGGGTAAGCGTGAGCGTATTGTCGCCTGTTTCGGCGGTCATAGCGACCGTACCGTTGATCGCACTGTCTTCGAACTTCGCGGTATTGTCTACCTTCGCGGTCATTTCGAGAGACGGAAGAGTGATAACGGATGCGGTATCATCGCCATTACCCTTGATGGTGTTGGAACCGTTCTCCGCGGTCATGCTGACTGCGCCGCCGATGGTGGCGAGTTCCGCGTTCAGCGTATTGTTGTCTGCTGCGGTCATGCTGACTGCGCCGCCGACTGTGGCAAGCTGCTGTACAGTGTTGTCCTCATGTACGCTCTTTTCCGCATTCCAGACCTTGTTGACGTAAGAAGAACCCGCGATTGTCAGCGTGTTGTCCGCAACCGTGGCCTCTTTCTGCTCAGCCGTCATGGAAATGCCTTCTTTGAGAGCGGCATCGATGAGTTCGGCGGTGTTGGAGCCGTCGGAGCTTGTCATGGTGACCGATCCGTTGATCTTCGCCTGAATAGCCTCGGTTCCGTTGTAGTCGATTTCTTCCGGAGTTGCCGGAACTTCGCCGTTCTCGGAGGCTTTGCCCGTGACACTCAGCGTGTTGCCTGTTGCGGAGGTCATGGAGACATCGCCGCCGATGACAGCATTGTTCTTTGCCGTCAGGCTATTTTCCGCTTCCGAAACCATGGTGATGGCGCCGGTGGCTGCGGCTTTTTCCGTTCCGCCGTTGATTGCAACCGTGTTTCCAACTTTGGAATACAGCTTGACTTCGCCGACCGTGGCGGAATATTCGGTGGTGTTATCATCGGCATCCGTGTAGCTGGAGGCGTTGACGTTCAGGGTGTTGGAGCCGTCGGAGAGTTTTTCCCCGCTTCCCATTGTGACCGTTCCGGCAACCGCATCGGTCTTGACATCGTCTTCACCAAGGACGCCTTTGCCGACCGTGACCACATCGCCGACTTTGCTGTTTCCGGTCGTGATGTTTCCGGCGGTGCCGTAGACCTTGAAGTTGTCGTCCGCGGAGGTCGCCGAGGAGTCGATGCCGGCGACTTTACCGTTAACCGTCACATCGTTTTTCTCGTTTGCGAGGAGCAGATCGCCATTGTCGACGCCGTCGCCGTCTTCATCATACAGATCGGTGAAGATCATGTCTTTTTTGACGGTGACTTTTTCGCCGACGGTGACCTTGTTTTCGCCTCCCTGAACGGAGAAGTTGCCTCCGACAGTGCCTTCGCCTTTGAATTCGACGGTGTTTTTAGCCGCGAGCAGTTTGATGCTCGTGATCTCGGCGGCACTTTCCACATCGAGAGTCAGGATGTTTTCTTTGGTTGCGGTGTCGCGGTCATAAGCACCCATGGTGATGGAACCCGTAACGGTCGTGTTTTTGCCGACGGTCAGTTCGTTGGTGGCGTTTTCGCCGCCCATGACGATGTCGCCCGTTACGGAGACTTCGGCGCTTTCCACATTCCGTTCGCTGTATGTGGGATCGTGGCTGTCAACATCGGGCAGATCGTTGGCGATAACGCCGAGCGTCAGAGTGTTGACTGCATCTTTTCCGGTCATGCTGATGTTGCCGGTGTATGCCAGCTTCAGCGCTCCGGCTTCGACCTTGGACTGGTTGGCGGAGTTCAGCGTGATCGCGAGATCAAGCGTGTTTTCAGCGCCTTCCATAACGATGTCACCCGTTACGGTGATGTCGGCGCTGCCCGCGGTGATGTTCGCTTCGCCATTTGCATCCAGAGTATAACCGAGATTGAGCTTGTTGCTGTCTCCGTTCATGGTGATGTCGGATTCAACCGTGAGATTGACGTTGCCGACCGTGATTTCCGCATGATCGTGCTTGTTACCTTCGTATGTGCCTTTTGCCACAGCCGAAACGGAGAAGTCAAGAGAGTTGCTCCCGCCTTCCATGACAATGCCGTCTTTGCTGGAGATTTTGGCGTTGATGTCCTCAATCTCGCCGCTTTCTTCGGAATTGACGTCAGAGCGGTCCACAATTACCTGTGCGGCGTTGCTCTTGATCACGTTGCTGTTTCCGTGCATCTCAATGGAGGCATACTCTGCGGAAACGGATCCTGCCATATCCAGGTCGATCGTGTTCGAAGCAGCCTTATCATAGACGATTTTACCGTCTTCGACTTTCTGCCCGCCTGCCATGAGGATACCGTTGCCGGCTTCGACCTGACCTTTGACGGTGTTCGTTGCACCGAACATCGTGATGGAGTCCGCAGTGACTGTTCCGTCGATTTCGTTCTTATTGGAACCGGAGATCGTCTGATTTTCGCCTTCTGCACCGGACATCCGGAGATCGCCGTTGACGTTCAGCGTGCCTTTTACGGTGTTGCTGCCGGTACTTTCCATCGTAACAGCGTCCGCGGAGATCGAGCCTTTTGCAAAGCCGTCTTTTTCATCCTCTGCGACATTGATGGCGTTGACGGAGCCTTTCATGTCGAGGCTGCCGAGCTCCATGACATTTTCCGCGTCGCGGTTGATCAGGATGTTGCTGTCCGCCTGCGTGAAGGTTGTTCTTTCCTCTTCATGCCGCTTGTCGTTTTCGACAGTCTTCGTTCCCGCCATGACCACATCTCCGGCGGTGAACTTGCCGTCTTTGCTGTCGATCTTGTTGGCGTTTCCGAACATGTTGATTCCGGCTTCGGCTGTGAATACACCATGGTTTTCGATGGTGTTTTCGCCCGCGGATTTGTACTTAATGGTATCCGTGAGTTCCGATCCCTGACCTTCGTTCATTTCGACGCCGCCGTTCATGTCGAGCACGTCGGTGGCGGTGAAGGAGTTGAAGTTGTCGATCAGGTTGCTGTTTCCACTCATTTCGAGATCGGTTTCCAGCACGCCCTTGTTGTAGAGCTTGTTGGCGGCGGCGCTCTGCATGGAGATTGACGCGACCGTGTTTCCTTCGGCATCGGTAATCTTACCGTTTTCGCCGATGTTGATTTCCGTCGTTCCGGCTTTAAAGACGAGGGCTTCCGCATCGACTTTGAGTGTGCCGTCGATGTTGAGGACAGTCTTAGCCGCATCTTTCGTTGTGAGGTCCTGAATGGCAAGATCGCCGTCTGCCTTGATGTTGACGGTGTTTTCACCCGCGGAGAGATTCAGCGTTCCGGCAATGGCGTTACCGCTGCCTTCCACGTTGAGCGTATCGTTGCCTTCGCCCATGTCGACCGCCAAATTCTTCTGATTGACCGCCGTGTTGATCTTGACGTTGCCCAGCATGTCGATCGTGTCGTTGCCTTTGCCCATGTTGATGGAGCCGTTGACTTCCACGCCGCTGTTCATAATGAGGGTATCGTCGCCTTCGTCCATGTCGATTGTGGCGTAATCATAGAGTTTACGACTGCCGTTGACTTTGACGCCTTCGCCGAGTTCAAGCTCGTTTTCTTCTTTGTCACCGGTGATGGTGCCGAATACTTTGCCGTTCTTTTTGACGTAGAGGTCGGTGAACGGAAGTACATCAACTCCTCCGGTCTCAAACGGATTTTTAAGATGTTCTTCGAAATCAAAGCTTCCGGTCCAATTTTCGATGACCGCCTGCTTACCGATGGCAAACATGGCGTTGTCTTCGAGGAAGTTGACTTTTTCGTTGATCAACTGATCTTTCTGTTCATCGGAAACGACACCGTCAAAGGTGAGCAGGGTGTCTTTTTCGATATCGAACGTGAAACCGTCGATGCCGTCCGTGAACTGACCGTAGTCAAAGAACGTTTTAACACCTCCGGTAATTACGAACTTGCCGGAGCCGGTGATGTCGCCGGTGATGGGGGCTTCCCACGACTTGAGAACATAGATCGTGTTGTTGCTGAATGCGGCATTGCCCTTCAGAGTACCACGAATTTCCACGGTGTAGGAGTCGGCGAATTCCTTGTTTCCGTCGCTGTTGCCCACGATGATCCAGCTGAGAGCGGAGATTGTGAGAGAACCGTTGACAGTTCCCTCTCCGAGGGACTCTTTGCCGTACTGTTTGCCATTGATCAGCAGGTTGCCGATAACGGCGTTTTCAAGCGTCAGTTCTTTCTTGAAGTCGATCACGAGAGATTCATTGACGTAGTTGTCAATGATCTTGACGGTCTCTGCCGTGATTTCGGACGGAAGCGCATCTAGAGAGTCGATGCGGACGGTTTTTGCGTTGATCTTTGTTCCGGCGGAAACGATTCCTGCGAGAGTGACCACCGCATTTTCTGCGTCGATGACGGTATTTCCGGCGATTTCGCCGCCTTTGTCGAGCGTAACCTTGCCTTTAAGGGTTGCTCCGTCAACGAGAGCGCCTTTCATGATCGTGATCGCGGCGTTTACGGTTCCGCCGGTAAGGGTTGCACCGTCTTCCAGTTTCACTTCAGCCGCATTGATTTCGCTTCCGGAGATCTTTGCGCCCTTGCGGACGATGACGTTCTGCGCGTCGAGTCTTGAGCTTTCCACGCCGTTGGAACGTTTCGTGTAATAATCGTTGACGAATCCGTCATCCGCGGCGTCGAGGACATAGATGCTTCCCTCGGAGCGGACGGCACCGACGAAGTTCTGAATGAGCTTATCGCCGTTGACGCTGAGCATGGCGTTCTGGCTGAGGTAGACGCCTTTGAAGAGCTTGTCGCCATCGAGGAATGCGCCGACCGTCGTGTAGTTGAAGATCGCTTCCACACCGTCGGAGACGATGAGAACGTTTCCGGTGCGTCCGGTCAGGAACTTGTTGGAATCAATCGTGATACTGCCGGCGAGAACGATGGTGTTGACCGCGTTGACATCGCTGGTGATAGCGGCTGCAACGTCGCCCTTGAGGACCAGTGTGTTGCTGCCGGATCCGAGGTCAATGGTGCCGGTGATGGCCTGACCGCCGTCCACAGCGTTTCCGAAAGAGACATAGGAGTGACCGACAAACGCGCCGTTGGCGATTTCAAGATAATCATCCCCGCTGCCGAGGTAAATGGAGTTGACCGCGGCATACTGGTTGACATAGACCTTGTCGTTGGAATCCGCATTGCGGAGATCGAGGTTTCCGGTGACGAAGATGCTGTTCGGATTTTCATTGCTGACATACTCGCCGGGAACAAATGCCTGCGTTCCGTCGGGGAGTGTGATCTGATATCCGCCGGTAACGGTCGTTACGGCCTTCAGTGCGGTCCAGTAACCGATACCGCCGCCGGTGATCGTGCCGTTGAGGTGGATTTCGTTGGATTCCGCTTTTCCGGTGATGGAGGAGATCGCACCGCCGTTGACGCGGATCACGTTGCTGGAACCGTCTTCCAGAACAACGGTTCCGGTAACGGAAGCGTCTTTCTGAACGGTGAGTTCGTTTGCGCCGGCTCCGAGTTCGATGTTGGAGGTGACTTTTGCCGCCTCTTCCACATAAACTTTATCGTTGCCTTCGCCCATGCTGACAACGCCGTTGAGTTCGACGTTTTTCTGAACATGGAGGGTGTCGTCGCCAGAACCCGCGTCGATGCCGCCGGAGACTTTCGCGCCTTCGTGCAGAGCGATAAAGTCATCGCCGCCCGCGGTGCTGAGTCCGCCCTTGAGGTTTCCGGTGACGTTGATTTTGTCATCCGCGCCGGAAAGAACGACGCGTTCTTCCTCTTCGCCGTTGAATGTGGCGTTTGTTCCTTTGTAAGAGATGGAGACGGTTCCGTGATCGCGGACCTTGACCCATTTGCCTTTGCCCTTGGCGTTGACCTGCCATTCATAGGCGGAGTTGTAGATGAGTTCGTAGGCGTGTTTGCTGAGAGTTTCGCCTTCGTCATTGGTCACGGTGATCCAGTCGGTGCTGAAATCCGCATCCTTCTTGAAGTATTTGCTCTGGATGAGCACAACATCGACGGCGTCTTCCGTTGCGACCTTGACGGTGATGTTTGCGTACTGGACTTTTTTGTTCCAGGTCAGCATGGGGCTGGCATGGCCCTGTTCCACAACGAAGACGTACTGGGCGCCTTTCATGGTCTTGTGCTGGCTCTTGGTGAAGATGACGTTCGAGGAGCCGCTGATCGTGACGGTGTTGAACGCCTGGACGGAACCTTTGAATTCACCGGAATAGTCATCGAAAACGAGTTCGGATCCGCCGGTGATATAACCTTTCTGTCCGGTTCCGTAAACGGTGCCGGAGAAGTTGTTGTAGAGTCCGCCGTTGCCGGAGAACGTGACGGTGGCTTTTCCGAAGACGTTGGAGTTTTTGCCGCCCGCGTAGATTTTGGAGACTTTTCCGTTGGTGCCGGCGGAGATGTTGATGTTGACGTTGCCGTGTACATCGGCGCGGTCGCCGCCGCCGTAAATCGTGGAGACTTTTCCGCCGTTGTAGTTGATGGTGACGTCACCATTGGAAACAGCGCCATAGCCCGCGCCGCCGCCGAATACGGATTTGACGCTGATGACGTTGTTCAGATTGATTGCCGTGCTGCCGTTGACGACGGCGGAGCCGATATCGCCGCGATTGGCGATTTTGCCTTTTGCATCAAGGACGAGGGCGCCGCCATAGACGTTGCCGGAGACCTTGACTGCTGACAGCGTGATCGTATTATTGCTGTTGACAACACTGTTGATTCCGGCCGCAACCTGCTTGACGGCGGCGTTGCCCGCCCGTCCCGCGATGGTCGCGTTCGATGCCGTTACTTCCGCTGCCGGTTTTGTGGAACCGGTGATGACAGTGACTTTGGATGCCGCTTCGACTACGTCGAGCTGGGCGTCCAGACTTGTCCCTGCGACCGCGACCTGATTTTCGACGATCAGGTTTTCGGCCTTTTTTGTTTTTCTCACTGTGATTGTGCTCATTTACAAACTCCTTCTGTTTGTTTGCGTTTTATCACAAGTTGAACTGGTGGTTTCTGATGCAGATGATCCGTCCGGCGGAAATGCTTCCTGCTCCGGACTGATATCCCCGGCGTGATCCGTGCCGGGAAGCGTACAGCGGGCGTAATTCCCGTAATTTCGCGGTTACAGTGCACGAAAAACCGTCCAGACGGCAGGCGTTGAACTCCAACGCCGCCGCGGACGGTTTGAACAGATCGTGCAAAATAACCGAACAGGTGATACCGGGATTGAGTTCCGCCGGTTTCAGGTGGAACTCGGGGAATTCCTGAACGGGGCGGACCGTGATGCACAGCGTTGTGTCGGTCTCGTCAGCCGTGCTCTCTTTCTCTTTTTTTGCAAGGGAGAGCAGGGAAAATCCCGATCCGAGAATCGCCGCGGCGGAACAATACGCGCTGTTCATAGTGGAAACGGGAGCCGTTTTCACCGGACTGCAAAACGGGAACGGGGAATGCGGCGCAGCGATGCGGCAGTCGCATTTCCCGGACAGTTTTTCGGAGTACAGGTAAGACACGTTTTCCGTTTCCTTAGCTGATCTGGATTATTTGGATTTTTTTGCGGATGCGGGAGCGTTTTTCCGGAGAACGCCATTTTCCAGCAGTTTGTCGATCAATTCCTGCATGGAGTTGAATGCGTTCAGGAAACCGCTCGGAGGCATGATGACCCGAATGTTGGATTCCGCTGCCGGAGCTTTTCCATCTTCTTCCGGTTGGAGCGTGACGAAGTCATAGCGCACCATTCCGCCAGAGAAGTGGATCTGTCCGATTCCGTCTGCAAAGATTTCTTTTTTCACTGCCATACCTTTTCTCCTTTGATGTTTTCAGGTTGCTGGTTCCGTTTTTATTTTATAAAACTTTGACTGCAGCGCAGATTGACCGCTCTTGCAACAGAGGGTGTTTATGGATGTTCTTCAATCGCGATCCATCTGCAATCTGCAGTCAAAGTTGTTTCGAAATCAGAAATCAGAAGCGGAGAAAAACGGTGTTCCGGCTGCATGATCCGGACAAAAATACCGGCCCCGTTTTTGTGAGATCGCATAATATATATTATGTGACTTCACAAAAGAGGTGTTTCAGATGAAAAGAGGCTGTAAAAAAGTTTTGAAAATGAACTTGATGCACAGTAGACAGACAGAGATGTAAAAACGATCGTTTTAGAAAAAACAGTATACAAATAAGGAGGAAAAATCAGACGTGGTGAACTTGAAACAGGATCATATAATATATATTATGCGACGAATTATCTATAAATCTTTTAAGTCAAGTTTAATATAAGCTGTCATTTTCGGGATTTCAAGAGTAAAAATGATAAAATAACGGAAAAAATATAATATAAAGAGATTTTCTGCTTTTGAAATCTGTTTTTCCAGATCGCCAGGTTGAGGAAAGAACAGCAGAAAAGTGAGAGGTAAAAAACGTTTCCTTTCAATTTTATAAAAAAGAAGAAGCCGGAAGAATTACAATTATGATAAAAAATGAAAATGCCGCCGGAAAACGGAACGGAAAGAGACCGGAGACTGCGGATGAATCAAAAGCGGTGTTAAGTGCGTATATGCAATATTTTTTATAAAAGATTAATATATGCGGTTGACTTTTTCCGGAAAGTATGGTATAATATATTCAAGGAGGACGATTCATGGGGCTGAAGACCATTCCGAAATATCAGCAAATTCTGAAGGATCTTACGGAGAGAATCCGGAACGGCGAATTTGCCGCGGGAGCCAGGCTTCCGGGGGAGCGCGTGCTTGCGGATGAACTGGGGGTGTCCGTTATAACTGTCAGCCGCGTGATGAGAGAGCTTCAGCGTTCCGGACTCATCCGGCGATGCGTCGGTTCCGGGACGTTTGTTTCAGAGCGGGAAAAGAGCTTTTCGCGTCCGCGGATCGGCTTTTTTACGCAGTATGGTCCCCGGCCCGGCGATTACGGAATCAGCATCATTGCCGGAACTTTGTTCGCTTACTGGAGTCGCAGGGGGTATGATGTGGTTTTGCTGTGCGGCGGGGCGGAAGACTATGAACCTGCAATAGCGAGTCTTCAGTTGGACGGCATTTGCGTCTACAGTCCGCCGATGGAGTTCATCGCTCCGCTCCGGCGGCTGCGGGATAAAGGCGTTCCGGTTGTCGCATTGAGTTCGATCCTGCCGGAGTTGGCGGAGATCAGTTTCGGATACTCGAATCACCGTGTTCTGGATGCGGCGGTGAAATACCTGATGGATCTTGGAATACGCGATCTGGCGTTTCTTATTCCGGAGGGGACGGCTTCGCCTTATGTCTTGCGGCGGGAGGGATTTCTGCGCGCCATGTGGAAGTACCGGCTTCCTTTCAATCCCGACTGGAGCATAACAGTGCAGGAGCTGGAGCGGGATTTGAAGATACTGATGAGTGCGGAGCCGCGCCCGCAGGGGCTGATTCTCGGCTCCTGCAAATATGCGAAGGAAGCCATGCGGCTGCTGGAGGAATGGAATTTGCGGGTGCCGGAGGATGTTTCGCTTCTGGTGATTGATGAGAATCAGGAGACGCTGACGATGAAGCGTCAGCCCACCGTTTTCCGCGTGAATTTCGTCCAGTTGACTCTGGAGGGGTCTGAAGCGTTGAAAAAAATGATTGACCATGAGATCCCGGATATCTCGGGATCGCTGAATTTTGAATTCATTGATCGTCATACATGCAAATCTCATGAAAACAGGAAAGGGTAGAAAATGAGAAAAAACAGGTTCACAATCATAGAACTTCTCACCGTGATTTCCGTCATTGCCATCCTTGCGGCTCTTCTGCTGCCGGCGTTGAACAAGGCCAGAATGCGGGCGAAAAGTTCGGGCTGCATCAACAACCAGAAGCAGCTGGGGCTGGGATTTCAGATGTATTGCACGGACAACGCGGATTTCCTGCCTCCGGTCTCAAACGGTTCCGCGACCAGTTCCACGGCTCCGTTCTGGCCGAAACTGCTGATGGGGGAATCTCCGAACGGTACGAACAGCAAGGGGTTCCTTCGGGGGATGTATGCGACCAACCAGCTGTTTCTGTGTCCCTCCATGAACGGGGTCTACGATCTTGAAGCGGTCTCCGCCTCGGCGGGGTGGTGGACGGATCATCCGCATTACGGGATCAACAGTCTGCTGTATCCGAATGACGGCAAGCTGAGTTCTCTCAAGAGCGGGGCAATCCGCAATCCGGCGCGGAAACTGCTTGCCGCCGATGTCTGGAAAAGGAAATCCGGCGGTGGAAATGAGGTCGACACCGGGTATTTCCGTTGGCAGAATAATGTGGACGAAACCAACGGCGGATATGGCAATATCGCCGGACGGCATCTCCTGTCCGCTCAGGCGCTGTATCTGGACGGACATGTGAATTCGCATCGCATTTCCAATCCCGAACATCCATTCGGGAGCGGAATTTTCTGCAATATAGAAGCGAATAAACCCTATCACCGCTGGAATTATTAAAATGATGAGATTCTTTCTGATTCTGCTCGGATGTGCCGCAGGGTGCATAGCTGCCGATGATTTTGAAACGCTCCGCATAAACTGGCTGTCGCAGAATTTTTCCGTTCCGCCCCGGAGCGCGGAAGTTCAGAAAGTTTTGACATCCGTTCGTCCGGACGGCACGTTTGCGGATGTGAATTATCAA
This sequence comes from uncultured bacterium, assembly GCA_900548385.1. Taxonomy (GTDB): domain Bacteria; phylum Verrucomicrobiota; class Lentisphaeria; order Victivallales; family UBA1829; genus UBA1829. Next base: position 24,206 of record URKJ01000009.1, on the reverse strand, counting down.
GACCGCGACGGCGGGCGCTGGGACCTGCGCCGTCATTGGAAAAAATTGGAGATTCTGGCGCATGCGTATCATGCGGGAGTGCTTCCCGAACGGTCCGGCGAGATTCGCGCCGCCGTTATCCGCGGCATTGAGCACTGGGCGGCAAAGGGATATGTCTGTCCGAACTGGTGGTACAATGAAATCGGAATTCCCATGATGTCCGCCCGGGTTCTGCTCGGCATGGGCGGCGCGGTTCCGGAAGAGGTTCGTGCAAAGTTCCGTCCGATTCTGGACCGGTCGAAGATTGGCTGGACAGCCCTCAACCGCCTGCATCTGGCTGCGATTCAATTCTACAAAGCGGTGATTTACCGTGACGGAGCGATGCTGACCGAAGCCAGAAATATTATTCTGGAAGAACTTGCGGCTGTTCCGAAAACGCGTGAAGGATTGCAGCGGGACTGGAGTTTTCATCAGCACGGCCCCATGCTCCAGTTCGGAAATTACGGCCTCGCTTTTCTTGCGACCGGAATCGACTGGTCCGAAATCATGAATGGCACGAAATACGCGGTCCCGGCGGAAAAACGGCGTCTGCTGCTCGATTACTTCAACGAGGGGATGCGCTGGGTGATTTACCGGGATGTCTTTGATTTTTCCGCCTGCGGCCGCCAGATTACCGACAACGCACAGATTGAAAAGGCGAAAGCTGTTCGGCGGCTGCTCCTTTCCCGGTTCATATTTCCCGATTCCGCCGGGGAAAACGCGGTCCGGGAATGGTACCGGAACGGACAGGTTCTGGAGGGGAACCGGATGTTTTTCCGCAGCGATTATCTGATCCATCGCCGGAAGAACCTGTTTTTCTCCGTCAAGATGTGTTCCGCCCGGGTCCGCGGCAGCGAATCGACGAATCATGAAAACGAGCTTGGAAGACATTCGGCGGGCGGACTGGCGCTTTTTCTCCGTTCCGGAGGCGAGTACCTGAAATGCATGCCTCTCTGGAACTGGCGGCGTCTGCCGGGTGTCACGGCGCTTCAGGATGATTCCAGTCTGCGCTCTCCCGACTCTTATTATTACAACCGGGCGGCATTTGCCGGCGGGGTCTCCGACGGCAGGAACGGGGCTGCGGTTCTGCGCCTTGAAACGTCCGGGCTTGCCGCCGACAAGACTTTTTTCTGTTTCGACGATTTCATTTATCTCCGAACCTCCGGAATTCGGAACGGGACGGCGTATCCGGTCAATACCGGCGTGGATTCCCGCTGGTGCCGCGGACCGGTCACCGTCCATTTTGCCGACGGATCGGTGCGGACGCTTGCCGACGGAGTTTTCGCCCTTCCGGGGGTTTTGTCTCTGGAGCATGACGGCATGGCTTACCGTTTCCCCGGCGGAGCAGATCTGAAAGTGGAAATCGCCGTTCGTTCCGGAGATTGGAAGAAGATCCATCCATCGTATCCGCTCCGGAAAGTTTCGGGGAAGATGCTGACGATCTGGTTCGATCATTCGGACGGAACGAAAGAGGCGGAATGGATTCTGGAAGCCGTGCCCGGAGCTTCGCGCGGACTGCGCCTGCTGAACGGACCTTCGCTGCATGCGGCTTTCTCTCCCGCGGAGAAACTTGCATTCGCGGTCTTCTTTGCCCCGGGACGTGTGGAAATTCCTGATGCGGGCGTATTGGAACTTGACCAGCCGGCAGCCGCTTTATTCCGTGACGGCAAGTGGTTTTTTGCGGATCCCGCGCAGTCCCTCAAATTTTTAACGGGACGCTGGAACGGGCGTTCTTTCCGTGTCGTTCTGCCGAAAGGAGATTTCACGGGACAGACCTGCCGCGCGGAGTGGTTCCTGCCGGAAAACGTTTCCAATCCAACAGAATGATGATGAAAATGCCGCCGGAAAACCGGCGGCGGAAAGAAGAATCAGGAGTTTTCCCGGTTTGGAAGTTCGATGATAAACGTGGAACCGCGGTCCGGCGCGGATTCCAGACGGACTTTGCCGTGGTGGGCGAGCGCAATGTGCTTGACGATCGCCAGACCGAGACCGGTACCGCCGAGTTTGCGGCTGCGGGCTTTGTCGACGCGGTAGAAGCGTTCAAAGATGCGTTCATGCTCGGAGGCAGGGATGCCGCAGCCGTTGTCGCAGACGCCGATCACGATGTATGCGCCGTTGACGGAGCCGATGACCCGCACCGTTCCGCCCGCCGGACTGTATTTCACCGCGTTGTCCACAAGGTTTACGACCGCCTGTTCCAACAGGGAGGCGTCGGCGGTAACGGTAATGTCATCCCGGCATTCCAGAGCCAGTTTCACATTTGCCGTTTCCGCGCGGCTGTGGCAGAGTTCGACGGCTGTTTTCAATATTCCGGCGAGATTTTCTTCCTGAAATGTGAAGAGCGATTCCAGAGACGTTGTGCCGGACTCCAGCGCGGAAAGGCTCAGAACGTCGCCGACGAGATCGGAGAGCCGGTCGGCATGGCGACTGATGATCTCCAGAAATTTGCGCAGCGGCGGGGGAAACGCGTCTTCTTCCGCGGTGAGAGTTTCGATTGACGTCTTGATCGCGGTGATCGGAGTTTTGATCTCGTGGGAGACGTTGGCGACGAAGTCGCGGCGCATTTCTTCCAGTTTGCGCATGCGGGTGATGTCGCGGATCACGACGACCGCGCCGGAGGGCAGACCGGTTTCCGTGTCCATCATGATCGAACCGCGCAGGATGAGGAGTCGTTTTTCGCCTGCATCCCATTCAATTTCCGCTTCGTCGGGATCCCGGTCCGCCAGAAGTTTTTCCACGAACGCCTGCATGTTCGGGTTGCGGAGCACTTCATACAACGTATGTCCCTCAACAGAATCCATTTCCAGACCGAGGATTTCCAACGCTGCTTTGTTGACAATGATCATCCGCAGCTCCGGATCGACCGCGATTACGCCTTCGGACATGGAGCCGAGAATCGTGGAAAGTTCGTTTTTGCGGCTTGTGATGTCGCTGATCCGCAGTTTCAGCTGAACGGCAAGAGAATTCACCGACTCCGCCAGAGCGTTGACCTCTTCGACCGGGCCGGCTGCCGGAATCCGTTTGTCCAGATTTCCTTCCGCCATTTGAACGACCGATTTACGGACCTCTTCCAGCGGACGGCTCAGACGGCGCGAGATCCAGAGTCCGAGGCACATTGCGATCAGAGCCAGGAATGCGGCAAAAAGCAGCAGTTTGAATCTCAGGGCACCGATATTCGTATCCACTACTGCCAGCGGAAGAGAGAGACGGAACGCGCCGATGACTTTGCCGTCCGGCCCGGTCAGCGGGCAGGCGACATAGATCATCTCTTTCATAAGAGTGGAACTGTACCGGAGTACGGAATTGGAGTGCCGCTCCGTCAGAGCGCGTTTCAGTTCCGGCCGTTCTTCGTGAGAGGGCATGGTCGTGTAATCGCCGTCGGAATCGAAACGGACTTTGCCGTCGGGGCTGATGACGGTCAGCCGAGTGTCGGAATCTTTTGCGGTTGTTTCGCAGAACCGGATGAAATCCGGCGAGGAGAGTTTTTCGAGGATGACCGGTTTCAGAATTGTGGCGCGCTGCATAACTTCGGCGCGGACCGTATCCATGTAGAACTCCCGGAAGATACGGGTGGCAAATTCCGCTGTCGGAATGATCGTCAGCGCAATCAGGAACAGAAATGCCGGATAGATCTGAAAGAAAAGACGTTTTCCCATAGCAGGCTCCCGTTACATATTTTTGAATTTGTAGCCGACGCCGCGGACGGTTTCGATGAGGTCGGCGTCTCCGAGTTTTTTCCGGAGTCCGACAATCTGGACATCGACCGCACGTTCGGTGACGGGGTAATCGGATCCTTTGATCTCGTTGACGATGCGGCTCCGGCTGTAGACCCAGCCGGGGCGTTTGGCGAGGAGGCGCAGTATCTCAAATTCCGTGAATGTGAGATCCAGCGGTTTACCGTTGATGGAGGCTTCGCGGCGACCGAGATCCAGCAGGAACGTGCCGCGGCGGATCACTTCGCCCGCTTCGCTGTCCGTCTCTCCGGCTGTGCGGCGGAGCAGGGCGCGCAACCGCGCCACAAGAACCTTGGTGCTGAACGGTTTCGGCACATAGTCATCGGCTCCGACTTCGAGCCCGGAAACCACATCCGCTTCTTCGCCTTTGGCGGTCATCATGATGATGGGAATGGTGCGGGTGTCGGGGTTTTTCCGGAGCTCCCGGCAGACTTCGATTCCGTCCACGCCGGGAAGCATCAGGTCCAGCAGAATACCGTCGGGGCGGATTGCAACGGCCCGTTCGATCGCTTCTTCGCCGGTGTCTACGCAGTCCACCAGATACCCTTCGCGCTCCAGATTATACTTTACCAGTTCCAGAATGTCTTCCTCGTCGTCAACGACAAGGATCCGTCCTTTGCTCATGATCCGCCTCCGGATGTTGTTGATTGAAAGATTTTGCGTTCTTTATCCGTATAATATAGTGTCTCCCGGTGAATCTATTGTCAGCGGATTGTTAGAATACGGTTAATCGAGCAGTTTTACGATTCCGGCGATTGCGGCGGTCTCCACGCGCAGGATCCATCGTCCGATCCGCAGCGGTTTTGCTCCAGCCTGCCGGAGAAACGCTTCTTCCCCGGCGGAGAAACCGCCTTCCGGGCCGACGAACCAGGCGAGGTCTTCCGCGCGGCTGCTTCCGGAATCCGTCTGTTCCGGAGAACCGAAACGGAGCTCCTGACAGTTCGTCTGTGCATCGGCGACCGCCTGTTCGAATGTCAGCGGGGAACAGGTTGCCGGAAGAAACGGATTTCCGGACTGCTTGCAGGCTTCGAACATCGCATCCGTCCAGCGTCCCGCGACCGATGCCGCATCGGGTTCCGATACGCTGAATTCGCAAATCACGGGAACGATGCGCCAGACGCCGAGCTCGGTGGCTTCGCGGAGAACCGTGTCCATTTTCTGCCGTCGGGGAGGGGCGATATACAGATGGATTCTTCGCGGCGGGATTTCCGCCTGCCGGATTTTCCGGACCGTCAGCAGACGCCCCGGTTTCACTTCGGCATCGGCGATCCTGCCGTGTCCGTCCAGAAGTTCCACGACATCTCCGGGAACCGCCCGGAGAATTTTGAACAGATGAGTCTCCTCGCTCCTGTCGAGCGTCACATCGGTTCCGGGAACAATCCGTTCCGGCAGTTCGCAGCGGAATTTCCGGATGCTCATGCCTTGCCTTTCAGCGGAAGCCATTTCAGAACGTCCTGAATCCGGGCGTCCCAGTATTCCCAGCAATGGGTGCCGGGACCTTCAAGCCAGGTGTGTTCATAACCGATTGCCCGGAGATGATCGCGGAATTCCGTATTGACGTTGTAGAGGAAATCTTCGGTTCCGCACGCTTGGAACAGCGCGGGACGCGGTCTGCCGGAGGCAACGACCCGTTCCGCAAGAGTGCGGAGGTCGTTCTGGGAGCCGCGGAACTGTTCCGGTTTTCCGAACAGATATTCATAAAATTCCCGGTTGTTTTCCTCCAGCCACTCATTGCGCAGCGATCCGGAAAGACTGGCTGCCGCGGCGTAGCGGTCCGGATGGTTCAGGGCAAGTTTGAATGCGCCGAACCCGCCCATTGAGAGCCCCGCGGCAAACGTATCTTCCCGTTTTGTCGAGATATGGAAGAACGAGGGAAGAAGAGCGGGCAGTTCTTCGGAAACATAATCCCAGAACCGCATCCCGTCGGGAGTGTTGTTGTAGAAACTCCGGTTGACGCACGGCATGACGACCGCGAGGCCGTAAGCGGCGGCGTAACGCTCAATGGAGGTGCGCCGCATCCAGATGGTGTGATCATCGGAGAGTCCGTGGAGCAGGTAGAGCACCGGTGCGCCTTCGGGGGCCGCCGACGAGCCTTCCATGCCGATCTGTGTCCGGCTTTTCTGCGGCAGGATCACATTGACCGAGGCTGCCATGCCGAGGCAGTCCGAGTGAAAATTACACTGAATGAACGCCATGCTTATGCTCCGTGATTTTCGTTTTCCGCATTTTCCGCTTCGGCGGGCGCATCGCCGGGCAGAGTTTCGAGTTTGAAGTGACGGATCAGTTTTTCCGCGAGCTCCGAACGTTCCTGATCAGAGGCGTATTTGAGCTGGCGCCAGTTCCAGTGGAATCCGTCGTCGGTCCAGCGCGGAACGATGTGCAGGTGCGCATGCATGACGACCTGCCCGGCAACGGTTCCGTCGGAAAGGTGCAGGTTGAACCCGTCGCAGTCCAGCGCGCGGCGCATGGCGACTCCAAGGCGGGAACCGACGCGGAACATGCGTCCGCCCGTCGCTTCCGGGATGGTGGCGACGCTGGTGTGGTGCTCTTTCGGGATCACGAGAGTATGCCCGAAGTTGATCGGGGAAATATCCAGAAATGCAAGGACCAGTTCGTCTTCATAGAGTTTGACGGCGGGGATTTCCCCGGCGATGATTTTGCAGAAAATACAGTTTCTCATGGCGTCGTTTCCTTATTGTCTGCCGAGCAGAGGGACTATGTCGATCACATCAGCCCATTCCGTATCGGGATCCTCGGTGATATAGCGTATTTTGTCTTCGAGCTGCTGCCAGAGCGGTTCGTAGTCGAACATTTCGTAGCTGTGCCCCCAGAAATAGAAGACTTTGTTTCCGTTCTGCTTCGCGCGTTCGTAACGGTCCCAGAAGTCGCCTGCCTGATAGTGGCAGTTGGAGGGGAGCGCCATCGGTTCGGAGCAGCTGGTTACATCGTCCGTGTTTTGCGTGGTTCTTCCGTAGGCGAATCCGTTTTCGCGGAGCAGCCGAACCGTTTCCGGTGTGAAACAGCCGCAGGGCCATGCGAATCCACGGCATTCATGCTGAACGATGTCTTCCAGATAATGCCGTGCGTCGAGTGCGGATTTGATCCATTCCTGATCCGGCACGGTTCCGGCATTTTCGTGTTTCCAGCAGTGGGAGGCGAGCTGGAAGCCGTCATAGACTTCCGCGATGTCTTCCAATCCGATCTTTCCGTTGCGGTATCCGTGAAAACTCCAGCCTTTGTCTCCGGGTCTGATCCACGACGGCGGCACGCGTTTTCCCATCAGACCGGGGTTGAGGTTGAATGTGGCTTTTGCGTTGTATTTGCGCAGAAGTCCGGTCAGGCGCACGTCGTTGTTCACGCCGTCGTCCCAGCATTGTACGACTTTCATCATGATGATGTCTCCTGTTATTCAGCGAACCATTTATGAATCTGTTTCCGATGGTCGCAGAGTTCGATTACATCCCCTTTTTTCAGCGGGCCGACACCGGAGGGAGTCCCGGTGAATATGATGTCGCCTTTCCGCAGTTTCCAGTAACCGGAAATATAGAGCAGCAGGTCGGGGATCGGCGAGATCATTTTTGCCGTTTCCCCGTGCTGCCGGAGGGTTCCGCCAACGGTTCCCGTGAATTCGAGCGCATCCAGTTTGTCGGTTGCGGGATCGAAACGGTGAAAGACGGAACACGGGGCGGCGCCGTCGAATGCTTTGGAAATTTCCCACGGGGAGCGCATGGGACGGATTCTGCTCTGGGTTTCGCGCAGAGTCAGATCAAGTCCGATCCCGATTCCTGCGATATAGGAAACGGCATCCTCTGTATTGGCGGGAACGCCGTCTTTGCCGATCAGTACGGTCAGTTCGGTCTCATAATGCACGGTATCCCCGTGAAAGACTGCCGGAACCACGCTGTTTTCCGGGACGAGTGACGTTGCGGGTTTCATGAAGATGACCGGCTCCGGTTTGTCGCCGGGGAATTCCTGCACATGGTCGAAATAGTTCAGTCCGATGCAGAAGATGCGCCGGGCTTCGTAAGCCGTATTGTCGTCGGTGAATACGTTCATGGTTCCATTCCTGTAAGTTTCCGGATTGTTTTAAGCGCGATCGCCGCGGAGATTCCGAGGCTTTTCGCGGAAAGTTTATCAATCGTGTCTCCGGCGGTATGCCAGTAGAGATTGCCGGGACCGTATTCAAAGTCGATCAGGTCTGCGGCGGGGATTCCCGCCCGCATGAACGGAGTGTGGTCGTCGAGCATCTGCGGACCGTTCAGCGACAGATGAGCGTCGTAGCCGAGTTCATGGGCGGAGCGGACAATTTTGTTTTGCAGAATCGGATCCGTGTCCGGCGGCAGCCGGAGTTTCAGATCGTGATCGCCGACCATGTCTAAAAGCAGCATGGCACGGCACCGGTCAAGTTCTCCGTTCCGGCGGAGTTCGGAGACATAACGGCGGCTTCCGTGGAGTCCGTCATAATCCGTATAGAAGATTTGCGCTTCCTCGCCGTCAAAAAAAACAAAACGCAGTTCCATCGGCGGTTTGGTTCCGGAATCGGAGAGGGCTTTCATGACCGCAAGCAGGGCGCCGACGCCGGACCCGCCGTCGTTTGCCCCCTGAAAATCCGGAACGGATGCCATTTTCTTGGCATCGTAGTGTGCTCCAATCACGATAAAGTCCGGCGATTTTCCCGGCAGTACCGCGGAGACGTTGCGGAATGTGATCATTCCTTCGGGCGTCCGTTCTTCAAACAGGGCGGTTGACACCCGGAATCCGGGGAGTTCTCCGGCGGTGCGGGCGATCATCTCCGCCGCCCGTTTTGCTCCTTCTGAACCGGAGTGCCGCGGAACGATCCGCGACAGCTCGCAGGCTTTCCGGTACGCATAATCTCCGTCCGGATGAAGGAAAGGGCTCTGTTCCGGACAGCCGCACAGACAGAGGAGAAACGGCAGGACGATGATGTTCCGGAGGATTTTCAACGTGTCACCGCTCCCTTGTTGATCGTGATTTCGCGCCGCTGATAGGTTGGAATATCCAGATCTTCGCCTTTGTAAAGCGTCGGGGCAACCGCGGTGAAACTTCCCTTGTCGAACGATTGCAGTTCAAAGACTCCCTGTTCCATTCCGGCGGACGGTGCCGGCTCCGGTTCCAGTTTGGCGGAGTTCCGGGAAGCGGACGGTGTTTTCTGATTTTTTTCCCGGTGAGCCTGCGGCTGGACCGGCTGATCGTATTTGATCCGGATCACGGTCACCTGTACCCGGTCGCGGAAGTGCTCGCTTCCGGTGACGCCGGTCAGAAGAAACGCATCCGGCGGCAGCATTCCGGCAACGAGTTCCAGAGTCCGTTTGGCTTCTCCGAGTTCAAGGTCCGGACCGCCGGAGATTGTGATGACGGCAGCATCGGTATTTTCCAGCTTCAGCGCGCCGCCGAGGAACGGCGACGCCAGCATCCGTTCCACAGCGATGCCGCAACGGTCGAGCCCTTCGGAACTGTCGGCGGAACCGACTCCGATCCCGCAGGAGCTTTTTTTGCCTTTCAGTGCCGTCATGAATCCGGCGTAATCGGAGCCGAGCGTATTTTCACAGCTCAGCATTCCCGCGACGCCGACGGCGCTATGCGCCAGTTCGATACAGGATTTCATAAACGCGTCTTCAAACGGCGTTTCGGACGGCAGCATGGAGAACAGCAGATCGTTCGGCATCCGCATGACGATGTCCGCCATCGGCAGGAGGTCTTCCAGATATTCTTCCGCGGTTTTCCGTTTGGCGAACGATTCGAACGAGAACGGGGTCGTAAGCATGAAGACCGCCGGGAGTTTCTGGGACCGCGCGACACTGGCAAGCGTCCGTACACCGCCCGTCGCGACTCCGCCGCCGAGTCCGGCAACGACGATCAGCAGTGCTTTGCCCTCCATCAGCCGGGCGATGGCATGGCGCTCCTTGGCGACCGCCTGTTCCCCGCGGATCACGTCGCCGCCGCACCCGCTTCCCTCCCGCCATGTCCACCCGGATCCGGCGAGGACGCAGGGAACGTTTTTCGCAAACAGCGGATCAAGGGCTTCCTGATCGGTGTCGATCGCGCCGAGCGCATATTCACAGCCTTCGGTCGCGAGCGCGGAAACAACGCGGCATCCGGCTCCGCCGATTCCCAGTATCAGAACATCATCCGCCTTGCTCATAATTTGAATGCCTTTGTCACATCTTTGAGTTTATTGAAGATTCCGCCGATGCCTTCGAGCGCATCTGCGACTTTTTCGATCCCTTTGAGCCCGTTCTGCGCTTCATCGGTCTGAAGCGAATAATTGAGCGCACCGAGCAGAGCGGAACAGCGGGGATTGTCGAGGCCGGTTACCGCGCCGCTGATTTCCAGCGGTTCGCCCTGACGGATGTGCGTGCGGAACGTGTTGCGTGCGCACTCCAGCACCATCGGGAACAGCGAACCGCCGCCGGTGACGACGATCCCGCTTTTCAGATAAGAAGAAAGTTTGCGGGAGTCGATCTCCTCTTTGAGAATGGAGAAGAGTTCGTTCAGACGCAGTTCAACGATTTTTTCGTAGGAGCCGACGGGGATGTTGCGGTGCAGTTCCGATGACACCGGAAGCGGCAGAAACGCTTCGCCGGACCGCTTGAGTTGTTCAAAACGTCCCTCCAGCAGAAATTTCCGGGCCTGTTCCTGGCTCAGTTCGAGCCCGACCGCCAGGTCGTTGATGAGATTGTCCATGCCGATCGGCAGAACTCCGCTCATCAGAACGCCGTCGTCATGAACGAGGATATAATCGCAGACGCCTGCGCCGATGTCGATCAGCAGCGTTCCCTGTTCCTTTTCGTCGTGGGTGAGAGTTCCGTAGGCGGAGGCAATGCCGGAGAATACCGGCTGTATCTCCTGTTCGAACCCGAATTCCCGGATCATGTTGCGCATGGTGTCGACTTTTGCGCGGTCGGCGAGGATGATATGGATGAACGCATCCAGCCGGTTGGCGCAATGACCGCACGGATCTTTGACGCGGGTGTTCATGTCAAGCATGAAATACGAGGTGAACGAGACCAGATGACACTGATCCGGCGCGAGGGAGATGCTGGAAGCCTTTTCCTCCGCTTCGGAAATGTGGGCGGAGGTGATGCGGCGGTCGGAATCGTAGATCATGACGTTTCCTTCCCCCTGCCGCGCGGAGATCCCGCGTCCGGAAACGAGAAAATAGACCTGGTCCCGGTCGTAGAGCCCTCCGGCGGAGCTGTCGGCGTCTTCCAGTGCTCCGGCAAGCGCTTTCGAGGCAGCCGGCAGATTGACGACTTCACCTTTGATGATGGCTCCTGCGGAATCGCGCGATCCCCAACCGAATACGGTCGGATTTCCGCCTTTGTCGCGTCCGCCGTGAAGAACGCAGACCTTGGAGGTCCCGAACTCCACTATAGTAAATAAATCCCTGTTTTTCACGCCGTTCATCCCCGCGGTTCAGATTGTGTTGCAATATGAAGAATATTACATCAAAAATCTGTTTTTTCAACTGTACAAACGGGAAATATGAAACAAAATCCCATCATTCTCCGGTGCGGAAAACCGGTTCGGGACGGATTTTTATAAAAAAATTGAAAAAAGCGGGAATCTTCATTTGAACTCTGCGAAAAAACGAGTACAGTATAGGCATCTTGCGGGTGTAGCATAACGGTAATGCACCAGCTTCCCAAGCTGGCTACGAGGGTTCGACTCCCTTCACCCGCTCCATTCTTTTTAAATTCAAGCGCCTCATTCGAGGCGCTTTCTGTTTGAAATAATCAGAAACGGGCGGTCAGCAGGCGGGCGGTGTGCGGCGCCAGCGTTACGGTGAGCGTGTTCCCGTCACAGTCAACATCCGCCTTGCTCCAGAAATCCGTCCAGTTTTTCTGTCCGGCGAATCCGGCTTCTGCGAGTTTTGCGGTTACGGTGACAGGGGTGTCGTACGCGTTGAAGAAGCCCAGTGCGGGGGCGCCGTCTTCATCCCGGATACCGCGCCAGATCACCGGAATCTCCCGGTCAAAGAAATCCACGGGCCAGACATCGCGGAACGGATCAGGACGCTGCAAAAGAAGCCGGGAAAGTTTTGCACGCTCCGGATCCAGGGTGCTGAACCGGTCCGCCAGCAGCATTGCGCCGCCGATCATATAGAGGGCGGTTGTCCAGTAGATGACCTCTTCTTCGGTCAGTTCGTTATTATCTTTCCGTGCGATATGCACATCCGGGTCGGTGATGAAAAGGCGTTTGTGCATGTAGCGCCGGCAGATGATGTTGCGGGTGACGTTCGGCACGGTGGGGGCTTCGTGGTACGGTTCCCCATGCCACCGGGGTGTGATGTCCGAGCCGTAGCGGGAGCCGTCGACGATGCCGACGCTGGGGCCGATCAGAACGGTTCCGCCGAGCATGAACGCATCGTCGCCGATGCCGTCGCGGATCGCCTGCATCCCGCGGCGGTATGCCGTGATGCGGGTCGCTTTCGGGTCGTGATAGACCGCGCCGGGCATTGTGCTTTCGTAAATCATGAAATCCAGTTTGATGTAACGGCAGCCGAAAGAACGGATTCTGGCGAACAGGTCGCGCAGATAATCGCAGACGTCGTCGCGGGAGCAGTCAAGTACCGCCATGTTCTGACGGTTGAAACGGATAGCCGTCAAAATGTTGCCGTCTTTGTCGCGAAGCAGGTATTCCGGATGTTCCTGAAAGAGTTTGGAGGTTTCCCCGACCATGAAAGGACCGAACCAGACGCCCGGAACGAATCCGGCTTCCGCCATTTTCCGTATGGAGTATTCCAGTCCATGGGGAAACCGTTCATTGGGTTCCAGCCAGTCGCCCGGCGTGGTTTCATAGCCGTCGTCCAGCTGGAAATAGCGGATGGGAAACTCTTCCCGGTGTGCTTTGAGCCAGTCAAGATTCTCAATGACCGCCTGTTCGGTGATCGTACGGAAATAGTAATACCAGGAGCACCATCCGGTCGGGATTTCCGCGGACAGCCGTGCGTTCATGCGTTTTCCCCAGACATCGGCGTATTGTTCCAGCAGTCCGTAGCCGTCTTTGCCTTCCAGAATGATGAATTCTTCGGAGACGACCGTCTCGCCGGGGGCGATTTCGCAGCCGTCGCAGTCGTTGAATGCGTGCAGGCGTTTCACGCCGCTTTCCGCCAGCTCCACGACAAAACGGTTGTTGAAACGTTCCATGGAGATGAAGCCGATCAGCAGAGAGTTTCCGGTGTCGCGGTCATTGAGAACGACCGTGTTTTCCGCGATAAAGCTGTTCGGTGTATCCCGTTTGTATGCGGCGGTATTGGAGATTGCGTTGGGCAGATAGACCGGAGAAAGATTGAAGCCGTTTTCTCCGTAGCGGTGTGTGCCTGCCGCGGAGACGGCGCTCCAGCCTTCGCAGTAGAGACGGATTCGTTCACCGGGAACGTCGAACCGGAAACCGTCGAACAGAAACTGTTCCGCCCGGACCGGGGCTCCGGTTGTATTGGTCCATGCTGCGCGGAAAACTGCGGGGGCGGCGGCAGTCATTTCCAAAGTCACTGGAATAGCGTCCGGATTTCCGGAAATATAGAACGAGGCTCTGAGATCCATGGAATTCTCCTGTTTAATATTGATGAGCCAATTTCAAAAGGGTTGACTTTTCCTGTTAATCACCCGTTTCTTTCTGCATCAAATCCATTTTGACGCATCTGATACGAGTTCTATGTCAAAAAACCGTAAAAATCAATTTTTGTGCGTGAACCTCCTTTCCCGTTACCATGGGAATTACTGATTTTCGCAATTTTTTTCTCTGCAAATATGCAGAACACACGGTAAAAAGTTGTTCCGGACGGAATTCCCGTCCGGCATTTCCATTTTTTGGGCCAGAGTATAAGATAGATCTTCTGCCGTTTTTTTCATCCCCCGAATTTAAAAATATAGAGAAAAATTTCTGAACCGGCGCGGAAAGCGGTCTGCCGGATTTGCCGATCTCTGTCATTTCCCCCGGTTCTCCGGTCAGAAATGAATGATCCGGGGAGAGATCAGAAGCTGTTTGCAGGGATAATCCTCCGGGTGCAGGAGCATGCGGACCGCTGCGGAAGACATCGCTGCGGAATTGATCGACACCGTTGAAAAACGGTTGGCGATATGAAGCTCAGGGATATGGTTGTCGTAGCCGATGATGCGGATGTTCCGTCCGTTTCGCGTCAGGGCCAGATGCCGCGCCGCTCCGGCGGCGAGAATATCGTTGACGCAGAAAACGGCGTCCAGGCGCGGATCGCGGGCGATCAGCTCGGCAATTCCGTTGCCGCCGCGCTCGTTCAGGGGAAGTTCTGCACGGACGTTGAGGACGTGCGTCTCCTGAAACGGAATGCCGTGATCAATGTGCGCCTGCCTGACGCCCCGGATGCGCAGATGATAATTTTCGTCTTCGACTTCATATTGAAGGATTCCGATGTTCCGTGCTCCCCCGGCAAACAGTTCGGACGCCGCCATATAGCCTCCGCCGAATTCGTCGCTGAATACGCCGCGCAGATTCTCCGGCGCCAGCTGCTCGAATCCGTCATACTGATAATTGAGGAGGACAAAACGGCTGTGCGGATGGCTTCGCGCCAGATTCAAGGCGGAGGCGAATTCGTTGACCGCGATCAATACCACACCGAGGATGTTTTCCGTTTCTTCAAGCTGTACGGCAAGCTGTTCCGGTGCGTGTTTGCCGGAAATGATCAGCAGGTTTACCGGCGGTGTCTGTTCCGCCGTCCGCCGCAGGCTGGTGTAGAACGGTGTATCCACGAGGTCGATTTCGGAATTGTCGTGGGTGGAATACAGGATCACCGTTCCCGTTTTTGACGGGCGGGCGGTCCGGGCTCCAGGTGTGATGAAGGTTCCTTTTTTCGGACGGCGGAAGCAATAGCCTTCCCGGATGAGCCGGTCGAGGGCCTGATTGACCGTGATCGCGCTGACTCCGAACCGTTTTGCCAGTTCGCCCATTCCCGGCAGTTTTTCCTCTCCGGCGTACTTCCCGCCGAGAATCCGTTCCAGTATGATCCGGTAAAGTTGCCGGTGCAGGGGCTCGGTGGATGTTCTGGACAGCGGTGGAAGGTTTTCTTTATCTGTCATTTCTTTTTTTGATTTTTATGATTTATATAAATTTACTTCTTCTTATCCGATAAGTTAGTTTAGAAATCATAAAAATCAAGCGGATTTTTTTTGAATTTTCTGTTTTCCTCCTCTTGCCGCCGGGATCGCTTTCGTGTATAATAAATACAAAGGACCGGAAGATCAACAAACGACTGGAGAAAAATATGACAGACAGAAAGAAGAGATTCACGCTGATAGAGCTCCTTATTACGGTTGCCATTATCGCCATCCTTGCCGGACTGCTTTTGCCGGCGTTGAATGCGGCCAGAAGTAAAGCGCAGGCGGTCAACTGCGTCAACAACCAGAAGCAGATTATGACGGCTCAGTATTCCTATGCGGGAGATTATAACGATATCATGGCGGTTAATGCTCCTTATAAAATGGGGGCGAGAGATGTCAGCGAACCGTGGATGACTTTGCTTACCAGAGAGAAGAGCAATACGGGAACCCTGCCCAAAGGCGGCGGATACATCAGCTGGAATTCCCTGAAATGCCCGGCGAATTCCAATTTGAAGAAAAACGATCAGATGTGGTTTTCCGTTTACGGGTTTTGGCGTTATAACGGCATCAACGACCGGATAAGGCAGACCGGCAATATTTTCGGTTCGGCGGTGGACGGTGACCCGCCGGACATCAATTCCGTTTTTCTTTATCCGGGCAGGGCGAAGTCTCCATCACAGACTTTTGTCCTTGCGGATACGGCGACTCTGAAAAGCGGTTTTGCCGGAAAATCGGTCTGGATCTTTTCTCCCCGGGAATGGCTGGAAAACGGAAATATCACCGGCATTCATTCCGGAAGACTGAATGCCGGTTTTATCGACGGGCATACACAGGCGCTGACTCCTTTTCAGGCCCGTATGACGAATACAAAAAGTAAATACTGGATTATCTGGGACTCTCTGTCCCGGGGACCGAATCTGTATTGAGCGATAAAAACGAAAGGAAACTCCTGATGCATTGGAAATGGTTGTTCGCCGGTATGCTGTTTTGTCCGTCTCTGTTTGGTGATTTGAAATTCTCTGCGGCTCCGTGGGAGCTGACCGTGTCGGAAAAGAACGGGGCCTGGCTCAGTTTGAAGTACAAAGGGGAGGAACTGCTCGCCAATCCCCGGCGGGAGCAGACTCTGAACCTGAACGCGGCGGTTCTGAAGACTGCGGAAGGTTTCGCGGACCAGTCCGCGGGAGAAGCCGCCGGAGTCGCCGTTCTGGAGACCGCATTGAGCGAGGGCGAAAAAGAGTCTGCCGTCCGCCTGCTTTCCCACCGGTTCGATCCGCCGTCAAAGACATTGACGCTGAACTGCCGTTCCGGGAACTGGATGCTGACGGAGGAGATCGTTTTCGGATCTGACGGACGTACAAACCGAATCCGCCGGAAAGGCAGCTTTTCCTCCGCAGCGAAGACGGAAACGAAGTTCCGCAATTTCCGCTTTACTCTGTTCTTCCCGTTAAAGGGGGAATATTTTTTCCCGGCGACGTTTTTTACGGATCGCTGGTGGCGGGAGGATAACCGGCCCGAATATCCGGAAATGCGTTGGGAGAACCGTTCCGGAAAGATTGCGGAGCTGTCCGGTTCCGGCAATGACCGCGTAAAATTCTCAATACTTTCCCCGCGCCCGGAACTTTCCCTGATCCTTTTTGCCGACAGCCGGCTGGATGGCGCGAATGTACGTTACCGCCGGAACCGGGACAATCTTCAGGCGGACTGGCGGTTCGGTGCGCAGGGATGGGCTCAGCCCGGAGCGGTCCAGCAGCTTGCCGGAGCTTATCTGGAGGTCGCGGAAAAGAGTGCGGACCGGGCATTGCGCGAGAACTGCCCTCAGATGCTGAAGGACCTGGGATATGTTCCGCCCGCGGACCGGGCGGAGTGGGTGCGGGATGCCGCGATTTACGGGCTGAGCAACGAGCCGTTCCACCTCTCCCGTATCGCGGACATTCCGCTTTGCGTCCTTCCCCGGATGAAGCGGCTGGGGCTCAATACAACATGGTACCGTCCTTCCGAGGCTTCGAGCTGCCGTTACAATCCGATTGATTATAAAGTCATTGAACCCAAGATCGGCAGTTGGAACGATTACCGTTTCGCAAACGAAACTCTGCACCGGAACGGGATCCGGGTCCTGCAGGATCTGGTTCCTCACGGCGGCGGTCAGGTCGGTTTTCTGCTGCGGGGGCAGAGCGCCACGATGATGGCGTTTACGGAGGAGGGGAACGTGCTGGATGGGTGGGCGGCCGATTTCAACAATCCCGCATGGCGGAAATATATGGGCGATGTGTGCGAGTTTTATACCGGAAATCTGAAAACAGACGGTTTCCGCATCGACGCCATTTATGGCAGCAAGACGCTCCGGAACTGGAGAAAACGGGGGTTCCCCGCGGAACTTCCGGGGATCGCCAATTCCAACAATCAGTCCAGACCTTATAAAAAGATGCTTCCTGCCCTGTGGAGACAGACAATGAAGCTGGAGGGGGGAAAGCTCCCCGCGCTGGAATACGACCGTGCTTCTCTGGCGAGTTCCTGCGGAGGGATCAACATGTCGAACGCCATGCGGTCCGGAGCCAGACGCGGCAATCCTGAGAGCGCCGTACTTCTGGAAAGCGGAGAGCTTCCGTTCACCGCCTGCGGCGACATGCACTACGACCGCGATATTCAGTCGTGCTGGTTCAAGCTCCGTGCGCTTTCCCCGGCGGATTTCGTCAAAGGGCTGACGCTCTGGCTGGACGAACAGCAGTATGTGGACGCTCCCGGCTCCATTCGGATGCGTTACATGGAAACCGGCGTGGGCGAAAGCTGGCCTTACCGCAAGTGGTTCGGATTCGAGGGCGACAAGGCGATCCGCGCCATGTGCGCGTATATTCACGGTATTCCGATGGTCTACGAGACTTTCACCGAAGGCGAGGGCGTTTTTTTGAACCGGGTCCTGAAGTTGCGCAGAGAGCTGGAACCGCTCCGGAGGGGGACCGCGGATTATCTTGCGGTGAAATCGTCTGATCCGGCGGTATTCACGGTTTTGCGTTCGACGGCGGAGGAATCCATTGTTGCGGCGATCAATTTTTCTCCGCGCTCCGTCGATACCGTCCTGAGTTTGCCGGAGCCGCTTTCCCGGAAAGCGAAACTTTTTGAACTTTATGAAGGGAAAGAGATTGTGATGGACCGTCCGGGGAAGCTCCGGCTGACTCTGCCGCCTTTCGGCAATGCGGTAATCGCCGCCCTGCCGGAGCTTCCGGTATGGGCAAAACAGGTGCGTCCTGCTTTCGCGGTGGACGGGAGGAGTGCGGGCGCTCCCTCTGTTGCGGAAACGGACAGAGAGATTCGAATCAGCGCGGGTCGCTATGATCTGGTGATTGACAGGGTGTCCGGTCTGATCCGTTCGTTTCGCGGCGGAAAGGACGGTGTCGGTGCGGAGAGCGAGCTTTTTGTCCGGGGGAATCCGGCGGATGGCAAAGCATCGGTGAAGATTGTTCCCCATCCGGGCGGAGTGACGGTGCGCGTCCGGAAAGCGGATTGGGAACTGGTTTATCAGGCGGAACGGGACGGTGTCGGGATTCGGGCGAAAAGCGGTCGGGTACGCACGTTTGCGTTGTCGTTCCCCGGAGCAAAGCAGTGGGAACTGGACTCTTTCGAGGGGATGTTGGCGGACTGGCTGCCGGAAAATCCGCATCCGCGCCGCTGCAGTATTCTTCCATTCGATGGAAAACAGCGCGGGATGATGGATCATACGCTCGTATGGGCGTCTTCTGAACGGCCGTGGGATTGGAACCGTCCGGAATTGAGGGTGTTCGGAATGACGGACGGGATCACGGTCGGCATGAGGAGCGGGAACGGCAGTCAGTATCTTTATCAGGCGTTGGAGAATAAGACCGGACTGCATTATCTTGCGGAGTTCGGCGGTGTGGAAGGGGAACTGAAACTCATGCTGACGCCATCCGCCGTTCACCGGGAATCCGTGTTCGGCAGACCGGTCCGGATCGGCAAAACGCTGACGCTGACCAATGAGAGTTATGGCTGGAAAGTGGAGAATTCCCATTATGTCATGTATATCCTGCGGAGTAACGGCGTTATCCGGGAACTGTATGCCAAAGTTGACGGGCATCTGGTTCCGGTTCTGCGGAAGCAGAATCTGACCGCGGCGAAGACCATGTTCAGCGGGATGCCGTATGCCGCCGCAAGCATGGACCCGGAGACGACGGTGAGGCTGGTGCGTGAAAACGGCGTCCTGCGCATGAAATTCACCGGGGAAATCCGTTCCGCTTATGCGGTCGGGAAAGACCGTCTCCGTCTTGTGACGGAATACGTTTTCGACGATTCTCCGCAGGTCGGCTGTGAGTTTACATTCCGTCCTTCCGGTGCCCGTCCCGGCAAACCGGAGCTTGTGTTTTCCGCAGAACGGGAGCGCTTCCCGAAATATCTGCGGTGGAACATGGCATCTTCCGCCGGCGCGGGAGCCGTTGCCGATGTTTCCAGAGGCAGAAAATTGAAATTCCGGTTTTTCGACGGAATCCGGAATCCGCTTCCGCCCCGGACGGATTACCGGATTGCTCTGTCGTTCCGGACGGATGGCAAACCCTGTCCGCGTCCCCGTGTTCCGGAAACGGCGGCGCCGGTTATCCTGAGAGCGGATTCCGGATTCGAAGAGCGGTGCGCGCTTGTTTCGGAAAAGGATGGAAGGCGGATTCTCAACCTGCGCAGTGAATATGACGAGACTTTGCCGTGGTTCATCTGTTTTGCTGCGTATGCCGCACCTGGAATCGGCAGGGGCGGATCCGCCGGGATTTATATGAGCTGGCCGAATCCTGTTTTCATGCAGGAGGTCAATCCGGGCAGACTGGAACAGGGACGTTTCCGTTTTTCGTTTGATTTGAAAGGGACGCTGCTCCGGGAGCCTTCTGTCAAAGCATGGAGCGACAGGATGATTACGGTTCATCCGTTCCTCAAAGAGTACACGCCGCTTTCCGCGCATGTGGATTACTATGCGGAGAACGGTGTGAAAAAGACGCTTTCCCGCTCCTGGAAGCTCGGCAAGATCTATGACTGGAAGACATTTGAAATGACCGTTGATATTCCGGAAAATGCCTACGCTCCATCCGTTCGCATCGAAGCGATGCCGGAATATGCCGGAGTCCTTTTTCTGGATAATATCAGTTTTGAAAAAGTAGAATGAAATCGTGAAACCGGAGAAAAAAATGAAGAAATCTTTGATCGTATTGAGCTGCTTGCTGAGCGCGGCGACCCTCGGCGCGGCGACATTTGACGAAGTTTACCGCGAGGGGATCAACCGGATGCGCAAAGGGGAAACCGGAGCGGCGCTCCCGTTGTTCCGCGAAGCGGCGGAACTGGCGGATAACAGCGCGCGGAAAACCGATGCCGTACTTCAAATTTCGCTTGCAATGCCGCTTTCCCGGGAGAGGGAGGCATTGCAGATGCTGCTGGAATACCGGGATGCCGCGGGAAAACTGCCGGTCCGGAGTGAAGCCTGCCTGGATTTGCGCATCGGTGTGCTCCAAGCACGCTTGAAGCAGTACGAAGACGCAGTGAAAAATCTTTCCCGGGCACTCGGTCGGGAACAGTTGAGCGAGCGGGACAGATGTCTTGCATATGACATGCTGTCGAATTCCCAGCTTCACCGGAAACAGTATGCTGATGCTTTGAAGACGCTGGATAAATGGGAGGCGCTGGATTCCCTTTCCGCGAACGATTACGCCCGGCTCCTGACCCGGCGCGCCGGATTGTTCGGGGTTTTGAAACGATTCGATGAAGCATACAAAACCGGAACGGAGGCTGCCGGCATTCCGGGAATTTCCCCCGTCAATCAGGCGCTTGCCTGGCAGATGCTTGCTTATGTGGCATTTGCAAACGAGAAGGATTTCCGGAAAGCGGCGGTGTACAGCGAAAAGAGCCGGGCGGTGAAAAACGGAAAAGGGGGATTCAACCGGGCACTGCATGAAAAAATCCGGAAGACTGCCGGAAACGGAAAATGAAACCGTTGTTCCTGAAATTTCTGCTGATTGCCGTCATCTTTGCTTTGGCGGCCGGAGGCATAGTCCGGCTTTACCGGCAGAAGCTGGATGAACAGCGGGACCGGCGGCTGGTGGCGCTGTTCCGTTCGAGTTCCGGACAGCCGTGGCAGTGGAAAGCGAAAGAGGTGATTTACGATTACAATCAGGTGCGCCGCGCCCTGCTTGTCCGTCATGATTACATGGGACGGGACGATGAGAACCGCAAGCGGCTGGATCAGCTGGAACGGGAGATCCGTACCGGTTTGGAATGGAAAGAACCGATTCGGGAATATACGGTTCCCCGTCTGCCTGCTTCTGCCCGGGAAAACGGATTTCCCATCCGGGAGTTCTGGGAGCGGAGCGCTCTGAACTGGGAGGGGGAGTATCCGCTGAACCGGACGCGCAAATCGGGGAGACCGGTTCGCTGGCGGCTGTGCTATGATGCGGAATATCTCTATTTTCAGGCTCTTTTTCCCGACCGGGAGCTTTGCCTGCCGGAAACGGATGTTCTGTACGAATACGATTCGTTCGAGCTTTTCATCATGCCGGAGGAACGGTATCATACTTATGTGGAACTTGTGTTTTCCCCGGACGGCAGGCGGTATGCCCGGTGGGTCTCTCAGACTCCGCGCAGCCGTTATGAGTTGTCGGATTATGCTCCGGCGTCACTCTTCACGGAAGCGGAACCTGCCGAGTGCGGCTGGCGGATCCAAGGGCGGATCGGATTCTGTGATCTGCCCGCTTATCTGCGGGGAAATCCTGCCCGGCCCGGTGAGACTTTGCGTTTGATGATGCTGCGGATCGACCGTTCGGGCGGCGGAACGAAAGAAATTTCGACGCCGGTTCCGTTCCTGTACGACGGACATAATATTTTCGGGTACATGAAACTGACCTTGCAATAACAGAATAAGGATTGTTTATGATGATGTATGACATTACGGAATTCAATGCCGTCCCCGGGACGGAATCGCTTCAGACCGCTGCGGTTCAGTCGGCGATTGACGCCTGTGCCGCGGCTGGAGGAGGGACGGTTGTTGTGCCGCCGGGCGTGTTCCGGATCGGGACGGTCCGTCTTCGTTCCCGTGTCACGTTGAAACTGGAAAACGGTGCGGTTCTGCGCGGTCCCGACTCCATCGGCGACTATTTGAAATACCCTTTCGCATGGGAGCTGTATTCCGCCACGACTCCGCTGATTTATGCGGTCGGCGAGCACAATATCCGCATTTGCGGCGAGGGAACGATTGATTTTAACGGAATGGCATTTGCTGACACGGAAAAACTCTGCATCGGCGGTGAGGTTCCGGAGGAACTGCGGATCGACGCTCATTATGAGATGCCGCCGCGCGATCTGCGCCCGAACCGGCTGGTGTTTTTCCATACCTGCGAGGATGTGGAGATTTCCGGCGTTACATTCGTCGATTCCCCGACATGGACGCTGGTTTTCCATTGCTGCGCCTTTCTGCGGCTGCATGATTTCCGTGTAAAAAATAATCTGCGGATTCCGAACAACGACGGCATTCACTGCTGCGGGTGCCGGGATGTCGTTGTCAGCGGGTGTTTCTTCGAGTGCGGCGATGACTGTATCGCGGTCACTTCGATTTCCGATGAATCGGCTGTCAGTGAACGTTTCGTGATTTCCGGCTGCATATTCCGCTCCGCTTCCGCGGCTCTGCGGATCGGTTTTCAGGCGGGAAAAGTCCGCGATGTTCTCGTGCGGGACTGCATTATCCGCGATTCCAACCGCGGAATTGCCGTTTTTGCGGGGAAGGGCGGGTTTGTGGAAAATGTTTCCGCCGACGGTCTTGTGATCGAAACCAGAATGTACGCCGGTTATTGGTGGGGAAAAGGGGAACCGCTGGTCGTCTGTTCGTCGGATGGCGGTGCGTCGATTCGCGATATTTCCCTGAGAAACGCGATGATCCGTTCGGAAAACGGGATTACCGTTTTCTGCGTGAACGGTTCCGTCTCCGGAGTACGGCTGGAGAATTTGAACGTGGATATCGCCTACGGGACGCGCCGTCCGTGGGTCGGAGGGGTGATTGATCTGGCTCCGGCTCCCGGGCGGGAGGCTCCCGATGCAAGGAAAGCCATTCCGTGGCTTTGGGCGGCGGGCGGCGCGGAGATCCATTCCTCACGGATTGCGGCCCGCCGCAGGTGTGGCGGGGTGATTCCGTTCCATACGGAGGAAATGATCCTGAAATGAATGCGATCGGCAATGTTCCGTTACGCGGATGATCCCGCCCTCGCGGAGTATCGCGGGGACGGGGCGGCATGATGAACGCTCCCGTTTTTTGCCGTCTCCGCCGCGTTCTCTGCGGGAAACAGGCCTTCTTCCTGCGCGAAAGTATATCACGCCCCGGTGCGCCATGCGGAGGAATTCATTTGACGCCGGTCCGCATCGCCCGGTGTTGATGTGATTGCGCAGGTTAAAACAAAGAGATTGCTTGAAATTTTATTTTTTGGTTCCGATCACCTGTCCGGAAGCATTCCGCAACGTAGTGCCGGACGACAGACTTTTTGTCGAGGTTCCGACAATGTTGCCTTTTGAGTTGCGGTAAACCGCTCTGCCGCCGAACGTGGAGACACTCCCGGTGACTTGACCGGAACTGTTGCGGAAGACCGTTTGATGATCGCCGTTTTTTGTGGAGGTTCCCACTACGCGTCCGGAGGCGTCGCGGTATGTGGTGGTTTTACCGGATGTGGAGGCTTTGCCGACTATTTTTCCGGAAGCGTCACGGTAAACCGTTTCTTTTCCCTGAGTGGAGGCTTTGCCGACTGTTTTTCCGGAAGCATCGCGGAATATTGCATTGTCACCGGCGAAGAGCGGGAGGGAACAGATCATGCCGAGCAGGAGGAATCTCATCATGTTTTTCCTTTCATGTTTCGTGTTTCATGAAGCAAAATACACCGTTTTCCAAAAAAGAAAAGGTAAAAGGAAAAGAAAAGTCTGAAAAAGTTGGCAGCAATGTTTCCGCAGGGGGGAACAATTCCCTCTGAGTGGATGAAGAAAATCCAATACAGTACGGAAAAACAGCGATTTGTCCGGAAAAATTTCTACACTCAATTTGTATCTGAAAATATTTCTGTGAAATATATCACAAATAAATTTTTTTTGAAATTTTTGTTGTTTTTTATGGAACATCTGTTATATTAAATGGTCAAACACGATATGACAGGCGGTATTCCGACAAGTGCCGCCGGTCATACTCTCTCCTTTGTTGCAGCCCCGTACCGACCCCTCTCGGTACGGGGCGTCTTTTTTGCCGTGAAAACAGAGAACCCGTTCCGCGTATGATTGACGCGGAACGGGTCTCTTTACTTTGGCCTATTATAGAAACGATGATAAAAAGCATTATTCATAATGAAGC
>URKJ01000008.1 GCA_900548385.1 uncultured bacterium | reverse complement strand
TGCATGTACGTCGGCTGGGGCTCCGCTACAAACACTACCGTCCAAGCCGGCGGATGCATGTACGTCAACTTGAACGGCTCCGCTAACAGCACTACCGTAAAAACAGGAGGAGCAATAAACGGATTCACTCTGCAAACGGACAATTTCTATTGGGAGCAGATTCATATTTACAATGCGATTGTAACCGGAGACGCAAACCTTTATTCCGGGCAAACCGCAACAAACACTACCGTAAACTCCGGTGGAAGCATGCACGTCTACGAAGGCGGCTCCGCAACAAACACTACCGTCCAAGCCGGCGGATGCATGTACGTCGGCTGGGGCTCCGCTACAAACACTACCGTCCAAGCCGGCGGATACATGGACATCTACGGGGGCAACGCCACCAGCACCACCGTCCAAGCCGGTGGATGCATGCTCGTCTCCTCCTGTGGAAGCGCAACGAAACTGCAAATTGAAAGGGGAGCAACGGTTGTCTTTGAAAAGTATTCCACTCTTGATTTCCGTATTTCCGACCGGCATCCGGCTCACAGCATTCTGGTCAACGACTGGAGCCTGATCACCGACAACGGAGCGAGCTATACCATTACGGTCGCTCAGGACCAGTGGAATGGAGTCTATCAGCTGGCGGGCGGAGCGGAAAACTTCAACAAGAATATCTCCATACGAAACGACAATGGCGATTTGGGCACATTCGTCGGCGGCAGCGGCGTGATCCACGGAGAAAACGACTATGTCTATACTCTCGGCAAGACCGGAGACGGCATCCTGACCCTGACGGTAACAGGCGGTACGGACGCACCCGATCCCACGCCGGAACCGGAGCCGAATCCTGATCCCGATCCAACGCCAAATCCCGATCCAACGCCGAATCCTGATCCCGATCCAACGCCGAATCCTGATCCCGATCCAACGCCGAATCCTGATCCGACACCCACGCCGGAGCCGGGACTTCCGGCGGCACCGGACGGCGCGGCGGTCGCGGTCAAAAAGTATAACGCAAAGTTCTTCTGGAACAAATATTCCGCGACAAAAGGCGTGAAAGTCAAATATCAGATCATGGTGGATGGAACCGTACAGGGAAAACTCTCCTCGGGGAACAGCTATACGCTCAAGAATGCCGGGGTCGGCAATCACGCGTTCGCGGTCCGGGCGGTGCTTTCGGAAAAAGGCAGGGAGGATGTCTATACGGCGTGGAGCGGAAACGTCGTGCAGTACGTCGCGGACGTCACCGCGCCGAAGACGGGGAAACTCGCGCTTGCGCAGACCGGTGAGGACTCCCTCCGTGCGGAGTGGAGCGCCGCGAACGACAATGTCGGCATCGCCCGTTATGTCGTCACCTGCGGCGGCGTGACGCGCGAATTCGACGGCTCCGTTCTTTCCGCCGGATTCTCCGGTCTTGCGGGAAAAGTCACGGCGGAAATCACCGCTTACGACGCCGCCGGAAACGCCGGGAAAACGGTCCGGAAAAATCTGAAAATGAACGATATGACCGCTCCGGATCAAGTGACCGGACTGCGTTCGGAGGGAGTCGACAACAAGTCCGGCGGCATTCTCGCGTGGAACGCCGCAAGCGACAACGTCGGCGTGACGCGGTACGAAATCGCAATCGACGGCGGAAAGACGTTCAAGTCGAAGACGAATTCCGTCAAAATCAAAAAAATGGCGGCGGGAACGTACCGCTATACGGTCGTCGCGCTCGACAAGGCGAAAAATCGGAGCATCGTCAGTCAGGAAGGGGAATTCACGGTCGCGGATGTCATCAATCCGAAGATCAGGAAACTCTCCTGCAAAGTGAACGGTCAGACGGCGTTTGTCAGCTGGAACGCGACCGACGAAGTCGGCATTGCCCGCAGCGAACTGTGGGTCGACGACCGGCGGTTTGACACGACGGGACTCTCCTCCTGGAATCTGTCCGGTCAGGAACTCGGCATGCATGCCGTCAGGCTGAACGTCTGGGACGCCGCCGGCAATATGACCATGAAAATGGCGAATCTGAACATCAAAACAGCGGATCCCGTCATGGAATCAGCGGGACTGCTCGCCAGTCTTTAACGGCAAAGCATGGAATGCACATGCCGGATGTGCATTCCATGCCGCTTTTCAGCCTTTCAAATATCTCAGAATCGCGCGGGCGATGGATTCGCCGAAGATCAGCATGGAACGGCGGTCCACCGTTACATCCCGGAAGTTCGCGAACGGAATCTCAAGCACCTGGGCACAAACGACATACGGCAAAGCCGCACTGCAGTATTGCTTGAGCGTCATTCCCTGCGTATAATTCGCTCCGGTGTTCCATGACACTCCATACGGAAGATTGTCCGCTTTCCGGAACGGAGCCTCCGGACGCGACTCCTCTTCCAGAAGCCCGCCGAACCGGTCCATTTCCGGATTCATTCTTTCCGAAGCGCAGCCGACCATATAGGCGAATTCATTCGTCTCGCCGCCGCGAAGCCATGGACAGTGCATGTCAAGGACGAATTCCGGCTTTTCCGCGTCAAGCAGTTTCATAATCGCGCCGGTTTCCGGATAAATCGGCGCCGGTCCGTAATCCCGCGCGTGGTCGTGCGGCATCCGGTTCTTGCCCTGATCCCCATCCTCCACGCCGTCCTTATCCACGAACGGAACCGCATAAATCATCGCGGTACGCCGGAACTCGCGCCCGAATTCCGTATCGGCACAGACCGCGCGCAGAATGCCTTCCAGAGCATGGGTCGCCATCATCTCTCCCGCATGATGACGGGAAGTCAGCAGAATTTTCCGCTTCGGCTCCCCCTCCCGGACCGTGACCAGTTCCACACTCCGTCCTCTGCGGGATCTGCAGAGCTCCGTACAACTCAAATACGGCGACGACAGTTCTTTGCGGAAGCGGTCGAAATCGCGCTAGAGGTAAGAAATCCCCATGCAGAAAAGCACCGTGTCGTTTCCTCCTTTATGTTCATAGGAAAACGACTGCGTCCCGGGATACCCCTCCGGAGCAAGCCACTGCCAGTTCACCCCGCCGTCCAGACTGAACGCCGGTCCGCGCGTACAAATCCGATTCGGACACTCAAACCGGAACTCGTATATTCCCGGCTCCGGAAACACAGCCTGAAACGACCAGTAAAACCAGTCGCCTTTTGTATCCCTCAGCTCCACATCCAGCAGAGCCCGCTTTCCCTCAATGGAGATGACCCGGATATTTCCGCCGGGAATGCGATTCGATATTTTCATAAACAGCTCCCTTTTCCGTTGTTTTCAGCTGATTCTGAACATTAATATAGAACCGCATTCCGCAAAAGCAACGTTCCTCCGGACGATTTTCCCGGAAAGATCAGCGGGACGACAATTCAAAGAACACAGCCGCACCGTCCCGCGCCGTGTCGACCCGGAAATCCGCGAATTCGCCGTTCACCGCAGACGGGCGGATCTCGTTCAGACGGTTCCCCGCAAGATCAAGCGGATACAGCTTCAAAGATGCGGCATTCCGGTTGCGGATCCGCACTTGAAACTCTCCCGCCCGCAGCAGCGCGGGACCGCCTCCTCCGCGGACCAGGGTCCGCATTTCCTCCTCCGCAAACACCATCCCGCTGCTCAACGCATTGGTGGCGAACACCAGAACAAGACGTTTCGCGTCGCGGACCGGCTTCATGCCGTCCACGGAAACCAGCGAGAGATTCCCCGGAACGCTCATCCCGCGGATCTCGAAATCCTCAAGCCGGTATGTCGTCCCGGCCCCGGCGCAAATTCCCTGCAGACGCGGCGTATTGACCGCCATAAAATTCCTGTCGGTATCCATCAGCAGCTCTCCGGTGGAACTTTCGAACAGATTCAGTCCGTTGCTGCGGTTTTTCTCCGGCAGGAAACCTTTTTCTTTCATGATCTTCAGATAGGGAACAAGATTCGCGGCTTCGTCAACGGTCTGGGAAAACGCTTCCGTTCCTTCGGTCTTCGCTTCGCCTTTCGGAGCGAAAAACAGGGCGGACGGATCGTTCTTTCCGTCATAGACCAGCGAAAAGCCGTTGATCAGGGCGAGCGAACTCTGCGTTTTGGAGATGACGGCATTCGGATTCTTCGTCCGCTGTTCCCGCTCCGTAACCAGCACACGGACTCTGTCGGGAACCGACTTCACGTCCCCGCGCATATACAGGAAAAAGGTCAGGAATTCCGATGCGACGGCAATCGGATCGGTATATCCGAGAAACGGAACGATACGGGAATTCCGGAACACCATCGGCTGAAGCGAAACCGGATCCGAATGCATGGAAATCGCGTCCAATCCCTGAAACGCGGCATAAGCGCCGAACACAAACGGCTGTTCATAACGGAAGCGGTTCCAGTATACGCACTGATATTCCGTGACCACATGCGGCTTTCCGTGCAGGCGCGCGGAAAGAATGTCGCGGAACAGTCCGGCACTTCTGGAAATCGCGCTGATCTGCGGAACCACGGATCCGCCCTCGATCCAGTTGGAGGGGTGGGCGTGATAGCTGTTCATCGCCACATAGTCGTTCTCCCCGGAACGGATACGGTTGAAGTGGTGAGTCTTAAACACGTTATAAGAAGCGACCAGTCCTTTATAACCGAGTTCGCGCATCTGATCCCGATACCACTGCGCCGTACTGCGTTCCGTCTCATAGAGGAACTCGTGAACATCCGCATTTCCGGTCTCACGGAGCTTGAAACAGGGGATCTCCCCGAAAGAGGCGAATTCCGTTTTCCAACGGCGGTTGTACGCTTCGATGGTGCCGTATTTCCGTTTCAGGAACGCACGGTAGAACGGCGCAGCATATTCCCGGTCGAAATACGAACGGCTGAACTCGAATTCCTGTTCGTTGAACCCCAGGACCATCACCAGGACGGGATCGTCGATCAGACGGGTCTTCGTATACGAATTCACCCGGCAGATCATCTGTTCCACACCGTTCCGCCAGTCCGCACGGACCTCCGGATCGAAATGAATCGCAAGCCGCGCCCGCCGTTTCGAAGGATCCGGCAGAGGGGAACCCCAGTACTTCGACTTGAACGGCGTCCATCCGTGCTGCTGTGCCCCCATCATATCGCACATCAGATAAATCCCGCGCTTCTTCAGCGCAAACGCCAGATAGTCAAACAGATCCAGATGATGAGTGTTCAGCCGCAGTTTTTCGCCGGACCCCGCCATCAGAAAATGCTCCGGGATATGAATGCGCACCATATTGTAACCGTTTTTGACCAGTTCATCCGCCAGCCAGTCGATTTTCCAACGGCTTGACAGATCCCGCAGGGAAACACCTGCGGAGAAAAAACGCTGAATCCGTTCCGGAGTTTTTTCAAACGCGAAATGCCCGTCGTCCCGGATAATGACGCGCCCGGAGCTTCCCGCCGGTCTCCGGTCCGTAAACGCGGAAACATCAAGCGCGGACCCCTTGGTCCTTCGGTTGTAATCCTCACGGGCGACGGGCAGCCAGTCTTTATTCGCGGCAATCGTGGTGCGGACTTTCCGTTTGATGCGCGGCAGCTCATAATCCCGTTCCGACAACGTCGCCGCACAGACGATCCACAACGTCGCCGGATTTTCCGCCGCGAACCGGACCGCTTTCACAGGCGCTGTGGAATTCAGTTTCAGCCGGGAAACGTAAAGTGTGCGTTTTTCCCCGTCGCCGCTGCGCGCCTGAAGCCCGATCGCACCGTTGGAAAACCGGTTGCCGTTCCACCAGTCACCGACCTCCACCGCCGAACGGATGGGAAAGCGTTCCCGTTTCCCGTCCGCATACTCCACCTCCACGCCACCGACCGCGTCCTGCCGCTTCGGCCCGTAGCAAAGCGTATGAAGCAGATACAGATTCCGTGCTTTTTCCGGCTTTCCAAGCGGAATCGTCACCGATTTCGGACCGTTGCGGAAATACCCGGAATACATGGTCAGAATACTTTTCCCTTTTGTTCCGGGAGCGAACGGAACCCCGGCGAACAACCGTTTCTGCAAACCGGGACGGAAGCAGCGTCCATCCGCTCCGGGTCCCTGATCGGACCAGCCGCCTTTTCCATCCCTCTCCACCGAGTCCGTATATTCCATATTGGCGGCATGGGATAAATTCAGCGGAACACCCGCGACCGAAAGTTTCAGATTGCGGAGTTCAAGCACGCCCGTTCCGTTCTGAAATCCAAGAAAGAGCTGAACTTTTTCCGCACTTTCCGGAATTTCGAACACGGTATCGAACGGCTCCCAGTCATAGGTTCCGAACTTTCCCGCCACACCGGGATAGAGCGTCCGTTTTCCGCACCGCACGACAAACATGATCTTCGGCCCCAGATACCCCCGGTCCGGAACTTGAATGTCCTGTCCGCGACGTTCCCCCGTCAGCCGGACCAGCCTCCCCCGCAACAGTTCGAGAGGAAGCGTCTTCCATATTCCCAACATGGACGGTACTTTTTCTTTCTGTTCAAACCGGAGGCTCCCTTCCGTAACGGAGGCATTCCGGTTCCGGCTCCATTCTTTCAGCTCCCCGCTTTCACGGAACGGGAATTCCAGAACGGGAGAAGCCGTCAGGGAAATCAACGAAAGCAGAATACCCGCACAGATCCACAATTTTCTCATTTTCTCCCAATCCTTTCCGGCTTACAGAGGCCAGATATGCTCTTTCGTTGTGCTGTAGTTATTATACGGGCCATATCCGAATCCGTAAAGCATCGTCAGATTGCGGTCCGTCTGCTTTGTCGGATTTCCGGTAAAAACATGCCCGTCCGCGGCAAGCTGATTGTCATTCATCTGATGTCTCAGCGGCGACTGCTTGACCGCATTGCTGCGCCATGCATAACCAAAATTTGAGAAATGCCCTCCAGTATTACTCATTCGGTTGCTGTCCAGGCATAATACAGCCGTTCCGGGCTGTCTGCATTTTGTGATTTTCCTGCCGGGCGCGCCGTTCAGACCGGGATCATAGTCACGCTGTCCAAGGAATTGATTCCATGCATAATTGGTCATTTTTTTAGCGGGAACCGCACTGTCCCGGTAGCAGAAATGCTCATCGGGTCCGGCGGGACACTGGAATGGAGTCCCCCGCGGATAAGTATTCCACCGGAATTCCTTTCCAAGCACATAGGGATACAGAATCGTCATCCAGGTATTATTCCAGGAAATATCGTTGTTCCAACCATAGCTTGCATACGGCACATAATCGCTGAAATCATTGCTGTATGCCATGGATCCGACTCCGATCTGTTTGAGATTGTTCATGCAGGACGCCGCCCTCCCCCGCTCCCGCGCCGCATTCAGAGCCGGCAGCAGAATACCGGCAAGTATCGCGATAATCGCAATTACCACCAGAAGTTCTATGAGGGTGAATTTTCTTCCGATCCGTTTTCTGTTTTTACGCTTCATGTCCGATTCTCCTTATTTTTGTTGTATCAGTTGATATTGATAATCCGCATCAAAGACGATATGCTCCGGCGGCAGCTCCGGTTCCGCCAGCAGGCGGTGCATCAGGTCGGCCGTCTGTCGCCCGAATTCCCGGAACGGAAACCTGATCTGCAGCATCGGTTCCGGAATCGTCGGCGGCGCATACATGAAAGTACAGATCCGGCACTCCTGTTCCAGATCAATCCGATACTTCCGGAACAGCTCTATAATCTCATCCGTCGTTTCCACGGAGAGCATCGCCGCCTGCGGACGCAATCCGTTTTCCAACGCCTCTTTCAGCCGCTCCGTATCCCGGAGAAGAAAGAACGAAGAATCCGGCAGACTCACACCGGCGGCGGCGAACTCGTCCTGACAACCGCGGAACGTTGTGTCCCGGTAACGGCACCCCTGAGAAAAGATTGCGTTCCGGCGTCCCTCTTTCAACAGCATTTTTCCGAGAATTCGCCCTTTCTTATAACGATCCAGTTCCACGCTGGAAATCCCCGGCACGCAGTCATCCGCCACCACAACCGGACGGAATCCGGAAAGACGGCGCAAAAGCGCATGATAGTCTTTCGGCGGTCTGATGCAGACATATCCGCAGCACCGTATGCTCCGGAGCTCTTCAAAAATATCATTTTCCCGCTCGGAATAGATCCGGACATCCTGAATCAGCGCAGGAAGGGTTCCCAAAGCCATGCCGATATGCGAACGCAGGGAATAACTGTAATATCCGCTGTAAAAAATCTTTCCGTCTCCCTCCAGCAGGGCAATCTGCGGGAAACGGGTTCCGACACCCCCGGCGGTCGGAACGGTAAAAGTTCCGATTCCCGGTCTGCTTTCCAGATATTTTTCCTGAATCAGCGACTTGATGCCGAGCTGAACCGTGCTGCGTGCGATACCGAGCTCTTTTGCGAGTTCCTCGTTCGACGGCAAACGCACCGACTTGCCGAAATTCTGATAGACCATATCCATCACATACCGGCGCACTCTCATGCGGGAACTGTCGCGTTTATTTCCGTTTGCTGAAACCATATTTTCCTCATTTTAATCAGTATACCATTCGGTATGCTTCTTTAATTATACAACATTTTCCGGAAATGTCAAGAGGGTATTTTGAAAAAAACAAGATCATTTAACTTCATCAGACAGACCGTCCCCCCGGAAATTTTCCGGCAAAGGGAAAAACTCCGGCAAATCTGTTTTCCCTACCGAAGCCATGAGCGGCGTTCATCCGTGGAACGAACACATACAGAAGCATGGAACAGAAACGGATATTCAGCCTTCCGGAGAACCGTTCCCGGCGCTTCCGCCGTTTTTCCGACGCTCCTTTGCCGATTCGGCACCTCTGCGGAGCTTGCCGGGAGTCGTACCGAAAAACCGGCGGAACATACGGCTGAAGTAAAATACATTGGAAAAGCCGGATTTTGCGGCAATCTCTTTGATCGGTTCGTCGGTTTCTTTCAGCAGGAATTCCGCTTTTTTCATTCGCACGTTCAAGACCTGTTCCTGAAAAGAGACTCCGAGCAAACTCATGCACAGGTGGCTTGCTCTGGATACGGATACGCCCAGATGCGCCGCCAGATCGCAGAGCGCGATCTCTCCGCACCCGTGCCGCAGAATATATTCCCGGATGATCTCCCGGCGGTTTGAAAAATGGTTTTCCATGCAGTTTTCCTGAAGCAGACGGGCATAAAACGCCATGCCGAGAAGCCGGCATTCCCCGATCAGGGTCTCCTGTTTTTCCTCCGGAAATTCCGGCAGAGTTGCCCAGTCGGCGCGGAATTCCTCCGGCGGCTCCGAACCGCGGAACGGACCGATGTAAAAAATCAGTTCCGGGTTGCCGTCCCAGGAGAACGGAACCACCAGCTCCGTCACACCTTTCCAGCAGAAATGCTGAAACGGCTGCCCCGTCCGCAAACTCTCCTGCTCAACTCCGGCGGCACAGTCATGCAGACACGCCTTGTCATATTTCCGGCAGGTATAGCGGCGGAGACGGCAGTAATCGGCGCGATGCGTCATCCACTGCGGAAAAAGATAAGCGCCGTCGCGTCCGTGCCAACGTCCGCTCATCGTGTGAATCGTCAGAAAAACGGCATGGCGCGACTCGAAAGAGACGATGCTCCATTTCAGGAAATCCGCCAGTTCCGGAGCGGAATATTTATCGAAATATTTTATTTTCAGCATAATACTATAAATATACAGCGTTTTTCTGCATTGTCAAACGGGCTCTTTTATAGTATAATATTATCAGAAAAACAATCCGCAATGGAAAGGAGTTTTATGAAACAGACGGTTCAGCAGGTATTGGAGATTCCGGTCCGCAGCGAATGCGACATACTCGTCGTGGGAGCGGGCCCGGCGGGAATGGGGGCGGCGCTCACGGCGGCACGCAAAGGAGCAAAGGTCACTCTGGTGGAATACGGAGGAAAGCTCGGCGGGATGTGGACCCTCGGGCTTCTCTCTCCGTTTTTCGACAACCGGAAAGAGGGGCTCAACCGGGAATTCCGCGAAAAGCTGATGGAGCGGAACGCCTGGGGCGGTCTCTGGAACATGTCGTTCGATCCGGTGGAGATGGCGCTTTTTCTGAACCGCTGCGCACAGGAGGCGGGCATTGACGTGCTGCTTTATACGATGGCGTGCGAACCGTACATGGAAGAATGTGCCGTCCGCGGAGTCTTCGTGCAGAACAAATCGGGAAAGCAGCTGATCCGTGCAAAAGTCGTCATCGACTGCACCGGGGATGGCGACATCGCCGCCCGCGCAGGCTGTCCGTTCGAAATCGGGCGCCCTTCCGACGGCTGTTTCCAGCCGATGACGATGATGTTCCGGATCGGCGGCGTCCGTCCGGAATATCCCGCCGACCGGATTCTCGACTGGTACACGGTTCTGGAAAAACGCGTGGCGGACAAGGAACAGTTTGTCCGGGATGTTCCGTTCACGTTCCCCGCGCTGATCAAACTTCCGCGCGAGGGCGAAGCGCTGGTTCAGTGGACGCATATCCGGTACAAAAGCGGCTGCAGCGGCGATGATTTGAGTGCGGCGGCGCAGGAGGGGTTCCGTCAGGTGGAGAGCGCCATGCGCTATTTCGGGGAGATACGCGATTTTCTCGGAGATGTCCATCTGCTGGAACTTCCCGCCGTGATCGGAGTCCGCGAAACCCGCCGCATCACCGGGGAATACCACATCTCCGACGATGATCTCAAAGCGGGACGCCGGCATCCGGACGGCATCTGCACGGTTCATTTCGGCGTGGATATCCACGAACCGGACCGGAAAGAACAGACGAATCTTCCGAATCCCGGGTTCGACATTCCATTCCGCTCCCTGGTTCCGCTGAATGCGGAAAATCTGTTGACCGCCGGACGCTGCATCTCCGGCTCCTATCTGGCTCATGCGGCATACCGCGTCACAGGCGACTGTCTGAAAACGGGAGAAGCCGCCGGAGAAAAAGCGTGTGAGGCGCTCAACCGCGGAATCTCCGTCCGGGAACTCGCACGGACAAATTCACAACATGCAAAATGAAAGGCAGGAAGATGAAACGAAACAGAAAATTTTCCGGATTCACCCTCATAGAGCTTCTGATTACGATTGCCATCATTGCGATCCTGGCGGCTATGCTGCTTCCGGCACTGAACAAGGCCAGAGAAACGGCAAGAACCATCAGCTGTGCCGGCAATCTGAAACAGAACGGACTCGGTTTTTCGATTTACGCATCCAACAGCGATGATTATCTGCCGCCCGTCATGGCGTCCGGCGGACTGCTCTGGACCGACCGGATGCTCGGATGCGCCGGAAATCCCGGTGATGTTGCAAAAGCCGCGGGTGGAGTCATCACCGTCAAACAGCTCCACTGCCCTTCCATGCCGGCAAAAAGCGTCAGCAGCTGGTGGCATTACCAGTGCGACTACGGCATCAACGAGGGGCTTGTTTCCGACGGCGGCAATGGCTCGCTGGCATCCAGCGGCCGACTGGCATCCCTGAAAAACTCATCGAAAAAAATAGTTCTGACGGACAACTGGCGGAACGGATCCGGCGGCCTGCCGCAGAGAGATACCGGCTGGTTCCGCTGGCCGCGCAATTTCACGATGTTCAACTCCAGTGCGGATTACGGACGGCCCGCCGCCCGGCATGTCGGGAATTCGGTAAATGTCCTGTACGGCGATATGCACGTTGCGCGTTTACGGATCAATGTACCGGATATGCCGCACCTGACCGCGATTTTCAGTTACAGCACACCGGAGGGAAAAACGGCGCTGTACTGGCACCCTAAAAACTGATTGCAGAAAGGATATTTCATGATTCGTCATTTGTTGCCGTCTGTTTTATTCTGCTCGGTCTGCTCCTGCGCCACGGAACCGCTCTGGCAGCTCGGTACCGCGGATGCCTCCTCGAAGGAATTCCGGATTCAATACGAACCCTGGGAATACGGCAGAACTCCGGCTTTGCCGAAAGCTCCCGGCTTTGACGCGGAAAGCAATACGTTCCGCTGTCGGGTTACGACGCGCGGGATCACCGGCAACCCGGCGATGGTTTCCGGGATCAGTTCTGAAAACTTCAAAATGTGGATGCACCCCGACGAGGTCGTCACCGCCCTGACTCTGGAATGGAGCGAGGATGGCCCCGGAAACCGCCGGATCGTATTCCACACCGACCGTTTCCGCAATATCGGAGATGGCGCCGACGCTCTGGAGCTCCTTCTTCCCGACGGTTCCCGCGAACTGTTTTCCGTCCCCGATTCCCCGAAAGAGACGAAAAAAGATCTTGCGCTTACCGCAGAATTCTCCGTCCGGCAGGGAACCAACCACCTGACGCTCCGCGCTCTCTGCCCGAACAAACATTTCCGGCTCAGCTTCGACCGGATCACCCTGTGGAAAACGACTGCGCCCGCGTCCCGTCCGCAACCCAATGCGGAACTGTTCTTTTCCAATAAGGATTTTATCTACGATCCCGGCGAAAAAGCCTCAGTTCGATTCAAAATCTGGAATATGAACGGTCCCGGCGAACTTGCTTACACGATTTCCGACGCGTTCGGCAAGACGGTTTTCCGGGGCACCGCCGCTGTTGCGGACGGAAATGCCATTCTTTCCCTGCCCGCCTCGCAACGCGGATGGTACGGAATTTCCTATACGCTCCCCGGCGGACGGAAAGGGACTGCCTCTTATGCGGTGCTGGAACCGGTCACCAGAGAGTTCATTGAAGATTCCCGGTTCGGATGTCATGCGGTGAAAGGCTTTGCCTACCTGAATGTCTTCTGGAAGAAGGACCAGGAACAGCGCCTTCACCGGGCATGGCGCGCCGGAGCGAAATGGGTCCGGCTGCACGGAGTCAAATGGGCAAACCTCCAGCCCCGTCGGGAGATCCCGCCCGACTGGAGCGGGCTGGACGGCAGGCTTGAACTGCTGGAGCGCTACAGGATGGGCGTTCTGCTTCAAATGGGAATGACCCCGAAATGGGCATCGCCTTCCAAATCGGAACGGCTGGTTCCTCCGATCGGAGTCAAGGCGTATCAGGCATATCCGCCGGAAACGGGGGCGTGGAAACAGTTCATTTCCGCGCTTGCCGCCCATTGCCGGGGACGTGTCCGGTGGTATGAAATCTGGAACGAACCGAATTATCAAAGCTGTTTCTGGCTCTCCGGAAGCCCGGAAGACTACGCCGTTCTGATCCGTTCCGCTTATGAAGCCGCAAAGCAGGCGGATCCCGACTGCCGCATCGTTGCGGGCGGACTCGTCGACGCACACGGTTTTCTGGCGGAAACTCTCAAGGCAAACAACGGGAAAGCGTGGTTTGACGCAATGGGATTTCATTATGTAATCCGCAGCCGCTCCTATGACCGCTGGCGTCAGGTCCTCCGTGATTATCCGGATATGCCGCTGTTCAACACGGAGGAATCGTGGTGGAATTCATCCGATCCTCTGGAATTCGCGGCAAAGCTGGTACGGGGGCATGTGATCGAAGCCGCAAACGGCGTCGCAAAAACGTTCGCATTCGGGTTCTTTGAAAAACGCCCGTATTCGGAAGTCCGTTACGGCTCTGTAAACGGAGACGGCTCCCCTCTGCCCGCCTACGCAGCCTACCGCACAATGACACACCGGCTGGAACACGCCCGTTACGCAGGCGCGCTGACCCCGGCTTCCAGTCCGCTGAAACTGCATCTTTTCCTGCGCGGGAAAACGCCGATTGTCGTCGGCTGGAATGAAGGACGGTCCCCCGTCGAAGCCGAGCTGTTTCCCGGCACGGACGGTGTGGTTGCTGTTGATCTGATGGATCGCGGGGAAAACGTTCCGGCGCCGGGCGGCAGACTGCGCAGGGCTTTTACCGCCCTCCCGCAGTTTGTGGAAGGGGGCGATCCGGAATGGCTTGCCGTGCAGGCATCGTTTTTCCGCGGACTTCCCGGTCTGTTGACGGGAAGAGCGGGCACCTCTGTTTCGCGCGGCTTTCCGCCGGAACTTCCTCCCGGATTGACCTTGAAGCTCCTTCCTCCGCCGGGATGGAACGGTTCATTGGAAAATCCCGCTGGGAAATACAGCCGTTTTACACTCGGTATCCCGCAAAACGCCGCACCGGGGACCTATACCGCTCATTTTGAACTGGCTGAAAACGGAAAAAAAGCTGTTCTTCCGCTCCGGATCCGGGTTGACGGAGCCGATGTTTCGGGGAATCTGCTCCGGAACGGCGATTTCCGGCAAGGCGGGGAAAACGTTCCCGCATACTGGTTCAAAGGCAAAAAGGGAGTGATGACCCGTCTGCGCGGCGGAGGAATCGGAGGCTCCGACGCCTGGCGTGCGGAAAATACCGGCAGCGGCGGCGTCTACTGGGGCGCTTCCGGCCGGATCAAGGTTTCGCCCGGCGAAGAGTATCTTCTTACCGCCACGGCCAAAGGGGAAAACGGCTCGTTCGGCGTTGTCTGCACGATTTCTGACGGGAAAGGAAAACGGCTTCAGCCGTCCCGTCCGGGGATCAATATGCTGAACACCCGCACCGGCTCCGAATGGAACCGGTATTTCGATACGATCCGCATTACGCATCCGGAAGCGGCCTGGCTGAACATCGCCCTGCTGGTGAACCATGCGGCGCCCGGCGGAGTCACATTCGACCATATTGCACTTTATGCGATCACGGACCGCTATCCGGCAGCGAAGCATCTATGGCGCGGGTCCGGCAAGACTGCGAAGAAAAAAGTGACGGTAGACGGCGTGCTTTCCGAGTGGGACGGCGTTCCGGCGATGTCCGTGAACCGGCGGGAACAGGTCGTTCTGCCGGGGAACAGAGGCGCATGGAACGGAGCGGCGGACCTTTCCGCGACCTGCCGGGTCATGCGGGATGCGGAAAATCTCTATCTGGCGTTTGAAGTGAAGGATGATGCGGAAAGCCCGCGTTTCCCGCTTGACAAAGCATGGTGCGGCGATTCCATTCAAATCGCGTTCGATCCGCTGATGGAGGGACAGGACTGGTCCGATCTTGTTCTGGCGCACACTCCTGAAGGCCGTCCGGTTGTCTGGCGTTATCACAAGTTCTGGACGCCGGAACTGCTGACCGGAATCACTGCCGTCGGAGAGCTCAAATCCGCAAAACTGGCGATCCGCCCGGTCCCCGGCGGCAGGATTTACGAGGCGGCAATCCCCCTGCGGGAGCTTTACCCGCTGACAGCCGGGACGCGGGAGTGCGGCTTCTCTTTTCTGGTCAACGATAACGATGGCAGAGAGCGCAAATACATCGAATGGTCTTCCGGAATCGGGGCAAAAAAGAACCCGAAACTTTTCGGGCTCCTGACGCTGGAGGACTAAAACCGCTTTCCGGCGGAAAAACGGAGCTGAAACATTTCTGCCGTCATGATGGAAATTCGAGGGAATCGTTTCCGCGCCGGAACGGGCGGCGAACCGCCGCGGAAACGGTTATTCGTCCAGAATCTTTTTCATCTTTTCGACGGACGGAAAATCCCGGAAGAGGAAAATCCGGCTGCCGTACAGCGGATGAGACTCCACCGCCTCTTTCAAGGCGGAGTTGGAACGCAGAAGCTGCCGTTCCACGCCAAGAACCAGCGGGACGGAAGGATTCGAGGTCAAAAAATCCAGACGTTCCGCCAGCTGGCGCGAATGCCACTTGTGAAACAGCTCCAGATAAATCTTCCGTTTCCCGTTCGTAAACGTAATATCGGGAAACACAAACATCTGGCCGCGCCTGCCTTTCAGGAACGGGCTGTCCGACGTCAGCGTCCAGTCCGGATACCGCTCGGCAAAGAGCGAAGCAAACATCCGCACCTCTTCCGGCACATAAATGCCGAGGCGTCCGAACCGCTGGCGCAGACCGCAGGAGTCATCCAGCGTAAACCGGAGCGATCTCTCCCTCAATTTCAACTCACAGGAGAACTTCCATTTCGTGAGCTGAAACACCGCGGGCAGAAACGACGCTAGCTGCAATCCATATTTTGACGCGGCATCAAGAATCGACGCGGGACCGTCGATTTTCAACCGGATCACCGACGGCGCGTCATTCTCCCACTTCGAACTCTTCGAAACATCCGCAAGAAGACGGAAAAATTTCAGGTATTTGAAGAAACGGCGCATCTTCGCACTGTCCGGTTCCTCAATCGTCAGATCCAGCGATGCCGCAAACAGCACCAGCGACTGCGCAAGCGCGGTATTGTACTTCTCCAGCAGCAGTTCCGGAGTCAGCTCCGGGATCTTTATCAGCCGCTCATAATCCGGAAGATCCAGATAAATATTATCCGCAAGCGGAACCACGCCCTCCCCCGCCTCACGGAACACATCCGTACGGAAATCCGCATAATGATCTTCCGGCGACAAGCGTTCCAGCATCTGCGAGGAAACGGTAAACAGCGTCCGGCGCATGGCGGCATAATCCGCTTCCGAATCTCCGGAAAACTCACACAGGTCGTCGTACAGCTTCAGAATTCCTTTCGCCAGCTTCAGATCCCGCTGGGAATTGATCAGCGGTGACAGGGAGTCCTGTATCTCGGACCTCGGAAACCGCAGGGAATCCTGATAGGTCCGGATGATACTGCCCGCAAACGCCAGTAATGCCCGGTCGCCGGTCGCGATAAACTGCGGCTGAACCCGTCCCGAAACGGTGCGGAAACGCAACAGATCTTTAGTCAGCATGATCCGGCTCCTCCATCTCCGCATCCTTTCCCTCATAAGCGCGATGCTGACGGCGGCGTTCACTGACCCGCACTTCGGATGTTCCTTCGCTGACAAGTTCGTAAAGCTCCGCCTGTTTGCCTTCCGAGGCGCGGAGAATGCGTCCGAGCCGCTGGACATGTTCCCGGGAGCTTCCGCTTCCGGAAACCACGATCCCGACAGCCGCCTCCGGGACGTCCACCCCCTCGTTCAACACCTTGCTCGTCACAAGCACGCGATACTCGCCGCACCGGAAACGGTCAAGAAACTCTTTGCGCTCCCCGACTTTCGTCTTGTGGGTGATAACCGGGAAACAGAACTGATTGCCGATTGCATAGGCGGCATCGTTGTCGGCGGTGAAAATGATCGTCCGCTCCGTTTTATGACGGATCAGAATGCGCCAGATCTCCTCCAGCTTTCCTTTGCCGCAGCGGGCGATGGCGCGCTGACGGAGATAGGCATTGAGCGCGGCACGCCCATCCGGGCGACGGGCCGTCAGCATGATAAACTGACTCCAACCATCCCGCGCCTTGAAATTGATCCCGTTCGCACGGATGAACCCGGTATAGATCTTGCGGGCGCTTTCATATTCCGCCGCCTCCTCCGGAGTAAGCGGAACAGCGATCCGGTGCGTTTCATACGGGGAAAGCACACGCCCTTCCAGTTCGTCAATAAACACCTCGCAGACTTTCGGACCGACAAGCTGATAGATAACCTCCTCGCCGCCGTCGTCGCGGTCAGGCGTCGCGGTCAGACCGAGCCGGTACGGGGCGAGGCACATGGACGCGCACAGGCGGTTGACCGGACCGGGCAGATGATGACACTCGTCAAAAATAATCATGCCGAACTTCGCGCCGATATATTCCATCATGATGACAGCGGAATCGTAGGTGCTCACCGTGATGTCCCGCACATCGCGGGAGCCGCCGCCGATCATACCGATCTCCACGCCGAGAAAACGATGAAGCGACGACGCCCACTGCTGTACGAGGTCGATGGTCGGCGCAATCACCAGAGCGGACCGTTTGACCGCAAGGATCGCAAGAACCGCCAGAAAACTCTTGCCGGACCCGGTTGGCATTACAACGAGTCCGCGCCCTTTCGCCTTGAGCCATGCATTCAGCGCATTCGCCTGATGCGGCATCGGCTTGAATCCGTTGTGCAGAACGAGATCCGGCAGTTCGGCATACGCTTTGGCGGAATCATGAACGGAAATCCCCGCCGCATAGAGAATACGGAGGACCGGCGCATATTCGGATGCGTTGGCACGCCACAGACCGACCCTGTCGTCATAACGCAGAAGCGGCGTAACCTCTTCCGGCGGAGGCTGTTCCCCGAAATCCAGCAGAAGCGTTCCGGAATCAAACGAAACCGTCGCCGACAACACTGCGGAACCTTACTTTCTGGGAATGGCGGTGCGGCCGCTGCGGGCGACTTCAATGTCGCCGTAATCGGAAACGAGTGAAATAAAGT
Source organism: uncultured bacterium (assembly GCA_900548385.1). Lineage (GTDB taxonomy): Bacteria > Verrucomicrobiota > Lentisphaeria > Victivallales > UBA1829 > UBA1829. Next base: position 107,785 of record URKJ01000008.1, on the reverse strand, counting down.
TTTCGACCTTGCGTGAGGAGCCGGACAGTTCCAGCACAATCTTGTCTTTCTGAACAAGCGGGATTTTCGCGCCGAAAATATCCACCAGACTCAGGATCTCCGGACGGCGTTCCGAAGGCGCACAAACCTTGATCAGAACGAGCTCACGCTCCACATAGTCGGACCCGTCGAGCTCCACGACCGATTCCACATCAACCAATTTGCTGAGCTGTTTTTCGATCTGCTCCAGCACGGCGTCGTTTCCGGTCGTGACAATCGTCATGCGGGAGAGTTCCGGGTCATGCGTCCGGTTGACCGTCAGAGACTCAATGTTATAACCGCGTCCGCTGAAAAGTCCGGCGATCCGTGCAAGAGCGCCGAATTTGTTGGCGACTAAAACTGAAATGGTATGCTGCTGTTCGTCCATGGTCTTATCTCCCGTTTGGTTTTCCGGTACAATACCGCCGGGTCGGCAAAAATTCAAGGGATTCACAACTCCGATTTCATGATTTTCCAGACGACATCCGGCGTTATCCGCTCAAAACACTCTTTCGTGCCTTTCGGACAGACCCGTTTGAAGCACGGAGCACAGGCGATCTTGTGAAACGCGATCGTCCATTTCGGCGACAGCGGCGACGTTGCGGCGGGATCCGTACACCCGAACGGCGCAACCCCCGGCACACCGAGCGCGGCGGCAAGGTGCATCACACCGCTGTCATTCGCCACACACATGGCGGAATGCTTCAGCAGATACATCAGACCGTCCATCGACGTTTTCCCCGCCGCATTCCAGCACTGTTCCGCCGGAAGCCCGGACAGGATATCCTCCGCGATCGGACGTTCGCTTTTGGAGCCGAGCGCCACGGCACAGCCGCCTTCCGCGATCCATCGGCGCGCGATCTCGCGGAACGATTCCGCGGGCCAGCGTTTCGCCGCGCCATACGCCGCACCTCCGGCAATCGCCAGAATCCGCGGACGCCGGCAGAACGATTCCAGCTCCGGCGGGCAGGTCTCCGGTTGAATATTCTCACGGAATTCCGGTATTACGCCATTCCAGACTTCCGCTCCGAGCGACCGGGCGATCGCAAGATATTTCGCCGCCTGATGCGGAGTGTTCAGAGTGAAATCCTGCCGCTTCGGAAACTCATAGGAGCGTTCCAGAAGAAACGAACGGAACCGCGCTTTCGCGCCGAACAGCTTCGGGATCCACGCGCGTTTGAGGTCCAGTGCATCGCGGAACGAATTATTGAACAGCACCCCGATCCCCGCATGAAGCCGTTTGACGGAAAGCCGTTCCTGTGCCGTCATGAAAGCATGGGGATTGGAAAGCGCCACCACTCGGTCAATGAACGGCAGGGCCTCAAAAACCGGCGCGATCCCTTTCGGGCAGAGCACGAACAGTCCGCAATACGGCGGTAGAACTGTTTTCAGCTGAAGAATGGCGGGCACAGCCATGACCGCGTCCCCCAGCCAGTTCGGAGTGCGGACCAGAATACCGTCGCGCCAGTCGCTTTCCGCAAATCTCACTGCGGGAAATTCGGGAATCGCTCCCAGTTCCGGGCGGAACACACAGGAATCAGAGTTCATAAAAAACCTCGCAGACCGGCATGGAACAAAACAAAGACCGCACTGTCTATACGGGTGTTCCAAACATTAAGAAAGGAGTCCGGGCTATGAAAAAGTACGTCCCCCCGAAAACCGGGCTGATCATCTCGCCGGAGAGAAAGGCCGAGTTTTTCAACGGACTCGCTCTTTATATGAGTGAGTACAAACGGAAAATGCAGCGGAAAACCGGAATTCCGGCTCGCCGCGCATCGTAACAGATCCGGGAAAATCTCCGTTCCGGAAACGGAACGGCAGACTTTTCCGCAAAAAGACTTATTCCCCGTCGCCTTTGGCAAGAGCGGCAAGAACTTTCTTTTTATTCTTCATGTTCTCAAAGATCTCGCTGACAACTGCAGGATCCTTGAGTTTGGAGGAGACACTTCCGAGGAGGCGGATATACGCATCCTGGTCACGTTCGTCCGCAGCGATGAAGACGATCAGGCGGATCGGCTCGCTGTCAAGCGACTTGTAGTCGGCGATCGGTTCCTTGCAAATGCCGATGATCACCAGAGGAACAGGGAATCCCGGAACACGGATATGCGGAAGAGCAAGCCCTTTTCCGACACCGGTTGTCATCATTTTCTCTCTTTTCCAAATCAGCTCCCGAAGCTGGGATTCATCGAGTGTGCATCTGGTTGTAGCCAACGCAATGATCTCTTCGAGAGCAGCCTTCTTTGTGGTACCTTCAAGGAGCAAAACGCAATTTGTGTCGAGATACTTGAGGAATTCCGCTTTCATCTTTTATTAACCCTTTCATTTTCAACGATAAGCAAACACGTTGCGGACGTAAATTAATAAAACTTTAGCATCGGTTTTCCGTTTTTCAAATAGGAAAGCGTGAATATTTCAGAAAATATATCCGTTTTTTTTGAATCCGGGGCTTGCATCTTCGGAAAAAAGCGCTAAATTAAGGGCTGTTCAGATGCCAGTCTAGCTCAGTCGGTAGAGCAGCTCATTCGTAATGAGCAGGTCATCGGTTCAAGTCCGATGACTGGCTCCATATTGAACTTCAAGCCGGAGATTTCTATCACCGGCTTTTTTATTTCTGTTTTTCTGCCGTTTTTCACCATATAAAAACAATTTTGCAAAAATAAAAAAAACTTTGAAAAACGATTGATTTTTCAGACAACCAACGATATTGTATTGTCAAACAACCAAGGAGAAAAACAGTGAAAACAATCGCTTTTCAGGAGAATATCCCGGTCCGGGAAACCTCATTTGACGTAGTGGTCGCAGGCGGCGGAGTCGCAGGAATCGCGGCGGCGCTCACCGCCCGCAGAGCAGGAAAAAGAGTTCTGCTCATAGAAAAAAGCACCATGCTCGGCGGACTCGCCACGCTCGGACTCATCAACCTGTTTGTTCCGATGTGCAACGGACGCGGAAAACAGATCATTTTCGGGCTCGCGGAAGAATTTCTCCGTTTCTCCGTCAAATACGGCTGGGCGATCATCCCGGAAGAATGGCAGAACGGCGAACCGGCAACACCGACTAATGTCCGCTACATCGCCCGTTTCTCGCCTCACATCTTCGCAATCTCCATTCTGGATTTTCTCGCGGACGCCGGAATTGAAATTCTGTTCGACACCATCGTATCCGCCCCCGTCATGGACGGAAAACACTGCCGCGGGCTGATCCTGGAAGGAAAATCGGGACGCGAGTTCGTCGAGGGAAAAATCATCATCGACGTCACCGGAGACGCCGATATTCTCCGCCGCGCCGGAGTCCCGACCGTTACCGGCGGTAATTTCCACACTTACTGCTGCAAAGGAATCACGCTTGAGTCCTGCCAAAAAGCAGTGGAGTCCCGGAACATCGCCGACGCGATCACCGGATTCAGCGGCGGAAGTGCCAATCTTTACGGCGGCGGTCACCCGGAAGGAATGCCGCTCTGGAACGGCACGTCCACCGATCAGGTATCCGACTTCCTGATCCGCAATCAGCAGGAACTCTTCCGGAAAATCAAGGATCAGCCGAAAGACTCCCGTGAAATCGTCACCCTGCCCGGCATGGCGCAATTCCGCACGACCTGCCGCATTGACGGCGACTACACCCTCAAAGAGGAGGACCACTACAGGCATTTCGACGACTCCATCGGTGCGATCTGCGACTTTGAGCGTCGCGATTTTCTGTATGAAATGCCCTACCGCATTCTGACCCGTTCCGGTTACGACAACCTGATCACCGCCGGACGCTGCGCCTCCGGCGAAGGTTATGCATGGGATATTCTCCGCGTGATCCCTCCGGCAATCATCAGCGGACAGGCCGCCGGAAATGCCGCCGTCCTCGCAATCGACAGCGGAAAAGGAATCGACGCCGTCGACGTTTCCGCATTGCAGCGGCTTCAGAGTTCGCAAAACGTCATGATCCATTTTGACGACGCTCTGATCCCTTCCGACTGCGAAACTTCCGGTGAACGCGGCGAAGATTACGGTCATATCTGATTCCAATCACAACCCGGACGGACCCGGCAAACCAGGGCACGGAGTCCGTCCGGATTTCTTTTTCCTCCTCACGGATGTTTTCCGGACGTTGAATACCGCCAAATTTACGAATTCAGAAAATCCGGCTTGATTTTTCCGGATTTCCCTGTTATATTACAAGAAACCGCTGTGCGGTCAACAACCTATTGTTAAGGAGGTCCATTATGGCAGTTTCCAAAGAAGAGGCGAACTACAAAAAGTTGAGAAGATCCCCCATCGCCATGAATTTCGTCAAACGGCATCAGGGCAACTGGAATCATCAGGACTGGCTTGGATTCCTTGATTTTCTGAAGGAAAAAGGCTATACTCCCATTGATTCCGATCAGGTCGGACTCCTTCTCGAAGAAAAAAAGGCAATGTATCTTGCCTCCAAAAACTCCTGAACGGTTCCCCGTTCAGAGTTTTTCCGAGTCACTATGCAGAGACCTGTCATTGCTCTGTCCGTCGGCGACGTCGCCGGGATCGGACCGGAAATCGCGGTGCGTGTTCTCCGGAACGAAGCTCTCGCCTCCGCCGCGGTTATCCGCCTGTACGGACCGGAAGAGATCATCCGCAAGGCGGCGGAACGGTTCGCACCGGAAATATCCCCGGACATTGTCAATACAGGATCGCTTCCGTTTTCCTCGCTGACACCCGGTAAACTTTCGCCGGAAACCGGCTTGCTTGCCTATCATACGGTCGTAAAAGCGACGCAGGACGTCATCGGCGGCAAAGCGGATGCGATTGTAACCTGTCCTGTCAACAAAGCCGCCATCAATGAAGCGGGAATCCCCTTTACGGGGCATACGGAGCTCGTGGCGGAACTCTGCGGAACGGACCGGTTTGCGATGATGCAGTCCGCAGGCGATCTGCGTGTTATTTTCGTCACGACTCATATCGCTCTGAAAGACGTATCCGCAGCCGTCACGCAGGAACGGATCATGGAGGTCGCAAGACTGGTCGAAGAAGCGGCGAAAGCGGAAGACGTCGAACAGCCGCGCATCGCGATCGCCGGACTCAATCCCCATGCCGGGGAAAACGGACACATGGGAAGCGAGGATGAAGAGATCGTCAAGCCGGCAATCCGGAAACTTCAGGAAAGCGGAATGAAGGTCTCCGGTCCCTATCCATCCGACACGCTGTTTATTGACTCCATCCGCAAGACATTCGACGGCATCGTCTCGATGTATCACGATCAGGGGCACATTCCGTTCAAAATGCTTGCATTCGACCGCGGAGTAAACTCCACGATGGGACTGCCGATCATCCGCACCAGCGTCGACCACGGAACCGCATTTGAAATTGCCTGGAAAGGTGTCGCCGACACGGGAAGTCTGGAAGCCGCAATACACACAGCGATCAAACGCGCCAATGCAAAACGGAGAAGTTGTCAATGAAATGGTTCCCGGTATTGCTCCTGTCCCTGCTCTGCCCGCTTCTCTCCGCCGCGGACTTCGGGTCGGAAAAAGAGGGATATACACTCAAATTATCCGGTGACTGGAAGAGCGGAACGTTCCTCACCCGTCTGATCGGTCAGGGATCCACAAAGCTGACGGCGTTTCAAGACCTCTCCGGCAAAACTCCGCTCGTCGCCCACCTTCTTTCCATGGAAACGTTCGGAGATCTTGCGTTCAACCGTCAGGCAACTTTTGACGCACTTTCCGCCGACCCGAAAACCATCGGCGGAGTCCGGAATACGACGATCAAGATCGGCGGACTCGACGCCGCGCGCCTGGAATACCGCCGGAGCGGGAAAAAAATCATCCAGTATCTGCTGGTCGCAAACGGTCATCTCTGGTCGCTGATGTTCGTCGGACCGGAAAAGATGACGGCGGATCAGCTCAAGGCGATTGATGCGGACGCCGCTTCACTCCGAATCCGGGCAAAGACTCAGTAACGCCGCAAAATACTCTTCCGACACGACTTTCCGTAAAGCGGTCCGCATGGAACGGAGTGTATAAAGACGGGTCCGCAAAAAACTGTGGTCAAGCAGAATCACCGCCCGCGCCACATCCTCCCCGTTCTGACGGAACGAACCGCGCGAAAGAGCAAACACCGCCGAAAGCGCATTGATCACCGGATACGACGCCAGCAGATAGAGAAGTCCCTCTTCAAACGTCAGCCCGCAAGCGGGAGTTCCGCAGAAATGAAGCGACTCCAGCCTTCCGCGCAAAAATTGCAGATACGGCTGAAACGCTCCGCGCTCCGGACGGCATTTCCGCATCGCGGCAAACAGCATTTTCGCACTGACGTCCGCCTTGACAGGCGTCCGCAGCAGGCTTCCGCCGCCGAGAATAAAACGCAGGGAGGCAACGGTTGACGCGATCCGCCCGGCAAGCGGAACCGATTCATCCGCCCGGAGAAAATTCCAGAACAGGGTGCGGAACGCAACCGGAATATCGCGCCGCATCTTCGGCGGATCCTCCAGACAACCGGAAAGGTGTTCGACGCTCCGTAAAAAAAATTCAAACGCATCGTCGCCGAACTCTTCCGCTTCCAGAATATCATCGGAATTCTGCTCTTTCGCATGAAAATGGATCAGACAGGCTGCACCGTAAAACCGCACTTTCTCCGGCACGGATTCCTCCGTCAGAATTCTGCAGTACGCATCCGCGATCTCCTGCAAACGCTCCACTTCCGGCGCAATCACTTCGGAATAATCTGCTGTGGCGGGTTTCTTCCGCCGTTTCTCCAATTCCCGCGCAAACGACAGAATCCGCGGTCCGCATGCCGTCAGCTCACAGCCCTGTCCGCAGGCGGCGGCAGGGCAGTCATACCGGAGAGCCGCGGAAACGGAACCGTCGCTCCAGGTCCGCACATCCAGCGGATAAAGACGGCAGGTCAACGGCTTGGCGTCAAACCCGAACTGCGAATGGATCCGGCATTTTTTTTCGTCGTCCAGAAAAATGCAATGTCCATCCAGCTTTTTCAGGTACCATCCCCGCTTCTCCTGCTGAAAGCACTGTGCGGGAGGTACGGGAAGTCCGGTCAGTGGCAACGCGGAGATACTCCGGACCTCTTCTTCCGAAACAGGAACCGGCCAACCGCCGCAGCACTTGCCGCAGCCGATGCAGCCCAGCGTCTGGGATGGGTAATAACGGACCCGTTTCATGCGCGCTGCCCGGAAGTGATACGGAAATCGCAGACCGCGGGGACGAGTCCGGCATCCATCCAGCGGTCGGTCTCCAGCGTCAGCCCGACGACTTCGCATGTGGACATTGCCGGCGCGTAACTGTTGTAGAGATGACCGACCAATTCCGAAATTCCCGGATTGTGCCCGCAGAACATCGCACAGGAAACATCGTCGGGAAATGCCCGGACCAGATTCAGCAGAGCGGAAAGGTCCCCCTCATAGATCGAACGGTCCGTAACAATCTGTTCCGGATCCAGTTTCATCTCCGTCAGAATCAGGCGGAGCGTATAAAGAGCGCGCGGCGCGGGACTTGCCATAAACAGCTGCGGAGAGATTTGCAGTTTCCGCAATCCGGCACCCGCCTTTCTTGCCTCCAGAACCCCGCGCGGATCAAGAGTCCGGTCGTAATCGCAACGGACAAGCCCGAACGGCTGCGCCTTGGCGTGGCGGATCAGCAGAATCGTTTTCGGCATGATAAAAATCCTTTCTGTTTCCTGCATAATATAGATTGCAATCCGGGAAAAAACAAGTATATTTCTTCTGTACTTTTTATCGAAAAACGGAGGAGGAAGCATGTACGACTACACGAAAGAAAAAGAGGCTCTCCGGGAGTTTCTCGCCGGAACCAGAACCGCGGCGGAAATCAAGGGTGTTTTCTCGCCCTACGGAATCTATCAGCAGAAAAACGGTTTGTTCATGATGCGGCTGCGCATCAACGGCGGCCGGGTCTCCAGGGAAAACCTGCAGAAGGTCATCGAGATCGCCAAATGCTCGAAAGCGCGTTTCCTGCACCTGACAACCCGCGAGGCAATCCAGCTCCACGACGTCGAACCGACACGAATTGAAGCGGTCATTGATCTCTGTCTCCAACTCGGTCTTCCGTTCCGCGGAGGCGGCGGCGACACGTTCCGCAATATTCTGACCTCCCCGCTCGGAGGGCTCCGCAAAGAATCGGTTTTCGATGTTTATCCTTACGCGGAAGAACTGAAAAAATATATTTTCTCCGTTGAATCCGCGTTTCATCTTCCGCGCAAAATCAAAATCGCCATGTTCGACGCACCGCAGGACGAACGCTTTGTCCGGGTTCAGGACCTCGGTTTCCTCGCCATCAAAAAAGACGGCATGAAAGGATTCCGGGTCTGGGGCGGAGGAGGAATCGGACGCAACAGCGCCGAAGGCGTCCTGCTGCTTGATTTCATCCCCGTCGCCAAAGCCGCCGCCGCTGCCAAAGCAATGATCGACCTGTTCTCGGAACACGGCAACCGCACGAACCGCGCCATGGCGCGGATCCGCTACATCGTCAAAGCTCTCGGAGCGGAAGAGTTCAAAAAACTTTATCTTTCCTACTTTGAAAAAGCCGAAGCGCCCGATCTGAAGCCGGAATTCGGGAAATCGCGCGAACGTCTTCTCCCGAAGAGTTTCAGCGCCCATCTCAACCCCGGACTCGACGCATGGAAGCGCCTGAACACCAGCCCGTCCACCAAGCCGGAGGAATCACTGGTGCACGTCCGCATTCCACACGGCAATCTCCGGGTCAAAGACCTGGAAGCATTCCACTGGATCATGGAAAAGTATGCTCTTGCGGAACTGCGTCTGACGCCCGCCCGCGACTTCTATTTCGTCGATTTCCCGACCGACGCCCTCCCCGCGCTTTACGACGACCTGCTGAAACTGCTGCCGAAACTGGATACGACTCTGAAATCCTTTGCCGGACAGATCGTGACCTGCATCGGCTGCACCGTCTGCAAGATCGGCATCCGGAATTCTCCGGAACTCGGCGACAGCATCGGCGCGGCGCTTGACGCGTATTTTGACGGAAAAGAAGAGGAAAAAATCCGGCTGGCGGACCAGATCATCGACAAAATCCGGATTTCCGGGTGTCCGAGCTGCTGCACCACCCATCCGATGGCGGATATCGGCCTGAACGGACTCATTAAAAACGGCGCCCCATGCTGGCAGTTCTATCAGAAAGAAAATCCGGATCAGATCCTCGGCACACCCGAAGCGGAACCGACCGGAGACGGAGAAGCCGTCGGCAAGATCATGGCAAGGCTGGGACTCTGCTGACAGCCGGAAACATTCCCGGCGGCAGTTCCGCCGGGAAATCATACCTCATTTTTCATCCGGTACCGGTCTGCGCTCCCACAAATAAAGAGTACGCAGACTCTCCGGCAGAGCGATCCGGTGCCGCAACTGGAAAAAGCGGGAAAACTCCCTCTCAAACGACTCCTGCGTGTAGCCGGGAAAAACATCCGCCCGGTTCCGCAGAAGACGCTGAACCTGCGAATCCTCTTTCGGTACGAACTCTATGATCAGAAACGCCGTCAGCCCGCCGAGCCATTCCGCAATACGCGGCAACGGCAGGTTGTTCGAAATCGCGAGGTGATGAATCACTGCGAGCATCAGAATGCAATCCGGCGTTCCGCGGGCCGGAAGAGCCGTCCGCTCCCGGTTCGCAAAACCGATAGACGGACTCGGATTGCTCAAGTCCAACAGCAACGGAAGAATCTGTTCGCCGCTCTTGCGGACCGTATTGTAGTTGCGTTCCACCGCAACGGGATCCATATCGAACGCAACCGCCAGAGACGCCCTGGAGCTCAACGCAAGCCGGGTATACCTTCCATCGTTCGCTCCGAAATCCCAGACCGTCCCGGCTCCGGTTTCTGCCAGCAGCTTCCGCACGCATTCCAGTTTTCCGGCAGCGGCTCCGGCGGAATAATTCGTTCCGGAATAGTAATCGCCCCACTCCGTGACGATCTTCCGCAGCTTCAGCCGGCTGACCGCGTTTTCCAGACTCCCGATCATCGCGATCTGACGGGACATCGGGAGCCGCACTCTTTTCCGGCAGTGCTCCCGGACCTCCTCACCGTGTTTCTGCACGGCGCGCGCGTGCCAGCGGATATGCACCCGCGCCGTCCATCCGCCTTTTCCGTTCAGCAGACGGTCCGCCAGATCAAGCGGAATTCCATCCAGATATACCCGCAGCAGCTGATTCAGGCGCAGATCGGTATGACACATCAGAAGCAGCGGCGCGAGAAAATGACGGCAGAACTGCCCATACGCGCACCACGGCTCCCCCTCCTGATACACTTCAAAAGAAAGCGTGTCAATCAGCAGGGGACGTCCGGCAATGAACTGTATATTGTAAGCGGACGCATCTTTCAGACACATCCCGTACCGCAGAGCCGTTTTATGGGCCCTCAGCGTCAGCAAGGCCGCATCCCGCAGCATACCGAATGACCACTCGTACGGATAGGAGATCATCGGAATCCGGAGCGGACGGATCACCAGCTCCTCCGGACCGCTCTCTTCCGGCAGTTCTCTGTGAGGGACCAGCATCCCGGCAGCCACGAGTTCCCGGTACAGTCCGGATCCGATCAGTTTTCTGTACTGCGGCATATAGCAGGCATTGATCCGGCGTTTCACCATTCCGTTCTCGTAAAACACTACTCCGGCGGGGTCCCGGAAAGACGCGGGATCGTTCATTTCAAAAACCCGTCTTCATCCGTATCCGCAGGAGAGACGGAAGCGGAAGACGAATCTTCCTCCTCTTTCTTCTTCCGTCGAAACACGCCAAGCACTTTCGCTTTGCAGAATGCAAAATAAGCAACGCAGGCCGCCAGAAACGCCGCGACCCCCTGAAACAGCAGAGACCCGAATCCGGGATCAATGTACATGGGAAACCTCCTTACAGTTGTCAGTTCCGATACTCATAATTTCCACGTCCGACAAACGAATTGATCAGATAGCGGGAAATATTCAGCGGAGAATTTCTCATCCGCACCTCGTTTCCATTCCGGTATTTCAGCGGCACACGCACCGCACTGATCGTGTGGTTCCAAAGATCCGCCGGAACGGCTCCCTTGCCGAACGCCCGGTATATCTGCGCCTCCGTTGTACCGTGCAGACCGTGGTCCGCCTGAACGACGATGACGGCATCGGGATCCGACTCCACAATACGGGTAATCATCCGCCTCAGAAACGCCGCCGAAAACCGGTGCTGTTCCGGATAATTTTCCGGATCGGTATTCTTTTTGTCAACATTCCGCAAATTGCCGTTCCGGTCATAAATATACGGATAATGCGCCACCTCATGGTTGTAAACAACCAGTTTCGGAGATTCGACTTCGAGCGCGTCCATACATCCGGACAAGTAGGACATATTGCCTTTCCCGAATGCCGATCCTGCAATCTCTTTCCCCCAGAATGCGGCAACAGCTTCCGGAGAATACAGGGCCTCGTCGGCATCCGGCGCAGAAAGAAAAAGAGACAACGGCATCCATTGATTCAAATAGCCGAAAAAACATCCGGTTTCATCGCATGTCGCTTTCCACAGCATACTGCGGAGTTCCGCTCTTTCTCTCACATACCCGATATATTTCGTCTGCCTGACAGGAAAATGCAACCGGTACCCCTTTGCCGAAAAAGAACAATATAATTCATTCTGCATCAGACGGTGATAATCAAAAATCCGCTTATTCTCCCCCAGAAAACGAAACAGGTTCGTCTGCGAGTCGATATGATGCCCCAGATACCGGTCATAAAACGCGGGGCTCATCAGAGCCGGAAGCGCGCAAACGGTCCTTCTCAGAGCGTTAAACGAGGCACTCCGGTAAACCTCAAATCCGTTTTGCTCCAGAAAGCGCTGAAACTCCTCCTGACGGTCCTGATAACAGGTCTGAAAAGAATCAAACCCCAACATGCCGTCACAATGAATCCAATGAATATCCGGAGAGGGAAGCGCCGGATCGGTCATTGGCCGCCAGTCGCAGCGATAGCCCAGCCTCTCGCTTTTGATCATTACCGGCAACGCCTTTCCGCATTGAATCAGAAAAAGTGCCACCGTTCCGATCGTCAGGCAGTGCACAACCCACGGCTTGAACCGGATCCGCTTTCCCGCAAACAGCCAGGCTGCCAGGCAAAATATTCCCGCAAGAAGCAGCAGATATGCGGAAGTAACCCCGAACGGCAGAATATCTATAACCAGACCGTTGTACTCCCCGTAAGAAAAAAAGAAAAATACCGTCAGCAGCGCTCCGCAAAACGCAAGCTCTCCGCTGCGGAACAAAAAACGGACCCCGGCAAAAACCGTCAGGCAGAGAACAGAAATGAACGCGGCATTCAGCATACACGGCCAGAATTCCACGACAAAAACGTTCCTGGTGTAAAAAAACACCATCAGCAGCAACGGCAGAAGACCGGAACAAACGGCAAACATACAATCCTCCGCATTCCATGCCGCCGGATACGAACGCCACGCTCTCCGACACATTTCCGCCGGATTCCATTTCCACCACATATTCCGTGCTCCACTCTCAACAATAGGCTTGCAAGACTATTCCCTTGACATAATTATACAACATTTTCCCGAAAAAACAACAGCAGATTTTCAAAAAAATAATTATTTTACCAAAATATTCCAACCGCAAATACCAAAGTTCCCAGTATCAATGCAGAAAATTCATCACAGATGCAGAACCCATCATAATACCGGAAAAAAACCGGGAATGGAAATTCAACATATAAACGCGCAAAAACAAACGGTCAGACACAACGGAAAACGAAACACTTTTCCGCTCGTTCGTGTATTGCATATACAGCAAATACAGAAAAATACCGAAACACTTTTTCCATAATCCGGTTTGACAGAATCACACGGAGCGGTTAGATTAAATTCCAAAGGAAGGACAGCCGGATCATGAGTCAGAAAAAACAGGAAAATCTTTACCGCTTCGTGGGAGCAAAAATCATCTGCGGCGGATATGGCGCCGGAGAACGCCTGCCCTCTCTGCGGCGGTTCGCAGAACTGTTTCACGTTTCCCTGCCGACCGCCCGGCGGACGATGGAGCATCTGGCAAAGCTCGGTCTGGTGGAACTGCGGCACGGTTCCGGCTGCTATGTTACGGAACACCGGCAGCAGGAACGCGGAAAACGGATCTCCGTGGTATCCGTTCCGTTCTCAGAGGGACAAGACCGGAATTTGACCGGGATCGCCGTTTCCGGTGTCAAACGCCGGATTCAGGAACTGGGACTGAAAATGCAGCATCATTTCTTTCTTGCATCGGAATTCAATGACAACGTGCTGGATTCGATCTCCCGGAAAAGCAGCGGCACAATCCTGCTGGGCGGTTACGACTCCGTCCTGCACCAGCCGAAACCGCGAACGCCCATGGTCGGGCTGGTCATGCACAACACCTACGGCGGAATCTTCTCCGTGATAGACCTTGATCCCGTGCGTTCCGCCGAACTCGCGGCGGAGTTTTTCCGTTCCCGGAATAAAAAACGGATCTTCCTCATCATCTCCAACCGTCAGAATTACGCATTCCGGGAACTGGTCTTCCGTTCCCTGTGGAATCTTCCCGGCGAGATCTGCACGGAAGTTTCCGCCCCGGTCGCAGAGTTCGATCCCGCCTGCGGCTACCTCTATGTATTCGGAGCCAACGCATATCACGACGCACTCAATTATCACGCACTCTGCGGAAGAACGCTTGCGGAAGACCATACCGTGCTGTGCATGGACGGCCGGCCGATGTTTCACTACAGCCATCCGACAGCAATGCCGACAATCGCCCTGAACTGGCGGCAGGCGGGAATCGCCGCCGTCGATGAATTGTACCGGCGGCTCACGTCCCCCGACGGCACCGCGCGCCGGATCTATATCAGTACAGAACTTCATCTGGAGGAACCCGTGGAAGAAAACACAGAAAAAACCGGAAAAAAGCATTCCGTCAAGCATAACACATATCCCACAGGAGGCAAGCCATGAACCCGTTCATCCGTAAACCGTTCAAATCCGAACTTCCTTCCGGCAGATGCCGACACTTTTCTCTTATAGAACTTCTGATCGTCATTTCTGTCATATCAATACTTGTTTCAATGCTGCTTCCGGCCCTGAACCGCGCACGGATGAGAGCAAACAGAATCGCATGCACCGGGAATCTGAAACAGATCGGAACATTCTGCAGTTTCTATACGGATGCAAACGACGGTTTTCTGTTTTCCAGCGCCATGCCGAGCACCGTGCTTTCCGGAACCCGTCCATGGGTCCGTTACGACAGCAGCCCGTTTGTCAACGGCGTCCAGGTTCCCAGAGAGACCATGGCGAAACTCCTGCTCTGTCCATCGGACTCCAATCCGTCCGACGACGGGCTTGCGAGCAATCCGGGTTTTTACAGTTTCGGCTTCAATTTCAACCTTAATTTTCTGAAACCAGACCGCTTGAAAAATCTGTCGCAAATCTGCATCATGGCAGACACCGCCGATGATACCGGGGACGGTTCCGGGACGAACTATATGGTCAGCCATGCCGCGAGCTACCGGAAATATCTGCTCGCCGCCTCCTTCCGGCATCAGTTGTACCCGAATATTCTCTATCTGGACGGACACGCGGGGAGTCTGAGCAATCCTACCCGTTACGCGGGCGCCAGCGTCAACTCCAACGCTGCCGGCTTCCAGACATTCTGGCATTATAAAAAGGACTGACAATGAAAATTCTGTTTCTGCTTTTCGCTCTGCCCTGTTTCTGCTCCGCCACCACGCTGTATGTGAATGCTTCCGCACAAGCAGGCGGCGACGGCACGGCATCGCGTCCGTTCCGCACCATTCAGCAGGCGGCGGACTGCGTCAATCCCGGCGACACGGTACTGATCGCTCCGGGAGTCTATTTTGAAACGGTCCGGCTGAAACGCTTCGGCAAACCGGGAGCCCCCGTCATATTCCGGGCGGACAGGATACAGAAAAACCGCGTCATCGTCACCGGAGCCGATCCGGCAATCCGGCGCGGAGAACGGAAATGGCGTCTGTTCGACCAAACGACCGGAACCTGGTGCATCGACCATCCTGTCCGCCCCGGAAGAATCCTGTACAGCGGGACCGATCTTTTTCCGTATTGCTCGCTGAATGCCCTTATGACTTTCGAGGCGCGTCCCGGAGTTCCCGGTCCCCGGCACGGATTCTATCACCGGAACGGCAAACTGTTCGTCCGCCTGCGTCCGGACGGCAAATACGGCCCGGCGGATCCGAACCGGCACACGATCGCAGTTTCGCCCCGCGTCATGCCGCAGGGGGACGGGGAAAAACCGGATTCCCGGTCCTATAATTTCGGTCTGCTCGGAAACGCCGGACAGGATTTGAATGTGGAAATCAACGGTCTCACCTTTGAGACACCCGGCCGCACTGCGATCTATGTCTCCGGAAACGGCGTCATTATCCGGAACTGTCTTTTTTCCGGCTGCCTTGCGGGCGGAGTCGTCGGCAGAACTCCGGACGGCCCGCAACTGAAAAATGCCAGCGCTGACATCACCGTTGAATTCTGCGAATGGCACTCGTTCCCGATTTTCGACGACATCAAAGAGCTGATTACGGAAGTCCGTTCCGGAACGCTCAAAGCGAATCCGCCGGACGGGAATTTTCACTGGACCCGGTACTGGGTCCACAAAAGCCGGAAAGAGGGAGCGGCACACTCCTATGAAACCGGAATCATCCGTCAGGCCGGACGCAACTGGACGGTCCGCAACTGTTATATCCACGACTGTTTCGATGCGGTTGCCAACCTCAACTATGGAGAAAACACCATTTTTGAAGGCAATCTGTACGCGCGCTGCGTGGATAATGCCATCGAAACGGAAAACCATGCAAGGAACTGTCATATCCGCCGCAACCGTTTCCTTGACGTTTACCAGAGCATCTCCCTCCAGCCGCTGGATGGCCCGCCATGGCCAGGTCCGGTTTACGTCTATCAGAACCTGTTTGCACGCACTCCGGAAAACCGTATCTGGGGCGGTGGCGGCGGCTCTTTCAAAATCGGAATCCAGGCCAGACAATGGGAATTCCCCAAATTGAAAAAGACATTGAAAAATATCGACCGCCGACATCTTTCCCTGCCCGGCCTGCTGATCTTCAACAACACGATTATCGACCCCACCACGCGACTGTTCGTCGATCTGGGCGGAGATACGCAGAAACTGGACAATGTGCTGTTCTGCAACAATCTGGTCATCGCCGCGGGAATCCGTCATCCGAAAGCGGTGCGCAAAGGCGACGGCGGAGTATTTCACTACCGCTGCTTCAACAACCGTGTGGTATGGATGAATCCGCAGGCTCCGGCGGTCCTCCGGGATCAGATGCGCAAACAGCCGGATTCACTGCTGCCCGGCTGGGACAGGAACTCTTTTCTCCCGATGGATTTTGAGCCCGCGGTCAAAGTGCCCGGCGCTCCGGAACAGTTTCCATACATCGGCGCTCTGCAATCTCCCGGCCAGCGCATAGCGGAACAGGTCGGCGTTCAGGAAGAGAACGCCGACTGAATTCCGCAATCCGGTCATTTATCCGGCACGATCACACATTCGACGCCGAAACTCCGGGCGACCTTTGCGATCGTTGCCGCATGATGTCCCACGCCGAGCGCAAAATGATGCGTCGGGCCTTCCATGCACCAGCGGTTCAGGAAAGTACGGACATCCGGCAGGAATCTGCCGTGCGTGTTGGTGTTGCCCGTCGGAGGGATCGGACCGGCAACCGACTCCCCTTCCGCCACAATGAATTTGAATTTGCCGTCCGCTTTCACCCCGATGCTCAGCATCGTGATCGGACCGGTTTTGATATTGAACTCCACTCCGGCGCCGCTGCCGGGTTTGCCGTGATACTTCTTCAGACTGCGCAGAACCGGCTTGCGGTCGGCAATGTTCAGATGGTGCGGTCCGTCGTGACCGACCAGAACGGTATCACGGTCAAAGTCGATCGGATGGAATTCCGCAAAACTGCCGCCGATCTCCAGTCGGTCCATGATCAGCATCGCAATGCAGGTTTTGATATCGAATTCGCCGCACATCGGGAATCCGGCTCCGGTCAGGAGCGAATTTCCGACGATGAAGTTTGTCACCAGTTTCCGCATTTCCGATCCGGCGGCAGCCTCGTAATAATAAGCGAAACCGTCCAGTTTCTTTTTTGCGATGAAACGTTCCAGAGCCACGGCGGCGCGTGAAGCGGTAAGCAGATCGGCGTCGGTCAGCCTGGTCGTGACCGGATCGGAAACCGGATCCGGCGTATCGAAGAATTCAAGAATCCGTTTCGACATTGCCTGAACCGCCGGATCGTCCGCTTCCAGAGACACGAATTCACTCATGATCTCGTCCGGTTCGCACTGGACCACATGACAACCGAACGAAGCGGTAACCGCCGTCGGGTCGGTCTGCATGTCAAGCATCGCCTCCAAAACATGCCCCATGTGTCCGAGACGCGCTTTGCGGAGGTCGTGGCGCACATGCGCAATGCGGCACCATTCGGCGATTGCGGAATCGGCTTTTTCATCGCCGTCCAGCATCCCGATGATCACTTCCGAAACCGGTCTTCCCATCCGGATCGCCACACCGGTAAATTCGGGAACGGAACAGAGATCGTCATTGCAGAGCTGCATGAACGTGGTCCCGTGCGCGTAATCCATCGCACTGAGCGGCTGAAGCGCAACGAGCACCACCGGGCACTCCATTTCGCGGATGACCGGACCGAACGTGGCGCTGGTCGCATACGTCACCATATCAATGAACAGAACGTCAAGATCCGCGGCTTTCAGCTTCGGAAGCACCTCATAGGCCTTCTGAGAATTATCAACCATGCCGAAATCCCGGACCGCCACGGAGTGAGAACGGACTTTTTCAACCAGGACGGCTGTTTTTTTATTCATCTCGTCCAGCAGACCGGGGAACTGTCCCCAGTAAGTGTCGAGTCCGACGGAGAGGATGCCGACATTGGCGGCAAGCGGTTTTCTGCGTTCAATTTTCATTCGTTCACCATGGAAAAGTAAAGATAACCGTTTACATGTTTCAGAACCGCACAGGTTCCGGCGGGAGTCTTCTCCCATTCATATTCAACCGGCGTCAGGGAGAACAGCCTGTACTCCGCACTGTCCGGAGAATTGACGATCTCCAGTTTGCCCTTTGCCGACTCCGGCACGAAAAACCGCACTTCCGCATCGCGGAAGCCGGAATAGTTGCGGCGTCCGATCTCCGAATAGTACGGAAACGCCTGATGCTGAATCTTTGCGGAGATCACCGACGGCTGCGACTGTTTCACGAAACAGCGGCACTCCCTGTGCCAGCATTTTCCGGGATGCCAGACCGCATCGCCGTTTTCGTCGATCCGTGTTTCCATCTCGCTCAACAGCGGCGCGCCATACGGAGAATTCACACGCATTTCCGCCGTTGTGTCGGGAGCATAGACGGTGAAGAAGAATGCGTTATCGTGCCGGGAAATACAGGTCCGCGGCATCTGCGTTTCTTCATTGTAAGCGAAACAGCGGATCTTCCAGCCGAATTCCGCCAGCAGATCACGCATGAGCCGCGGCGTCGGATAAATCTCCGTCCGGCTGCCGTAATCGAATCCGCGTCCGGGCTTCACTTCCGCGGCGGAGGGTAGAATCGCACGGACGAATCCGATCTCCGCCCCGTTTTCCAGAGTGCGGCGCAATGCGGCGACACGGCGGACTCCGTCGCGGACTGCCCAGGCACACGGCTTCGATGCCGCATTTTCCGCCGGAACCTCGACCAGTCCGCCGCAGGCGAACTGCGGCAGGATATGCGCGGTCGCGGCAGGAGAAGCCCCCTGATAACAGTCCCCCGGCATCCGGTTTTCAATCGTCACATCTCCCGATACGGCGGTATCGCATCTCAGCTGAAGCAGAGAACGGAGTCGTTCCGACGCGCCTTGAAGCGCTCCGTAGAACAGAACTTTGCCGCCGTTTCCGAGGAAATGCTCCAACGCATCCATATTCGCGCCATCCGCGGCGGAAACGGGAACGACAAGCACGGATGAATCCAGACAGCGGCTGCGGTCCGCCATCAGCCGGCGGAAATTGCCTGTACTGACGACCGTATTCAGCGGCACCCCCTCCTGTACGCATTCGCCGATGAACATATCCTCGGTGAATACGACATCCGGCCGGGGATCCGCACCGCGCACCAGTTCGGAATATTCGTCAAACGGATAGATCCAGACAAGCGGACCGGGGCGGTCGGGACCGTTGTCGAACGCATCGTGCAGAAGCGGAATCACTTCACGGGGAACCTGATCCGGCATCCGCCCCCAGGTATCGTCGACCGACAGCATGGCAACGCTGTTTGCCATGCTCACGCGCCCTTTCCCGTCGATCCGTCCGATGCTCAGCGGCTGGAAAAGATCCCACGGCTCCCTGCCGTAGCGGTCAAGCCACGGGCTGTTCATAAACCACGGATCATGGATATAGAAGCGGAACGGGAAACGCTCGTCGGGCAGTTCCGCCACATGAGACATCCACGCGACGATCTCAAGCCCGGTATTGAAATTCAACGCCGCCCACGGCGAGTTCACAGGCGGGGCGATTTTGTAATCGCGGTACAGTTCGCGGATCGGACAGGCATCCGTGGCGATCTCCACTCCGGCGGAAAAATTGCTTCCGCGCGTTTCGATCACGCATTCCGGATATGCTTCGGTGAAATCTTTCCAGAAATCCAGCATTTTCTGTGCGGCTTCATCCGCCTTTTCCGGATAAAACCGCTTTTTGTCAAAAAGCATCCCGGTGATCCCCCAGGTCTCCGTACCGAAGCCCATTCCGTTGGAAAGCCAGAGATAATCAAAACCAAGGTCACGGGCAAACGCCTTGAACTGTTTCGCAAGAAATGTGCCGACCGACGTTCCTTCCGGAATCCCGCCGGGAAATCCGGCATACGGCTGCGGATCAGCGTGCAGGCGTGCGGTGCAGGTAACGACACTGTTCGGAAACATGGTGTGCCCCTGCGCAATCTCCCGATGCGTCTTATACTTGAATTTGGAGATGGCAAACTCCGGACCGTTATCATACGTTGCACCGATGCGGATCGGCTTTCCGGTAATCTCCCGTCCGGTTTCGCGGAGAACTTCGATCAGGCGTTTCAACCAGGAATACGGCCGCGGCCCCGCCTCCGGAATATATTTGACGGGGAAATTATGCGTATGATGCTTCTCCCGTTCCGTCGGATTTTCCGGACGGGTACAATGATTGGCGCATCCGCACCAGTATGCCCATTCAAAACGCTGAGAGAGATCTCCGGTATATTCAAAAATCTCACTGCCGTCCGAAGTCCACAGCATGACCGACACCACATCCGCCGTGTCGGTCAGATCCTTCCACTGCGTAAACATGTGGCGGCAGACCGAATACATGGTCGCCTCGGATTCATCCCGGAACGGCTTGGAACTGAGTTCCAAAGTCACATTTTTCAGATGCATGACAAACTCCTTGTTAAGTTGGCTGTCTGACCATATTATACACGCACTTCGCCCGATGCGTTTGGACAAAGCGGAAAACAACGGAAAAAATAACACATAATCGTAATATTGTCCAATAAAAAGCGGAGAAAAACGGACAGAAAATACGGTAAATTTGATTTTTTCCGGAAATCTGCTATTTTATCCGGAAACAGAACCGGAAGGAATTGAACATGGCAAAGATACGCCCGTTTGTCCCGTCGCAGGACCGCACACCGAAATATACCGTAAAAAAAGTTGCCGAGCTGATGAACCTTTCCCCGCACACGATCCGTTATTATGAGAACTCCGATCTGATCCCCGGCGTGGACCGGACGGACGGCAACATCCGCATGTTTTCCGAATACGCGGTCAGCTGGCTGCGTCTGGTTCACTGCCTGCGGGCGACCGGACTGCCGATTGAGCAGGTCCGCCGTTATATCCGCATGTGCGAAAAAGGAGATTCCACGATCCCGGAACGCGCCCGCATCATCTTTCAGCAGGAAGAGAGCCTGCGCAGTCAGCTCGAAAATCTCCAGCAGCAGTTTGAAGTTCTGAAATACAAAAAGGAATATTACCGGAAACTGCTGGAAAGCCGTCCCGCCGATTCCGGAAAACCCGCGGCGACACGGAAAAACGAACCGGATATCGTCCCGGAATCCGGAAAGCAATAATACCATAAAAAAAACGGAGCATCTCCGAACCGGGGAACAGACACTCCGTCTTTATTACTTTTAAGGAAAAACCTCTTTACGCAGCACGGTCCCGGACCGCTCCGGCGGGAATCGGCTGTGTGATCGTAAGGATCGGAGCCGGTTTCACGGGCACTCCGCGTGTCATCCATTTGGAATTCTGAACCGTAATCAGCGAATAAACGGGAAGCCAGCTGAGACACGGGATGCTGTACAAGCCATAGATGAACGACCATACCGCTTCCCCCCAGCCGTAACGCATGCCATAGATCACCGCGGGAACCACAGACCACACCATTGTGCTGATCACCGTGTAGTACAGGAACAGCGGCGGATTGACCACAAACCCGAACAACCCCATCGGAATGAAAACGATCGGAAGAAGGATCGCAATACTCTGCACGATCAGGTTCAGCTGCAACCCGAGCAGTTCCGGATTGAACGGTTCGAACCGGCGGAGAACCACGCCGAGCATAATCAGATTTTCACGAATATCACTGCGCGTCCAACGGATCAGCATCTTGCAGAGCGTCTTATAATTAACCGGCATTTTGGTGAATGCGATCGCGTTATGCTGAAACTCCACGCGCCAGTTTTCCCGGAGGAGCATACTGGTAATCGCGCGATCCTCGCCAATACCGGAAGGGCGCCCCATAAACGTCTGATTGACCCATTCCTCCATCAGCGGGCGGATTGCAGAAAGACGGTATGCACTGAGCGCTCCCGGCGTGCAGAGCACCGAACCGATCAGACTCTGCGCACAACGGATGAACTCAAAACCGAATGCGAACGCAACATCCAGCATTTTCGGAATCATTCCCTCTTCCAGATTGGTCACCCGGATATTTCCGGCAACCGCGCCGACTGTCGGTTTGGCAAACGGCGCGACAATCCTGCGGAGCGCATCAACCGTAATCGCGGAATCGCTGTCGATCGTCACGGCAATATCGCCGGTCGCAATCTTGATCGCTTCATAAAGCGCCCGGCGTTTGCCTCCGTTGCGGATCAGATTTTTGGCGACGATCCTGCCCGGAAACTCCCGGGCAGCCTTGCAGATCCAGTCCCACGTATCATCCCTGGAACCGTCGTTCACGGCAATGACTTCCAACTTGTCCGCCGGATAATCGCTCTCCAGCACACTGCGGAGTGTGGTCGCGACGTATTCCCCTTCGTTATAGGCGGGAACGATCACGGTGCATTTCGGCAACTCGGAATCGTTCAGAGACGGCGCCTCCTTGTAAAACCAGGCAAGAATCCCCTGAAGCAGAAAATACCCCAGCGTGATGCAGGAGACGATCAGCCCGAACATCAGCAGCACAAAACTGAACCCGTTGACAACGAAAGAGCTGACATTCATCGTAAACAGCATGTGAAACGCTCCCGCCAGCGACAGTCCGGCGACAATCCATGTGATCATTTTCAAAGTCCGTATTCCGTATGTGTTCATAAGCCCGAAATCCTTTCCTTACATAAATGTTCATGTATTTTCTATTTTTGAATTATACACTGTCCAGATAACGGGAGCATGACAAAAAAATTACAGGTTTGCAATTTTATCAAAATTCTTTACACCTCATAAAAATATTCCACAAGCGGTCATCCCGATAACCCATATTCTGAATACGCATTTTCTGTTCCGGAAAACGGTTTCAGCCCTCTGTTTCTTATGAGAATCCCTGAAATGCTCTTGATTTTTCCATGTATTCATGCTATAATATGACGAATACGATTATGGCAAATTGTTTTCCGATGATTTGTCATGAACAACCGGAGAAAACAATTCTGTCACACAATAAAGCAATAAGATAAACGGGACCGCAGCAGACAGGCGTCTGCCGTCCGGATCGCCGGAAACAACCTTAAACGAACAGGCCTAACTCATGGAAAACATCGTCACACTGCTGAAATTCGCTCTGGAAAACAAGGTAACCGACCTGTTTATTTCCTCCGGGAAAGTCCCGTCCTGCCGTTCCGGCGGAGAAATGCTTCAGGTGGAGTTCCCGGAAATCACGCCGGAAGAGATCAACCAGTTCCGAATCTCCCTGATCGGAACGGCGGGGGAAGAGAAATATACCCATACCCGCGGCTACGACATCTCCTATATTTACGACCCGCAGAACCGTTTCCGTATGAACTTTTTTGAAACGGTCAACGGTCCCTGCTTCGTGGCAAGACCGATCCGCATGGGCGGCAAACTCGACTTTGAAAAGCTCGGCCTCGCAGATACGATCCGCAAGATCGCCATGCTGGAACGCGGGCTGGTCCTCGTGACCGGAACCACCGGAAGCGGAAAGTCCACCACACTGACCGCCATGATCGACTATATCAACTCCAACAGCCGCAAGCATATTCTGACACTGGAAGACCCGATCGAATATCTCCATCAGGATAAGCTGTCACTGATCTCCCAGCGTGAAGTCGACGCACTCGGTTCCGGCTTTGGCGAAGCGCTCCGCAATGCCCTGCGCGAAAGCCCCGACGTCATCATGATCGGTGAAATGCGCGATTTGGAAACGATGCAGATCGCGGTTACCGCCGCACAGACCGGTCACCTCGTTTTCTCGACTCTCCACACCAGCGACGCCGCCGGAACCGTGAAACGTCTGATCAACATGTGCCCGGAAGGTTCCCGCGAACAGATGACCTACAACCTTGCGCAGGTTCTGGAAGCGGTCATCTCCCAGCGCCTGCTTCCGCGCGCCGACGGCTCCGGCCTTGTCCCCGCACAGGAGATCCTGGTCGGCACGGGAACGGTGAAAAAGCAGATTGAACGTCAGGACATCAGCGGGCTGGAACTCTCCATCCGTCTCGGAGGGCAGTTCGGAATGCAGAACTTCAATACCGCACTGTTCCGTCTCGTCAAATCCGGAGCGATCACGGAAGAAACCGCCCTGAAGGCGTCGGACAATCCCGATGAACTGAAACTGTTCTTCCGCAACATCGGGCTTTCCGACGAGGAAAAACAGGAACAGAGCAAACGCTCCAGCCGTCTCGACAGCCTCGACATGCGCGATATTTTCAAAGCCGCGGCAGATTCCGGCGCCAGCGACTTTCTGCTTGTGGTCAACGCCCCGCCGGTCCTCTGCAAACGCGGCAAATTCACTCCGCTGAGTATGCCGGAACTGGCGGCGAAAGATGTTCAGCGCCTGATTTACAGTATCATCGGCAGACAGCAGCGGGTCACATACGAGGAAAAACGCGAACTCGACTTTGCCATCACCGCGCAGCTGCCGAGTCAGGATCCGGGGAAAAAATTCCAGCTTCAGCGCTTCCGCCTGAACGCATTCTTCCAGCGCGGAACCCCCGCAATGGTCGGCCGTGTACTCCAGGACCGCATCCCCACTCCGGCGGAATTGAACCTGCCTCCGGTCCTCTCGCAGCTCATGAGCAAAAAACAGGGGCTGATTCTCGTCACCGGACCGACCGGAAGCGGTAAATCGACCACGCTCGCAAGTCTGCTGAACGAGATCAACAAAACCCAGAACAAGCACATCATCACAATCGAAGACCCGATCGAATACACCTACGAGAACATTTCCAGTTTCATTGAACAGCGGGAACTCGGACGGGATACGCTTTCATTCGCAGGCGGACTGCGCGCGGCAATGCGTCAGGCGCCGAATATCATCCTCGTCGGCGAGCTGCGCGATACGGAAACGATCGCAACGGCAATCACCGCCGCCGAAACAGGTCATCTGGTGCTTGCGACCCTGCACGCCAACAACACCGTGCAGACCGTTGAGCGAATCGTCGACTCCTTCCCGTCCGCGCAGCAGAACCAGATCCGCCAGCAGTTCTCCAATATCGTGACCGGAGTCGTGGCACAGCGTCTGCTCCCGCGTCTGAACGGACACGGCCGCGTGGCGGCGTTCGAGATCATGATCGGCACTCCGCCGGTTCAGGCGCTGATCCGTGAAGGCAAGACCCATCAGCTGCTCTCGGTTCTTGAAACCTCCGCCTCCATCGGCATGACGACGATGAGAAGTTCTCTGGACAAACTTTGTGCGGATGGCGAAGTTTCAGCGGAAGACGTTGCCGCATATCAAGCTCTCTGACGACAAACATGTAAGGATCGACACATAAAATGCTCTGTAAACAATGTAAAAATTTTTTCTCCGTAGCGGATACTCAGGCGGGAAGCGAGGTCGTCTGCCCGCACTGCCAGACCGCACAGACGGCGGAACAGACACCGATCACCTGCCGCTGTTCCAACTGCAACCAGAAACTCAAAGTGGAAATGTGGATGGAGGGCGAACAGGTGCAATGCCCGTCCTGTCAACAGGAAATCACACTGAAACAGGCAACGGAAGCACCTGCCCCGGCGGCTCCCGCTGCCCCCGTTGCGGAAACACCTGCCCCGGCTCCCGCTGTCCCCGTTGCGGAAGCTCCTGCCCCGGCTCCCGCTCCGGCAGCTCCGCCGATCCCGCGGTTCCGCACAGCGCCTTCGGCAAAAAACGAACCGGCAAAATCCAAACCAGCTCCTGCTCCGGCAGCTCCCGCGGCGCCAAAACTGACTCTCAATCCGCAACCGGCGGCTTCCGCTCCCGCGGCAGCCGCTCCGTCTTTCGCACAAGCTCCGGCAACTCCTTCGGCAGCCGTCCCCCAGCCGCCGAAGCTCACCCTCAATCCGCAGGCAGCCGCTGCACCGGCTCCCGCACACCCCCAGCCGCCCCCTTCCACAGCGGCTCCGACGCTCACAATTCCGCAGGCGGCTCCCGCGCCCGCAGCCGATATTTTCGCCGGGATCAAAACGGATACCGTTGCAGTGGATGAAAAACTGATCTCCGCCGGCAAGAGTCTGGCGGATCAACTTTGCGGTCCGCAGACGGACCCGCAGGATGAAACGCCGATGCAGATGCCGCCGCAGGAACGGTTCGTTTTCCTCAAAGTGCACAAAAAACGGATCATTTTTGCTGTCGCCGGAGTCGCCATACTCCTTATCCTGCTTCAAGTCATCGCCGCCGCATTCCGCTCCTGCGGCCCCGACCCCAAGCAGATTTCCCACATTGCCTCTTACGTCCGGGAAGAACGGAAAGAGGAGATCGGAGACCTCCTGAACAAAACCGAAGCGGCAAAGCGCAAACCGCTGATCCGGGCGGCGCTCGCGGAAAGCCTGAAATCTCAAAACGCCGAAATTCTCGGACTGCTGTTTGAAAAAGGCTATATCACTCCCAATGAACGCTACGGAGAATACAGCCTGCTTGACCTCGCCGCACACAACGATTACGACTGGCTGCTCAAGCTGCTGATCAAGCACAAAGCAAACCTCAACATGCCGTTGAATGACGGCACCACTCTGCTTCAGAAGGCATTGAGAGCCAACGATCTCAAGCGGATGAAAGAACTGCTGGCAAACGGAGCGGATCCCAATGTCGGCGACCAACTCGGCACTCCGCTGATCTTTGAAGCGGTCAACAACCCCGATGCTCTGAAACTGCTCGTGGAAAACAACGCCAATCTGAACTGTCGCGACTGGATGCGGAATACTCCGCTCCATGCGGCTCTTCTCGCCAAAAATGAGAAATCCGCCTCTTATCTGCTGTCGCATAAAGTTTCCGCAGCCGCACTGAACAGCCGTCACGACACCGCGCTGATTCTCTTCCTGCGTCTCAACAAGGGGGAAACCGAATTTCTGGAATCCCTGCTTGCGGTTCCGTGCAATCCCAATGCCGTGAATCTGGATCAGGAAAGCGCGCTGTCCTTGGCATTGCAGCAGGAACGGTTCAACCTCATTATTCCGCTGCTCAAAGCGGGAGTTGTCCCCACAGATGACCTTTTGGGCCAGCTTCCGGAAAAAAACAAATTTACCGCCAGTATCAAACAGACTCTTGAAGAACTCAAAAAAGAACCTGTCAAAGAACTGGCCGGAGAAAAAAGCTCCGGAAAAGAGATCGTCCCGCCATACGGCGATCAGAAAATACTGCTTTCGTGGCCCTGCCTGGTCTTCTGGTTTATCTGGATCGCATGCGGTCTGCTTTCGCTCCGCATGCTCCCCCGCGAAGAAACCGCGCGGATCAAAGCGGCGAATCTGATCTCGTTCTTTGCCGGGCCGCTGATGCCGATCGGTATCCTGCTTCAGAAACTGTACACGTTTGCCCGTCCGTGGATCAGCAGAATGCTGAGCACCTCTGATCAGGTGAAAACGGATCCGCTGCGCTTCTTCAATGCCGACGGCGAAGAGAGCGCCCAGGCGCCATCCCCGGAAAACGCACTCTTCCTCAACCTCTGCCGGGGCATACTCACGCAGGCTCTCACCCGTCACTGTTCGGGAATTCTGTTCTCGCCGACGGGAACCAACTATCAGATCATCCTCAAACAGGCGAAACAGGACCGGCAGCTGATGCAGCTTGATATGGCGACCGGACGCAATATCCTCATCATCCTGAAAAATCTTGCCGGACTCGACGCCTACGAGGAAGTCAACCCGCAGAACGGCTGTTTCACCATTCAGAAAGAACACAGCCGCACACGGGTCCTGATCAGCACGATCGGAATGGGAGTTCAGGGCGAACGCGCCCTGCTGACGCTTAAACGGGCTCAGGATGAGCTTCACAGCTTCCAGCAGCTCGTACTTTCCCCGGAAGGAAAAAAAGCCGTCGATTCGATCCTTGCCAAGCCGAACGGCCTGATCATCGTTACCGGAAAGCCGGGCAACGGGCGACGGACATTCATTTCGCTTCTGCTTGAACAGTTCGCCGCAAAACTCGGCAGCACGGTCTGGATCGGCGACGGCAACGAACCGGCCGGATCCAACGAGGTTCCGCGTCTCAAAGCGAACCTGAGCGCCAAAATCACGCCTGAACAGCTGCTTGGCGCCCTGCCGGACTGCCGCGCCGCCGCCATCACGCTGGAACGGAACGACGCCGCAACCATCCGCTGCGCATTCCGTCTCTCGGAAGTGAAACCGATCGTTCTTCTTCTGGAACAGCCGACTGCGGAAAAAGCGGTAAAACTCTGTCTGGATGCGGGAATCTCAGAAACGCAGATGCTGGAAACCCTGAAACTGATCGTCTCCCCGCTGATGCTTCATAAACTCTGCAGCTGTGCCGTACACGCGGAACTCCCGGAGGAAAACCGGGAAGATTTCCGCCGGCTGAATCTGCCGGACAACAATCTCCGCGCCAAAAACGGCTGCATGGAATGTTCCCAGAGCGGAGAAGACCGCCCGGTCGTGATTTACGGCTCGGTGCTCCCGACCGCCGACTGGCTGAAATGCTGTACAAACGGCGGCGGCCGCATGAACCTGCTCCGCATCACGGCATACTGTCTGGCTGCCAAAGGTGTCGTGGCACTGGATGAGATCAATAACGCACTTCCCAATATGGAGGATGAAGAAAATGCTTGAACTGATCGTTTTTTTCGGAATTCCGCTGATAATCGCCTTTTGTACGTCCCGCTGGCGTTTTGAACGGGCATGGATTTTTTTCTGCAGCGCCCTGCTGGCAGGCTGTACGGTATTCGGGCTCCAGCCTTATGTGATAGAGAAGCTCCTGCAGTATCTGCCGGAATCCGGACGCGGCTGGGTCTCCCTGATCGCTCTGCCGGGAGCGGGTCTGATCCTGATGATCATTCTCTGTGCGGCGTTTTCGCAGATGTTTCCGCCGGATAACCGGCATATCAGCTATCCGACGCATATTTCAATGGTTCTCCGGTTCCTCTGTGTCTACGGAGGAGCGCTCGCCTGCATGGCGGTGCTGACACTCGGTCTGTCCTCGGTTGCTCTGGTGGACAAAATACCTCTCGTCTCCCAGCCCAACGTTCTCCGCTTCTCCAATCTGGTGCTTCCGCGGATGATCCGGACCGTCCAATGCGGAACGCCGCAGACACCTGCCCAGGCGGTCTGGATGGAACAATACCCCGCGATTCTGTATCTTGCAAACGGCGGAAGTTTCAAAGAGGAAACTCCTGTCTCCGATCCGGAAAAGAAGAACGGCGACGGGGAAACTCCGACTGCCAAACCGGAAAAGAAAGCAGCACCGGAAGACTCCAATGCCGTCAGCAGCCGGGAAACTCTGGAAAATCTGATCTCCGCCCTGAAAAAAAATTGAACAGAAAACATTCTGTCCGATCAGAAAAAACAGCGCCGGATACCGGAAATCCAGTTTTCCTGGAAAAACTTTGGAATCCGGCGTGATTTTTCCTGAAAGCGTGGTATATTACGGGATCATATCAACCTTATATGGAGAGCGGTCCAGTCATGAATGTCCTGTTTGTCTGCACCGGGAATACCTGCCGGAGTCCCATGTGCGAGGGATACTTCCGTAAACTCGCGCGGGAAGCGAATACACCGGCGATCCGCTGCGCCTCCGCCGGAACCTGCACCTGTGACGGACTGCCCGCCACCCGCAACTCCATTCTCGTTATGCAGGAAAACGGGGAAGACATCACCGGGCATACGGCATCCGTTCTTTCCGAACGGCTCGTATCGGAAGCAGACCTGATCATCACCATGACGGCATCGCACCGCACCGCCGTTCTTGAGTGCTTTCCGGAAGTCCGGGAAAAAATCCACCTGCTGAACGAATTCCGTTCCGACAGCCGCAGGAACACCGGAGTGGCCGACCCTTACGGCGGATCCCCCGACGTTTACCGGAATTGTTTTGAAGAGATGAAGGAACCGCTCCGGAACCTCTTCCTCGATGTGCTGAATCATACGAAAACGACATAATAACCATCACGAAAGGATGTCACGAATGAAATCAATCTCCGACTGGAACAAAGACGACAAACGCATCGCGATCGCCGCAGACCACGGTGGTTTCGAACTCAAAAAAGAGATCACGGCGGCGCTTTCCGCCAAAGGGCTCGACGTAATCGACTGCGGTCCCTCCAAGTTCGATCCCGAAGATGATTACAACACGTTCGGCGCCGTCCTTGCCCGTGCGGTCTCCGCCGGCGAGGTTGAAAAAGGCATCCTGATCTGCCGCTCCGGCATCGGAATGGCCATCGTGGCAAACCGTTTCCACGGAGTCCGCGCCGCCGTCGCTTACAGCACCAAACTCGCCAAGGCAAGCCGTGACCACAACTGCACCAACGTTCTCGTGATCCCCGCCGATTATCTCACCCGCGACGAAATCTGCGAAATCATCAGCACATGGCTCGGAACGGAATTCACCTGCGTCGGCGGACGCCATGCAAGACGCCTCACCCAGCTTGAAAAAGATTCTTATGACGACATCGCCGCGCTCCGCGGAAGCGATCCCGAAATTGCCAAATGGATCGACAGGGAAGCGGTTCGCCAGTTTGAAGGCATTGAGCTGATCGCCTCCGAAAACTTCACCAGCTGCGCTGTCCGCGCCGCCCAGGGTTCCGTACTCACCAACAAGTACGCGGAAGGCTATCCCGCCAAACGTTACTACAACGGCTGCGAATTCGTCGACGAAGTGGAAAAGATCGCGATTGAACGCGCCTGCAAACTCTTCGGAGCGGAAGCGGCAAACGTTCAGCCGCACTCCGGTTCCCAGGCGAACATGGCAGCATATTTTGCACTCATCAACCCCGGCGACACCATCCTCGCAATGAGTCTTGACCACGGCGGACATCTGACCCACGGGCACAAGATGAATTTCAGCGGACAGCTCTATAACATAGTCCCTTACGGCGTCAACAAAGACACCGAAACCATTGACTATGCAGAACTCCAGAAGCTCGCAAACGAACACAAACCCGCTCTGATCGTTGCGGGAGCCAGTGCCTATCCGCGCACAATCGACTTTGCAAAACTGCGTGAAATTGCGGACTCCGTCGGCGCCAAGCTGATGGTCGATATGGCGCACATCGCCGGACTCGTCGCCGCGGGCATCCATCCCTCCCCGGTTCCGTACTGCGACATTGTCACGACGACCACGCACAAAACTCTGCGCGGGCCGCGCGGCGGGCTCATTCTCTGCAAGGAGCAGTACCTCAAAGCAGTCAATTCCAAAGTATTCCCCGGCATTCAGGGCGGACCTCTGATGCATGTGATTGCAGGAAAAGCCGTCTGCTTCGGCGAAGCGCTGAAACCGGAATTCAAGGCCTATCAGGAACAGCTTGTCAAAAACGCGGCGGTTCTTGCCCAAGCTCTTGTGGACAAAGGCTTCCGCATCGTCTCCGGCGGAACGGACAACCATCTCATGCTCGTTGACCTCCGTCCGAAACAGGCGACCGGAAAAGACGTCGCCACCGCGCTCGACAAAGCGCTCATCACCGTCAACAAGAATATGATCCCGTTCGATCCGGAAAAACCGATGGTCACCAGCGGTATCCGTATCGGAACGCCCGCCGTCACGACCCGCGGCATGAAAGAGCCGGAAATGCTCAGGATCGCCGATTTCATCAACCGCGCCGTGGAAAACCGCAACGACGATGCCGCGCTTGCCGCCATCGCCGAAGAAGTGAAAGCGTTTACTGCGGCATTCCCGCTCCCGCAGTTCTAAGATAACACAAGGAAACGTTTATCATGATTGACATTAAATACATTCGGGAGAATCCTGAATT
The DNA here is from genome assembly GCA_900548385.1 of uncultured bacterium. Taxonomy (GTDB): domain Bacteria; phylum Verrucomicrobiota; class Lentisphaeria; order Victivallales; family UBA1829; genus UBA1829. The sequence continues at coordinate 76,184 of URKJ01000008.1, read as the reverse complement.
CATCAAGAAAAACTGTGAAGTCCGCGGGTCCGATGCCGATGTCGATGCCATTGTCGCACTGGACAAGGAACGCCGCGAAGTCACGCAGCGCGCGGAATTTCTCCGCAGCGAACGCAACCGTCTGAGCAAGGAATGCCAGACCAATCCCGCCGCCCGCGAACAGGTCAAAGCCATGAAAGACGAGCTCGCCGCCCTCGAAGAGAAGGAACGCGAACTCGGTGTCAAGGTTGACGAAGCGCTCTCCTGGCTGCCGAACATCCTTGATCCGGAAGTACCCATGGGCGCGGACGATACCGCCAACAAGGAACTCCGCAAAGTCGGCACGATCCGCGAATTCGGTTTCCCCGTCCGGGATCATCAGGAAATCGCGGAAAAACTGGATATTCTCGACATCAAACGCGGCGGAAAAGTCGCGCAGGCGGGATTCTATTACTGGAAAGGCAAAGGCGCTCTCCTCTGCGATGCGCTGTACACCTGGGTCAAAGCCGAGCTGATCAAAAAAGGCTTCACCCCGATGATCACGCCGTGTCTCGCCAAAGAGCGCACGCTTTACGGAACGGGCTATCTGCCGTTCTTCGCCGACCAGACTTATAAACTGGAACGGGAAGACCTCGCTCTGATCGGAACCTCCGAGCAGACCCTTGTCGGCTATCATGCGGACGAAACTCTCGAAGCCGAAAAACTTCCCATCTGCTACACCGCTTATTCTCCCTGCTTCCGCACGGAAGCGGGCAGTTACGGTAAAGCCAGCCGCGGCATTTTCCGCGTACACCAGTTCCATAAGGTCGAACAGATCATCTTCTGCAAACCGGAAGATTCCGTCAATCAGCACCTGTTCGCTCTGGAAAACGAAGAAATGCTGCTGCAGAAACTCGGACTTCCCTACCATGTCGTCGATGTCTGCGTCGGCGATATGGGTGCTCCGGGCTACCGCAAGTACGACATCGAAGCATGGTTCCCCGGCTTCAACGGCTACCGGGAAGTCACCTCGAACACGAATCTGACGGAATTCCAGTCCCGCCGGCTTAACATCCGCTACAAAGGGAAAGACGGCTCCAAGGGCTATGTCCACACGATCAGCGCGACCGCCGCGACCGACCGTGTCGCGATCTGCATTCTGGAAAACTATCAGCAGGCGGACGGCTCCGTGATCATCCCGGAAGTTCTCCGTCCCTATACAGGATTCGACAGAATCGAGGCTCCTGCAAAATAAGCGCAGAACAGTCGACTGTAAAACAGCAATGTCGGAACAGCGTAACGTTGTTCCGGCATTTTCTGTTTCTGCAAATACAGGAAAATATCAGGAAAGCGGACGTTCCTGCTGATACCATTCGGGAGTAATGCCGAGACGACCGATTTTATAATGGATCACGCGCGGAGAGAGATCAAGATCACGCGCCGCGGCGGACATATTGCCGAAGTTCCGTTTCAGCGCCTCAACGATCAGCTCCCGTTCATAGGAATCCACAAGCGTGTTGAACGACGCCTTGCCCTCCGGCAGAAGATCGGAACCGGATTCCTTTCCGGTCTGCAGAGACGGCGGCAGATTGTAGCCGTGAATGCAGTCGTCGGTGGCAGTCAGAACGGCGCGTTCGATGCAGTTTTCCAGTTCCCGCACATTGCCGGGCCAGTGGTAACTCATCAGCATGTTGATCGCGGGCGTGGAAAGCCGTTTCACCTGCTTGCCGTACCGGACATTCAGCTTTTCAATGAAATGCTCCGCCAGCAGAATGATGTCACAGCGGCGCTTGCACAAATCCGGCATCACGATCGGGAAAATATTCAGCCGGTAATACAGGTCTTCGCGGAACTTCTTCTGCCGCATCAGCTCTTCGAGGTTGCGGCTGGTGGCGGCAAGGAAACGGACATTCGACCGCAATTCCTGATTGCTCCCGACCCGTGAAAAGGTACGTTCCTGAATAAACCGCAGGAGTTTCACCTGAGTTTGCAGGGTCAGATCGCCGACTTCATCAAGAAAAAGCGTTCCGCCGTCCGCAGCCTCCGCGCGCCCGATCCGGCGGCAGGTCGCTCCGGTAAAAGCGCCTTTCTCATGTCCGAACAATTCGCTTTCGACCAGATTCTCCGGTAAAGCGGCGCAGTTCAGGGCAACGAACGGTTTGGAACTGCGTCCGGACAACTGAACGATCGCCCTCGCGACAAGTTCCTTTCCGGTTCCGGAACTGCCCCGGATCAGCACGGTCGCATCGGAAGGCGCCACCTGACGGATCAGTCCGTAAATATTCTGCATACTGCGGCAGTTCCCGATCAGCTCACCTGGAGTCTCATTGAGCATTTTGCGCAGCTTGCGGTTCTCTTCCAGCAGATCTTCGCGCTCCTCGTGTTCCTTCCGGCATACGGCGACGGCATCCGCCACGATGTTGCCGATGGTCTCCAGAAGCGCCATGTCACGGTTCAAGTCGGTATCCGGTTCGATCCGGCGGTCAATACTCAGCGTTCCGATCACCCGCTCCATGTGAAAAACCGGCACGCAGATAAACGCGACCGGATGATCGTATTTACGGGACCGGGTCCGGTTGAGGAACCGGGCGTCTTTGGCGATATCCGGCACGAGTTCCGGCTTTCCGGTCTGGGCGACCATTCCGGTAATCCCTTCTCCGAGATGATACAGCCCCCGCTGCATCCCGCTTTCATCAATACCGTGCGAAACTTCGATTTTCAACGTATCGCCGTGCAGTAAAGTAATCGTACCGCGCAACATTCCCATACGCCGGTCAAGCACGGCAAGTATCTCATTCAGCAGATCATCAACATTGCGCTGATGATGCACCACCGCATAGCTGATCTCCTGCAAAACAGTGATTTCCGGACTCAGTTCATGTTTTCTTTGCGGCATTGCTTTCCGTTCCCCGTGTTATCAAGTTTTCAATCTGCGCCATATCCGGCACCTGCATAATGTACCCGCAAAACGAATGGAATCAAGCTGCCGGAATCCGTTTTGCGGGATATTTTGCCGGAATATTCACATTCCGCGGAATGCGGCATCCAGACGGTGAGCCGTCCGTTTCCCATCCGCCAGAGCCCGGACAACCAGCGACGCTCCGGAAGCGGTATCGCCGCAGCAGAACACTTTCCGGGCAGGATCTTCCAGCACTCTGCCGCGCGGATCGACCGCGAGTCCCAGTTCCGCAGCCACGCCGTCGGGCCGGACTCCGGTAAAGCCCATCGCAAGCAGAACGAGGTCCGCCCCGATCTTCCGTTCCGAACCGGGAACCGCGGCAAATTTCAAAGGACGCCCGGCGGGGCTGAACTCCCATTTGACCGCAACCGTTTCAAGTGCGGCAACATGTCCATGCTCGCCCGTGAAAGCGGTCGTCTGAACACCCCATTGCCGTTCGCCGCCCTCTTTATGGCTGGAACTGGTACGCAGCAGATACGGCCACTGCGGCCACGGTGTGGAGGGCGAACGTTCCGCCGGCGGTTCCGGCATGATCTCAATCTGAAGAACACTCGCAGCCCCCTGCCGCAGCGACGTACCGACGCAATCGCTTCCGGTATCGCCGCCGCCGATCACCACGACCCGTTTTCCTGCGGCGGAAACGGGAACGGTCGCAATCTCGCCGCCGATCACCCGGTTCTGTCCTTGCAAAAATTCCAGAGCAAAATGAATTCCGGAAAGTTCGCGGCCGGGCAGACGCAGATCGCGCGCTTCCGGCGTTCCGACCGCCAGAACCACGGCATCGGAACACCGTGCAAGGTAATCTGCCGAAATATCCTTTCCGACACGCGTCCCGCAGACAAACCCGATCCCGGACTGTTTCATCCGTTCGATCCGCCGTTCGATCACGCTTTTCTCCAGTTTGAAATCCGGAATGCCGTAACGGAGCAGTCCGCCCGGTGCGGCATGAGCCTCGTAAACGGTTACCTGATATCCGAGCCGGTTCAGCTCATCCGCGGCGGCGAGTCCCGCCGGTCCGGCTCCGATCACAGCGACGCGTCTGCCATTGCGCTTTTCCGGAACAAAAGGCTTCATCCAGCCGTTCTTACCGGCGGTTTCGACTATCTTTTTCTCGATCTGGCGGATCATTACCGCCTCTCCGTCAATGCCGTTGGTGCAGGAACCTTCACAGAGCGCCGGACAAACGCGGCAGGTGAATTCCGGAAAACTGCTGGTCGACGAAAGGATCTCCCATGCTTTCCGCCACTCTCCGGCGGCGGCTGCGGCGTTGAATTCCGGAATCACATTGCCGAGCGGACACCCCGCTCCGTGACAGAACGGAATTCCGCATTCCATACAGCGGGACGCCTGTTCATGGAGTTCGGCACACGACAGCGGGCGTTCGACTTCGCGGAAATCCCGACGGCGCTGGTCAACGGGACGGTAAATATCATGTATTCTCTGTATCATTCTGATTTCTCCCTGTTTCTCAATTCATCTCACCGCGACGGTCGACGGCTTCGACGTCCTCGCGTGCCATGCGTCCGAGCGCCTGACGGTATTCGACCGGAAACACTTTGACAAAACGGGCGCGTTCATTTCCCCAGTCTGCCAGAATGGCTTCCGCCCGCGGGCTTCCGGTGCGGTCCAGATGTTCGCGCAGCAGTCCGGTCAGCTCCGCTTCATCCTCCGATCCGGGCAGAATGCTTTCAAGGTCCACGGTCCCGACGTTGCACCGCAAATCGAAATCATCCGACTCGTCGTATACATACGCCAGACCTCCGGTCATTCCCGCGGCGAAATTCACCCCGGTGCGTCCGAGCACCACGACCCGGCCTCCGGTCATGTATTCGCATCCGTGATCGCCGACTCCCTCCACGACAAGCGTCACGCCGGAATTGCGGATTGCAAACCGCTCCCCCGCCTGTCCGTTGATGAAAATTCTGCCGGACGTTCCGCCGTAACCGATCACATTTCCGGCAATCACGTTGGAACCGGGATCAAATCCGGCATTCCGGTCCGGACGAATCACGATAACGCCTCCGGAAATACCTTTTCCGACGAAGTCGTTCGCCTCGCCCTCCAGCACGAATTCAAGGCCGGGGGCCAGAAATGCGCCGAAGCTCTGGCCCGCACAGCCGCGGAACCGCACTTTCAGCGTGCCGTCAGGAAATCCCGCCGCTCCGCGCCGGGCAACCAGCTCGCCGGAAAGTTCCGTTCCGACGGTGCGGTCCACATTGCAGACCGTGCAGTCCAGTTCCGCCGGAGTGCCATCCTCAATATGCGGCAGAAGCGCCCCCAGCAGATTCCGACGGTCGAAATTGTCCAGTTCTTCCGCGGCGTGTGCCGGATCGAAACGGACTTTCCCGCCGGAAACCGGAGTCAGGATCTTTTCAAAATCAAGATTGCGCGCCTTATAGAAATCAATCGCACGATTCATTCTCAGCAGATCGGCGCGGCCGACCGCCTCGTCAATTGAGCGCAGACCAAGCCGGGCGAGAATCGCGCGGGTATCTTCGGCAATGAAACGGAGAAAGTTTTCAATATACTCCGGTTTGCCGCTGAAATGCCTGCGCAGCTCCGGGTCCTGCGTCGCCACTCCGACCGGACAGCTGTTTTCATGACATTTGCGCATCATGACACAGCCGAGACAGACCAGAACCGTCGTAGCGAATCCGAATTCCTCCGCACCCAGCAGAGCGCCGATCACCACGTCGCGTCCGGTCTTCAGCTGTCCGTCCACCTGAAGACGCACCCGGTCGCGCAGCTGATTGAGCACCAGAGTCTGCTGCGCTTCAGCGAGTCCGAGCTCCCACGGCAGACCGGCGTGTTTGATACTGGTCAGCGGGGAAGCGCCGGTTCCGCCGTCATGACCGCTGACGAGCACCACATCGGCATGTGCCTTTGCCACACCCGCCGCAACCGTGCCGACTCCGACCTCGGAAACCAGTTTTACCGAAATCCGCGCTTTCGGATTGGAATTGCGCAGATCGTAAATCAGCTGTGCCAGATCCTCGATCGAATAAATGTCGTGATGCGGCGGCGGAGAGATCAGGCTGACATTCGGCATCGAATGACGGATTCGCGCAATGAACTCATTCACCTTGTGTCCGGGAAGCTGACCGCCCTCACCCGGTTTCGCCCCCTGCGCCATCTTGATCTGAAGATCTTTGGCATGACGGAGATAATCAATCGTCACGCCGAACCGTCCGCTGGCAATCTGCTTGATCGCGCTGGTGCGGTTCTCTCCATTTGGACCGGGCGTGTAACGCGCGGAATCCTCTCCGCCCTCACCGCAGTTGCTCATACCGCCAAGACGGTTCATCGCAACCGCGATCGCCTCGTGCGCTTCCGGACTAAGTGATCCGAGGGACATGGCACCCGACACAAAACGTTTCAGGATGGATTCCACACTTTCCACCTCCTCCAGCGGAACCGGTTTTGCCGGAGCGAATTCAAACAGGCCGCGCAGAGTGCAGAGGTGTTCCGCCTGATCGTCGATCAGCCGGGAATAGCGGTCGAATGCCTCCCGGTCGTTGGTACGCACCGCCTGACGGAATGCCGCCAGAGACTCCGGCGTCCACAAATGCTGTTCCCCGTCCTTGCGGAAACGGTACTGTCCGCCGTCCGGCAGCAGATTTTCCCCGTGCCCAAGCGCAGGAACCGCGGCGGATGCAAAGCGGCGGTTCGCCTCGGCGGCAATCCCGTCGAGCCCGATCCCGCCGACACGGCTTGCCGTGCCGGGGAAATAGGCGTCGATCACCTCCCGGTTCAGCCCGACTGCTTCAAAAATCTGACTGGAGCGATAACTCCGCAAAGTCGAAATGCCCATTTTGGACATTACTTTCAACAGCCCTTTGTCGACCGCATGAATGTAATTGCCCGCCGCCGTGACAGGGTCCGCCGCAATCGCGCCGGAACGCGCAAGCGCGGTTACGCTCTCAAGTGCAAGATAAGGATTGACCGCCGTCGCACCGAAGCCGACCAGAAGCGCAAAGTGCATGATCTCGCGGACCTCACCGGACTGCACGATCAATCCGGCTTCGGGTCTCAGTCCGGCGGCGATCAGCGCCCGGTTCACCGCGGCAACCGCCAGCAGGGAGGGGATCGGCACGCAATGCTCCGACAGATTGCGGTCGGAAAGTACCAGGATCCGGCAGTTTTCCCGCACCGCCTCGACTGCGGAATGAGCAAGATTTTCCAGAGCAAGCGCCAGAACCGCACCATCGCCGCCGGCGGGAAATTCCATCGTCAGAACACGGGATTGAAAATCCTGCTGTCCGGCGCGTTCCAGCCGGAGCAGTTCATCATCGGTCAGCACCGGACGGTTCAGCTTGATCAGCCGTGCGTGAGCCGGAGTTTCCGCTAGAATATTGCCCCGGTTTCCGATATAGGTCGTCAGGCTCATCACCAGCTCCTCGCGGATCGGATCAATCGGCGGATTGGTGACTTGCGCGAACAGCTGCTTGAAATAGTTGAACAGCAGCTGCGGTTTATCCGACAGCACCGCCAGTGCGGCGTCGTTGCCCATGGAACCGACCGGCTCCTTGCCCGAAGCAGCCATCGTTTTGATAATCAGTTCAACATCTTCACGGCTGTACCCGAAACGCTTCTGCATGGCAATCAGGTCGTCGTGCACTTCCGCCGGAGTGATCTCCGTAAAAAGTCCATGAACGGAAATTTTGTTTTCCTCCACCCAGCGGCGATACGGCTGACGGCGCGCCGCACGGTTTTTGAGCTCGCCGTCATTGATCAGACGGTGATTTTCCAAATCCAGGCAGATCATCTCACCGGGACGCAGACGCCCTTTCCGCACGACCTGATCCGCCGGGAAATCCAGTACTCCGGTTTCGGAAGCAAGAACAAAAATACCGTCTTTGCACAGCGTATAACGTGCGGGACGCAGTCCGTTCCGGTCAAGGATCGCCCCCGCGTTGACACCATCGGAAAACGCAACCGCAGCGGGACCGTCCCACGGCTCCATCAAAGCGGAATGATATTCAAAAAAGCCGCGCACGTCGCGTCCGAGATGATAATTCTTTCCCCACGCCTGCGGCATCAGCATCAGCATGGCATGGGAGAGCGGACGGCCGGCGGCGACCAGCAGTTCAAACATATTGTCGAGACACGCGGAATCGCTCTGTCCTTCCGGAATCAGCGGAAGCAGTTTCCGGATATCGTCGCCGAACAGCTCGCTTGCAAGGAACGGTTCCCGTGCACGCAGCTGGTTCAGATTGCCCCGCAGGGTGTTGATCTCCCCGTTATGAGCGAGATAACGGAACGGATGCGCGAGATGCCACGCAGGAAACGTATTGGTGCTGTACCGCTGATGAACCAGCGCCAGAGGCGATTTGAACCGCTCGTCTCCAAGATCCGGATAAAATTTCTCCAGCTGCGTGGCAAGCAGCAGCCCTTTATATACAATACTGCGGCAGGACATGCTGCAGACATAACATTCCGGAACAGCCTTTTCAATCAGACGGCGCATCACATACAGTTTGCGCTCGAACACTTTCGGCGACGGGAAAGCGCTTCCGTCGATGAACAGCTGGCGGATCACGGGACATGTCTCCCGCGCCGCACGTCCGATCTCGCCGGGCTTCACGGGAACGTTGCGCCATGCAATAACCCGTCCGCCCTCCGCGGTGACGATCTCTTCGATCGCGGATTCCCGGTCCGTTCCACCGAAGAGCATCGCAACGCCGTATTTTCCCGCTTCCGGCAGTTTTTCTCCCAGTTCCGAGCGGAAGAACTCATCCGGCAGAGCCAGCAGAAGCCCCGCACCGTCGCCGGTATCCGGATCGCCTCCGGCGGCGCCGCGATGCATCAGCCGTTTCAGGACCGTCATTCCCATCTCCACGATCCGGTGATCCGGCACATTGTTCAAATCCGCCACGAGCCCGACGCCGCATGCGTCGTGTTCGTTCGCAAAGCTGTAAAGTCCGGTATCGGGTACCGGGGGCGCGGCGAATCGCTGTTGTAATTGCTGTCGATTCATTTCCATGGTTTCAGAGCTCCTTCCTCATTTCATCCGAAAACATTTTACAGCCCAAAAGCAAAAAGCGTGCCAATCCCGTTTCAAGGGAAAAACAACCGCTGTTCCTCCCCGCATTTTACAAAAATGTATACCCTTCCGGCACCGTTTTACATTTTTGTAAAGCATTTTTCACCGGGTCATACAGATTTTATGCCCGGCGAAAAGTTGGCACGGCAGTTGCTTTAGTCTCCGGCAACGGATTTACCGAACCCCATACTTTATTAAGGAGAGTTTGCCATGAACAACCTGAATCGCATCCACGCAGTCAACACAGTAGCAGCGCTCCGCGCCCCCGCCCCGGAACCGGCGGCGGAGGTCAATATGAGCAATTACGGAGAAGACGTTTTCGGTCCGGACGCCATGCGCGAGTATCTGCCCAAAGCAACCGCGGAAAAACTGCTCGCGACCATCAACAACGGAGCTCCGCTTGACCCGGCGATCGCCGCCGACATTGCCCACGCCATGAAACGCTGGGCACTGGTGCGCGGCGCGACCCATTTCACACACTGGTTTCTGCCGCTGACCGGAGCCACAGCCGAAAAGCACGACTCCTTTCTGGAGATCAAAAACGGCAAGCCGATCATGTCCTTCTCCGGAAAAAACCTGATCATCAGCGAACCGGATGCTTCCAGTTTTCCCTCCGGCGGACTCCGTTCCACATTTGAAGCCCGCGGCTATACCGCATGGGATCCGACCAGCCCGGCGTTCATCAAACGCCACGGCAACGGCGCAACGCTCTGCATCCCGACCGCATTCTGCTCCTATACCGGAGAAGCTCTCGACAAGAAAACTCCGCTGCTGCGCTCCATGCAGGCTCTCTCCACCTCCGTCAAACGGCTGATGAAATGCTTCGGAAAGCAGGAAGCCAATGTAACAATCACGCTCGGACCGGAACAGGAATATTTTCTGATCGACAAGACGTTTTACTATCAACGCCCCGATCTTGTGCAGACCGGGCGAACCGTGTTCGGCGCGCCTCCGGCAAAGCACCAGCAGCTTGAAGACCACTATTTCGGGACCATCAAGATGCGCATTCTGAACTTCATGACCGAAGTGGAACAGGAACTCTGGAAACTCGGCATCCCCGCTAAAACCCGGCACAATGAAGTGGCTCCGGCGCAGTTCGAACTTGCTCCGATGTTCGAAGAACTGAACCTTGCCTGCGATCACAACATGCTGGTAATGGAGGTTCTGCGCGAAGTCGCCGACCGCAACGGTCTGGTGTGCCTTCTCCACGAAAAACCGTTTGCGGGCGTCAACGGTTCCGGCAAGCACAACAACTGGTCGATCGCATACGACGGGCAGAATCTGCTCGATCCCGGTTCCGACCCGCATCAGAACGCGATCTTCCTCACCATGCTGACCGCGATCATCGAAGCAATCGACCTGCACAGCGATCTGCTCCGCGCCAGCGTGACCGGAGCCGGCAACGATCACCGTCTCGGAGCGAATGAAGCGCCCCCGGCAATCATTTCCATGTACCTCGGCGATCAGCTCGCCGATGTGATCGAACAGCTCGAAAAAGGAGCCGCCACCACCTGCCGTCAGGCGGGAACCATGAAAATCGGTGTGGACACTCTTCCGCCGCTTCCCCGTGATGCGACCGACCGCAACCGGACCAGTCCGTTTGCGTTCACCGGAAATAAATTTGAATTCCGCGCACCGGGCTCCAGTCAGTCCTGTTCCGGACCCAATACGGTGCTGAACACCATCGTCGCCGAGTCCATCGACCGGATCAGCGGCGAACTGGAAAAACTGTCCAAAGAGGAATTCAACTCCGGTTTGCAGCATCTGCTCTCGCGCATCATCTCCGCCCATAAGCGGATCATCTTCAACGGCAACGGCTACACCGACGAGTGGAAAAAGGAAGCCGCGAAACGCGGTCTGCCGAACGCCGCCACAACGATGGAAGCGCTCCGCTGCCTGACCGGAGAAGAGAATATCGCAATGTTCGAAAAATACCACGTCTACAACCGGCGCGAACTCGAATCCCGTTATGAAGTGTTCCTGGAAGATTATCACAACAAAATCAGGATCGAAGGTGAAACCGCGCTCGAAATCGCCGGATGTATGGTGCAGCCGGCAGTCGCAAAGGAATTCGCCATGCTCACCGGAGCGCTGGCAGATGCGGAAACCGCCGGAGTCTCCGCCGGTCTCGCCGGTCTCCGGAAAAGCGCCGGGGAGCTCGGCACGGCCCTTGATGAACTGAGCGCCAAGTGCGATGCTCTCAAAAACGCCCTCAAAGGCTGTCACGAAGAGATCATTGCGGCTATGAACGAGCTGCGGAACGTCGTGGACAAACTCGAACGGATCGTTCCCGACGCCAAGTGGCCGCTGCCCAAATACCGCGAAATGCTCTTTATCTACTGAACCGGCCTCTCCACCGTTCCTGTTCCCGACTTCTGCCGGGAACAGGAACTTTTGAACCGATAACTTATGGAAGAACACGATGTCGGACCAGATCAAACATGAATGTGCGGTAACGCTGCTCCGTCTCCGTCACGGAGTCGATTACTATCTGCGCAAATACGGAACCGCCTGGTATGGATTTCAGAAACTGGCTCTGATGCTGGAAAAACAGCACAACCGAGGTCAGGACGGAGCGGGAATTGCCTGCGTCGGTCTCGACCCTGAACCGGGAACCCCCTGTTACCAACTCGAAAAATCCAATCATCCGCCGTGTCTTGCCGACCTGTTGGAAAAAATCGGCAAAACCGTTCCGGACGAACCATCCACCCCCCTTCCGGGCGACGGGATGAAACGCCATTATCCTTTTTGCGGCGAACTCTATCTCGGTCATCTCCGCTACGGCACGTTCGGCCGCTCCGGTCTCAACGCCTGCCATCCGTTCGTGCACGAAAACGCCTGCCTTGACCGGACGCTTCTGCTGGCGGGGAATTTCAATCTGACCGATACCGCCGAAATCTTCCGCATTCTGCAGGCGACGGGACATCATCCCTCCAGCCGTCAGGACGGCGCCCTGATCCTCCAGCTCATCAGCCACAGTCTCGAACAAATGCGCGATCAGAAGCAGCACAATTTCAGCCTCGCCGAAGTACTGACGCGCGCAATCCGCAATTTCGACGGAGCCTACACTCTCTGCGGAATCCTCGGCAACGGCGAAGCATTCGCGGTCCGCGATCCCGCCGGAATCCGGCCCGGCTACTATTATTTCGACGATGAAGTCGTGGCGGTCAGCTCCGAACGCCCCGCAATTCAGGCGGCGTTCAACTGTTCCACCGCCGACGCCGGAGAACTTCCGCCCGGACAGGCGCTGATCATCTCGCGCGACGCACAGGTGCGGTTTGAACGGATTCTGCCGGAAAAACCGCTGCGGCGGTGCGTTTTCGAACGCATCTATTTCTCCCGCGGCAACGACGCCGGAATTCATCAGGAACGGAAAGCCCTCGGACGCGCCCTCGTTCCGCAGCTGCTTGACGCCGTGGAACGCGATTGGGAAAACACCCTGTTCTCCTACATCCCGAATACGGCTCAGATCAGTTTTCACGGAATGCTGGAGGAACTTCAGGAAGAGTGCCGGCGCGAAGCTGCGGCAGGATACATGCCGAACGTCCGTTTCGGGCAGATCGCTGTCAAAGACGCCAAATTCCGGACATTCATCGCGGACGCCGCGGCACGGCGCGATTTTTATATGCACATCTACGACGTGACCTACGGGCTGCTGCGTCCCGGCTCGGATACTCTGGTCGTAATCGACGACTCCATCGTCCGCGGCAACACGATGCGCAATGCGATCCTCCCGATCCTCGACCGTCTCGGACCGCGCCGGATCGTAGTCGCCTCCGCGGCTCCGCCGATCCGGTATCCGGACTGCTACGGCATTGACATGGCAAGCCTCAAAGAACTGGTCGCGTTTGAAGCGGCGGTTGATCTGCTCACGCTCCACGGAAAGCTTGATTTGCTGGATCTCTGCTATGAAGAGGCGAAACGTCAGCTCAACGGAAAGGAAACTCTGACCAACTGCGTCAAGCCGGTCTACGATGCCTTTTCCGACGCCGAGCTGACCGAAGCCATCGCCCGCCGCCTGACGCCGGAAGGCCTGAATGCGGAACTCGTGCTGATCTTTCAGACCTGTGAGAATCTCTCGAAATGCTGTCCGGAACACCGGGGCGACTGGTATTTCACCGGCGACTATCCGACGCCGGGCGGATTCCGGGTCGTCAATCAGGCTTTGATAAATTATATGGAAAAACGCGACGAACGCGCATATTGATGATTGAAACATACGGGAAGGAGTTTCCAATGAATCAATGGAAAAAAATGCGGGAGCGGAAAGCTTTTCTAGCCCTCGCCAACGGCGAAATTTTCCGGGGCTGGAGCTTTGGCGCGCCGTTCGACACGGTCGGGGAAGCCGTGTTCAATACCGGAATGACCGGTTATCAGGAGATCCTCACCGATCCCTCTTACGCCGGACAATTCGTAACGCTCACCGTTCCGGAAGTCGGCAATTACGGCTGCAATCCGCAGGACGCCGAATCACGGGGACTGTTTCTGAACGGTCTGGTGATCCATGAACTGAACGAACCCTCCAGCTACCGCGCAGCCGAATCACTGCCCGAACTGCTGATCCGGCACGGCAAACCGGGAATCGCGGGAATCGACACCCGGAAACTGACCGTGACCCTGCGCGACCGTGGAAGTCAGCGCGCTTACCTGCACGTCTCCGACGAACCGCTCTCCGAAACGGAAGCCGTCGAACGGGCGCGGGCATGGGAGGGACTGGATGGACAGGATTACGCCGCACGCGTAACCGCCGGCAAATGCTTTGAATGGAACCAATCCGGGGATTTTCATGTGATCGCGCTTGATTACGGGATCAAATACAATATTCTGCGCGGACTCGCTGCGGCGGGTATGCGCGTTACGGTTCTGCCCGCCCGGAGCACCGCCGCGGAAGTTCTCGCACAAAAACCGGACGGCGTGTTTCTCTCCAACGGCCCCGCCGATCCGGCAGCGGTCAAATACGCGATTTCAATGATCCGGGAACTGCTCGGCAAAGTCCCGCTGATGGGAATCTGTCTCGGACATCAGCTGCTCGGACTTGCAACGGGCGCGGAGTGCGGCAGGCTCAAGTTCGGGCATCACGGCTGCAATCATCCGGTGAAAAATCTGTTGACCGGACAGGTCGAAATCACCAGCCAGAACCATAATTTCGCGCTGAATCCCGACCGGCTTCCGTCCTGTCTGGAAATCACCCACATCAACCTGAACGATCACACCGTGGAAGGAATCCGGCACAGGAAAGAGCCCGCATTCGGAGTCCAGTACCACCCGGAATCCGCCCCCGGTCCCCACGATTCAGGTTATCTTTTCACACAATTCCGCAATCTTTTGGAGCACAGATCATGACCAAACATATTTTCGTGACCGGAGGCGTGGTTTCCAGCCTCGGAAAAGGAATCACCGGAGCAAGCCTCGCGCTGCTGCTCGAAAAACGCGGCTACCGTGTCGCAATGCAGAAACTCGATCCCTATCTGAACGTCGATCCGGGAACCATGAGCCCCTATCAGCACGGAGAGGTCTTCGTCACCGACGACGGCGCGGAAACCGATCTTGATCTCGGACATTACGAACGGCTGGCGGGCGTGACCTGCTCCAAAGCCAGCAACTACACGTCGGGCCGCATCTACGGCAGCGTGATCGCACGGGAACGCGCGGGCGGGTACCTCGGAGCGACCGTACAGGTGATCCCCCATATCACCGATGAGATCAAAAACGCCATCAAATCGCTCGACTCCGATTCCGTGGACATCGCAATCACCGAAATCGGCGGAACCGCCGGCGACATCGAGTCGCTTCCCTTTCTCGAAGCGGCACGGCAGTTCCGGCTTGAAGCGGGACGCGACAATGCGATCTTTCTTCATCTGACACTGGTTCCGTACATCCGGGCGGCGAAAGAGCTGAAAACAAAACCGTCCCAGCATTCGGTTGCAACCCTGCGCAATATCGGCATCACGCCGGATCTTCTGGTCTGCCGCACGGAAATTCCGATGGAACCGGAACATTTCCGGAAACTTTCGCTCTTCTGCAACGTTCCGGAAGAGTATGTGGTCGAAGAACTGGACGTGCGCAACTCCATCTACGAGGTCCCGCCGGAGCTCGCCCGTCAGGAACTGGATGTGAAAACGCTCGACCTGCTCCGTCTGGACCGCCGCTCGCTGGATCTCACCGACTATCTCGCGTGGCTCGACGGCGTTCTGCATCCCGCTCATGAATGCACGATCGCGATCGTCGGCAAATACATCCGGCATCAGGACGCCTACAAGAGCATATACGAAGCGCTGAATCATGCGGGGATCGCAAACAGCGCGAAAATCCGTTTTCTGAAAATCGAAGCGGAGGAACTGGAAAACGGCGATCCCGCACAGCTTCTGAAAGACGCGGACGGCATTCTGGTTCCCGGAGGATTCGGCGGACGCGGCGTGCCGGGTAAAATACGCGCGATCGAATATGCGCGCG
Organism: uncultured bacterium; assembly: GCA_900548385.1. Classification (GTDB taxonomy): domain Bacteria; phylum Verrucomicrobiota; class Lentisphaeria; order Victivallales; family UBA1829; genus UBA1829. The sequence goes on along the minus strand of URKJ01000008.1, from coordinate 60,771 downwards.
TCAACCGGATTCCGTTCCTCGGAATCTGCCTCGGAATGCAGTGCGCGGTCATCGAATTCGCCCGCAATGTGCTCGGTTGGAGCGACGCCGACAGCACGGAATTCAATCCGGAAACCGCCCATGCGGTGATCGACCTGATGCCCGGTCAGCGCAACGTCGTTGAAAAAGGCGGAACCATGAGGCTCGGCTCCTATCCGTGCCGATTCCGCCCGGACAGCCGGAGCGCCGCGCTGTACGGAACAACCGAAACAGGCGAACGTCACCGTCACCGCTATGAATTCAATCCGGCATTCCGGGAAAATCTGGCGGCAGCGGGACTTGCCGCCGCGGGAACCAGCCCGGATGACAGTCTGGTCGAAGTGGTCGAACTCCGGAACGATCATCCCTATTTCATCGGCTGTCAGTTTCATCCGGAATTCAAATCGCGTCCCCGGAACGCGCATCCGCTCTTCAACGGACTCATCGCCGCCGCTCTCCGGCAGAAAGGAGAATAAACCATGCCGAAACGGACAGACCTCAGAAAAATCATGCTCATCGGCTCCGGTCCGATCGTTATCGGACAGGGCTGCGAATTCGATTATTCCGGCGTTCAGGCGTGCAGAATTCTCAAGCGCGAAGGTTTTGAAATCGTGCTGGTCAACAGCAATCCGGCAACGATCATGACGGATCCGGAATTCGCCGACCGCACTTACATCGAACCGCTCACCTGCGACATTCTGCACGAAATCATCCGGCGGGAGCGTCCCGATGCCCTGCTCCCGACTCTCGGCGGGCAGACCGCTCTCAATCTCGCCATGGAACTGGAGAAAAAAGGCATTCTCCACCGTTATCAGGTCGAACTGATCGGCGCAACAGCCGAAGCAATCAACAGGGCGGAAGACCGTCAGCTCTTCAAACAGACCATGCAGAGCATCGGGCTCGATCTGCCACGCTCCGGATCGGCGCATTCCATGGCGGAAGCGCTGGCGGTTGCGGAAACGATCGGAAGCTGGCCGCTGATTATCCGTCCGGGCTTCACGCTCGGCGGAACCGGCGGCGGAATCGCCCACACTCCGGCGGAGTTCAGCAGCATCGTCTCCCGCGGACTCGCCGCCAGTCTGAACTCCGAAGTGCTGATCGAAGAATCCCTCCTCGGCTGGAAAGAGTTCGAAATGGAAGTGATGTGCGACAAAAAAGGAAACGCCGTCATCGTCTGTTCCATTGAAAACCTCGATCCGATGGGCGTTCACACCGGCGACTCCATCACGATCGCCCCGATCCAGACCCTCTCCGACAAGGAGTATCAGGCAATGCGCGACGACAGCCTGAACGTCATGCGTGCAATCGGAGTGGAAACCGGCGGCTCGAACGTACAGTGGGCGGTCAATCCGGAAAACGGACGCCGTATCATCATCGAAATGAATCCACGCGTTTCGCGCTCCAGCGCTCTGGCGTCAAAAGCGACGGGATTTCCCATCGCCAAGATCGCCGCCCTCCTGGCGGTCGGCTATACACTGGATGAAATCCGCAACGACATCACGGGGGAAACGCCCTGTTGTTTTGAACCGTCGCTGGATTATGTGGTCACAAAAGTTCCGCGCTTCACGTTTGAAAAATTTCCCGCGGCGGATTCCACCCTCGGAACTCAAATGAAATCCGTTGGCGAGGTCATGGCAATCGGACGCAATCTCAAGCAATCCCTTCAGAAAGCGCTGCGTTCCCTGGAAACCGGACGCGCCGGATTCGGCGCCGACGGAAAAGACGGAAAATATGAATCCATGTCCGACGAAGCAATGGAAGCGGAACTGATCCGCCCCAATGCAGAACGTCTCTATGTCCTGCGCGCCGCACTGAAACGGGGATGGACCGTGGAACAGATTCACGATCTTACGAAGATTGACCGCTATTTCCTGCGTCATCTTGCGGAACTCGCAGAGTTTGAAGACGAAATCGCCGCACGGAAAACCCTGAACGCGCTTGTCACGGACCCGCCGCTGTTCCGTCAGGCAAAGGAATTCGGCTATTCCGACCGTCAGATCGCGTTCCTTCTGAATACAACGGAAACGGAAGTCCGTGCCGCACGCCGATCCATCGGACTCCATCCCGTCTATGGAACCGTTGACACCTGCGCAGGAGAGTTTGAAGCGAAAACACCTTATTACTATTCCACTTACGAAGAATACGACGAACCGGTACGCGACCACAACGGCAAACGGACCGTCATGATCCTCGGCGGAGGACCGAACCGGATCGGTCAGGGCATCGAATTCGATTACTGCTGTATGCACGCGACATTCGCCCTGCGGAAAGCCGGCTGGGAGGTCGTCATGGTCAACAGCAACCCGGAAACGGTCTCCACCGACTACGACTCCAGCGACAAACTCTATTTTGAACCGTTGACCCTTGAGGACGTCATGGCGGTCTATGAACGGGAACAATGTTCGGGCGTAATCGTGCAGTTCGGCGGACAGACTCCGCTGAATCTCGCCCGTCAGCTTCAGGCGGCGGGTGCAAACGTGATCGGAACCAGCCCCGATGACATCGACGCCGCCGAAGACCGCGATTTCTTCAAACAGCTGTCCGCCAGAATCGGCATCCGTCAGCCGGATTCCGGCATTGCCCACAGCGTCGCCGAGGCGGTCGAAATCGCGGACCGTATCGGCTATCCGCTTCTGGTACGCCCCTCGTTCGTGCTCGGCGGACGCGGAATGGTGATCGTCCACCGGGAAGAAAACCTGCGCAGATATGTGGGGGAAGCCGCCGCGGCAGCGGAAGGGAAACCGATCCTGATCGACCGTTTTCTCGAAAACGCAACGGAACTGGACGTCGACTGCGTCAGCGACGGAAAACGGACTATGATCGGTGCGATCCTCGAACATGTGGAACCCGCCGGGATTCATTCCGGCGACTCCGCAAGCGTGATTCCGCCCATGACTCTGCCGTCCCCCATTCTGGATAAAGTGAGAGACTACGCCCGCGCATTCGCCAGAGAACTGCACGTCTGCGGACTGATGAACATGCAGCTGGCGGTCCGGAACGGCGAAATCTACATGATCGAAGTCAACCCCCGCGCCTCCCGCACGGTCCCGTTCGTCAGCAAAGCGATCGGAGTGCCGCTGGCGGGAATCGCCGCCCGCTGTATGGCGGGAGAAACGCTGGAGCAGCTCGGCTTCACAGACGAGGTCCGTCTGCCTTATACGGCCGTCAAGGAAGCGGTCTTTCCGTTCGTCAAATTTCCGGGCGTGGATGTCATGCTCAGCCCGGAAATGAAATCCACCGGAGAAGTCATGAGCATCGACCCGGACCGCGGACTCGCTTATCTCAAAAGCCAGCTCGCGGCGGGAAACCGTCTCCCCGCTTCCGGCAGCGTCTTTCTCTCCGTTCGCGACGAAGACAAACCGCACGCCGTGGAACTCGCGCGCAAACTGGTCGAACTCGGTTTCAAACTCTATGCGACCCGTGGAACCTCCACGCTTCTGTGGGACAACGGGATCAAAGCGCAGGCAATCTACCGGATCTCACGGGGACGCCCGAATCTGCTGGATCTGATTCAGGACAACGGGATCCAGTGGATCATCAACACCAGCGAAAACGGCGCGGAGGCAATGACCGACGAAGTCCTCATGCGTTCCCGCGCCCTTGCCGCCGGAATCCCGATCACCACCACGATGGCGGGTATGACCGCCGCTCTGGAAGGTCTCACGGACAAACTGGAATTCGGACGCTTCGAGGTGTGCAGTTTGCAGGAATATCACCGGCATCTCGCTCCCGCAAAGTGCCGGAACTGAAAACGCTCCTTCCCGGCCCGCCGCTCTCCAAACCGAACCACCGGTTTCATTCCCGGGAGAGCGGCGGGCCTCTTTACTCACAGTTTTCATACGGCAGAGCATTGAGCTCCGCGCTCCGGAGTACAGAAAATCGTATGCGTTTCCCGCTTGATTTTTTTCTTTTGCACGCTATATTAATATTATAGATTTACTCACAACATGGAGGACATCCCATTGCGCGACATCCGGTAAACAGATGAACGGTCCCCGTATTCAGGGGATTTCACAATCACGGCAGAGTGTCTGCCGTTGCTTATTCTGTTTCTTTTCAAGGTTGCACAATCATGTCTTTCGTCTTATTTACCCATCTAAATTTCGGTTATGAATCCGCCGACGGCGCATTGTTTCATGACCTGACTCTTCAATTATCACGCGGTTGGACCGGCATTGTCGGAGCGAACGGCAGCGGCAAAAGCACTCTGCTGAAACTTGTCTGCGGTTTTCTGCATCCGGACAGCGGCAGCGTCCGTGCGGACGGCCTGCGCATTCTCTGCGAACAGGAGGTCGATATTCCTCCGGATAACGCAGAAGAATTTTTCGACTCGAACGACAGCGGCACGTTCCGTCTCCGCGGCACATTGCGCATTACACCGGATATGCCCGGACGCTGGCATACTCTCTCCATGGGCGAACGGAAAAAACTCCAGATTGCCGCCGCGCTGTTCCGTCAGCCGGATGTTCTCTGCATCGACGAACCGACCAATCATCTGGACGCGGGCACACGCGAACTGCTGATGCGGGAGTTGAAAAAATTCCAAGGGATCGGAATACTGGTCAGCCACGACCGCGAACTGCTGGACTCTCTTTGCGATCAATGCCTGTTTCTGGAACACGGCAAAGCCGTGCTGCGCCCCGGCGGAGTGACCTTCGGTACTGCGCTTCAAGAAGCTGAAATTGAGCAGAAGATTGCATTGCGGCAAAATCTCAAAAAAGAACTGAAACGCAATAAACTTGAACTGCAGCGCCGCCGCGAAAAAGAACAGAAGTCGCGCAACGCCGACTGCAAGCGGAAACTGGATCGTTACGATCACGACGGAAAAGGACGGATCGACGCCGCCCGCGTCACCGGACGGGACCGCACCGCCGGGGATCTTGCATCGTTGCAAAGCCGGATTATCGAACGAACCGAAATCCAACTTGCCGGAATCGGAACAATCAAAAAAGCGGAATACGGCTTAAAAATCCCATACGGATGTTATTCCCGGAAAAACGTGCTTCTGGATACTCCTGCCGGAATATTGCCATTGGGAAGCGAACGGATTCTTTCCGTCCCTTCTCTGATGATCGGCAATCATGACCGGATTGCTCTGACCGGAGATAACGGCGGTGGCAAAAGCACATTGCTTCGTCATCTGCTTCCAAACTTAAAACTTTCCAGCGATGAATATTTGTACATGCCGCAGGAACTGGACAATACGGTTACGGAAAACATCCGGAACGCTCTGCCGTCGCTTTCCCGCAAGGATTACAGCAAAGTCATGAACGTTGTCGCCTCGCTCGGCTCCCGCCCGGAACGGATTCTGGATGCGGAAACATGCAGTCCCGGCGAATGGCGCAAGCTGTTCTTCGGTCTCGGAGCGCTGCGGGAAATCAAGCTGATCATTCTGGACGAACCGACCAATCATCTGGATCTTCCATCAATCGAATGTCTGGAAACCGCACTCGCGGACTGCGGCTGTGCGCTGTTTCTGATCAGCCACGACCGGAATTTTCTGAATGCGCTCTGCAATCGGCGATGGCGGATCGAAGCCCGGAGCGATACGGAAAATATTCTGCGGGAACTGCACTGAACGACATTCACCGTCCGGTCTGGAACTCCTCCAGAATCCGGGCGGCAAGCGCCACCATTTCCGAACAGGGACGTTTCCGGTAATAAGCCTCCGTCCGCGCCTCGGAAACGGGCGGATCCGGCTGTTTCGACGCGAGGCCGAGCAGCTCCCGGCAGATGATAGACCCCGTTTCCGCCCGGAAGCGTTCGCCGAGCTGCTGAATCAGCGCATAGTGCGCATCTTTGGCGCGCTTGTCGGAAAGATCGCTGTTCCCGTACTTCAGATTGGCAACGATGAACATTGCGGAAACCGCTCCGCAGACTTCCCGCATGCGCCCCATCCCCGCTCCGAAGCCCGATGCAAGTTTCAGCGCCGTCTCCCGGTCCAGCCCGCACTCCCCGCAAAACGCACCGAGCACCGCCTGCGCACAGTTCGCTCCCGACTTGAACAACGCTTCCGCCTCTTCCGCTTTCGACATGACAACCTCCGCTGTTTTTGGAATACTGTACCATGACAATACGGAAAATTCAATTCCGGAAGATTGATTTTTCAAAAATCCCGATCTATATTGTAAATGAATCAATCTCAACAACATAAAACCGGCAGGATACAACATGAAACTTCAGGAAATCGCCAGAAAAGCGGGAGTCTCCACCGCCACCGTGTCGCGGGTATTCAGTCATCACCCGAATGTACGCGAGGATGTGCGGAGCCATGTGTTCGCCGTCGCGGGAAAGTACGGCTATCACCCGCGCCTTTCCACTAAAATGCGCAACATCGCCGTGATCATCCCCTATAAATCCGTCTATCCGGTCCAGAGCTATGTGGAAATGGTGCTGACGGAGCTGACTCATGAACTCCCGGCGCGCGGTTACCGCATTGAGATTCTGCCGCAGGAAAATCTGGAACAGCTTCCGCGAATCCAGTTCTGCGGAGCAATCGGGATCGGCATCGACGCGATGCTCTTCCGGAACTGGGACGACTCCTTTGCCGCACCGCTGATCGTCATTGACCGCGACGCCCCCCGTTCCGCAAAAGAAATCTATTCCGTCCGTTCCGACGAAATGCAGGCAATGGAACTCGCAATCGCTCATCTTGCGGAAAACGGATGCCGGAAAGTCGGCACGATCATCTACGGGCGCGAAGGGGAAGGCAATACCGGAATCCGCTGCGACGGGGTACGGAAAGCGCTGAAAAAGTACGGTCTGCCCGCAACAGCCGCTCTTATCCGGTTTGCACTGGAAGACGAATACATCGAGGCGATCGGCAAACTGCTGAAACTTGGAATCGACGCCCTGTTCTGTCCGGGCGGAAATGCCGGAATGGTGGCGGCGTATGCGCTTTCTCTCTACAACCGCCGGGTTCCGGACGACATCTCGCTGATCGCTTCCGAACGGACCGTTTTCTCCCGTTACGCCATTCCTCCGCAAACGGCCATCACACAGGATTACGGCGCTCTGGCAAATGCCGTCGCCGATGCGCTGGATGCGCGGCTGAGCAATCAGCCCGTGCCGCGCAGCACCACCATTCCCTACAAGCTCATCGTGCGCGACAGCGTCCGCACGGAATGATGCTCAGCGCTCCGCCGCCACTTCAAAAAAGAGGCTCGCACCGTCTTTCGCGGTATCGACCGTGAACTGCGCCGTACCGTCAGCGGTCTTTTCCGGAGCGATCATCGCCAGACGGTTTCCGGCAAGGTCCAGCGGATACAGGCGCAATTTCGCCGCATTCCGGTTCCGCAGAGACACCGTGAACCGTCCGGTTTTCAGCACGGTTTCCGCTCCGCCGTCCCGGATCAGGCGCGTCATATCCGGAGACACGAATTTCATGCCGTTGTTCAGCGCATTGGTGGAATAAACGATCACAATCCTCTCCGCTTCCCGGAGCGGTTTCATTCCGTCGACAGACACCGCCGCGAGGCAGCCGGGCGTACTCATCGCCAGAATCCGGAAGTCCGCAAGTTCCGCCGTCCGTCCCGGATCCGAGCAAATCCCCTGCAGACGCGGCGTATTGACCGACAGCCAGCGGCGCGGAGCATCCAGCGTCAATTCTCCGGTCGAACTCACGAACAGCGTTTCTCCGTTGCTCCGGTTGCCGGACGGAAGCAGATTCCTCCGTTTCAGCAGCGTTACGGCTCCGGCTCCATCCGCGGGCGGCAGATCAGCGGTTGCGGAAAATCCGGACGTGCTTGTCGTAACCGTTGATCCTCCGCTCTGTTTGACGTGCACCTCGCCGGGCAGAAGCGGAGCCGACGGCGCAAGCGTTTTGCCGGAACATTCCGAGGAAAATCCGGTCATCAGCGCCAGACGCGTCTGGTTGAGAGAAAGTCCGGCATCCGCCCTCCCCGCCCGGTACATCTCATCCGCATCAATCATCACGCGGACGCCTCCCTGCGACGGTTTGACATCTCCGCGGACGAACGCAAAAAAGGTCAGGAATTCGGAAGCGATATTGACCGGATCGTTCCAGAGTTTAAACGCGCGGATCGTTCCGGGATCCGACACCGAATACGGCGCCGCATGAACCGTCAGCCCGTCAATATCCTGAAACGCGGCATACGCGCCAATCAGAAGCCCCTGTTCATAGCGGTAGCGGTTCCAGAACACATGGTTGTGTTCCGTTACGATGAACGGCTTCCCCGCCAGACGAGTCGAAATAATATCCCGGAACACGCCGCCGAAACGGGTGAGAGAACTCGACTGATTCATCGCCTTGCGGTCCGCGCTCGGATGCGCATGATAACTGTTTATCGCCACAAAATCCATCGGGGAACGCACCACGCTGTAATGCAGACTCTTGGCCATATTGTAATTCGTCACGGGACCTTTATAGCCCATTTCCCGCAGCTGCGCACAATACCAGTCAAACATATCCGATTCCGTCTTGCGGAGAAACAGCACCGCATCCCGGTCCCGCAGACTCTCGCGCGGAGAGAAACAGGGAACATCCTCAAACGACCGGTATGCAGCAGCCTTTTTCCCCCACGCCTGCTTCAGCGCTCCGATGGTCTTGTAACGTTCCCGCAGAAATTTCCGCCATGCCGGAGCAACGAGTTCGCGGTCGAACTCCCGGATAAACGCAAATTCCTGCTCGTTGAATCCGACCGTCAGCGCAAGGACGGGATCCTCAATCAACCGTGTTCCCGTGTAAGGATTCCGGCGTCCCAGGAGCATCTCCACTCCTTTCCGCCAGTTTTCACGCGATGCGGGATCGAAATAGATGGAATTTTTCTTTAAATTACGGTCCTTCATGGTCCAGATGTTGCCGGGCGCATATCCGTTCCAACTGGTCATACAGTCAAAATTCAGATAGATCCCGTTCTCTTTCATCGCAAACACCATGTAATCAAAAATATCCAGTCCCGCGCGATCGAAATCCAGTTCCTTTTTGCCGTTGCGGCATAGAATACTGTCCCAGAAATGAGTGCGGACCATGTTGTAGCCGTTCTTGCGCAGTTCTTTCACAAAGATGTCCACATCCTCCTTGGAACGGAACATCGATTCCACTGCACAAGTAAAAAACCGCACCTTGGCGCCCGGCGCATTTTCAAACTCAAAATGTCCGTTTCTGGCGACGATCCTGCCGAATGCGCCCGCTTTTTCTTTCCGCAAATATCCGCTGACATCCAGCGCGGAACCGGCTTTGCGCCGGTTCTTCGGGAACCGTTTGACAACCGCCCATTCCCTGCCCGGAGCCGCGGTATACGGCTTGAATTCGGGAAGAGCAAAATCCCGTGCGCTCAGAGTCACTCCGGCGATGATCCATACCGCGCCGCCGTTCGCCGAACGGAATGTGACGGACACCGGATCAGCATGCTCCAGCGGAAAACGGGAAAGATAGAGCGCAACCGAACCGCCGCTGCTAAAGCCGTAACACACGGGTCTGGCATTGGAAAGTACGTTCGGATTCCACCAGTCCGCCACGTCCCGGCCGCAAAGCAGCGGAACCGCCTGCACCTTGCCGTCGGCATACCGGATTTCGATCGAACCGACCGGCGTTTGAGGAGCGGGCCCCCAGCAAAGCGTATGAAGCAGATAAAGATTTTTTGCCGGAACCCCGCCCGGAAGATCCAGTCGCACGCTCTCCGGCCCCTGCGGAAAATGTTCGGATTTCATCGTCAGAACAGAACGTCCGCGCGGAATCAGCCGGAACGGAATCCCCGCAAAGGAATTCTGCCGGAAATAACGCTGAAACGACCGTCCGTCATTCTCCGGTCCCTGATCGGACCACCCGCCCTTGCCGTCGTTTGCGACGCGATCCGTCAGCTCCATATTGGCTTTGGACGCAAGATCAAGCGGCATACCGAGAATCTCCAGTCGGAAATTGCGGACTTTGAACACTCCTGCCGAATTCTGAAAGCCGATATTCAGAACAATATCGTCAGCTCCGCCGGGAATATAGACCTCGCGGGAAAACGGTTTCCATCCGAACGATCCGGTCGGAACGCTGATTCCAAGATACTGCCGCTTGCCATCCAGCAGCCAGGAAAAAATCACTTTCCCGCCGTCATATTCGCCGCCTTTGAGTATTTTTTCTCCGCAGAATTCTCCGGAAATGCGCACGAGCTGTCCCGCATACGTTTTCGCCGGAAGGATAAGCCGGTTTCCGGCAGAGCGCCGGGTGTTCAGACGGATTTCCATAACATCGCCGGCAACCGTTGTTTCCGGAGCCAGTTTCCAATCAGCCCCGAACGGAGCCGCGGCAAGCGCCCACGCAACGGCAAGCACTGCGGCACAAAGCAAACACTTCATATTATCCCTTTCCAAGATCGTTTATTTTCCATAAAAAGCAACTGAGTCCAAGGAAATAAGAATACTTCCGTTTCATGAAATGTCAAGGAATAAATGAGATTTTATGATAAATAATTGATAAAAGATGAAATTTCTATCTGGTTTTACGATAGCCGAACAGCAATGAACTGCAACAGAAAAAGAACCGGAACAGTCATTTGAAAATGAACAAAAAAAACCTGAAACACGATTGGATTTTTGCAAAGACGGTGCTATATTAAACGCCTGATCCGCAAATCCCTGTGGTGTAACGGTAGCACAAATGGTTTTGATCCATTTAGTTCAAGTTCGAATCTTGGCGGGGATACCACTTCGCTTAACGATATCCGATGTGATACAGTTCCACAGGTCGTGAACTTACAAGGTAAACGCTAATTTGTAAGACTGAATGCTTTTGCCTTGCTTGATATTCTCTGCATTTACTTTTACAATCGTCAAAAACCATATTTCTTTAATATTTTTTATTTTTCCTCTTGACAGAAAGAGTTTCATACATTATATTGATGACAGAAATCAGCTGAACCGATTTAGCAACAAAAACACAGTGGAGCTGCAGTAGATGAGGATCACGTTGAAAGATATCGCGGAACAGGCCGGAGTTTCCAAAGCTCTGGTATCCATGTATCTGAATCATGATCGCCGGGCCAGGCTTACCGACGAAAAACGGAAGCGGATCGACCAGCTCGTGGCCGAGACTGGATACCGCCCCTCGCACGCCGCCCGGGTTTTACGACAGGGACGCAGCAAAACGATTGGAATGGTGCTTGGCGGGTTGAGCGATCCGTTTTTTCATCATTTAGCGGAACAGGTTTTGAAATATAGCAGTCAGCAAAACTATCAGATTCTTCTTGCGCTGACCGAATGGGATTGCCGGAAAGAAAAACAGGCTCTCCAGCTTCTTCTTGACCGAGGAGTAGACGCCGTAATCCTTACCGCAGACATCGCCAATGATCCGGACGATTTTGCTCGAATTATCGGCAACCGACCGGGGATCATTTTTCGGAGGACACATCCGTCTTACAGCTCGGTTGTGGTGGACATGAGAGCAATTTTCCATGAAATAGCGGCACATTTTCAATCACTCGGCATTACGGAAATTACCCTGATTGATTCCGACCGGCAGAACCTTTCTGTCTTTCAGGAAGCAGCCCAGAAAGAAAAAATCCGGATAACTGTACCGGACATAACTTGCCGGGCTGATGACAACGAGGCTTTGTCCGGCTATGCATTGGAGGCATGCCGGAAAACGGAAGGACTCTATATTGCATCCTGTTGGACTGTCAAGAGGTTGTTGGAAAAGGTTTATACGGAAAACACAGTCCTTCATCCAAAAATCGTAACAAATTACAATTTTCCGGAAGACTTTATTGACGACCCGCATGTCACAGGAATCATTGATAACCGTTTTTCTAAATTCGTCCGCACCCTTACCGATACGATCATTGATCTTGCAGAGCATCCGCAGGGCCCGGTTGTCAAAACAGTGGATATCCGTTTTTATACCCGTCAGGAATTTATCGCGGCTCATCCTTCAGATGGACGCAAAATAAATCATATAACAATAGGAAAGGAATTTTATGAGAAAAAAACATAAGCAAAACCGTTACGTCATGCACCGAGCATATAACCAGAAAAGGAATATTATGAGAAGAAACTATTTTACCCTCATAGAGCTCCTTGTCGTCGTTACAATTATCATGATCCTTATCAGCATCCTGTTGCCGGCGCTGCAGAAAGCAAGGGCATCCGCCCATTTGATCCAATGCACATCAAACCTGAAACAGCTTGCAACCGCATTTCAAAGTTATCTCGGCGATTATAACGACTTCTATCCGCTGGTTGCGCCCGTGCACAACTGGAGTATAGAGGCTGCCGGAGATGCGGGGCGTTGGTATAACACAGGTTTTCAGGGACTTCATATGATTACTCCCTACCTTGTTCCCGGTATGACGCAGTGTTACAAAGACAGGCTGACAAATCCTGTCTCCAAAGTTTTTGTCTGTCCCGCGAACAGTCTCAACCCGAACAATACGCAGGCGAACTATACGGCAAATTATTTTGTATTTGGAAATCCCAATGAGGCTCCGCTTGTCTACAAGGCGGGGAAAATGAAGTTTCCGACAAAGATTTTTATTACGGCAGAAGGAATAACTCACACATTCGACTATAATACTTCGATTCTGAATATCATGCCTGCCAGTGATTTTGAAAATCATACCGCTTCCGGTGTTTATCAATGGCATTTCAGGCATGAGCGGAGAATGAATTTTGCTTTCGGGGACGGCCATGCCGCGACTCTCCGGCCTCCATTTTTCGGCATCGGCAACTGGGATGCACGGGGGAAAAGTCCCTTTTATTGGTATAACTACTGAACATGACTAAATAAAAAAACGGAAAGGATCTCAACATGAAAAAACTGCTTTCTATCGCATTCTTCTGTGGAATGCTCGGCCTGTGCGCAGAACATGTAATCATCGGAAAGGGAAAGTTCGAGCATTTCAACTATTATGGGAATGTGAAAGTTGTCAAAGGAAAAGAGGCTCTGCAAATCAGGTTTGGCGGCTGTAATTCAGATTTGGGGGGAGCCCTGCAAATCTTCGCAAACGCTCTCAGAGTCCCTGCCGGGGACAACAGCAATACGTTGACAGTCACGATGAAAGGCGATGGCTCCAACGGGCGTTTTGTGATACTCTGCACAGATACTGCAGGGAAAAGCTGGTGCTGGAACGGACTGCGCTGGATGGATTCCGCCCAGATTTCGGTTCTGGACGACTCCTGGCATAAAAAAGTATTCCCTGCAAAAGAGTTTGTGCAGATTACCCCTGTTCCGGCAAAAGGGGAACAGAATATCATGGACCTGCGAAAAATCAAAAATCTCCAGCTGGCTATCGGGCCCAATTTAACGACACCGGGTAAGCAGCTGCTTTCCATGGAAGTCGCCGAAATAGCAATGGAAAAAGACCCCGTTGCCGGTCCCGTCAAAAAAGATACGATGCCGATGGAACAGACGAAAACCGAGGACCGCATAAAAAAAAGTAATCCGGCTTTCTGAACAGGAAAAGCTCTCTCCTGCAGGATACCGTCCCGCCGCATGGGTAAATTGGGATCTTGCCGGGCACTATCGGGAATCCGGCACGGAGCGGGAGAGAATCTCCCTGAACAATTACTGGCAGTTTCAGCCGGTGGAGGAATCGGCTGAAGAAAAAGTGATTGCCGCGAAAGGGAAATTGCCTCCGTATCCGGTTCATCCTCCAGAAAACGGAACTTGGAACTATCTGAAAGTCCCCGGACGCTGGGATGCCCGCGGTGCATTCTACATGTATGACGCTTCCCGGAACAAAGTCGGAAAAATTGCAGGACGAACCCGTTCCGCCTATTCACAGGGTTGGATACGGCGCAGTTTCTCCGTACCGGAATCGTGGAAGGGAAAAGATGTCATTCTGGAGTTTTCCGGCGTCAGCCGCTCCGCTCGGCTGTTTATCAACGGAGTCCAGGTCACCGATTTCATCATGAATGCCCATGTACCGGTCTCTCCGTGGCTGATCTACGGAAAAGAAAACGATCTGTCTCTGTTCGTTTCGTTGAAATCCCTGCCGCTTGCACCGGAACATCCCCGGCACAGGGAGTATACAGGATTCCGCCGGGGAGATGGAGCGGATTGGTGGTTCAACTGGAACCCCGGACCCGGTATTTCCGGAGATGTCTTTGTCAATGTTCTGCCGCAAAACATACGCCTGGATGATCTCCATATTGCAACGACGACATCGGATCGCAAACTCACGGCCTCGGCAGAACTCTGCAACAAAACGGGGGAGACCCGCAGTTTCAGTTTGAAAGGAGTGGTTTCAGACGGAAACAAAACCCTGTTCCGTCTGCCCGCCTCCACCGTGAGCTTGCGTCCCGGAGAGAATCGCCGGGTCGTTGTGACAGGTATTTGGGAAAATGCGGTATTCTGGTCGCCGGAAAACCCGAAATTATTCCGATTACATTTGACTCTGCATGATTCCTCCGGCAAACCGCTGGACGAACTTTCCTCCCGCTTCGGGTTCCGCGAAATGAAGATACGGGGAAGCGATTTTGTCCTGAACGGCAAGAAAATCCATCTGAAATTTTTAAGTTCGCAATTCCAGTTCGACGGGAAATCCATGGAGGATATCCGGAACATTCTGCTTGCGTTGAAACGGCTTCACTTCAACGGAATCCTGTACGAATCGCTGGACTCCCGTACGCTGGAGCTCTGCGACGAGCTCGGAATGCTGGCGGCGATCCGGCATGTCATGCCGCCATTGGTCCGCAACGGTGAATACCTGCCCGGTGTGCCAAATCAGGGCATCCCGTTTGCGGCATATTTAAGTAATCGCTATGCGGGCGCCCGGAAGGATCTGGAAGAAGCGATCTCCGGAATCGTCCGAAAATTCCGCAACCATCCGTCGGTGGTAATCTGGATGCTTAATCCTCTGCTCTGCTGGAATCCGAACTGGATCAACCCGAATACGATTGATGCGGAACCACGGCAGAGCGATGTCATGCTCGCATCCCTGCGCGAGGAGGCATTTCTCCGTCGTCTTGATCCGACACGCATCGTAATTCAGAGCATGGGAGCAAACACCGGAGCTGTCATCTCCTGCAACCCGTATCCGACTTTCAGCAATCAGCCGGATGAATGGGCTGATTGGCCGATGCGCTGGGCGGAACGGCGGAAAAAGCCGCTTCTTCTGGAGGAGGTCGCTTTGCCGTTTGTCTTCAATTTTGCATCGTTTCACAGTTCTTCAAAAAACCGTTTCAACGGCTGGACCGACATGCGCCAGCTATTTTACGAACATGCGGCGCGTTATTTCGGTGATCCGATCTACACCTCCGCCAGACCGGAAATGAGCGATGTCAACTGGCATTCTCTTTCCAATGGAAACCGGGAAAAAAATACGGACCTTTCTTCGTATGCTCCGCTGAATCCGGCCGCTGAAGCCGCTCATGTCTATTGGCTCCGGCGATGCGGTCTCGCCTGGAGACTCTATGATATTCCGGGAGTCTGGCCGTTTCAGGGACATCAACTCTACTATTCCCATGGAAGCGCCCGGAAACGTGATTTTTCCTATGCCGATGTGACCGCCCCCGGCATAAAATACGATTTTGGCACCCCGGAAAGATTTACCGAAACGAACAGAGTTTTTGACGAGCAGAAACGGATTCAAAGTCCTTTTCTCGCATGGATTGCCGGGCGTCCCGAACGTTTCAGTTCACAGGAACATAACTATTATTCCGGACAGGAGCTCGTCAAGCAATTTATTTTTTCCAACCACAGCCTGTCTCCAGCCCCGGTCGCGGCAAATTACAGGATCTCGGATGGGAAACGCGTACTTTTTTCCGCCTCCTGGAAAGGAGTTGTTGCCGAGGGAGAAAACATCCGGCTCCCGTTTCATTGGACGATCCCTGAAGTCACAGAACGGACAGACCTCTCCCTGGAACTGGTGGCACAAAGCGGAAAGAACGTCTGCCGTGACGTTTTTGCAGTAACAGCCTTTCCTCGCAAGCAGCCGTTTCCGCAGCAAATGGAAATCCTGTTGTACGATGAATCCGGAAAAACAGCGGCACTGTTAAGAAAAATGGGGATCCGGCATCGAATTGCCGACGGTTCCGAAAAAGAGACGGCTGTCTTGATGATCGGCTGCAATTCCTTCACGGAAAGGTTCTTGAAAATGTTCCCGGATTTGAAGCAGCGTCTTGACAGGGGCTTGACTCTGCTCGTCATGAATCAGAACAGGGACACTCTTTTGAAAGAATATCTGGAGGAACGCCGCGCACGTCACGTTTTCCTGAAAGATTCGCAACATCCTGTTCTGCGGAATATCCGTCCCGCCGATCTGCTGCATTGGCGGGGAGAAAGCGACACCGCGGAGGCATATCCGGAAACTCTCTCCGCAGTACATCACAACCGGTTCATACACTGGGGACAGGAGGGGACCGTTTCCACGTTTGTCATGGATAAGCCGTACAGCGGAAGGTTCCGGATACTGTTGGACTGTGACGCCGATCTTTCCCGGACTCCGCTCATCGAATATTTCTCCGGAAAAGGACGGATGATTCTCTGTCAGCTTGATCTGGATTCCCGCTACGGTTCCGACCCGATCGCTGCTCAGCTGGCAGAGCGCCTTGTCGCCTACGCTGCCGCTCCGGAAAAAATTCCACCGAAAAAAGCCGTATTTTCCGGATCACCGAAGATGCGGAAGGAATTGGAACAACTTGGATTCCGGTTCAGCGAACTTCCCTGGAACAGAGCCGAGGTACTTGTCTCTGCTGATTCGGATCTGCCGCCGGACGATCTGCGCGCGTTTACCGAACGCGGCGGCACGGTTCTGCTGTTCGGGGCTTCCGACGCGCAGTATTCCGCCTGCGGGCTTTCTGTTCCGTCAATGATGAAATGCCGCCTAGCAGCGTTTGACCGTTCGCCGCTTTTGCGGGGAGTCGGCAATTCCGATTTCTATTTCAATCCCGCGCTGAAACTGCCCCTGTTCCCGGACCACCGGGCATTCCGGAGCATAAAGTCCGGCAAGGGAACGATTGCCGCATTCACTCTTTCTCCGGAAATGTTTCAGGAATATGCCTCCCGCATCAAAGTCAAACGCATTCTTTCAACGCTGCTGACGAATTCCGGAGTGGAAGGCGCAGACGAACTGGCTCTCACCCCTCAGACAGCTGCCGGCGAGCTGACCGAACAACCGGCAGCATTTGCAGTTGACCCGGAGGAACAGGGGATCCGAAAGAAATATCATCTTCCGGAGACTGATGACTCCAAATGGAGGACAATCAAGCTGGGACTCAACTGGGAAGCGCAAGGAATCGTCATGGAAAATCCGAAATACAGGAAATCTGCAATGCCTTATGACGGTGACGCCTGGTACCGGATACGGGTCTTTATTCCGGAATCGTGGCGCGATAAACAACTTGTATTCCATGCGGACAGCATTGACGATCTGGACTGGGTTTGGTTTAACGGTTCTCTGATTGGACATACCGGAGAGACACAGCCGAATTATTGGGAAATCTCCCGGAATTACAAAGTTCCACAGAATAAAGTCCTCTTCGGAAAAGAAAATCTGATTGCCGTCCGGGTCCGTGACCTGCGGGGAAACGGTGGAATTTTGAATTCAGTCCGCTTGACTCCGGAAGGGACTGTGCATACATCCGTGGATCTTCTATGGAAGCGTCCGAAACGGGATATCCGGGATTTCGACCCGAATTTCTGGAGACAGTGGTAGTTTCACCGTCGTCCCCCGGCGATTATTTTCAGTCCGCCATGAACATCGTCCGGTTGTCTGCAGTGTCGTGAATCACAGGACACTGCAGACAACGAACTATGTTGATTCTGATGGCCGGACGATTGGCGGCATCCGTAAATTCCGCCTCCGCATTCCGAACGCTTTTTCAGAATGCTGAAGCAGGAATTCAGTCACAATACCCATGAAAACGCGCTCAAAAACAGGGAACGTGCCGTTCCGTAGGAACCGGCAAGTTCTCCAACAATTAATTCTCCGCTAACAGTCCTCTAACAAAACAGGGTTATCTTATCCGCAACAACCCTGAAAAGGAGGATTTATGATTCGCTTACTGAAAAAGACCACTCTCATGGCTGCCGTCCTCTGCGGATGCGCCGCCGTAAACGCGGAAACCATCAACGGTGCGGGCGCCAGCTTCCCCGGTCCGGTTTACAATGCATGGACCTACGCGTACAACAAAGTCAACTCCGCCAAAGATCAGTTCAACTATCAATCCATCGGCTCCGGTGCGGGTGTCTCACAGCTGAAATCCGGAACCATCGACTTTGCCGGGTCCGACGATCCCGTCAAGGAAAAAGATCTCGTCCAGCATGAACTGCTTCAGTTCCCGATGCTCGTCGGCGGAATCGTCCCGGTGGTCAACCTCCCCGGAATCGCAAGCGACACACTGAAACTGGACGGCGCGACTCTCGCTGCAATCTTCCTCGGAGACATCAAACGCTGGAACGATCCCGCGATCGTCAGACAGAATCCCGGTCTCCGGCTTCCCAACCAGCGCATCACCGTGGTCCGCCGCTCCGACGGCTCCGGAACAACCTGGATCTTCACCAATTATCTCAGCAAAGTCTCGGAAAAATGGGCAAAGGGACCGGGCAATGCGAAAGACGTCAAATGGTTCCGCGGCACGCTCGGAGCGAAAGGAAATCCCGGCGTTGCAAACAACGTGAGCAAAACCCGCGGTTCCATCGGATATGTGGAATTCGCCTATGCGAAAGAAGCACGCCTCTCCACGGTGCTGCTGAAAAATGCAGACGGCAACTATGTGAAACCGTCCGCAGAATCCTTCGCCGCCGCCACGGCGGGAGCGGACTGGAAAGGCGCCAGAAATTTCCGGGTCGAGCTCAATAACCAGAAAGGCGCCAACACCTGGCCGATTACCGGAGTCACTTACATCGTACTCAGAAAGAATATGGACAAAGCCACCGCGCAGAAACTCTTCGGCTACTTCAACTGGTGTTTCACCGACGGACGCAAACAGGCTGTCGTCATGCACTATGTGCCGATGCCGGCGGAAGTGGTGAAACTGGTTCAGGAAAGCTGGAAAGCCGTCAAGTGAGGCCATCCATGAATACTGCGACCGTAACCGGAAAAAGCGGTCTCTTTCCGAAAGGTCCGGGCGGGGGTTCCTCCCTGCCCGACCGTATCTTCCGCATCACAGCCATTGCGGCAGCGGCGCTCGCCGTTCTCCTGACCGCGGCATTCTTCCTCCAGCTGGCATGGTACGCGTTCCCGGCTTTCCGGGAATTCGGACTCCGCTTCTTCTGGTCCACGGAATGGGATGCGGCGGAAATGAAATTCGGCGCGGCTCCCGCGATCTACGGAACGCTGATCACTACGGTGATCGCATTGCTGATCTCGATCCCGACGGCGTTCCTCACCGCACTGTTTCTCGTGGAGATCGCCCCGCCCGCAATCTCGCGCATCTTCGGCTGCGCGCTGGACCTGCTCGCCGCAATCCCCAGCGTCATCTACGGCATGTGGGGGCTCTTCGTTTTCGTTCCGTTCATGCAGAATCATGTGCAGCCGTTTCTTTCGGATACCCTGCATCTCGCGGTCATTCCGCTGTTCGACGGCCCGATAACCGGATTCGGTTTTCTGACCGCCGGAATCGTGCTGGCGCTGATGGCTCTGCCGTTCATGTCCGCAATCATGCGCGACGTGTTCCGCATGGTCCCGCCGGTCGTCAAGGAATCCGCCTGCGGAATCGGCGCAACGACCTGGGAAGTCGCAAAAGATGTCACCATGCGTTACGGAATGCAGGGACTCCTCGGTGCGGTCTTTCTCGGACTCGGCCGCGCCGTCGGCGAAACGATGGCGGTACTCTTCATCATCGGCAACAGCGAAACCATCACCGCCTCGCTTTATGAATCCGGCGCCACCATCGCCTCCGTGCTCGCCAACAAGTTTGCGGAAGCGGAAGGACTTGCCAAAAGTTCCCTGTTCGCACTCGGACTCATTCTGCTCTGCATCACGTTCGCCATTCAGCTCTTCGCTCAGCTCTGGCTGAACAGGGTCCGCAAAAATTCGGGAGGGGGATTATGAGCCGGGAACTCTCCATGAAACAGCGCGGTCTGTTCCTCCGCAAGTTCAGAAACTACGCCATCATCGGGATCTCGGCGCTCAGCACGGTCATTGCCGCGTTTTTCCTGATCTGGATTCTGTGGACCATCTTCCGGAACGGTATGGAATCGCTCTCCCTTGATTTTCTGACGGAGCCGACCAAGCCGTACGGTGTTCCGGGCGGCGGAATGCTCAATGCAATCCTCGGAACCGCGATCATTACGCTCGTCGCGACTCTACTTGCGGTCCCGGCGGGCATGCTTGGCGGAATCTGCCTTTCGGAATTCTCACGCAGTTCCAAATTCGGCAACGCGGTCCGTTTCTCCGCCAACGTGATGATGGGAATGCCTTCGATCATCGTCGGTCTTTTCATCTACACGCTGCTCGTGATGACGACAGGCAATTTCTCCGGATTTGCCGGATCGGTCGCGCTGGCGATCATCATGTTTCCGGTGATCCTGCGTACAACCGAGGACATGCTCTGCATGGTCCCGAATGCACTGCGGGAATCGGCTTTGGCGATCGGGGCTCCGAGATGGCGGATCACGCTGGCGGTCGTATTCCGTTCCGCGAAAAACGGGCTGACGACCGGCGTTCTGCTTGCCGTGGCACGGGTGGCGGGAGAAACCGCCCCGCTGCTTTTTACCGCACTTACCAGTGACGCATGGCCGACCGGATTTTTCACCCAGCCGACTGCCAACCTCACGGTCACCATGACTGAATATGCCACGAACTCGCCGTTTGCGGAAATGCACGTCCGCGCATGGGGCGCCGCATTCCTCATCACCGCCTCGGTGCTTACACTCAACATATTTTGCAGAACCATCCTCAGGGAGAAAAAATCATGACGAACACTCCGAGCGGAGAAGATGTGAAAATCTCCGTCCGCAACTTGAATTTCTATTATGGCGGACATCAGGCGCTGTTTGACAACAACATCGAAATTTACAAAAACCGTGTCACTGCCGTCATCGGTCCCTCCGGCTGCGGGAAATCGACTCATCTGCGCATCTACAACCGGATCTACCAGCTCTACCGCGAACAACGCGCGGAAGGGCAGATCATCATCGACGGCGAAAATATTCTCGCTCCGGAAACCGACATTCTGGAACTCCGCCGCAAAGTCGGAATGATCTTCCAGAAACCGACCCCCTTCCCCATGTCGGTCTTTGACAACGTCGCCTACGGAATGCGCCTGCACTACAAGCTCAAACGCTCCGAAATAGCCGACCGCGTCGAACAGAGTCTGCGCGGAGCGGCGATCTGGGATGAAGTCAAAGACAAACTCAAGAAGCCGGGAACCGCTCTTTCCGGCGGACAGCAGCAGCGTCTCTGCATCGCCCGCGCCATCGCCATTCAGCCGGAAATCCTGCTGATGGACGAACCGACCTCCGCGATCGACCCGATCGGAACCTCCAAGATCGAAGACTTGATCGGTGAACTCAAAAAAACGTTCACGATCGTGATTGTCACCCACAACATGCAGCAGGCGGCACGCGTTTCCGACTATACCGGATTCTTCTACAAAGGCGTGATCGTGGAATACGGCCAGACACAGCAGATGTTCACAAAACCGAAAGAAAAGAAAACAGAAGACTACATCACCGGGCGGTTCGGCTGATCCGCCCCGGAAAGGAGATACCAGATGTCCATTATTCTCAACAATGAAATTTCCAAACTGAAAAAAAGCATCCTGACGCTTTGCGGCATGGTGGAAAATGCCGTTGCCGACGCAGTGGACGCGGTGATGACGTCCAATCGCGAAAAAGCCAGAAAAGTCATTGAAAATGATATTGAAATCGACCATTTTGAGCTTGACGTGGAAGAAGAGTGCCTGAAAATTCTCGCTCTGCACCAGCCGGTCGCCGGAGATCTCCGCTATGTGATCGCGTGTCTGAAAATGAACAACGACCTGGAACGCATCGGCGATCTCGCCGTCAATATTGCAAAACGCGCCCTCTCGTTCTACTCCATCCCGATGGCGGAAATACCGGTTGACCTGCACCCGCTGTGCGAATGCACCAAAACCGCTCTCGGAAAAAGTCTTGACGCCCTCATCAAACTTGACGCCGACCTCGCCATCGAAGGACTCGCCTATGATGACATTATCGACGAGATGAACCGCGAAAACCACTCACAACTGCTGGAACTCACCCATCAGCATCCCGAAAACGTGGAACGCTATCTGAACCTGCTGAACGTTTCCAAACATCTGGAACGCATTGGAGACTGCGCAACCAATATCGACGAAGACGTCATTTACATGGTCAAAGGCGCGATTGTCCGCCACCGCACCGGAATCGACGGGGAATTCAAGAAGAAAAAGAAATAAAAAATAAGAAAACGAAAAAAGCCGCGCACGGTCAATATGCCATGCGCGGCTTTTTACTGTCAGGAAATAAACAGCATTTCCCGGTATTTCGGCAGCGGCCAGATCTCATCGTCGATATGCAGTTCCAGCATATCGACATCCGCACGCAGAGCCGCCATCGCTTTCAGGACCGGAGCCTGATTGCCGGTCTTGAGCGCGTATTCCAGATCGTTGCACTCTTTCGTGACATTATCCAGCAGTTTTCCGAGAAGCTCAGCGGTCTCCCGCTTGGCGGCGACACCAGACGTCAGCCCGGCGGCGCTCATGTTGACCAGCGCTTCGGCAAGTTCCGCGACCTGCTTTCCCGCCGCGGGCTGAATGATCGTCCGCGCCATGCTCAGCGAGAGTTCGCCCTCAATCTTGACTTTCTTGGCATACTCCTCCATGAAGATCTCATAACGGGATTCCAGTTCCGCTTCCGTGAATACGTTGTACTTCTCAAACAGCGCCTTGCTTTTTTCCGAGACAAACGCGCCGAGCGCCTCCGGAGTCGTGGCGGCATTCGGCAATCCGCGCCTCGCGGCCTC
Source organism: uncultured bacterium (assembly GCA_900548385.1). Classification (GTDB taxonomy): domain Bacteria; phylum Verrucomicrobiota; class Lentisphaeria; order Victivallales; family UBA1829; genus UBA1829. The sequence continues at coordinate 37,894 of URKJ01000008.1, read as the reverse complement.
CTTTTTCCAGGCGTCCGTATAACCGTCTCCGTTGAAGATAATCCGTTTATGCGCCTTGATGATCTTCTGCAGAAGCCCCTGCAGTTTCTCGTTGAAATTCTTCTTCGGGAATTTCTCCAGTTCGTCGGAAATCTTGTCCAGAGCTTCGGCAACGATCGTATTGATAATGACGTTCGCTCCCGCACAGGACTGACTTGATCCCGGCGCACGGAATTCAAATTTGTTGCCGGTGAACGCAAACGGACTCGTACGGTTGCGGTCCGTCGCATCGCGCGGAAGCGGCGGAAGCGTATCCACTCCGATCTTCATCATACCGCCGTGCTTGGACGATTTCAGACACCCTTTTTCGATCTGCTCGATCACATCCATCAGCTGTTCTCCGAGGAAGATGGAAATGATCGCCGGCGGCGCCTCGTTCGCTCCGAGGCGGTGATCGTTTCCGGCGGAAGCCGTGGTAACGCGGAGAATGTCGGCATGATCGTCAACCGCCTGAATAACGGCGCAGAGCATCGTAAGGAAAATCGCATTCTGATGCGGATCGCTGCCGGGCTCCAGCAGATTGAGTCCGTCGTAACTCACCGACCAGTTGTTGTGTTTGCCGGAACCGTTGACGCCCGCAAACGGCTTTTCGTGGAGCAGACAGACGAACCCGTGTTCGTCCGCTTTCTGCCGCAGTACTTCCATTACAAGCATGTTATGATCGCACGCAAGATTCAATTCCTCGAACAGCGGCGCAATCTCGTACTGGGCAGGCGCCACCTCGTTGTGACGCGTCTTGGCGGGAATGCCAAGCCGCCAGAGCGCTTTCTCCACATCGGTCATAAACGTAAGAACCCGATGTTTGATGGAACCGAAATAGTGGTCATCCAGCTGCTGATGCTTCGGCGGAGGCGCTCCGAACAGAGTCCGTCCGGTCTGCACAAGGTCGGGACGCGCAAAGTAAAAGTTCTTGTCGATCAGAAAATATTCCTGCTCGATTCCGAGCGTGACTTTCGGCATGTGTTCGCCGGATTCGCCGAAACACCGGACGAACCGCCGGACCGCTTTCGCCAGCGCCTGAGTGGATTTCAAAAGCGGAGTCTTCTTATCAAGCGCCTCGCCCGTATAGGAACAGAATGCTGTCGGAATACAGAGCGTGGCGCCGTTCGGGTGGCGCTTGATGAACGCGGGGCTGGAAGGATCCCAGGCGGTATAACCGCGCGCTTCAAACGTGGCGCGGAGACCGCCGGAGGGAAAACTGGAAGCATCCGGCTCGCTGACGATCAGGTTTTTTCCGGAAAAAGAGTAAATCGCCTTGCCGTTGCTGTCAGGTTCCATGAATGCGTCGTGCTTTTCCGCGGTCGTTCCGGTCAGCGGCTGGAACCAGTGGGTATAATGCGTGGCGCCTTTGTCGAGCGCCCAGCGTTTCATCGCATTTGCAACATCATCAGCCACGGAAGCGTCCAGAGGCGACCCCTCCGTAAGGGTTTTGTAAAGAGTCTTGAACACCGGTTTCGGAAGCCGTTCCCTCATGCATTCGATTCCGAACACATCCGTTCCGAACTCGTTAATGTCAAATCCCGTTTCGGAACTCTCCGGAACCCGGATCGCAGCGACCTTTTCAATCGCATCTATTCTTGTCTTGTTCATGCACGCTCTCCTTAAAATTGAAACGCTCAGCGAATACTGTTTTTGTCATTCCGCATATACTATATCCGCTCCCGGTGAAAATTACAATCTCAAATGCAAAATATTTAAAAGTTACATTTTTGTAATTTCAGATTCAAATATCGACAGAAAATTAATTTTGGACTCCGGAAAATTCAGCTCCGGCAATGAAAAACTCCAATATTTTCTTTTTTTCAGGAAAATGACATTATTCGCAAAAGCTCAAAAATTGAAACAAAAAAACTGCCGATCAGAATCCGAAAATTCATGACCGGCAGAAAAAAAGGGTCTTTACTTACACTCACATGAAGCATTCTCATCATGCGGTATGACAGTAATATAATGCCTTTCCGTCATTTTTCAAGAGAGAAAATGATAAAAATGCAAATTTTTCTCTTTTTTTTCCGGGGATCCGGGAATCCTCCTGTGACACATAAGAAACCCTGTTTGCGTCAATGTGTCACACCTGCCCGTTTCCGCACACGGGCAAATGAGTTTGAAACCGGATTGGCACATATATTGCTTATAAAAGCGGGAATAAAACATTGCAAACAACATAAAATCAGGAGTATCAGAAAAAAATGCCTACTTACGATTACGTCTGCACCAGCTGCGGACACCAGTTTGAACAGTTCCAGAAAATGACCGATGACCACCTCAAAACCTGCCCGAAATGTCAGAAAGATGCGTTGAAGCGCAAAATCGGACGCGGCGCGGCGGTCATTTTCAAAGGCGCAGGCTTCTACTGCAACGATTACCACTCATCGACACACGATGCCCCCAAGGCGAAATCCGAAGCAAAATAACCCGTAATTAAAACATTCAGGAGACGCAACCTATGGAAAATATGCGATTTCAGACAGAAGTCCGTGAACTTCTTCATATGATGATCCACTCGGTTTATTCCAATAAAGAAATCTTTCTCCGCGAACTGATCGCCAATGCGGCGGATGCGATTGACAAGGCGCGTTTTCTCGCCCTCACCAATCCGGAACTCGCACAGGAATGGGAAATCCGCATCACGCCGGACGCCGAAGCCAAAACGCTCAGTATTTCCGATAACGGTATCGGTATGAGCCGGGAAGAAGTCGTTGAAAACCTCGGTACGATCGCCCACTCCGGTACAAAAGCGTTTTTGGAAAACCTCGCAAAAAACAAAAAAGAAGGCGAAAACACCGCAAATCCGGAACTGATCGGTCAGTTCGGCGTCGGCTTCTACGCCTCGTTCATGGTCGCCGACAAAGTCGTTGTCGACACACTCAAAGCGGGAACCGGTGAAGCGGTCCGCTGGGAATCCAGCGGCGAGGAGGAGTTCACACTCGGGAAATCCGACCGGAAAACGCAGGGAACCACCGTCACCCTTTATTTGAAAGAGGATGAAAAGCAGTTCCTCGAACAGTGGCGCATCTCCTCCATCGTCAAAAAATATTCCGACTTCATCGAACATCCAATCAAAATGCTCGAAACCCGCAAGGACAAAGACGGCAAAGAAACTACCGAGGATAAAACGCTGAATTCGCAGAAAGCCATCTGGCTGCGCCCGGAATCCGAAGTCAAGCCGGAAGAATACGAATCGTTCTATCAGCACATCTCCGGCAATATGGGCAAACCGCTTGCGCGCATCAATTACAGCGCGGAAGGAACTTCCGAATTCAAAGCCCTGCTTTTCCTGCCCGAAAAGAAACCCTGGGGCTTCGAAATGCCCGGAGCAAAAGCGCACAATCTGCACCTTTACATCCGCCGCGTGTTCATCACCGACGACTGCAAGGGACTGATCCCCGAATACCTGCGCTTCGTCAGCGGCGTGGTCGATTCCTCCGATCTTCCGCTGAACATCTCCCGTGAAATGCTTCAGGACAACCCGCAGATCACGAAGATCAGCAAGGCGCTCACCAAACGCATTCTCTCCGAACTCTCGAAAATGCTTGAAAACGAACGCGAAAAATACATCGGGTTCTATCAGGAATTCGGACGCCAGATCAAGGAGGGTGCGCACAGCGACTATTCCAACAGGGAAAAACTCCAGAACCTGCTCATGTTCGAAACCATGAACAGCAAACCCGGCGAACTGCACACGCTGAAAGAATATGTCACCGCCATGTCCTCCGAACAGAAGGACATCTACTACATCACCGGTGAAACACGCTCGTTCCTCGAAAATTCGCCGCACATCGAAAGTTTCCGGAAAGCCGGATACGACGTGCTGTTCATGAGCGATCCGATTGATGAATGGGTGATCGAATCCATTCCGGAATTCGACGGCAAAAAACTGGTTTCGGTCTCCAAAGCCAAGCTCGACAACGATTCCAAGACTGCAAAGGAACTCGAAGAAAACGCCAAAAAAGCCTCCGAGGAAAAAGGCGGAAAAGACCTGATCGGCAAGCTCAAAGAACTGCTCGGCGACAAAGTCAAGGATGTCAAGTTCTCCGCAGTCCTCACGGAAAGCGCTTCGCGTCTCTCCGGCGACGATTACGATCCGAGTCCGTATATGCAGCGCATCATGAAAGCTCTTGACAAGAACGCGCAAACGTTCAAGCGGATTCTTGAACTGAATCCGTCGCATCCGCTGATCAGCGCCATGACGAAACTCGTGGAAAAATCCCCGGACAACCCGAAACTCGGCGAGTTCGCGGAAATGCTCTACGATCAGGCTCTGCTTGCGGAAGGCAGCCCGATCTCCGATCCCGCTCTCTTTGCAAAACGCGCCGCGAACCTGATGACACTCTGCGTCGAAAAAGAGATCTGACATGGCTGATTATTACGAAATCCTGGGGGTGGAACATACAGCGGAAGAAATCGAAATCAAGCGCTCCTACCGGAAACTTGCCATCAAGTATCATCCGGATAAAAATCCAGGCAATCCGGAGGCGGCGGAGCACTTCAAAGAGATTTCTCAGGCATACGAAATCCTCAGCGATCCGCAGAAACGCGAACTCTACGACCGTTATGGCGAGGACGCGTTCCGCAACGGAGGAGCTCCGGGTGGCGGAGGAAATCCGTTTGACATCTTCAACAGCTTTTTCGGTGGCGGCGGCGACGACCCGTTCAGCAGCTTTTTCGGCGGCGGCAGACGCCGTTCGCCCAACGCCCCGCAGGATGGTAATGATCTGCGCTACAACCTTGAAATCGACTTGGAGGATGCCGTTCTCGGAGTTGACAGGGATATTGAATTTACCCGGCAGGAAGCGTGTCACACCTGCAAAGGCTCCGGCTGTGCGGAAGGCTACCGCAAACAGTCGTGCAAGCGATGCGGCGGAAGCGGTCAGGTCGGCGTGCAGCAGGGCTTTTTCACCGTGATGCACACCTGCCCCGTCTGCGGCGGCGAAGGCACCATGCCGGAAAAAAAATGCCCGGACTGCGGCGGGACAGGAACGACACGCGTCAAACGCAAAGTACACCTGCGGATTCCGCCGGGAGTCGATACGGGAACCAGAATGCGTGTTTCCGGAGAAGGCGAGCCCGGATTGCGCGGCGGACGCAGCGGCGACCTGTTTGTCGTGATTGAAGTCCGCGAACACAGTCTGTTTCAACGCGACGGCGACCACATCCACTGTGAGCTCCCGATCGACTTTGTCACCGCCGCTCTCGGCGGAAAGATCGACGTTCCGACCGTTACCGGCAAAGCCGAGCTTGAGATTCCAGCGGGTTCTCAAACGGGCAATACGCTTACGATGCCCGGCAAAGGCATGCCGTCGCTGCGCGGCGGCAAACGCGGCAATCACTATGTCACGTTGTTTGTCGAGGTTCCGAAAGCGCTCACCCCGGAACAGAAAGATCTGCTTCAGCAGTACGCCTCTACGTTTACCGGCAGGAAGCAGAAAAACGATGCCTATCCCAAATATGCCTCATTCCTTGACCGGGCCAAACAGTTTCTCGGCATCGAATGATTCTTTCCCGTTCCGCTCTGAGAGCGGAACGGGAAACAGTTCCTCAAATTTCATAATTTCCATAAAAAATATCAGAAACCTGCTTGACAATTTCACTATTCCGCTGTATATTACTTTTATACTCAATAATGAGTATTCTTATTGCGGGGTAGAGCAGTGGTAGCTTGTCAGGCTCATAACCTGAAGGTCGATGGTTCAATTCCATCCCCCGCTACCAATTAAAGATTATGCCGGTCATACGACCGGCTTCTTTTTTGCCCGTTACCCGTTGCAAGGCATGGTTTTGCGATTTCCGCCAGCGTCTCTGAATCCTTCATGAGACGGGAAAAACACCCGAAAAACGTCTCTCCGTCTCTCTTTTCTCGATGAAGAGAAGGACGACATCCTTCTTTATAAGGCGTTGCTTATTCAACAAAGCCATTGTTTTATGTTTAGGCATCATCCCGGAGTAGCTTCTGTGCGTATTTGCGAACCTTGGCGAAGAACTCCAGATATTGGCGAACATGCTCGGCTTGGATAAATCCACCATCAATCGTTAGATTCGACTGGGATATTTGGCACTAAACATCATCGAACGGGTGTTGATGGGCAACGCTCCGCCCAGGCACACAATGGAATGTCTGAAAGGCAACATCTCCACACTTTGGAGCTGCGAAAAGAATTTTTGGGAGAAGAATAACATGCCGAAGAAACAACCCACCTCACAGACACCGTAGCCAATCAAACGCCTCGTCAACCCGTCTGAGCCAAGCATTCCCGAACAGATCGCCGAGCGCCTTTCCTGTGCAATACAATGATTGCAGGCAAACAGAAACTTAAATCTAAACTCCTGCCAAATTCTTATTTTTATTTTTTCGTATTGTTCATTGTTTCTGATATAGACTTAATTCCCTTAAGCATATTATTACACTGTACGGGATCTTGAAGCATTTTTTGAAAAAGCAGCATGCCCATTTGTTCTGCCGGATCAACTTTTTTAGGAATAACAGTTTCCTTCAACAGATTTGTCATAGTCTGCATCAATTGATCTTGATTTTTTTGAACAACGCTGTCAATAATGGCAGATTTTTTATCTATCTCCGCTAAAACATCTTTTGTTTTATCGTAGTTATCCTGCAAAACTTTTTGAGTGTTTTCATAGTTTTTTTGCAATAGCTCTTGTGTTTTGTCAAAATTTCTTTGGCTTTGCTCGCTAGAATATTTTGCATAAATCATGGCAAATACAGCAAGAATGATAGAAGCAACACTCGCAACGAGTGATATTATTTCTAAAATCGACATAAGTACCCCTTTTGTTTTGTTGTCATAATATACTTTCATTTTATATAAAAGTCAATACGAGTTCCACGTCCAATCTTTAATGCTGATGGAGGATTCGAGTTTTTCCTGTTCGTCTTTGGGAACGAGGCTGAAGAAATCCAGTCCGGTGACTGATTCAACCGCATCGACGGTGACAACGAAATCCTGCAAGGGACGGTCGCTTTTTGCGTTCGGGAGGATAAAGCCAATCATTTTGAACGGCGGCGTGAGGTCATAAATCACTTTGTAATAATGCGTCGGGACGGTAACGCGGTTTGCTCCGATGGTGACGGTTGGCTGTTTGGGGAGAATCGCGCCGGTGACAACATAGATTTCCTTTTCCGCGACGGCGAAAGCACGCACTTGCGCTTCGAGTTTCGCCCAGATGCCGCGATTGAACGCCGGAACTTGCGGCGACATATTGGACATGTAAAACGACTCCGACATTGCTTTCTTGCTCCACGCCATATCCGCGGCAGGAGCGAGATGCCCGCGGTCGTAGCCGGATTTGCGATAATCTTCCGGCGTGGCGCTTCCGGTGGGGATTTCGGGATCAGCGCGGAATTGATCGGAACGTTTGGCAACGTTGTTCTGAACTTCCTCGGCGGAGAGTTTGTAAATCACACATGCGGGTTGTTCGTGAAGTTCGATATAGCCCAGTGCGTACCCCTCGCGGTCAATGATCGTGTCGGCTTTCCCTGGTATACCGAGCGCAAGATTGTCATAAACAGCATCACCGCCGAATACACTCAACGTGACGAACAACAACAGCAAACACTTTTTCATGGGTGGCGCTCCGGTTCTCCGCCCAATAAAGAGCGGCCTTGCCATACCGCTCCCACGAAGCCCCGCCAGAGGCCACAAAAAGACGGCAGGCAAGACCGCAAAGTCTTGTCTGGCATGTCTTTTTGTGTTCTTTACTTCAACTGGCGGTATTCGTGGGAACACTACATCGGCATTTTGACACAAAATGCCGACAATATTTCAGGTTTTCAGTTCAAAGCTACTTCTTCACGACCTCCATCGTCTAGTCATGTTTCAAAAATGCACTCTCATAATTAATTTACCACTGATTTCTGTTTTATGCAAGAGGAATATCTAAATGAGGACGGAGTTCTGAAATCTTCAATAATAGACTTAGTCCAGTATCAATAACTGGAGGCGGAAATAACGTCCCTGTGGTTAATAAGGGATTAAGCTCAATCCACTTTAGTGCATTATCAAGATCAATCCTAATAACACCTTCAATTGCATTTGAAAAATCAAGAGAAGTTTTTCCTGTTTTTGTTTTTGTTCGCATCAATAAACCATGTTGCATGTGAGGTCTTATATAGATAGACGGCAAACAGTATCTGGCATCAACGACCTCTATTTTATCTCCAATATAATGTCCTGTGCATGGGGAATCTCCACTTAATGGAATTCGAATTAATGTTATATAACAATATCTTTCATCGCTGAATGTTTCGGAATTATTCATATCTTTTTTTCCGTAAGGTCTACACTTAAAGCTTACTAGAGGTTTTGATTTTCCAACATATCTATAACAGGCGAACCATAAAGCTATCCATATATTATCAACAATATCCAGCCAATCAGTTTTTACGCCATAATGTTGAAGAAGAGGAGCTAAGTAATCGCTCTTAACGGAAAGATATTCGCCAATTTTTTTGTTGTGTGGTATCGTTAAACATTTCACTAAATCATTATATTTTTTATCTGCATTTGGCTTTGAAGAAGTTTTTGTTAATGCTCTGTACAACGAAGGATTCATGGTATCATAATATTCGCATTGACCTCTGAAAGCGACCCCGCATTTACTTTTTTCTGCAACTTTCCATTTTATATACCCGATAGCTTGAATTAGTCCCGCAATCGAATTTACATGTAATAGCGTATCAGTAATCTTTTTTGAATCCTGAATGGTGGTTACTGACTTAAATCCATTTCCCAGCATACTATTTCTCCTCGTATTGATCGCGCATTTGTTTTGCATAATTATAACATTTGTCTCTTAAACTCTCTTGCTCCAAGATTTCGGCTTTGCTCTTTTGGGCGAAAACCAACGGGAGGACGACTTCTTCGGAGCATTTCGGCAGGTGAAGCATCATGGATTCGTTTCCTGTTCTTTCACAGCTCGTTTCGAGGCGCGGCAGCGCAGGGACTGTCCGGCGTCTTGAAGCTTGCGGCTGAGCTCGTCATCAAACGCGACCTTCCGCACGTCCTGCTCCAACCCGAGGGTGAACAGAACCTGCATGTAATTTCCCATCGCAACCGCCGGGGAACCGCTTTCAATTTTACTCAGTGTCGCAATGCTGATTCCGGCCCGTTCCGCTTCCAGTTTGGCGGTGATATTGCGACGCAAACGAGCGAGGCGAATGTTTTCGCCCAACTCTTTCAAAACCGCTTCCGTCTTTGGAAACAGGATGTTTCTTTTTTGCGCCATAATAGACTCTCCTTGCTGTAACTGCTGTTAAAATAGCATTTATGCCAAGAAAGTCAAATAATATGATGTGTTATTGAGAAAATCCAGACAGCGACCTCAAATACCATCTGGATTCTGCTCTTACACCATGCCAAAAGCTTTGCGCTGTTCCTGCCAGTCATCGGGAATACCGTTGGCGAGTTCGCCATAGTGAGCGTTTCCGGCGTGATCCCATTGAATACCGCCGTTACGATGTCCGGCGCGAGATTCACCAGCGCCAGCATCCGGGCAACCGCAGAACGATCTGGATGAATGGTTGCGGGAATACAATGAATCACGTCCCCATAGCGGGAAGTATTGCTATGGGAAAACACCGATGCAAGCATTCATGAATTCCTTGCCACTTGCAAAGAGAAAATGTTGCAGTATAGTAACGACACTCAAAACCAAAAGAAAATATGACAAATTGTCAGATGATGTCGTAACTTCTACACCTTGTCGAGGCTGAAATGTCCGCCAACTTCCTGTACGTTTACGATGACGGCAGGTAGCTGATTTTATGGGCTGTACAACGTGTCGGAGTGGATACAGGCCGAAGTTTTACGTTGATAGGTCATGTATTCTTGAAAACGCATAAAATGTCATAATAAATCATATATCTGATTTGAAATCACTCAACGGAACGTTATATTACGTCGGCAGATGATTTCAAAACCAATCATATGGAAGTTATTTTTATGGATAAACGGGATTCTTTTGAGCGCTATATGACCGTGGCGGATGTCTGCGCTTATCTTTCCGTTAGACACGAAACGGTATATCGCTGGATAAAAAACGGAGATATGCCAGCGCATCGCGTTGGAAAACGTTGGATGTTCCAACGTGCTGAGATTGACGAATGGGTAAAATCCGGAAAGGCAGCAGAATAATGGCCTCGACCAAAAAGTACAGCCTGTCCTTTACTACAGCCGGATTGCTTCGTAAAGAGACAATTACGGTAGCGTTACTGTACCTTAACGTCAAGATTTGGGAAAAGACTCGCCAATGCGTCATGGAAGACAATGCGCTTCAAATGAAGTCAGAGAATAGTCAGCGTCGTGTATTTTCTGAAATAAAAAACCGTCTTGAATGTCTTAGCGATGTCGAAAAGCGAATTTTGTGTTCGACTTCCTTTCGTGACGCTGATGTTATTTTCTGGCTTGCGCTTTGCCGCCGCTACCAGTTCATTGGAAATTTTGCAAAGACCGTTTTACATGAAAAGTACATTACAATGCAACGTTATGTCGATTTTTCAGACTATGCTTTGTTTGTTGAACGAGAGGCGGTGTTGCATCCGGAAATATTGAACTTGCGGGATTCAACCAGCAAGCGCCTTCGGCAAATGGTGTTTCAGTTTATGCGTAATTGCAATATGTTGAATCGTGAAAATATGATTCAGCCAGTAATTTTCAGTCCTGCGGTGGAAACTCTTTTCAAGGATGGTACACCGGAAGAAATGTGTTATTTCCCGGTCGTACAAAAAATGAGGGCAAACTAATGCGAAGTGAGTACAAAACAGTTCCGGCATTATTCCAGCACCTCAAAGACGTGTTGTCCAGTCAAAGATTTCTGCGTATGGAGGGGTTGAATAACGATATTCCGTTTTTTCTTTGTCCTTTTTCTGTCAAAGATAAACGAAATGTGGAGCAGATGATTCCACAACTGAAAAAGCATTTAATGGATAATGGGATCGCAGTCCTTGAGCTCAATCTGTATGATTTGTGTATTAAATTGCTGAAAGAAGCAGAAATCTTCGATCAGCTGTGTGAAATCGAAAAAGACACCGAAAAAGGTTTTTTTCTTGAATCGTTGCAAAGTATTCTTGATGTTGAATCACATATCGTCCCCGCAATCGAAGACAGTATTTCCGAGCATGCCCAAACTGATATTCTTTTTTTGACAGGCGTCGGAGAAGTTTTTCCATATATCCGTACTCATAATATTCTGAACAACCTGCAATCCAGTGTGAAGAAATTTCCGCTCGTTCTCTTCTTTCCGGGCGAATATACACATTCTCTGGATAAAGGCACGACGTTAAGTCTTTTCGGCATACTGCCGGGAGACAAATATTATCGCGCGTATGACCTTACAAAATATGAAACTCAAGGAGCGGCAGATGCAAAAATTGAATAATCTTTTTACAAAGGATGTCGCCCGTCCGATTGAGGGAGTCATCAAGGCCGATGATGCAGCTTCGCTCCGCAGCGAAGTTGAGGAATATGTTTTGACCAAGGAAGTGGAAAAGCGGCTTGACGCGTTTATTTCCGCATACAATGATTACAGTTGCGCCACTCAAAACGGGGTATGGATATCCGGATTTTTCGGGTCCGGTAAATCACACCTTTTAAAAATGTTGGCATTGCTTTTAGAGAATCGCGAAATTGATGGCATTCCGGTTGCTGATCTGTTTCTGCCCAAGTGTGAAGATGCAGAACTGAAGGCTCAACTGCAGAAGGCGTGCTCGCTTCCATCGCGAAGCATTCTCTTCAACATTGATCAGAAATCAGATGCGATAAACACAAGACAAACAGATGCGCTTATTTCTGTCTTTGTAAAAGTATTTGACGAGATGTGCGGATATTATGGCAAGCAAGGTTATATTGCAAAATTTGAGCGGGATTTGGAAAGCCGCGGGCTGTATGAAAAATTCCAAAGCACATACCAAGGATTTGCCGGAAAAACCTGGGCAAAAGGGCGTGAACAGGCGATTTTGGAAGGCCGAAATATCGCAAAAGCGTATGCTGCGATCACAGGTGAACCGGAAGCAATCGGTAATGGCATTATTGACAAATACCGCAAAGATTACAAGTTATCCATTGAGGATTTTGCTGACCAGGTCAAAGAATACATCGATCGGCAGCCAACCGGGTTTCGGCTGAATTTCTTCGTTGACGAAGTTGGGCAATACATCGCGGACAACGTTAAGCTCATGACCAATCTCCAAACGGTTGCAGAAACGCTGGCGACAAAATGTCAGGGACAGGCGTGGGTGATCGTGACTGCACAGGAAGATATGACTTCGGTGTTTGGGGAGATCGGAAAAAAACAAGGTAATGACTTTTCTAAAATCCAGGCACGGTTTGCCAATCGGCTGAAACTGACCAGTGCAAATGTTGACGAAGTCATAAAGAAACGACTGCTGGCAAAGAAAGACTCCTCCGTTCCGGAACTGCAGAAACTATTTGATGAACAGCGTAACAATTTCAAAACGCTTTTCGGTTTTACCGATGGATCACAAACCTATCGACAGTTTGCCGACCTCTCGGATTTTGTGTCCTGCTATCCGTTTGTTCCCTATCAATTCCCGCTGTTCCAAACGGCGATTCAATGTCTTTCGGAACATAATGTTTTTGAAGGAAAACATAACTCCGTCGGTGAACGTTCCATGTTGGGCGTGTTTCAAAAAGTAATCATTGATTTGCGGGAACAAAACCTCGGTACGCTTGCGTCTTTTGATTTAATGTACGAAGGAATTCGGCAGGCTGTGAAAAGCAATGCGGTACGCGCAATCTCTATGGCGGAACAGCATCTGGGAAATCCGTTTGCTGTTCAGGTGCTCAAAGCGTTGTTCCTTGTGAAATATGTGCGTCCATTCAAAGCGACGGCACGGAATCTAGCCATTCTGTTAAGGACAAATTTTTCAGAAAATACGCAAGAACGGGCAAGACAGGTTCAGGAAGCATTAAATAAACTTGAAAGTGAATCCTACATTCAGCGGAATGGCGATCTGTACGAGTATCTGACCGACGAGGAACAGGATATCGAAAAAGAGATCAAAAACACCGCCATTGATACCACAGATGTGGTCGATGAATTGAATAAGATCATTTTTGAGCAGATCCTTGGCGGGACAAAAGTCCGTTACATTGGAAATGGGCAGGATTATACTCTTGGCAAGAAATTGGACGGACGGAATATCGGCAGAGAATGTGAGCTGCGCATCCATATTATAACGCCATGGTATGAGCGAACCAATGGAGAGGATTTTCATACGGCCACATGGGGCGAGGCTGAATTGCTGGTTGTGATGCCGCCTGATTCCAGACTGATGACGGATGTCACCATGTTTCTGAAAACAGGCAAATATTGTACCCAGAATATCAATACGCAGAACGAAAGAGTTCATCGTATTCTGGAAAATAAACTTCTTGGCAATCATGACCGCGAGCAGGAGATCAAGGTTCATGCGGGGACCTTGCTTCTTGATGCCGAGTTGCTGATCAATGGCCGGACTCTGGATTGCTCCAGCGGTGATGCAAAACAAAGAATTCTTTCCGCCTGTCAGGAATTGATTCAGTTCTTCTATTCCAATCTGAAGATGATTGATGGAACTGAATATCATGAACGCAATATTGCCGCCTATTTTGCTCCGCACGAGCGGGAACTTTTCCCGGAAGTGCTTTCCGAGGCGGAATTGGAAATCCTGAATGCCATTCGTTCCAATCGCAATAACGGTCTTCGGACAACGATCAAAGGACTGCTGGATAAATTTACAACGCGGCCCTATGGATGGTATAATGATGCAATTCTCTGCATTACTGCACAGCTTGCAGTTCGGGGAAAATTGGAATTACGGTCCGATGGGAATTTGCTTGATGGCGAAAAACTGATTGCCGCGCTTAAAAATTCTCATGCCTATGATAATGTTACACTTGAACCGCAGACTGATTATACTCCGGCGCAACTCAAGAAGGTCAAAGATTTTTACAACAACTATTTTCAGGAACCGCCGAACTCCGCAGATCCGAAGCAGTTGGGGATGGATTTGCTTGAGAAACTCAAGAAACTGCTGGGGGTTTTGTCATCATATGATTCCTGTCGAACACATTATCCGTTTTTAGGCGAGCTTTCAACGCCATTGGCGAAATTAAAAGCGGTTGCCGCAAAACCTGCCGGCTGGTTTTTCTCGGAATGCCAGATTCGGGAGATGGATGCTTTATGCGATGATAAAGAGGATGTGATTGATCCGATTATTGCGTTTATGAATGGAACCGGACGGCAAATATTGGATCATGCACGTCAATTGTTACGGGAACAGCAGTCAAATCTCGCGTATATTCCGCACGAAGAGATCCAAGAGGTAGAAGACATTGTGAACGATCCGCGCTGTTTCAAGGGGAGCCGGATGCCACGATTGAAGGAATTGACTGAGTTGCTGACAAGACGGCTTGATGATGTTTGCAAGCAAGAGATATCTCCAATGCAGTTCGCCGCATAGAGGACCTTATACGCGATTTTGAATCAAGAGAGGACTACAAACAACTGAGTCAGGTTGATCAAGCTGGATTGCGCCAGCCATTTATTACCGTTGCAGATGCAATAAAAATCCAACGCAGTATTGATGTCATTCAAAACAAACTGCGGAATTTTGAAGAAACCATCTATAAACAACAACTTGAACGACTTTATACCTTGGCGCACCCGGTCAAGACCAATGGGGAAAAGAATACGCCGCCTCCTGTTGTGGAATCGGTCGCATTACCGCGAATCCATGTGAATTTCCGCAAGCCGTGGCTGGAAAATGAGGTGGATGTTGAGACCTATATCGCATCGTACAGAACGGAGTTGTCCAAACTTGAAGCCGATTTGCGTGAACAGGTCAAAAACGGAAAACGGATTAAACTGTGAGCAATACCCATATGAATGATTACAATCCCGTTATTATGCGTCTGACCGATTGCGCCCGATTGCACCTCGCCAGGTGCAATCAAAGACAAATAAAGCTATCAGGAGATAGATAATGGATACCAACCGACTGAAAAAATTTGCGCAGAGCGCCCGGAAGATATTGCTGGAGACGGTGACCGAAAAGCTGAAGTTCGTCCTCGGCAATAACAGCCCGACACGGCGTGAAATGCCTCAAGTCGTAGCCGACCTGGAGAAAAACATTCGCGAAAAAGGGAACGCGGCAATTATTGATTTTGTCGCCTACACCTGGTTCAACCGTTTCTGCGCACTGCGCTACATGGATGTCATGGGGTATAATCCGGTACGGGTTGTTTCGCCGTTGCCGGGACATTTTCAGCCGGAAATTCTTGAGGAAGCCAAGAGTGACAGTTTTTTTGATGAGATTCCAGAAGCAACCCGGACAATGATCCGGGATATTTTGTCCAGCGAACGTCCGAATGCACAGTTGGAAGCATATAAGCTATTGCTGGTTGCTGTCTGTAACGCCTATAACAAACCGATGCCGTTTTTATTTCAGCCGATCAATGATTACACCGAGCTTCTGATGCCCGACGATCTGTTGAGCGGAAGTTCCATTCTGGCTTTGACGCGGGAGGCAATTCTGCCGGAAGTCGCAGACAGCGGGGTTGAGGTGATCGGCTGGCTGTATCAGTTCTACATCTCCGAGAAAAAAGACGAGGTGATGGGAAAGACGGTCAAGACCGAGGATATCCCCGCCGCCACCCAGCTTTTCACTCCGGATTGGATTGTCCGCTATCTGGTGGAAAACTCTCTTGGTCGTCTCTGGATGCAGAATCATCCCGCTTCCAGACTTGCGGAATCCATGGAGTATTATATTCCGGCGACAGAACAGGATGCCGATTTTCTCAAAGTGATGTCTCCGGAAGAATTGAAAGTCTGCGATCCGTGCTGCGGATCGGGTCATATGCTGACTTATGCGTTTGATTTGCTTGAGAAAATTTATGAGGAAGCGGGATTTTCGCCGCGCGAGATTCCGTCCCTGATTCTGAAAAACAACCTTTATGGTTTGGAAATCGACTCGCGCGCCGGCGAACTGGCGGCATTTGCCTTGACGATGAAGGCGCGCGAATACGACAGCCGTTTCCTGCGTCGCGAGAATGCTCCCAAGCCGAATATCTGTATTCTGCAGAATGTGAGCCTTACGAAGGATGAGCAGACGGAGTATTTGAATTTTATCGGACCGGATTTGTTTACTTCGGCATTGCAGACAACGTTCCGGCAATTCGAAAAGGCGGACTGCTTCGGCTCGCTGATTGTACCGCAGTTGACCAATGCCGCCGCCATGCTTGCCGAGTTGGAAAGCCGCGATGTTGCGGATCAGCTCCTGCTGTCCGGCATCCATACAAGAGTGTTGACGGTGCTTCGCCAAGTGGAGTATCTCTCGCCGAAATACCATGTGGTGGTGACCAACCCGCCGTATATGGGCGGCAAGGGCATGAATGCCGACTTGAAGAAGTTTGCCGAAGCAAAATATCCCGACAGCAAATCCGATCTCTTTGCCATGTTCATAGAACGCTGCCTGGAATTGGTGCAGAAGCATGGAACAATCGGCATGATTACCATGCAGAGCTGGATGTTCCTTTCGTCTTTCGAGAAACTGCGGACAAAGTTGCTGGATAAAGATACGATTCTCTCTATGGCGCATCTTGGACCTCGCGCTTTTGACACGATTGGCGGCGAAGTTGTACAAACGACCGCGTTTACGCTGACCAATACCCATATCCCCGATTACAAAGGCGCATTTATTCGCTTGGTCGACGGCAACAGCGAAGCAGAAAAATCCACTATGTTCAAGGAGGCAATCCGATGAGTGACAAAAAATGCTTATTCAAGCCGGATATTCAATGTAGTCTTAACCACAACATCATAAAGACAAGAGATGATACTTGTCCAATGTGTTTTGTTCATAATGATGATGGAAAATATTCTATATGTGAACATCACTCCGGATGTTCTTGGTGCGAATCATCAAGGGATTTTGAAGAAAAAACATTGCGAGAAAGAATAGAGCCTTGGTTGACGGCGCTCTTTCAATCCGAACATTTATCACTTCTTGTCGGTTCTGGACTTACTGCCGGAATATGTGAAATCGCAGGAACTAAGGCAACTGGGATGCCGGCCTTAGTATTTTCAAAATTTCAAGATAAAATTGACGAGGAAGTAAAGCGAACGGCCATCGCTTTGGGGCGGGCAGAAGGGAATTTTGAGGATTATATTCGTGTTGCCAACACATTACTTTCAGGATTGCAAATCGTCGGCAATCCTGATGCGGATACCTTACATTCTGAAATTGAAGAAGCGCTGAAAAATTTTACCGCCTCTCTACTCAAAACAGAAGAAGCTTTAGCTCTATCCGCCAAGGACGATAGAGAAAAAGCGTTTAACTGTTTGATCTCATTCCTAATGAGTTTCGCCAGCCGAACCGGAACAAGAGATCGAGTGAATATTTTTACAACAAACTATGATCGCTTGGTAGAGGAAGCCGCAGACTTGGCTGGACTTCATCTGCTGGATCGTTTTGTTGGGAAATTATCTCCTGTTTTTAGAGCATCTAGATTGAGTCTGGACTTACACTATAATCCGCCCGGGATTAGAGGAGAACCGCGTTATTTGGAGGGTGTAGCACGTTTTACAAAACTACACGGCTCTTTGGATTGGGTGCAAGTAGACTCTCTCATTAGAAGGGTGGGACTACCATTCGGTGCAAAAGATCTCACCCCGTATCTGCAGGCTCCGGGATTAGGTGGTGCATCAGAATTCAAACTGATGGTATATCCGAATTCATCGAAAGACAGAGAAACTGCGGCGTATCCTTACGTCGAATTATTTCGGGATTTCGCTGCTGCAATTTGTCGTCCTAACAGCACGATTGTAACATATGGATATAGTTTTGGGGATGAACATATTAATCGCGTGATACGAGATATGTTAACTATACCTTCAACTCACTTGGTGATTATTTCCTATGATGACAGATTAGGACGTATTCATGATTTTTATGCACATACAGCACATGTTGACCAAATTTCTTTGTTGCTTGGTGCGGATGTCGCAGCCATAGGTACATTAACACAAAAATTTCTTCCCAAATCAGCGATTGATTTTGCGACATCAAGAATGGGTGAACTTCTCCAATCTCGCTGGGCTACTCGTCCGCCAAAAGATTCTAAGGAATCTGATACTACTGCCGAAGGCTCAGCGACAGGAGGTAAGAAATAATGTTAAGTTCTCCATTCGATTTTGCGGGATCATTGCATGTCGGAACGGTGATATTTGTTTCACCAGACGAGATTAAAGTGCAACTTGAAGTTGACGCTCCAGATTCTATTGCATTGAATGCGATCAAACCGCGAGCATTCCCGCGTATCAACAGCTATTTGTTGATTCCCTCTGATGCTGGGTATCTTGTTGGACAAGTCGGATGGATTACGATTGAAAATTCTCAATATCCCAAGAGAAAAGGGCTGCAGGACTTTGGGTTAATAGATTTACCTTTCCCCATGCGCAAGCTCAGCTTGACCCCATTGGGAATTCTTCAAAAAATCAATGATGATTCTTTTGAATTTCATCGAGGGATAGAAGCGTTCCCATCCGTCGGCGATGATGTTTTGTTCCCTACGAATGAACAAATGAGTGCAATCGTTACATCAGGGAAAAATCTTCGTGTAAAAATTGGAACAAGTCCTCTGGCTGGGAATGCAGATGTCAAAATTGATCCAGATCGCTTATTCGGTCGTCATATAGCTGTCCTTGGCAATACGGGTAGTGGGAAAAGTTGTTCTGTCGCAGGATTGATCCGTTGGTCTATGGAAGCCACAAATGCCCAAAATCCCAACGCTCATTTTATAATATTAGATCCCAACGGTGAATACACTTCAACTTTTCATGATATCTCGGGAACTAAAATTTTTTCTGCGACCAATGAACCAATGTTGCAGATTCCTTTTTGGCTATGGAACGCAGAAGAATGGTGCGCATTTACGCAAGCTAGTGGGAAAATTCAAGCACCGTTTTTAAGAAGAGCATTGAAAGAAATAAAAACGGGACAGTCCGCAGAAACATCTTCTCCGGAGGAGCAAAAATTAAACTTTAGAAGATATCTGTATCAAAAACATATATCAATTAACTTGCATATAAATACAGATGCAATAAAAAACGATGCGACCAAGATTGGTTTTTATCTGAAAGCTATATGGATCGATCTTAATTCGAAAAAAAATATTTTCTCAAGTTCCGTTGCAAAGATACAAGCACTGCAAGATCACCTAAAAACGACATTAGCTTCTTCTTATAAGACATTTGAAAAAAACGGTAAAACAATTGATTATTATACCGCTTTCTCGGAAGAATCTATCCGTGCCGTTGATGCTTCCATTCTCGCCTTACTTGAAGATTTCGGAGGGATTATTCTAGAAAAAAATATGGGAGACGATTGCCCTATTCCGTTTGAGGCATCGGCATTAGCGGATTATATGCAAGAATTGGCAATTCAGGAAAATCTTTCCCAATTTACTGATTTTCTTGTAATGCGTATTAGAACGATGCAAGCAGATGCCAAGATCAAGAATATAATGGGAGCAGATAAACAGATAAGTCTATGCGACTGGTTAAATGAGTACATCGGAGATTCCGAGCATGGACAAATTACGATTGTTGATCTTTCGTTAATCCCATCTGAGATAATTCATATTGTGACATCAGTAATTGCAAGAATCGTTTTTGAGGCTCTTCAGCGATATCGTAAAATTCAAATTGGGCATCATGTTCTCCCAACAGTTTTGGTGATGGAGGAAGCTCATACTTTTGTCAAACGTTATAGGCATGATACAGAATTTCAGGATGCATTCATTGTATGTTGCAGAGTGTTTGAGCGAATTGCGCGCGAAGGTCGCAAATTTGGTCTTGGTCTAGTGTTATCTTCTCAGCGGCCTAGTGAACTTTCACCGACTGTTTTATCACAATGTAATACATTTCTGTTACATCGAATCAGTAATGATGAGGATCAAGAATTAGTGCACCGTTTATTACCTGATAATCTTCAGGGCCTTCTGCGTGACTTGCCAACATTGCCTGCACGGAACGCAATTTTACTGGGCTGGGCCTCCGAATTACCGGTTCTTGTGCGTATGCGTGAACTTTCGAAAGAACATCGTCCTCAATCTGACGATCCGGATTTTTGGAATGTTTGGACCAGGAAATCAGAGCGTAATGTAAACTGGAAGGAAATCGCAGATGATTGGCAAGGAAAGACTCAACCTGTACAACAAACGTCAGCGATAGCTGATGATGTAAATAACGGTGATTCTGAAGAGCTACCGCAAGATTCTTGGTGCGATAAACAAGAACCTAATAGACGTAATAGAAAGAATTGAGCAATGACCACAGATAAAACGAAAAACTTTTTCCGGGTATCGGCTAAGGATTTTAAGAAAATCCCCGGCAGCCCGATTGCATATTGGATGAGCAAGAAATTCCGGGATATTTACCAAGATAAAAAATTATTTGGTAATATTGCAGATATTAGATCCGGTGTAATGTCTGGAGATGACACTCGTTTTATACGTTTTTGGCACGAGGTTGATTTTTATAAATTTGATGATACATGCCGTTCTTATGAGGACTCGATTTCGCATAAAACAAAATGGTTTCCTGTAACACGAGGAGGAAGTTACAGAAAATGGTATGGCAATGTAGATTGTGCCATAAACTTATACAATGGAGGTTATGAAATCAAATATGAAAATCAAAAAAATCATCGTTTGCGTGAGGCTATATATTATTTTAGGGAAGCAATTACATGGACAATGATTACATCCTATAAATTGTCTATAAGATATGTTCCTGTTGGGTGGTTGTTTGGTAACGGTGGTCCAAGTTGTTTTTTTAATGAGAATTGTAAGTTCTTTTTATCGTTGTTGAATTGTAAAGTGTCAGAATATATAATCGGAGTAGTCAATCCTACAATAAATACTGTTATTTCAGATATATGCGGAATACCAGTTAAAGGCACGGGAAATCGTGACAACATTGAAAGTATTACGGATAAATGCATATCCCTTTCAAAGGCTGACTGGGATTCCTACGAAACATCATGGGATTTTCAGACGAATCCGCTATTGGCGGTTGGGAACGGCTTGAATTCGAGCGGCAATCAGTTTGACTTATCCGCCATATATATTGCATTGCGGCGCGATTGGCAACGGCAGACCGAGGAGATGCGGCGGCTTGAAATTGAGAACAATCGCATTTTCATCGACGCTTACGGTTTGCAGGACGAACTTTTCCCCGAAGTTCCGTGGAATGAAATCACGCTCACCTGCAACCCATGGTATCGGTATGGGAAATCGCCGGAGGCGATTTCAGTGAACAGTGAACAGTGGACAGTGGATAGTGGAGAAATGCCCAAAGACTCACTGTTAGAAGCTCGGCTGTTGGAAGATACGATAAAGGAATTTATCTCCTACGCCGTCGGCTGTATGATGGGGCGTTATTCTCCCGAAAAGCCCGGTCTTATTCTCGCCAATCAAGGCGAGGATATTGACCGATACAAGGAAATTCTAATTGATAAAAATACTTGCATAGATCAGGCTATCGCAGAAAAGGTGTTGTATAGCGAATCTACAACGATTTTGACAGCTCCATTCTATCCTGTTCATGAATGCTGTGGGCATCGCATTCATGAAATCGCGGATAGAGACGGCGTTATCCCGATTTTGGACGAGGAATGGTTTGTCGATGATATTGTCGCTCAATTCAAACAATTTCTGCGATTCACTTTCGGCGAGGAACACTTTGCCGACAATCTGGATTTTATTGAAAAAGCGCTGGGCAAGGATCTCCGTAAATACTTCATCAAGGATTTCTATAAAGATCATGTTCAACGCTACAAAAAACGCCCGATTTACTGGATGTTCAGCTCGCCGAAAGGTTCGTTCAACGCGCTCATCTATATGCACCGTTATCGTCCTGATACCGTCAGCATCGTTCTGAACGAATATCTCCGGGAGTTCATCTCCAAGATTCGTGCAAAACGTGAACACCTGATCGGAGACAACAACCGGACGACTCTTTCCCCGGCGGAAAAGACGCGCAACTTGAAGCAGATTGACAAATATGCCGCGATGTTGACGGAACTGGATGCCTACGAGCGCGATATTCTCTATCCCTTGGCACAGGAAAAAATCGCCATCGACCTTGACGACGGGGTGAAAGTAAACTATGTTAAATTCGGCGCGGCGCTGAAAAAGATTCCCGGCCTCGAAGCGAAGGAGGAATGATTCTTATGTCAAATGAACTTGAGTTTATCGTATACAGTACTCCGGCGGAAGACGTTCGCGTCGATGCCGCGGTTAAAGACGAGACTGTCTGGTTGACCCAAAAGGGGATGGCGGAGTTGTTCGGTGTTGACCGTTCTGTAATTTCCAGACACCTAAAAAATATTTTTGAGGAGGAAGAACTGAATAAAGCAGTGGTATGTGCAGAAATTGCACAAACCACTCCTCATGGCGCAATCCCGGGAAAAACCCAAACGCAAGTATCCCAGTTTTACAACCTTGACGCCATTATCTCGGTCGGGTATCGGGTAAACTCCCGCCGCGCGACGCAGTTCCGCATTTGGGCGACCGGTGTTTTAAAAGAATATATGCTCAAAGGGTTTGCGTTGGATGACGACCGGTTGAAGCAGGGCAAAACGCTTTTCGGCAAAGACTACTTCCGTGAATTGCTGGAACGTGTCCGTTCCATTCGCGCATCCGAGCGGCGCATCTGGCAGCAGATCACCGATATTTTTCAGGAATGCAGTATCGACTACGACAAGGATTCACAGATCACACGCGATTTTTATGCCATGGTACAAAATAAGTTTCACTTTGCCATCACCGGGCAGACCGGAGCGGAGATTGTTTATACTCATGCCGACCATACCAAAGAGCACATGGGGCTGACGACTTGGAAAAATGCACCCAACGGCCGTGTGCTGAAATCGGATGCTTCTGTGACAAAAAATTATTTACCGGAGAAACAGATCAAACAACTGGAACGTACCGTAACCGGATATTTCGACTATATTGAAGATTTGATTGAACGGGAAAACACCTTCACGATGGAGCAGTTCGCCGCCAGCGTCAATGAATTTCTCGCATTCCGGAAATATCAGGTGCTGCCAGATGGGAACAAGGGAAAGGTATCCGCTCCCATGGCAAAAGCGAAGGCCGCAGCTGAATACGATGTCTTTAATTTAACCCAGCCGATCGTCTCCGATTTCGACAAAGCAATCAGGCAGCTCGCCGAAAAACAGGAGAGAGAAAAATGACCTCCACCGAAAAAATCCTTATCGAAAAGTTCGAGCAGAGCCGGATTGTCTGCTGGCGGGACAAAAAGAACGAACTTCATGATGAATTCGCCGCTTTAAATCTGCCCGGCGTTGAAAAGATCGAAGTTCAGAACAATGAATTTGGCATCCTTTACCGGGTGCTTCGCAGTGAACCCAATACCAAATTTCTGGTTTTCACGACCGGCGAAGAGCCTCCGCTGGAGGAGAATTGGTTGCTGAATCTGGAATTGACCTATGATGTGTTTTATGCGGATCAGGATTCTTTGTGGCTGAGCGAGCTTGGCTTGAGTTACGAATACAATAAATTGACCACGGATCACAGCAATTTTTTTACGACTCAAAAACGCCGGAATGCGTTGAAAAAGCTCCTTTCCGGTCATGATTCCATAGATGCCGTCCGCTACAAAATTCTTGCGGTTATTACCGGAGCGGACTGCCGCCTTGATGCGATTCTTGAACAGTTGCTGGCGGAATTGGCCGGTGGCGGCGATACGAAATACACAGAAATACAGACCTGCCATTTGGACTCTTTTTTATGGAAAGCGGTTCAGAAACATTACGGCTATTTTTCGGATGTTCCATCGGTAAAGGATTTTGCATTCCGTCTCTTTCAAGGCTGTTATTTTATGACGCTGGATTCGGAGTGTTCAAAGTCCGTTCGTCTGAACGACGAAGCGTTGGTTTTTTTGAAGCGTTTCAAGGACAATCGTAAATACGGACCAACTTTTGAACAATGTTCCCTGATGGTTTCCGCCGCGCTTGAACTGGAATCGGATTTGGCAAAGCGTAAACTGGAAACGTTGGGCGACCTCGACTTTTTCAAACAGATAGACATTCATATTCTGACGGAACTCGTAACGCGGGTCAAGGCGCGAACCATTTCGGCCACGGATTGTTCCAATATCGTCCGCGCACGCCGTCAGACGTTCTGGTACGAACGCCTTGAACATGCCTATCTTGCCGTGGATGTGGCTTCACGATTTCTGCAGACCATGAGTGATACAAATCTCTCGGTGAATTCCTTGACGGATGGTTTTAAATGTTATACCAATCAGTATTTCAGACTGGATCAGCTGTATAGAAAATTCATTTACCATGCTATGTCGTCGGAACAGAATGATCTTCTGTGTGAGTTGCAGACTATGGTGGAAAATTTTTATTCCAACCGTTACCTTTTGCCTCTTAACAACCTATGGCAGGAAAAACTGGATTTTCAAACTCAATGGGATGTACCGGGAATCTCCCGGCAGGATCACTTTTTTGCCGACAACATCCAAGGAATATTGGACAAGGACAAAAAAGTTTTTGTTATCATTTCTGATGCGCTTCGCTATGAGGTGGCGGAAGAACTTTGCGAACGTTTGACTGCGGAAGATCGCTACTCTGCAGAGTTGAGCAGCATGTGTTCCGTGCTTCCAAGTTATACCGCACTCGGCATGGCGGCATTGCTGCCGCACAGATCCCTTGAGCTTAGAATCACGGATAATGGAGTTTCTGCTCTGGCGAATGAACAGAATACGGACGGCTCGATAGCACGTGCAAAAATTCTGGCGCAAAAATGTGAACATTCCTCCGTTCTGACAGCCGAAGAACTTCAGAATATGACGAAAGAAAACGGTCGCGCTTTGTTTCGTGACAATGATGTGGTATACATTTATCACAATAGAATTGATAAAGTCGGTGATGACAAAATGACCGAGGCCAATACCTGTAAAGCTGCGCAGGACGCCATTGATGAAATTATCGCAATGGTAAAACGGCTCGCCGGGTATAATGTCACCAATCTGATTGTGACTGCTGATCACGGATTTATTTATCAGAATCGGGAACTGCCGGAAGATGACTTCCTTGTCGGGACTCCATCCGGACTTTCTTTACAGAAAGTCAATCGACGTTTCGTGATTGGTCAAGGGCTAACGCCTGTTGATGGACTGAAAAAGTTTACACCGGATGCCCTCGGCATTCAAGGCAATTGTGAAATTCAAATTGCAAAGTCAATCAACCGCCTCCGTGTTAAAGGTTCCGGTAGCAGGTATGTTCACGGCGGAGCATCCTTGCAGGAAGTCGTAGTTCCGGTTTTGAAAATTCGCAAGAAACGCGAAGGAGATACTGCGCTCGTCGAAGTTGACATCATCTCCGGTGTGTCGGTCATTACCTCTGGACAGATTGCCGTAAAGTGTTATCAGGCATCGCCGGTGGAAGGAAAAACTCTTCCGCGAACATTGCGAGCCGGATTATTTTCTCTCTCCGGAGAGCTGATTTCCGATGAACATGAGCTGGTTTTCGATTTAACCGGTCAGGGTGCGCGTGACCGTGAATTTACGTTCAGTCTTGTTTTAACGCATGAGGCTGAAAAATACAATGGGCAGGAGGTTGTGCTGAAACTGCAGGAATGCGAACAGGGAACAACTTTCTATAAAGATTATCAGACAAGAAAATATCAGTTGCGTCGCCAGCTGATGGATCTTGATTTTTGAGGAGATATTACATGACGGATTTTGATAAGAAAGTATGCGAGGCTTTCCCCGGTGTTGTTGTTCGCAAGGACTTGGTAAAGGAAGTCAAGGGCAATGCCATCGTTCCAACTTATGTTTTGGAATATCTTTTAGGACAGTATTGCGCCACAAGTGATGAAGCCTCCATTCAAACGGGAATCGAGTCCGTCAAAAATATTCTTCGAGAGCATTATGTTCACCGCAACGAAGCAGGTTTGGTGCGATCCACTATCAAGGAAAAAGGGCATCACAAAGTCATTGATAAGATAAGTGTTACATTGAATGACCGTGCAGATGTCTACGAAGCAACATTTTCAAATTTAGGCATCAGCAAAGTTCTGGTCCCGTCGGAAACAGTCAAACAACATCCGAAGCTGTTGGTTAATGGCATATGGTGTATTGCCTCGCTCGAATATATGCCATCTGAAGACAAGAATCAATGCCCATGGGTACTGGACACATTAAAACCGATTCAACTGTCACATTTTGACCTTGAACTTTTCTTAAACGCCAGAAAACAGTTTACCACAGAGGAATGGATTGACTTGCTGATTCAAAGCATCGGATTTAATCCAGAACAATTCGGTGAACGTAATAAACTTTTTCAACTGATGCGTCTTGTCCCGTACTGTGAACGGAATTACAATCTCATAGAACTCGGTCCTAAAGGCACAGGGAAATCGCATATCTATTCGGAATTTTCGCCGCATGGCATTTTGCTTTCCGGCGGAGAAGTTACAGTTCCCAAGCTTTTTGTGAACAATTCCAACGGGAAACTCGGACTGGTCGGATATTGGGATGCAATAGCATTTGATGAGTTTGCCGGAAAACAGAAAAAACCCGATAAAAAACTTGTTGACATTATGAAAAACTATATGGCAAACAAGTCTTTTTCGCGTGGTGTTGAAACTTTGAGTGCAGAAGCCTCCATGATTTTTGTAGGCAATACCCAGCATAGTGTCCCATACATGTTGAAAAACACGGATTTGTTCGATGAACTTCCAAAGGAATATCACGATTCGGCCTTTTTGGATCGACTTCATTTTTATATTCCCGGCTGGGAGGTTGACATCATACGGGCGGAGATGTTTTCCAATGGTTATGGTTTTGTTGTGGACTATCTGGCGGAAATTCTGCGGGCATTCCGCGATGATGACAGGTCGACGGACTATAAGCAGTTCTTTACACTTGATTCATCCATTTCAACCCGTGATCGTGATGGGATTCAAAAGACGATGTCCGGGCTGATGAAAATGATTTTCCCGAATCACGATGCGACTGATGAAGAGGTTAAACATTTGCTGGACTTCGCCATTGAAGGGAGAAAGCGTGTCAAAGATCAGATTATGCGTTTTGATTCGACCTATTCCAAGCCAGATTTCAAGTATACTGGAGCTGATGGCAAATTATACACAGTGAAAACGTTGGAAGAGACAGAGTATCCACGCTTTTACTATATAAATGGTGATAACGTACCTGTTGAAAATGCCACACTGAAATCATCCGGTGAAGTTTCTCCTGCAACAGAGACCGTAATCCATCCAGAGAAAATGAAAGCTGTTGATTTGCCTGTCGGCAATTTTACCTATCCGGAAAACAGCAAAGGAATTACGTTTAAGCGGCTGCTGATTCCTTATCTGCGCGAAGCCAAAAAAATCGTAATTGTCGATCCATATTTGCGAAACTATTGGCAGATGAGAAACCTCATGGAGTTATTGCAGGAACTTGTCAGCACCAATGACGCCGATGCAGAAATCAGCATTCATGTGGTTACCATGGCAGATGACTTTAATCCTGAAAAACAAACTGAGTTCCTTGAGCAGATTGTCAACGCAGTAATGCCGGCCGGAATTCAGCTGACCTACTGCTTCGACCAAACAATTCATGATCGCGATATTACGACCGACACAGGCTGGAAAATAATTCTTGGACGGGGACTTGATATCTTTCAGAATTATGATGGAAATAACACCTTTTCATTGCAGAACTCAATGCAGGCATATCGTGCATGCAAAAGCTTTGGAATAACCTATATTCGAATTCCTGAGGAGACTGAAAAACAAGAATGAGCAGTCAATTCTTGGAATATGTGAAATGGAATCTCAGAACAAAGCGAAAAGGCATGAGCCCGATGAAAATTAAAATTCTCCTGATTGCCTTCGCGTTGTTTTCCGCCTGTGCCATCTTTGCCGCCGACCGGCAGACTTATCGTAATGCTCAAGGACGGACAACGGGAACCGCGTCGACCAGCGGAAACCACACCATGTACCGCGATGCCCAAGGCCGGACAGCAGGAACAGCAACGACCAATGGTAACACCACGGTCTATCGGGATACGCAAGGGCGGACGAGCGGAACGAAGAGATAGATGAAATTCAAGATTACAAAACATGATAAAGAAGCGTCATGCCGACAGGCTCCGGAGTTTGCTGAGATTGTCCGGCAGACGGAGTTGTCATCGTTTGAGTGTTGCGGGGATTTATTCCCGGCGCTGGTGCAGAGCATTGTGTCTCAACAGCTGGCGATCAAGGCGGCGGATGCCATTTTTCGGCGCGTCAAGGCGCTGTTGGGCGAAATCACGGTGGAACGGCTGTTGGCGGTCGGCTTCGACGAATTGCGCGCGTGTGGCCTCTCCAAACGCAAAGTTGAATATCTGTGCGGCATTGCCGAAGCCAGGATTTCCGGCGCGGTCAATTTTGAAACGCTGACTGAGAAATCCGACGCGGAAATCATTGCCAAACTGGTGAAATTAAAGGGCGTCGGCGTTTGGACGGCGGAAATGCTTTTGATTTTCGCTCTCGGCCGCCCCGACGTTTTAAGTTTCAAGGATTTGGGTATCCGGCGCGGCATTATGTTGCTGAATCATCTTGACGATCTGACGGAAGCGGATTTTGAAATCTACCGCAAACGTTATTCGCCCTACGGGACGCTCGCGTCGCTTTATCTTTGGCGCATCAAAGATAGTGGATTGCGTATTGCCGACCTTGAAACAACCGCCACGGCAGGTTTTTAGCAACGTCCGCCCCAACATGGAGCAAACGATGGAAAAAGACGAAAATATCTTCAGTTACACAAACCGCAAGGGCGATGTCTATTATTTCCGAAAGACCGATACGGGACGCGGCGGCGAACAGATCGTGGCGTCGAAAAAATGTCCAGCGGATGCCTTGACGGCAATTCCGCGCGGAATGGAGATCGCGGAAACGCCCAATAGCAAAGTCTGTACACGAATCTACATATTAAAATGCAGATAGATGGAGATACATCATGTTGTTTTATCCGAAAGACAAAAGGGAAATTTTGGCTTGGCTGGTAACCCGGCTGAAGGAACTGCCGATCGGTTCCGCAACGACTACCTTCCGCTTGCTGGCTGATGTTTTTAGCCTGAAACAGCATGAACACGGAACCCCGTTTGCTTTTGAAGATCTGGAAATTGATGACAAAGGCCTATTTGACGTAGACTTTGCTCTGACGAAGGCCGCAGAAAAGGCCGGGCTTTATCTCGACAGTTCAAAACACTGGATGCTGGTCGAGGGGCTGCCATTCAATTTGGATTTCGTCGTTTCACCACTAAAGTCGAAAGTCCCTTTTACAGCGATTCAATATGATGAACATGCGTGCCCAAGTCTACCCATGACGTTATCTTTGAATCTGGAAACGAGGGTTATCAGATTGACTGATCTCGAAAAAGGGATTTCAGGCAAGAGACACACCTGCAACAAACGGGAATGGGCTCGCCTTACAGAACTGATTGACGCATGCCGTTTCGATCAATGGGATGAAAAATACTACGAGCCAGTCCTCGACGGAACAAG
This sequence comes from uncultured bacterium, assembly GCA_900548385.1. Classification (GTDB taxonomy): domain Bacteria; phylum Verrucomicrobiota; class Lentisphaeria; order Victivallales; family UBA1829; genus UBA1829. The sequence goes on along the minus strand of URKJ01000008.1, from coordinate 8,246 downwards.
TTGGTCCATGCGGTTAAAGGCTGGGAGAAAAGTTCTGAAGGAATCTCACGGCGACAACGGCTTTCCCGCTGCGTGGCGTATTTTCATGGCGTTGAAGCGTGAATGCCGTCAGATTTTGACGCGAGAAATGCTGATACCAGCGAAACCCGCAAAGTGTCCATTCTGTGGATCGACAAAAGTGAAGCCATATCTTTTCGGAATGCCCACGGCAGAAGCGTCTGCATCTGGTAAATATATTCTCGGAGGCTGTTGTATCACAGGGAACGAGCCGAAGTGGGGATGCGAAAAATGCCAAGCAAAATTTTATAAGGGCGATCCTTGTGACGAAGATTGCTGTCCGCCTTTCGGGTTCTGAGGAATATTTTTCAATTTGCACTGCTTTGCCCAGAGCTACGATCCGGGCCTCCCTATATAGCTCTAATCCTCACGGCAAAGCTCACCAGAGGTCGAATCCAATCTTTTAGCCAAGCTCTGAGATCGTTACGAAGCGATCGTGACGGCCTTTTGCGTTCCCGGCCTACCTGGGCGGGATCGCCCCACAAGAGCGCACAGTAGGGCTGTTATGGGGCCACGTCAGGACGATCGGACAGCCTTACGCTTGGATCATCGCCACGGAGAGTGTTGTTTTGACCTCTCAGCATAGCTTGTTGCTCTCGGCAGAGCATGATAATCGACCTCTGGCCAAGTCTCAAAAGCTCTGAAAAAGGTTGCCAGAGCTTGAACCACATCTTTGGGTCCTCACTCCCAGGAGGGATTTGGCACGATCGCCGACTGAAAAAGGTTGCCAGAGCTTGAACCACATCTTTGGGCAAAGCGGCGCAGGTCTTGATGAGGCATAATTCGGGGCTCCTGGAACAGGAATCTTTTTTTGATTTGATGTGACGCTTATTTCAGAATTTTGAAGTCGGCAATGGCGGTATTGACCGCATCCAGCATCGGGCGGACTTCCCGGACGGAAATGTCGGCGGATTGCGCGGCAGTAACGAGGTCGGCGTCGGTAATATCGCGTCCTTTACCGTTCACCATCGCGGTCTGTTCGCCGTTGATCCCGGCGGACGGTGTGAGGTCGTAGGCGGGAGCAAGTTGCCAGCGATTCTTTTCGTCCAGCAGAAATGAGAAGTTTTTGCTATGATCGTCGCGATTGCCGCTTTTAACGTTGAAAATCATCCGCAGAACCATTTGCTTGACCTGCGATCGGTCTTTACAGAGCACGGTAGTCAATTTCAACAGGTTCTCGTAATCAAGGCAACTGTAGCGATGCGACGCATGAAGCAGCCCGCATGCACTATGGACGTGGACTTTCCCGGCCGGGGTGCGGTCGAAACGTTCCACGCCGAAGAAACCTTTCCCGTTTTGGGACGGAAAGAGGTGCGTTTCCGGCATGATGATTCCGGCTCTTTTCGCCGCAAGCGAATAACGGTACTCCAATTCGCCGAAATCGCGGTCATCCTGTTTTTCCGTAAATTTAATCATCCACGGCGTGAACCCGTCCGGACAGACCGCGCCCCCATGAACAATCCGCGTGCGGTCGTGCGACACATACGCGGTGATTTTCGGGCGCGCACCGCCGGACGAACCATTGAGTTTCAGAAGTTCGTCCAGAACGTCGGACTCTTTCCCCTCGAGAATATTCTGAACTTCTCCGGAAAGCGAATCCAGTTCAATATTGCCCAAAGTATCGGTTAATTCGTCCGCCGGTTCGTATTCCAATGCCCCCATGGGGTTGCGTCCGATCAGAGAAAGCCGATGCAGCGGAGTAATCGCGTCATATTGCAACCCTTGTTTGCGGAGTTTGCGATCCAGCAGCAAACATCCCCAGCCGTCCGGCAAGCTGTCGTTGAAAAGGCCGAATAAACCGTCAAACGTCCGCTTGACATCTTCGAACACGCCGGAACGCAACGGTAATTTAAAGGGCGAAAGTTCCATGCCGCTTTTGAGAAAGTCCGGTGCGTATTCAAAGAAAATCCGTGAATTTTCCTCATACAGCACCCCGACCAGTTGACGGTGGCCCCGAACATTCAAAAAAACATTGAGTTTCATTTTGACCTCGCACGCTGACGTTTTTTCGGCTCTTGCAAGTCGAAAAGCGACTTCGGTAAAATATCCTGCCGGAAAACGGATGAAAAATCGTCCAGCCGTCCGAGTACCAGCGCGATTTGCAGAAGATGCCGGAATTGAATTTCGCCTGTTTTCTCAAAACGTTTCACCGTCCCGACTGCGACACCGACCCGGCGCGCCAGTTCCGCCTGCGGCATATTCTGTTCCAGCCGCAAGGAACGCGCCCGATTCGCCATCTGCAACAGCACGTCATGCGGCGTCTGTAAAATAAGCGCGGTGTTTTCGGTCATAATATAATCCCTTATCTATATTTATTCTATTTATAAGATAGCATACTATCCAATAAAGTCAAGTGAAAGCCATAAAATCATGGATGTAAGTAAATTTTGGGAAAAACAGCGAAAAATAAGTGTTTTGACAAAAAAGTAAGTGTTTTGGAAAGTCGATCTCGCTATCAAAACACCGTTTTCATCCGGATTTTTGGGGAATGACGTTTTCACCGTTATTCCGGTGTCCAAGTGTGATCCATCTAAAATAGACGGCCTTCGGCGGCTTTGCGGAAACGAGAAATTCAGTTCAAAAAAGCAGAATTACGACTTGACAAAATCTCTGTTTGACAGTAGGGTATATTACAGCGTATTCGGCATACGATAGACAAAGTTTAGAAGAATCACTCCTGCGCTACCAATCGAATGCAGACAGGGCATCGACCGTCTAAAGATATTCCCCCGGTCTTATTCCCGCGAAATCATCCCCGTCAGGCTTCCAGACGACACCTCCGAAGGTTGGATCTACATCATGCCCCCGCGCTGACCGGTACAGAGAAATCAGCAAAGTCGTTTTTTGTTTCAACATCACATCAGATCAATCATTTTATTAGAAAAATCTTTGAAAATCACTTCTTACACCATGTTTGCACTTGTATTTTGCGTGAGCTGTGATAAATTCTGTAAATATAGTAGCAGGCTTAGTTATATGATCAGAGGTTCGCATATGGAAGATCAATGGCTGTCCCTAAGAGAAATCGCCGAGAGCCTTGGAACTCGCCGCGGAACCATCTACAAATGGATCGAAGGTAAAGGTATGCCCGGCCATCGCATCGGCCACTACAGGAAATTCAAAAAAAGACGAAGTCGACGCTTGGATTAAATCCGGCAAGGTTGGAGAATAAGATCAGAAAGAGGATATTCTTTGTCCAGTCTTATCCCATAATAGTTATAAAAAACAATCATTAGGATTGACATCATATGAACAAGGAACAAGAGCGTAACGAATTGCATCGGGCAATATGGAGTATTGCCAATGAAGTTCGAGGATCTGTGGACGGTTGGGATTTTAAGCAATTTGTCTTGGGGGCGCTTTTTTATCGCTTTATCAGCGAAAATTTTACTGATTATATCGAAGCGGGGGACGATAGCGTCGATTATGCATCACTGGATGATTCTATTATCACACCAGAAATCAAAGAAGACGCAATTAAAACAAAGGGATATTTCATATATCCAAGTCAACTATTTGCCAATGTCGTAAAGGATGCCAATACCAATGCCAATTTAAATACGGATTTAGCGGCGATCTTTACTGCGATTGAAAGTTCTGCCAGCGGCTACCCCTCCGAACAGGACATCAAGGGACTTTTTGCTGATTTTGATACGACCAGTAATCGCCTCGGGAATACCGTAAAAGATAAAAACAGTCGTTTAGCCGCAGTCTTACAAGGCGTAGAAGGGTTGAAATTTGGCAATTTTGAGGAAAATAATATTGATCTTTTTGGCGATGCCTATGAATTTCTGATTTCCAATTATGCAGCGAACGCCGGAAAGTCTGGTGGAGAATTTTTCACGCCGCAACAAGTATCAAAACTTCTTTCGCAGCTTGCGATCCACAAACAGAAGACGATTAATAAAATTTATGACCCGGCGTGCGGCTCCGGTTCTTTGCTGCTTCAAGCCAAGAAACAATTTGACGATCACTTGATTGAGGATGGTTTCTTTGGGCAGGAGATCAACCATACAACCTACAACCTTGCCCGCATGAATATGTTTCTGCACAATATCAATTACGACAAATTTGATATTGCGCTGGGCAATACGCTGCTCGCTCCCGAGTTCATGGATGAAAAACCGTTTGATGCGATCGTTTCCAATCCACCTTATTCGGTAAACTGGGTTGGCAGCGACGACCCGACTCTGATCAACGACGACCGCTTTGCTCCGGCTGGAATATTGGCCCCGAAATCAAAAGCGGATTTTGCATTTGTACTGCATTGCTTAAGTTATCTGTCGGGCAAAGGCAGAGCGGCGATCGTCTGTTTCCCCGGGATTTTTTATCGCGGCGGCGCCGAGAAAAAGATCCGCCAGTTTTTAATTGACAATAATTATGTAGAAACGGTAATTTCGCTTGCCCCGAATCTCTTTTTCGGAACCAGTATTGCAGTGAATATTCTGGTGCTTTCCAAGCACAAAATGGATATGAAGACCCAGTTTATTGATGCGACTGAGTTTTTTAAGAAAGAGACAAACAACAATGTTCTCACCGATGAACATATTGCAAAGATCATAGAGTTGTTTGACGCCAAACAAGATGTCGAATATTATACAAAGAATGTCGATTATCTGGAGATTGTGGAAAAGGACTACAACCTTTCGGTGAGCAGTTATGTGGAGGCGAAGGATACGCGGGAAGTGATTGATATTACCAAGCTCAATGCCGAAATCAAAACCACGGTGGAGAAAATCACCCGTCTTCGGGCGGACATTGACGCGATCGTCGCTGATTTGGAGGGGAAACAATGAATCGCGTCGTGCAAACGTTCCCGAACATTCTTTGGACTGTTGCTCAAAGGAACGGATTAACGGGACATAACCGTCCTGTATTGCTTAAAAAACATGGATTTTTGAGCAATACATACTTCATTTGTTTAAAAGCGGTCAATCTTGAAGCAATATTACAGGGGAACATCGCATGAGTAAAGAAATGCTTGCACATCTTCCTCCGATGACAGATTTAGAGACGAAGCGAATTTTAAAGCGCGTCAACGAAGCAAACCGGGAACTTGCGGTATTAAAAGGGTATGCCCGGACGATTCCCAATCAATATGTTTTAATCAAAGCTTTATCTCTTCAAGAGGCGAAAGACAGTTCTGAAATTGAAAGTATCATTACAACGAATGATGAATTGTATCGCGCCGGCCTATTCGAGCGTAACATCGTTTCTCCGCAGGCAAAGGAAGTTATGAATTATGCAGAGGCGCTCAATGAGGGGTTTCGGCTGATTCGTAATGGAGAGTTGCTTACGGTTAATAATATATGTGCCATCCAAAAGATTTTGGAAAAAAATGATGCAGGGCTTCGCAAGCAGTCAGGCACAACTTTAAAGAATGCTGCTACAGGAGAAATTGTTTATACTCCACCCCAAGAATATGATGTCATTGTAAAGTTGATGAGTAATTTAGAACAGATGATCAACGATGATGGCAATTGGCCGGATATTGATCCATTAATCAAAATGGCCGTATTGCATTATCAATTTGAAAGCATACATCCATTTTATGACGGCAACGGAAGAACCGGGCGAATCATCAATGTCCTTTATCTGGTTTTAAAAGATCGTTTGGATACTCCAATTCTCTATTTAAGCCGCTATATTATCAGTCACAAAGGCGATTATTATCGGCTTTTGCAAGAGGTTAGAGAATCAAACGATTGGGAAAACTTTATCCTTTTCATGCTTGATGCTATCGTAACAACATCGAAAATGACGGTCTGTACCATACAGCAAATAGATACGGCAATGTTGGAAACTAAGCGACAGATAAAAAATGAATTTTCTTTTTACAGCCGCGACTTAGTTGAAACATTGTTTTTATTTCCGTATACCAGGATTCAACATTTTCAGAAATATTTGGAGATCAGTCGAAATACCGCAACAGCTTATTTAAACAAGTTGTGCGATGCCGGGATCTTAGAAAAAATGGTTCTAGGACGCAACCAGTATTTTATTAATAAAGCATTATTCCATATTCTCTCATCAATTCCTTGCGATGTTGACCGCAACGTGCCGGAAGTGGTTACGGACGACGGAGACAGAAAATGAACAGCGATTTAATTTTATACCAATCCGAAGAAGGTGCAATTCACGTCAATGTTCGTTTGAAAGACGAAACTATCTGGCTGACACAGCCTGCTATTGTGGATTTGTTTCAATCCAACAAGGTCAACATCAGTGAACACATTGCCCACATTTATGCAGAGGGCGAATTAACTCCTAAGGCAACTGTTTGGAAATTCCGAACAGTTCAAGCCAAGGAAAAAGAGCAGAGTCTGGACGAACTGGAGCGGGATTTGAAAAACCTTGCCAAAGCCAAACGCTCCGGCAAGAAAGGCGGCGACAAATGAGCAAGATTGACGAACTCATTCAGCAATACTGCCCGAAGGAAGTTCCTTTCAAGCGGGTACAAGAGATTGCGCAAGTTAGTACTGGTAGTAGCAACGGGAACGAGGCGGAAGAAGACGGACAATATCCTTTTTTTATTCGCTCACAAACGATAAAAAGGAAGAAAGATTGGGAGTATGACGAAGAAGCAATAATCATTCCTGGAGAAGGTGGAATAGGAGAGATCTATCACTATGTGAAAGGTAAATACGCTCTTCACCAAAGAGTTTACAGGATACATTTTATTTGGAATGATGTGAATGTTAAATTCGCTTTCCATTACTTCCGTGCTTGCTTTTATTCGTTTATCACAAAGAAAGCTGTTAGCGCAACCGTAAAATCAATTAGAAAACCCATGATTGAAGAGTTTTCCATTCCCATTCCGCCGAAGGAAGTACAGGAGGAAATTGTCCGGATTTTGGACAAATTCACGGAGCTTACAGCGGAGCTTACAGCGGAGCTTACAGCGGAGCTTACAGCTCGCCAAAAACAATACGAATATTACCGCGATCAACTCCTCACCTTCGGCGATGAGGTCGAATGGAAAACGCTCGGAGAAGTAGCAGAAATCGGCACAGGAAGCCATGACACTCAGGACGCGATTGAAGATGGTAGATATATTTTTTATGCTCGTGGTCGTGAACCGTTAAGCCTAAATACATTCGATTTTGATGAAGTTGCAATAATCACCGCCGGTGATGGCGTTGGAGTTGGCAAGGTTTTTCATTATGCTCAAGGGAAATACGCTCTGCACCAGCGTGCTTATCGCATTGTTCCAAACAAAAGTATAGAAACAAGATTTCTTTACTTTTACATAATATCATATTTTTACTCCTACATCCAAAAAACGGCGGTGAATTCATCTGTTACCTCGCTTCGTAAACCAATGTTATTAAAATTCCCCATTCCTATTCCACATCTATCGGAACAAGCACGGATTGTGGCAATTTTGGACAAGTTCGATGCATTGACCAATTCCATTACCGAGGGATTGCCTCGGGAGATTGAGTTGCGCCAAAAACAATATGAGTATTATCGTGATAAACTTCTCTCCTTTTCCAAAAAGATAGAGGCGTAAAATGGGAAATACATTGCAGGAAATCGCAAAACAACTCAAGGGTGCAAATAAAAAAGTTCAGTTGATCTACGCCTTTAACGGCGTGGGAAAAACTCGTCTTTCGTGCGAATTCAAGAATTTAATTGCTTCCAAAGATGAGGATAATGCCGAAGCTGAACATGTTACCAAATACCTCTATTACAACGCCTTTACGGAAGACCTGTTCTATTGGGATAATGATTTGGATGGAGATACTGAACGGAAATTAAAAATCCACCCCAATTCATTTACGGAATGGGTACTGGAAGAGCAAGGGCAGGATCAGAATATTATCAGCAATTTTCAGCATTATACCAATGGCAAATTAATGCCCAAGTTCAATGAGGAATATTTTAAAGATGTAATTAATCCAATGACAAAGAAAACAGAAAAAACAAAGATTGCTAAAAATAGCGAGGTAACTTTCTCTTTAGAGCGGGGAACTGATGAGCGTATTGATAACATCAAGATCTCGAAAGGCGAAGAGAGCAACTTTGTCTGGTGTGTGTTTTATAGCCTGCTCGTGCAAGTTATCGAAGTGTTGAATGTGGCAGAGCCTGCCGACCGCGAAACGGATAAGTTCGATCATTTGGAATATGTGTTTATTGATGCTGTCTCTTATACACATCTCCGAGCCCACGAGACGGAGCTACATCTC
>URKJ01000007.1 GCA_900548385.1 uncultured bacterium | reverse complement strand
TAAGTGGAGGCGTGAGTGGGAGTTGAACCCACCAGAACCGGTTTTGCAGACCGTTGCCTTAGCCGCTCGACCATCACGCCTTGATTTTGTAGGGTATAATATACCGCGTGTTCCGCAAAAAGCAAATCGTTTTCTGAAAAATAATCGAAAACATTACCCGGTTCCCGATGCAGTTCCCCATCGGGAAACCGGAAAAAACTCCGTCAGCGGTATTCGTGAACGGAAAGTTTCATATCCCGGAACTCCACGCTCCCCGATATTCCGAAGTTCGCCGGCTCAAAGTTCAAACCTTTCGCCCCTGCGGGAATCTCATAAATACGGGAGCAATCCCGCCAGCCGTTCGTTCCCGACATGTGGAACATCTCCGGCCACGGACCGACCGCTTTCGAACCGTTGTAAAAACGGAGCGTGATACGGGCATCTTTCCAATCCGCGTCACCGCGCTGAACATCGTCCGTTTTCATCTTCATTTCCAGTTTCAGCGATTTCCAGGAAGGCTCAAGCGGAACATGGAAAATCCGGTTCCCGGTCCCGTCGATCCGCACATTGAGTCTGTCGTTTTCCGGTTTTGCCCGGAACGCCCCCTGCGTGATCCCCTGCTCCGGAATTCCGTTCGGATTCGGAGCAAGAAGCAGATTTTCCGGAGCAACCGTCAACTGCAAATCGCGGAATTCCACCGACCCGGATTTCCCGAAGTTCGCCGGTTCAATCAGCAGGCGCACCGCTCCCGGCGGAATGGAATAAACCCTGCTGAACGGCTTTTCCGCACTGGTTCCGGAAATCTCCACCGAACGCGGCCAGCCGCCCGTCAGCTTATGAGTCCGGTCCAGAAAACGCAGTGCAATCCTGCCGTTCTGCCATCCCTCTTTCCCCGGAACAAGCGCCGTCGCGCGCATACGTCCCGAAAGATGCAGACGCGTCCCCAGATCCGGCGTCATATACACCACATATTCCAGAGAACCCGGCTTGTTCAAAGCCACATTCAATTTACCGTCCCGGACCGTAATCCGGCTTTCCGCCGGAGCTTTCCGGCCCTCCGGCACGCCGTTGCCGTCCGCATGGGCGAGAAACAGATTTTCCTGTGCCGGCAGACTCCCGGCGATAAAAAGAGCTCCCCCCGCAACAATCATTTTGAACATCGTCATCATAATTCCATTCCTCCCTGATATTACCAATGATAATAGCGGTACGGATCGTCACCGCTGATCGGTTCCTGAAGATAATAACTTCCTTTCCACGGCTCCGCGACCGGTCCTGTTCCGAACCGGTCCAGCAGAACCGACTTGAAGTCGATTCCCGCATTTCTCAACACCTGCGACACCAGGAACGCACGGCGGCGGAAACTGGAACGCAGACGGAACAGTTCGTTGTAATCCAGCATCCACGGAGCCACTCCGAGAATCACCGCGCTTCCTTTCCCGATCCGCACCACCGCCACCTCTTTGCCATCCACCGCCGTGTAGTTCAGCCGGTGCTGGAAAAACGTGTCCAGATTTGAAATCCCGTTCAGTTCGGGCGCGCTCAAGTCTGCAAGCTGCGACGTTCCCGCCACAACCTGCTTTGCGTTCACTCCCGGCAGAAGCCGGGCGAGTTCCACAGCGGAGAGCCCGACCGCAACGACCTTTTTCCCGTTCCGCACCTGTTCCGTCAGATCCGGGTATTGCGCCGCACCCGGTCCGGCAACGATCACGTCCGCATCATGGAGAGTTTCCGCCGCACCGTTCAAATGCAATTTTGACAGCCAGTCGCGGAATTTCTTTCCGCCGACAGCGGCAAAGGTCCGGAATTCTGCCGGTTTCGCCGAACGGATGTAGTCCAGCAGATTGCCTGCAAGAATATCCGCCGCGGGTTCTCCGAGGGTGCGCCCCGTAACTTCCGCCTGACAGAACACGATCCGCCCCTTGCCCTCCCGGTATTCCAGAACCGGGGCGTACTGAAGCGCGAAACCGCCGTCAAGCACCGGAGAGAAATTGCCGAGGACCGGTTTTTCCGGCAGGGCGTTTGCAACCGTTCCCCGGTTCCGGCAGCGCCAGACTCTGGTGTTCTTGAACCCGCACCAGTTCCATTCCGGACAGAAGAACTGATTATAGTCAATATACGGCGCAAGCAGCGTCGCTTCGCCCCGCCAGTCCCGCAGATGCTCCGGCGAAAGCCCCGACAGAGCCGGATGACCGGAACTGCGCGGGAACACACTCCGCAAACCGTGCTCGTTGATCCGGAAGCCGAGCCGCTCGATTGCTCTTGTCGGCTGTTCAAAGATCAAAACATTCAATCCGTCGCGCACGCCGCTCAGGTCCGGCAAATCGCCGTCCGCGGACAATGCCTCCCGCCCGATCACCAGCGTTTTGAAGCCGCGCAGCTCACTCCTGCGTCCAACTTTCGTATACGGTACATTCAGACGTTTCAGCAGTTTTTCGCTCATCCCTTTCGGGTCGTACAGCGCGACGCGCGCACCGGTCTTCCGTTCCGCCGGTCCCGGCAGGACATCCATGCGGAACGAATCCGAAAATTTCTTATCGATTCCCGCCGCACGGAACCGGAAGTCGGCGGCAAGATCATACGCGCCCGGTTTCAAACGGGCTGGAAGCCTGGTCCGGAAAGGAACAAGCGCACGCTTGCCCGGCTGAACCGTCACCGTGCCGCGGAATGCCGGAGCGTTGACATTCCGGATCCACACCACATAATCGCATTCGACGGGTTCCCGCAGATCATTCAGCACCACCAGCTGCTTGGCAACCGTGTCGCCCGGACGGTAGTTATGTTCTTTGGTCGTGAACACCTGTTCCCCGCCGATCCAGGCGATCAGCGGCTGATTCCATTTCCGGTTCGCCTCGCCGACTTTGCTCAGACGGAACTGATTCCGATGCGCCGTCAGCACATAATCCCCCCAGTTGAAGTAATCGGGAACGAGTCCGGGTTTGTTCAGATTGCGCCAGCGGTCCGGATTTTCAACAGCCGGATACGTTCCCGGATTCTTGCAGTAAAACACGAATTCATCCCACGGCAGAAGAATGCCGATGTTCCATGCGCGCAGGGAACGCAGATTGTCGGTGTGATAATCCGCCAGCAGACGGTCTACTTCCGGAAGCCGGATCACAGGACCCGCAAGCGCACCCCAGCGGATCGGTTTGTTCTTCCATCGCACCAGTTTATCCAGAATCTCACGGCGTTCCGGACTCCATCCCGCCGCTTCGCCGCCGTACTCCGCCGCCAGATACTCCACATCCCAGGTTGTCTGGACATCTTCGGCAGCCCAGATGAATTTCGGCCACCGGTAACTGGAAAACGAAGCGCTGTGCGGAAGTCCCCACTCCATGAACGAAAGCGGGTATTTGCCGTTTTTATAGAAATTCTCCAGCCAGTCGCTGCGCTCCTGTTTCGGCGCCCAGTTCAGATAACAGTTCAGCGAATACTGTCCGCCGAGACTGCCCGATGCATGGCTGTAGACCGGACGGCTCGGATCAATTTCCGCAATCCGTTTCTGCGCAACGAAGAAATCGTTGCGTCCTTTCTCTTTCATCTCGACCTCTTTTGCAGAGTTCGCACGCTGATAGTCCCCGCCGATCCGCAGCGGACTCTGGTCTCCCCATGCTCCGGCGCGGTTGTGATTGGTCACATACAGGATAACGGACGGATGATTCCAGTATTTCCGGATCAGATAACCGCTCATTGCGGCAAATGCATCCGCATTTTCTTTCACGGTCAGATTCTTGAACTGCCATGGATGCGGCAGAGAGAGCGACCAGAGATGTCCGAATTCATCCGCGGCTTCAAAACTGCCGCGGAGATAGTTCGCCGCCCCCTCCGCGAAATGATAGTTGCGGCTGATCGTGAAATTGAATCCGAGCTCCCGCAAACGACGGTACGCCTCCAGCGAGCTTTCCCGGCTCGCTTTGTCCGCCATCCACTCCGCACTGAAATTCGGCAGATGATAGGCGCGCATGTGGATGACTTTGCCGTTCAGGACATAGTTCTGTCCCTCGATCGTAAATTCCCGGAATCCGAACCGTTCGGGAAACGTGCGGTCAACCGCTTTGCCGTCGGCGGAAAGCGTCAGTTCCGCCGTATACAGATTCTGCGGAGTATGAACATCCCACAGCCTGGCGTCCTCCCATATTCCCGTGAACCGGAACCGGCCGTTCTTCAGCTCTCCGGCGCGGAACGCCGGACTGGCAAATGCTTTCACCTCTTTACCGTTCCGGTCAACGATTCGCACGGATACCGTATAACGCTTTTCCGGACGGAGTCCGGAAAGGGCGCTGTCGAACGTAATCGTCATCCCTTTCACTTTTGTGATAAAATGCGTATTGTCGATCCGTTCCGCCGGAACGATATGCAGGAACGTATCACCGGTGATCCCGCGGTTCTTCACTTTCGCCGCGACCTTGGTAATGTTGTCGCCATCCATCGCGACATAATGGTCTTCCGAAAGCGGAACGGCGCTCAACCGGACTTCCAGAGTCTGCCGTTTTCCCGGACGGACCAGTCCGGTCAGCTCCACCATTCCGCCGGGGAACACGATCTCCCCGGCTTTTCTGCCATCCAGATACACGGTTCCCCGTGTCTGGATCAGTTCCACTTCAAAGAAAACCTGCCTGCCGGACACATCGGCGGGAACCGTGATTTCCCGCCGGTACCACGCAGTATGCCATTTCGGCGACGTCTTCAACAGTTCCGGGGCAATCAACGGTTTGAACGACGTATTTCCCGCTCCATGCGGCCATACGCCGGGAACCTTGAAATATCCCCAACCGGAACCGGACGGCGGAGGCGTATCGGAGAGCTTCCGCCCGTCGACAAGCGGCAGAAATCTCCACAACCCGTTCAGGCACAGCCTCTCCCGCGACGGATTCGCCAGTCTCTGCGGCGCGTCGATTCCCAGACTGAAATCTTCCGCGGAGAGACACGCGGTGAAAATACAGAGCAAAAGAGCCGAAATCTGTTTCATGTCAATTCATCCTTTCCTGTTTTGTTATTGCATGCCGGGCATGGTGTTGGTAATATCCTTTCCCAGTGCGATTTCAGAAAAAGCCGGGATCTGGGAACGGCTGGAATATGCAACATGACCGTCGAAATAGAGGAAATTCGCTCCGTCCAAATGCCGCCCGGCAATCCGGGTCTGCAGTTTTGTATCATCCGCAAGATTGGCAATGTAATTGGTGAATGCGGATTTTGAAATACAGTATCCCCATCCCGTTGCTCCGGGCTCCTGCTCTCCGGCAAGGAAAACCCGGCTCGGCATCCGGACCCGCCCCCGCTGAATATAAATGTTTCGCCCATATCCCCACCAGTTTAAACTTCCGGCATAAGCATTCATATTATAGGTTGTGAACAGGGTTCCGAGTTTTGGATTTGCCGCCGGACAATATATTTTTGTCTGCGCGGTAAAGATATGATCCAATTTTCCAGATTCAACGCCGGTTTTCATCAGCGGATACACATAATGGTGCCAGCTGGTGATATTGTCATACGGTCTGGGAATCCGGTCTTCATAGGCATTGGCGTAAAACTCGAATCCGGTTCCGACCTGCTTCAGCATGGAAGAACAGGATATCTGCCGTCCCTTCTCCCGCGCGGAGTTCAAAGCCGGCAGAAGCATGCCCGCCAGGACAGCGATGATGGCAATTACCACAAGGAGCTCTATAAGGGAAAACCGGGAGCATTTCGAAAAAAAACGTTTCTGTTTCTGCATACTTTTATTCCTTTCCATACTTTTCTGTTGTTTTTCCGGCAAAAATCCTGCCTTTTCATATTACATTATACTTGATTTTGAAGATAAAGTCAATATATTGAACAGAAGCATTCATATATTTTTTGAAAACGGGGTGTTTCCCCGCCGATGCAATAATCTGCGGGTATCATCGCGAGCTGTTGATCACTGTCAGTTCCTTACTGTGCCAGAAACCCCGAAAGCACCCCGTAGCCAAACCAGTGCCGTAAAATCTTTTCCCCCGCAAGCCTCACCAGTCAGCCGTATAGATAGAATATATTGTACACCTCTTTGAAATATACAAATAATATACTTTAACCAACAAACAATATATTGACTTTCACCTCATTATGAATATAATTAATATAAAAAACCGGAATAACGTCATTTTGAACAAACTGCTAACAACGGAGGAAGCTATGAAAGGAAAAAATCATCGACGGATTGCCCGGATATACAGGACGTTCACTCTTACAGAACTCCTCATAGTGATCGTTATTATTGCAATTCTTGCAGCCATACTGCTACCGGCACTCAATTCGGCACGTTCCACAGCCCGAGCTTCGACCTGCCTCTCGAATCAGAAGCAGATCGGGATCTGTATCGGTATGTACGTCAACGACTTCAACGACTGGTTTCTAATGAATATTGCCAAAGACGAGGGATGGTATTTCAAGCCGTGCCATGCCAATAACTATAACGGCGGACTAGGCTACGCTGATGCCACTTGGGGAAGGCTCCTCGCCTCCTGCGGCTATATCACCGGAACAAGCAAAATTACCGCCTGTTCGGAACAGAAAATTCCAAATAACGCCAACTGGACCTATCACGAGTTCACCTACGGCGTAAATGGTGACGGGTGGTGGCATGGACACGGGGCCAACTGCAGTGCAAACGGCTATGGCAACCAACGCGGCAGATGGCATTTCCGGGCCAAGACGGAACTCGGGTTCCAGAGCAACAACACAAAAGTTCTCCGGCTCAGCAAAGCACCTTCGGATTTTGTCATGCTTGCCTGTACCCGGGGAAATGGATCCACAGCCTCCTCTGCCGCGGTCAGGGGCAAGGGAGGCGTAGCCACCATTTACGGCAGTACCGGATCCACCCGCTACTGGGCATGCCACAAGAGAAGAACCAATGTTCTCTTCCCGGACCT
Source organism: uncultured bacterium (assembly GCA_900548385.1). Lineage (GTDB taxonomy): Bacteria > Verrucomicrobiota > Lentisphaeria > Victivallales > UBA1829 > UBA1829. The sequence goes on along the minus strand of URKJ01000007.1, from coordinate 127,569 downwards.
GCACGCAGCATCGCAATCCAACGGAGCGATCTGGCAGAAAGTCGATGGCAGAGTCCTTTTCTTCTACGACGAAGAAAATCCGTAGAAAATTGTATTCACCCGATCCGCGCACTGATGTTTCACTCAACATTTCAAGGAAAATACCATGAATAAAAAACTCCTCCTTTGTCTCTCTTTTCTCTGCTTCGGACTCATCGTCTCCGCCGCTACGGAAACCATGCGGAACGTCCGCGACTATGGCGCGACAGGCGATGGCAAAACGCTCGACACTGCTGCGATCCAGCGTGCCATTGATGCCGGCGGAATCGTCCATTTCCCCGCGGGGACCTATCTCTCCGGGACATTGTACCTCAAGTCCAACGGCGGTCTTGACCTCGCCCCCGGCGCGTTGCTGCTGGCGAGTCCCGACCGCAAGGACTACAACGCTTCGAACTTCTGTCCCCAAAACCGGGCGGACTCTCCCGAAAAGAACTGGAATAAGGGACTAAAGAAAATGACTCGCCCCATGGACTGGGTCTCCGGAGCCCACTTCATCGTTGCGGTTGAACAGCACGATGTGGTCATCCGCGGCGGCGGTTCCATCTCTGGCAATCGCGATTCCTTCGGACCAATCGCGGTCAAGGATCCTTACAAACGGCTCTCGACACCAATGCCGTGGCGTCCCGGTGAAATGATCTGGTTCTGCGAAAGCGACCGGATCACCATAGAAAACGTCACGCTCCTTGATGCCCCATTCTGGAGCTGTACCCTGCAGGCGTGCAACGATATTTCGATCGACAATCTGCGCATCTCAATGGATCCCTGGACCCGCAACGGCGACGGTCTTACTATCGACGCCTGCCGCAACGTTACCATCGCCAACTGTAACATCCGCAGCGCCGATGACTGCATCGTCATCAAAGCCGATCACCGGCGTACCAAGCGCAAACAGGTCTGCGAAAATATCGTCATCAGCAACTGCCTGCTCGAATCGGTCTGTTACGGAATCCGGGTCGGCGTCGGCAACGGCATCATGCGCAACGTCCGCGCCGACAATATTATTTGCCGCACCCGCGTTGGTGCCTACGCCGGGCTGAACTGGGGATTGGTCAAAAGCATTGAAAACATCACCTTCTCCAACTTCACAGTAAATTGCGAGACAGCCATCCGGATCAGCAAGAGCGACAACCGCCTGAAGCGGCCGGAGAAAGATGTGGTAATCCGCGACATCACTTTCCGGAACTTCCAAGGCTCCTGTGTCCAGGCAATCGAACTCGGCTCGAACGTTCCGGTCCGGAACATCACCATCGAAAACGCCGACCTCCGCCTACGACAGATCGACCGTTCGCTCTGCCCCTACCGTGAACTGCCAAAACCGTTCGCTCCGGTCGTCGCCCGCGACATCCGCAATCTCACGTTGCGCAATATCCGCATCGACTGGGACGATCCGCGCGAAACGTTCCAGTCCCCGCTGCTGATCGAACGGTGCAGCAGCCTGACCATCGACAACTGCGACTTTGGCGGACGCTCCGAATGGGGAACCGCCGAAGGATTCCCCAAACCGACCGAAGACGACATCAAGTACCGAAACAAATGGAAACATCTCTACTGATTTCGTCATTCCCTGTTTCTAACAACAAGTATATAAAAATTGATTGCCGCAGATCTTCAATCATCAACCGGAAAGGAAACAAAATGAGCAATACGTCAACACGCTGGAGTCCGGAACGGGCATGGAAATGGTACAACGGCAGACCATGGTTCCGTGGCTGCAACTATCTGCCCTCCGACTGCTGCAACCGGATCGCCATGTGGCAGGCACTGGACTTTGAAACGCATCTGGAAACCATCGACCGGGAACTCGCTCTCGCGGCTTCCATCGGCTATAACTCCATCCGGGTCATCCTTGAATATCCCGTGTTCGAGCAGGAGCACGACTCCTTTCCCGGACGCTTTGAACGGTTTCTGGCAACCGCCTCCAAACACGGCATCTCGGTGATGGTCTGTTTCGGAAACGACTGCACCGTCCCGAAAAACGACCAGTACCGGGCACCGCATCTCGGCCCCCAGGAGTTCGACCTCGGCTATCACGGCGGAAGAAAAAATTCGCCGCACGGCAGCAATCCGGGCACAGTCGGTTACAGCATTCTGGACGATCCGGATACGGCGGAAGGATTCTTTGCAATGGTCCGGGAAATAGTCTCCCGTTATGCATCGGATCCGAGAATCTGCATCTGGGATCTGTTCAACGAACCGGGCAACAGCGGACGGGGCGAGATCTCCGTTCCGCATGTACGCCGTATTTTTGAAACGGCGCGGCAGTGCAAACCGGAACAACCGCTTACGACCGGACTCTGGCGCACTCCTCAGACCGCAAGTCCGGCAGAAAAACTGGCGCTGGAACTTTCCGATATCATCAGTTATCATTGCTACGGAAATTATGAACTCAATATACAGCTTATCGCCGCTCTCCGGCAGCTGAAACGCCCGCTGCTGAACACGGAATGGCTGCACCGTCCGCAGTCCAATACAGTCGGGCTTCTCTTCCCCCTGTTCTATCTGGAACGGATCGGCTGCTGGAACTGGGGGCTCGTTGCCGGACTCTCACAGACTTATGAACCCTGGCAAAGCATCTGGCGCAGATATGAAGCGGGAGAAACAGATCTTGATCTGACCAAATGGCAGCACGATCTGTTCCGCCCCAGCCTTCGCCCTTACGATCCGAAAGAGATCGAGGTTATCCGCCGCTACTCATCCCGGTCCGATGAAGAAAACGGGTTTCAACCGCAAACCGGAGATTTGCCAGGAACGTTCAACGGTTGAACGGGTCAACCCGGATTTGAAAGACATCATAACAAAGCCACCGGCTCAGCCGGTGGTATGCACCGCGCCTTCAAGGCGATTGTACCGGCAGCCCGACTTTGATTGTAAACGGCTTGCCGTCTGTATTTCGGGGCAAATACAATATAATACTTGCATTTCCAGCTTGTGTGTGATAAATTGCCAACAGACATCTTGAAACTCCTGTCTATGGTGAAGCGGTTGGCGAACCTCTATACCATAGCATGGAGTTTCATTTTTGCTCTTAAAGCTGCTATTCGGCTGCTCACCAGTGCAGCCAGTGTTTTTTATGCTGAAGCAATATAAGAAAAGAGCCTGTCTTTCTGAAACCGGCTCTTTCGTCTTGTTGCGAGAATAAAGTCAATATATTGCAGAAGCATTCATATATTTTTTGAAAACGGGGTGCAAAAATGAAACATATTCTCTGCGCATTGATGGAGCCGAATGAATATCTGCTGAAACACCTCTACGAATTCGGCAGAAAAAACGGGTGGCAGATCGAACGGTGCGGCCGCGAAGTCCCGGAACAATGGTCGGGCGACGGGATCATCTCCGATTATCTGGAACCGGAAGATTTCCGCAGGATCCGGAACTTTGCCGCCATCCCGACCGTCTCCCGTCTTCTCCCGCCGCGCAACAATATCCGCACGGTCCGTCCCGACACCAGCCTGATCGCCTCCATGATCGTGGATTATTTCGCAGACAAGGGATTCACCCGCTTTGTCTCCATCGCCCCCAAAATCTACCATGAGGATATTGACGGAAAACCGCGCGACATTCTGGAAGCTCTACGCCGGGAAGTCGAAAAACGGAATTTTTCTTTTGAACTCTGCATCTGGAATCCGCCGGACGATCCCGAAGCGAACCATTATGAACGGAAAATGCGCGTTCTGCGCAGCTTCTTCCGCCGTCAGCCGAAACCGTTTGCTCTGGTCCTTTCCATGAGCCCCGCTCTCTCCGTCGCCTATCGCGTTCTGTTCGATCTGAAAATACGGATTCCCGAAGAAGCCGCCGTCCTCAACAACACGGACGACTGGAGCGCAACGGAAAACGCGATTATCCCGACCTCCTATATCGGCGGGGAATATCAGGAGCTGGCTTACCGCCTCGCCGAGCTCCTGAAACGGATGATGAATGGAGAACACCTGCCGGAAACTCCGGTTTACGTCACACCGTCCAGTATCGTGGAACGCAGAAGCACGGATACCCTTGCGGTGTCGGACATCCGCCTGGCAAAAGCGGTCAGCTTCTACCTCCAGAATTACATGAATCTGGTCGGAGTCGAAGATGCGGCAAGAGTCGCCGGAATCTCGCGGGTATTTCTTGCGCGTCTGTTCCAGCAGCAGTTCGGCAAAACCCCCCGCCGTTTTCTTCAGGAGATCCGCTACAATCAGATCCGTCATCTGCTGGACACCACCGATCTCTCCCTCACGGAAATCGCGAACCGCACCGGTTACGGTTCCGCCATGGCGCTCTCGCTGGCGTTCAAGCGGGAATACGGCGTTCTTCCCGGTCTCTACCGGACTTCCCGGAGATGATCCGGCGTAATTCCGGAACAAAAAAACCGTTTTTTTCCGTTTCACGATTTGTAAAATCCGTTCTCCCCGTGTACTCTTTACTGAATCATACGGAACAGTTTTAAAATAAGGATTTGCAACGGATGCTCACAAGGACTTTTTCCGGCGCTCTCGCCGGCGTCGAAGCGGTCGCTGTGGAAGTCGAACTGAATGCAACCGGACGCGGCGAGGAATCGTTCGTCGCCATTGTCGGGCTGCCGGATGCCGCAATCAAGGAGAGCCGTGACCGTATCAAATCGGCATTGTTCGCCTGCGGTTACGGTCATCCGCAGGGGCACACGCTTGTCAATCTCGCTCCCGCCGACATGAAAAAGGAAGGCGCGGCGTTCGACCTACCGATCGCGCTTTCGCTGATCGCCGCCAACGGAACCATTCCGCGCGATGCGCTGTCCTCGGCAATGATTCTCGGAGAACTCGCTTTGGACGGTTCCGTCCGCGCTGTAAAAGGCGCTCTGCCTGTCGCGCTCCTCGCGCGGAAACTCGCTCCGGAAATCAAAACGCTGATCGTCCCCGCGGGAAATTCGCCGGAAGCGGCTGTCGCCGCCGATACGGTCCGCGTCTTCGCAGTCACCTGTCTTCAGGAAGCCGTAGCGGCAGTTCAAGGGGAACTGATGCCGCTTCAAGCGGATTCGGCCAATGCTTTTGCCGAACCGGACTGGACGCAGATCCCGGATTTTGCCGACGTCAAAGGACAGTTCCTTGCCAAACGCGCCTTGGAAATCGCGGCGGCAGGCGGACACAACGTCCTGTTCATCGGTCCGCCGGGAACCGGGAAATCCATGCTTGCGAAACGTCTTCCCGGCATACTTCCGCCAATGACCGAAGCGGAAACTCTCGACACCAGCCGGATTTACAGCGTACTCGGCCTGCTGGATTCCAGACATCCGCTTCTCCGCCGCCGTCCGTTCCGCTCACCGCACCACACGGTCAGCGACGCCGGACTCCTCGGCGGCGGCACGAATCCGCAACCGGGAGAAATCAGCCTTGCACACAACGGCGTGCTGTTTCTGGACGAACTGCCGGAATTCAAACGCAGCGTACTGGAAACGCTCCGTCAGCCGATCGAATCGGGCACAGTAACCGTCAGCCGCGCCTCCGGCAGTTTCGATTTTCCCTGTGAATTCATTCTGCTTGCGGCGATGAATCCCTGCCCGTGCGGGCATTACGGCGATCGTCTCCGCGTCTGCCGCTGCGGACAGAAACGAATTCAGGATTACCGCGCCAAAATCTCCGGTCCGCTGATGGACCGCATCGACCTGCATGTGGAAGTCTCATCGCTCACGGAGAATGAACTCATCAATGCCCCGGATGGAGAAACGAGCGCCCGAATCCGGGCACGCGTGATCAAAGCGCGCGAACTCCAGAACCGCCGTTTCGCCGGCAATCCGCGGGTCCGCTGCAACGCCCGGATGGAACCGTCCGACATCCATAAATTCTGTTCGATCACTCAGGAGGCGAAAAACCAGCTCCGTCACACGATTACCGAGTTCGGACTCAGCGCACGCGCTTACGACCGCATTCTGCGCGTCGCCCGCACCGTTGCCGATCTGGACGGATCGGAACAGATCTCCTCCGATCATATTTACGAAGCGATCAACTACCGTTCGCTCGACCGCAGACTCTGAGAAAGGAATTCCCGCCATGTCCATGCTTCCCATGCTTGTCAAACCGCTCCTGAAATCGGAAATCGACCGCAGGATCAACCAGTACATCGCGTTGTTCGCCGGTGAACTGGATCACCGCCCCCTGCTCCTGAAACTGAACGTCGCCGTCACGGAAATCCGGATCGACATCGCCACCAGCAGTCCGTTCGGCGAAAAGGAGGAACAGATAAAAACCGAACACATCAACGGTTATTCCTGGACCGAGACCACCGGAGACGGAAACCACCGCAGTTTTCTGAACAATCCCGACCATGTTTCTCTGGAAGACCTGGCGCTCTCCGGTTCCGCCCGGATCAGCGGAATCCGCTTCGAAAAACAGGTGATGGGAATGGGCGTCAAACTCAAAGGAGTTTCCTTCCGATTCCAAGTCACCGGCAGTCTGATGTACTGAATCCGGAAACGGTATGAGGATATTCCTGCAACAATTTCATGATTTCTTTGCCAAAGCCGGAACTGCCGCTGTCTGCATTGGTGCAGTGCTGTCCTGTTCCGCAGCCGCACCCCAATCTCCCCCGCCCCCACGGGAAACGGCGGAGATCCTTTATATTCCGGGCTGGCTGAAAAACGGTCCGCATGAGGACCTGTTGGCAATCATCGGCGGCATGTTTCCGGGAACGGTCGTCCGTCTGTATCGCTGGGAAAATCTGCACACTTGGAAACAGGCGGTGAGAAATGCCGATACTGCATCCGCCGGACTCGCGGAGGAACTCGCGGCGATGCCGGAAAAGCAGCGGAACCGGATCATCCTGATCGGCCATTCTCTCGGCGGACGGATCTGCGTCCGGGTGCTTGCGCGGCTCGGAGAACGCGGACTCCGCATTCATCAGGCAATTCTGCTCGGAGCGGCAATCCCCGATGATGATCCGGACATCCCGAAATCGTTCCGCGGAACCACCGCCCCGATCCTCAATCTTTGCAATCCCGATGATACAACGTTGAAATACGGCTACGGTTCGTTCGGTGAACAGATGCGTCCGTCCCTCGGAGCAAACGGCAACCGGAACCGTCATCCGCTCTGCTTCGATATTACAGTCCCGAACACGGTCACCGCCTGTACCGCCCTTTCCGACCGGAACCGTTTGATGAATCTGGACACAGTCAAACGCCTTGCCAATCATCACGCCCGCTTTTATCTGGAATATCTGCGTCAGCAACTCGAAAACGACTTTGCGGCGGATTCTCCGCTGATGGTCCGGCAGGATAAAGTCAATCTGGAGATCCCCGTTATGGACCGGAAACTGTTCTGGGTGGAAGAAGAAAGCTGTTCCGGCTGGTCGCTGCAGCGTCATAAGCTGACCGGTCTTTACCGCATTCTGGATCCCGCCCGTTACCGCCGGGCGTGGGGGTCGTACTCCCGGATGCGGGACTCTTTCCGCAAAATCCGGGAGCAACTGCAGCACAACGCGGAAAAACAATCCTCTTCCGTACCGGCACAGGCTATTCCGCAATGATAAATTTTTATCGTTACTTCTTTATAAAAAAGACCCCTGCCTCTTTCAAAAATTCAACGACTCTTATTTCCGGCGAAAAACAAATGTCAGAGGAGTCAATTACGGCTTAACCAGCAAAACCTCCCTCATGAGTTTCAACAGCACGGGAAACGGAGAAAGAGCCCTTTCCGGAATCTTCCTGAACAGCGGCGTCCGGCTTTTATTTCAGCTTCCGCACAAGTTCGTAGACAAAAACCTGTCCTTCCGGACGAAACACGTCTGCCCGGAACCCATATTTCCCATTCGCAAGCCTCTTCAACGGGATTTCTGCAAGACGCTTTCCTCCCGTATCACAACTGTAAAGCGTATAATCGCCCGGAAGAGCCAATACAACATCCGCTTCGCCGCGGGCGGCAAGATGCGGTGCTTTTCCCCAACTCGAATACTGTTTCATCAGAGGATTGTCAAATTTCAACTGCGATGCCTGCGAGTCGGTCAAATGCAGAAACAACATGCGCCCCGACTCCGTCAGCGGCTTTCCGTCCACCGACTGAAGGGAAAACACGCCGCGGCCGGTCCGGTTGGCGATCTCCATGACACCGGACGATCCGCGGTTCTTCTCCGGCAGGATCAGCACCTCAATTCCCGGAGCGGAAGCCCGGAAACTCTCACGCGCAGAATCCAGTTCCAGCTGTCCACCAGCGGAACGGAATATCTTTTTTGAAACATCACGGGACCCTGCCGGAAGAATGTTTTTCTTCTCCAAATCTCCAAACGGATCACTGCCGAACGCCCCGGCTTTCACAACGGGAACGGCAAACGATGCGTTCGGGAAATTATACCCCGTATCAAGCAGAGCACTGATCTCCGCCGGGAGCTTTGAACGGATGGAGTTCCCATCCGGGAGAACCGCCGTGCCGAGCCGGGCGACAAGTCCGAGATTGCGGAGATCGCGTGACGGAACCATGCTGAAATCCATCTCTTCCGGGTTCGCAAATACAGCGGCAAGCATAACCGGAGAAGGCTTGATCTCCCGTCCGAGAAACAGTTTCACCCCGATCCGGTGCGAGAGCATTTTCACGACGTCGGAACCGAGGTCGAACATCCCGCCGGTCGTCTGGTCATGGATAATATTGCCGCCGCCATGCGAATATGCGAACTGAACGAGTCCGTTCCAGTCCTGAAGCCCCGCATACGCAGCGGGAAGCACGCCGCCCTCCGCGCGATAGAAATTCGGCTTGGCATAATCGAATTCCGTGATCGCCATCGGCTTTCTCCAAATTCTGGCGGGAAACATCCATGTAAGGTCGGAACCGGCGTGTTTCAGCGAAGATTCATTGTCGAGACGCGCCGGAAGACGCCATGCTTTCACAGGAAACTGCGGATGATCAAAATAGTAATGGTTATCGACATAATCATATTTGTCACGCAGAAACGAAAGCAGCCACTCCGAATGATGATTCTGGTCGGAAACCGGCTGTTTCATACCGAGTTCATTCCGCAGGAAACCGTACATTTCCCGATAACATGCGTCATACGCATCCAGCAGAAACAGGGCGGTGAGCTTCTCCCGTTTCCGGGGATCATCCGTCAGTCCTTTGGAATTCAGCCATCCGGCAAACCGGCGCTCCTTGATTTTTCCTGTCGTTCCGGTCCACGGACTGCCCAGATAGCCCTCATTGACCAGATTCACCGCGATCAGAACGGGATCGTCTTTCAGCGCAAGCCCCGTATACGGATTTTCCGCCGTAAACCAGTTTTTTGTAAACCGCTTCCAGTTCTCCAATGCGGAACGTTTCAGAAACACAAGATGCTTGAAATCCCCGCTGCTCCACTCTTTAAGCTCCTCCTGAGCAAACGTGCGGGAAACATAGCAATCCGTCACGACATAGATCCCGCGCTTTTTGAAACAGGCAATCAACCAGTTCAGACGGTCCAGATTCTCCGCATTCAGCTCCGTGCTTGTTCCATTTCCACGGACGGAAAGTCCATTGTCATGATGATGAATCCGGACAAGGTTGAAACCGGCCTTTGCCATGCGGTCGGCAAGACGCTCCGACCACTGACGGTCAAGGAACTGGGCTGTATCGACCAGATTCGTTCCGTAGAAACGCACCTGCACACCGGGACGGTCGCGGAACTCAAACTGTCCGTTGCGCACCACCACGGGACCATACTTTCCGGCGGGAGCGTCAAGGTTCCCGGAAAAATCCAGCACCGATCCCGGAACAATATCCTTTTCCTGCCGTATCGGCTTCCAATCCGCATTTTCCGTGATCAGAACAGGACCGCCAAGTTTCTTCTCCGGAATACGGTCCGAGGAAAGCGTCGCCGCGACGATTGCCCAGACAGACGCACCGGTCGAGACGAACGCGATTTTACGGACCGGCTTGTTTTCAATCCGCCAGACCGAGCGGAACAGCCCGACTGATGCATTTTTATTTTCTCCGCTCCAGGCGATCACGCCGTTTGAAACGGGCTGCGGCTGCCACCAGTTTCCGACATCCGAGGAACCGGAAACGGAAATCACGGAACGCGACCCATCCGCATACTCCAGCACGATCTCTCCGATCTTTTTACCGGACGGCCACGCCAAAGCATGCAGGATATAAAGATAATTTCCCTGAACAGGCTCCGGAAGAACAGTTTCCGCAGACTGCGGGAAATAACTGCGGAACGGCCCTCTCAGCACAATACAGGATTTATTATTGTTCTTCCACGGAGCGACCAGCGAAAACGGAACCTCTCCGATGCGGGGTTCTTTTTCCCAACAGGGCAGCATACGGAGATCATTGTCCGCTCCCTGATCGGTCCAGCCGCCTTGCCGGTCATCCGGCTTGTCATCGCTGAACCCGGTTGTAAACGCCTTGCGGAGATCAAGCGGAGTAATCACATAAGGCTCTTCCCTGAGTTTAAGCGTGATTCCATACCGGTTTTCCCCTGTCTTCGGCAAAAGAAGACGCACCGCAAACGAATTCCATCCTCCGGCACGGTCATCCTGCACCAGGAAATCAAACGGAGACGAAGCGGAAACGGTCACACGGGAACGGTCCATCGGAATAATGAGCATTTTTGTCTTTTCCCAAAGCAGATTGAACGGATCCCCGGTCTTGAGAACATGCACAGGAAACTCAAATTTCCCGCGATCCGTGCGAATCTCTCTGCCGGCATACTTCAACGTCGATGCGGTCATGTCAAGAGCGACCTGCCGGGCACGGCAGCCACCTTTCAAAACAACTTCCACACTCCAGATCCACGCATTCACCCCGTCCGGGGACAATTTCTGCCGCAGCGTTCCTTTCAGCGACGGCGTATCGAATTCCGATTCCAGCGCCGTACCGTCACGTTTCTTCACAATAAACGCGCGATCCAGCTGTGCCGTCCGTCGCCATTGTTCATCAAAACAGGTGAGACGGACCGGAATACCGCCGATCTCAATATTGCCTTTTTCGTGAATCTTCAGTTCCGCAAAAAGCGGAAATACTGAAATCAGAAAAATTCCCGTTACAATCGCCAAAACAATCTTCATATTGCAATCCTCTCTTCCTGTTGTTTATCGAAACCGTGCATTCGGATGAACTTTCTTGCGGATGAACCCCTCTCCTTTTGCTTCGACGTGTCCATCGGCAAACATCAGATTATAAAACTGCACGGAGTGAATCCGCCAGAAATAATGATTGTCCACCCAATAAAGGCGCGCATGCCTCTGCCCGGTTGATTCCGTCAGATCTCCGATCAGAAAGAGATCGGAAGGACGGTTCACCCGTTTGAAATTGATATAACGCTGATTCGGATCCCCGCCCCAGAACGGAGCGAAATCATTCCGGGAAGTATTTCCCTCATAACAGGCTTTGAAATTTTCCGTATAAGCTCCTTTCGAGACTCTCATTTCGGAAATGGACCAGCGGTCGGTCCAGCTGGTATTGGAACCGTTCTCGGCAGGCGGACGCGGCGGAGCGGAAGGACAGAACACCGTCGTATCCGTCGTTTTCACATACCCGGTAAACGCCAGATAGCCTGCCCAGCTGAGCCAATGGCTGGACGTATCGTTCATCATCATGGTATGATCATTGTCACTGGAATACAGGGAGATATTCAGAGCGGACTGTTTCAGGTTGCTGACACAGGAGATCGCCTTTGCCTTCTGTCTCGCCGAATTCAATGCCGGCAGAAGCAGCCCGGCAAGGATTGCGATCACGGCAATCGTTACGAGCAGTTCGATCAGGGAAAATCTTTTTTTCGTCTTCATTCAAAACCTCTTTTCTTAATTTTATTATTCGTGGAACGCCTGCACCCTGCAGCGAGTCCTCTTCTTTATTAATTATACAACATTTTCCTCTGATATACATCGGGTATTTATGCAGAAACGGAGAATAAAACAGCACAAAACGCCACAGAGCCCGGGAAACTCCCGGCACAGCCCTGCAATTTACGGCATGACAACAGAAAAATACCTCCCCGGATTTTCCCTCTCCCTGAAAATGACCGGTAATCGGTTGACACCGGAAGAACTCCGGACAACGGAGGACAAGCATGACAAAACTGACACTGGAAGCACTGAACGATGCATCACAGGGAACTTATGGCAATATCAGCGCCATCGCCCGGAAACTTCAGGTTTCACGTTCCACTCTTTACGAGTTCATCAACAGCAATCCCGAAGCCCGGAAGCAAATCGAATCCCTGCGCGCGGAATTCGATGATCTGGCAGAAGAGAAAATACAGAAAAGCATCCTCGAAGGCGATCGCGCTCTTCTCCGGCTCTATGCCGCCCGCAAACTCAATAATCACGGCGGGAAAGAAAAAACTCCCGCTCCGGCTCCCGAAGTCCGCGTCCATCTGCTGACGACATAACCCCAAAACAAAAAAGGCGGTCCGATGACCGCCCTTGAAAATCACAATCCGGCAATTTGCGGCTTATTCGCCGTAAACCACAGTCTTGTAGCTGCCGTAAATGCCGAGAATGTTCACGACCTCCTGATTCACCCAGCCGACCTTGGTGATCTTGGCATCCGCACAGGCGGCATTGATGGAGGCATCGCCGCTGGCGAAAAGCCCGAACATGGACTGGCATTTGGAAACACCCTTCTTCGAATACTTCATCTCACCGTTGCCGACCGTAACCGGGAGATTGACGCTGGTGTAGACAAATCCAAGCGGGAACGAAGTGGCGCATCCGGCAAGGACCACCAGAGACGTCAGGGAAACAGCTGTGACAAGCGCTTTGAATTTCATGAAAAAACTCCTTCCGTTTGTAGTTTTTACGTTCTTCCGGGAATATACAATGGATTTCCCCGGAAAACAAATTAAAATCGCATTTTTCCGCGATTTATTTTTCAAAACCGCCGTCCCGATCCCGGTTTGGAACCGCTTTCCTGCTTGTACCACTCCGGAGTAATGCCGATTTTGTTGATCTTGTAATGGATGATCCGCTGGGAAATCCCCAATTTGCGCGCCGAGGCGGCAACATTCCCGTTCGTCGCTTTCAGCGCCTCCACGATCAGTTCCCGTTCGAACGATTCCACCAGCGTGGTGAAATCGGCACTCATTCCGGGGTTGATCGCCGTTCCGGAAGATTCCCCCGTCTGAAGCGAGGGCGGAAGATTGTAACCGTGAATCACGTTGTCCGTCGAAAGCAGGACGGCACGTTCCATGCAGTTTTCCAGTTCGCGCACGTTGCCCGGCCAGTGATACGCCATCAGCATGTTGATCGCCGGAGTCGAAATGCGGACGATCTTCCGGTTGTGGATCTTCACGAATTTTTCCAGAAAATGTTCCGCGAGCAGCATGATGTCGCTCCGTCGGTTGCAGAGTGCGGGAAGATGAATCGGAAACACGCTCAGCCGGTAATACAGGTCTTCACGGAACTTCCCCTCCTCCATGAGCTGTTCCAGATTCCGGCTTGTAGCGGTAATCAGCCGGATATCCGCCTTGATCTCCTCATTGCTGCCGACCCGCGAAAAAGAACGCTCCTGAATAAAACGCAGCAGTTTGAGCTGTACCCCCTGGCTCAGGCCGCCGATCTCGTCAAGAAACAGCGTCCCCCCGTTTGCGGCTTCCGCACGGCCGCTCTTTGAGCTGATCGCGCCGGTGAACGCACCTTTCTCATACCCGAACAGTTCGCTTTCGATCAGATTTTCCGGAATCGCCGCACAGTTGACGCAGACAAACGGTTTGTCGCTCCGGCTGCTCTCCCGCTGAATCGCACGGGCAACCAGTTCCTTGCCGGTCCCGGAAGCGCCGCGGATCAGAACCGCGGCATTGCTCGGAGCAACCTGCGCAATCTGCGCATAAACCGCACGCATCGCACTGCAGGAGCCGATCAGGTTGACCGGACGCATATCACCGCCCAGTTCCTCCCGCAAACGGACGTTTTCCGCTGTCAGTTTCTCGCGTTCCTCATGCGCCTGAAGGCATGCCGCCACCGCTTCCGCCGTAATATTCGCCACGGTCTCCAACAGCTTGAGGTCCCGGTCCAGATTGACGCCCGGTTTTACCTCATGATCTATGGAAAGCGTCCCGATGACTTTTTCCTTATGGATCACCGGAACACAGATAAATGCGACATTTTTCGTGTTCTTGCGCGCTTTCGTCCTGCCAAGGAACTCCCGGTCTTTGGAGATGTCGGGGATCACGCGCGGCAGCCCGGTCGATGCAACCTTTCCGGTCACGCCCTCGCCGACCTTGTAGGTTCCCCGCTTCATTTCCTCCTCGGTGAGTCCGTTGGAAGCCTCGATCAGCAGGGTGTCGCCGTGCATCAGCGTAAACGTTCCGCGCAGCAGCCCCATTTCCCGGTGCAGAATATCCAGAACCGTTTTCAGAAGGACGGGAATATTCCGCTCATGCACCACGGTTTTGCTGATGCTGTTCAAGACTGCGATCTCAAGATCATTGTTTCCACCGGATGCCATAACAAACCTCCCGTCACCGCTCCGAACGCAGTTCCGCGAGCATGGAATCATACTCCCGGAGCACCTTGCGGCTCCGCTGAGGCATCGTGTAATTCATGAAAAGAATCACGGCAAGCCCCGCCGCAAAACCGGGAAGAATTTCATACATATAGCGACTCAGCCCGGACGCATACCAGCCGAGCATCACGCCCATTCCCGCGATCATTCCGCAAAGCGCCGCCTGCCAGGTCATCCGGCGGGAATACAGCGACATCAGGATCACCGGGCCGAACGCCGCACCGAAGCCGCCCCACGCAAACTTCACAAGCGAAAAAATCGTTTCGATGTCCGCCAGGGCAAACACCGTGGCAATGACCGTGATCAGAAGCACAAAACCGCGGCTGACACGCACCTGCTCCTTCGCGGAAGCCTTCCGTTTGATGATCTGCTTATAGAAGTCTTCGGTAAGTGTGGACGAGGAAACCAGCAGCTGGGAGTCGATCGTGGACATGATCGCCGCAAGAATTGCCGCAAGCAGGACCCCGCCGAGCCACGGATTGAACAGTCTGCCGACCATGTAAATAAACACCTTCTCGCTGTCCGCTTTGGAAAGTTCCGCGGCGCCGCTCCACATCGGGATCGCCAGGACGCCGATCACGATCGACGCAGTGAGCGAGATCACGACCCAGATCATTGCAATCGTCGTTGCCCGCGGCAATGCACGGAATGAATGGATGCTCATGAAGCGGGTCAGAATGTGAGGCTGTCCGAAATAACCGAGTCCCCAGACTGCGGAAGAGAGAATCGCCGCAACCGCCGCAAAACTCATCTCCTCCGGAAACAGACGGAACGAAACGCCTTTCGCCTCGCAGGCGGCGGAAACCGCACCCGGCTCCAGATTCCAATACGCAATCAGCGGAACCGCAATCAGCGCAAAGAACATCAGCAGTCCCTGAAACAGATCAGTCCAGCAGACCGCGAGATAACCGCCCATGAACACATAGACGAGGATCACAACCGCTCCGACCAGTACCGCGACCTTGAAATCAACGGAGAACATGGACTCAAAGAGCTTGCCGGCTGCAACGAGTCCCGAAGCGGCATAGATCGTAAAAAAGAACAGAGTGATTGCGGCGGCAAGAATGCGGATGATCCCCGTCGGATCACGGAAACGGCGCCCCAGATACGCGGAAATCGTGAGTGCCCGCGCTTTCTCGGTGTAAATGCGCAGCCGCGGCGCGATCAGCAGCCAGTTGGCGAATGTGCCGATCATCAGCCCGATCGCGACCCAGCCCTCGCCGAGTCCGGCACAGTAAACCGCACCGGGAAGCCCCATCAGCAGCCAGCCGCTCATGTCGCTGGCCTGGGCAGACATCGCCGTCACCCAGCTCCCGACACCGCGTCCGCCAAGCAGGTACTCTTTGATATTCGTCTCTTTCTTATAAAACCACAAACCGACCGCCACCATGAAAAGCAGGTAGAGCCCGAACGTCACATAGGTGGGAACCATTCCATTCCTCTCCGTTATTTGTATTCTGTCTTATATCACAAAATTGTAACATATTCCCAAAACGTAATTTTTCAATAGCCGGATACAGGAAAACGGCCTTTTTCCCGGAAAAAACAGTTCCGGAAATCCAGCAGTTCCATTTTCTCGGAGATCATTTATTTGCATAACTGCGCCCGGATAAAGGCGGGAAGCGGTTTTTCCGCGGGAAAACCGCTTGCATTTCCTCTTTTCCC
This sequence comes from uncultured bacterium, assembly GCA_900548385.1. Lineage (GTDB taxonomy): Bacteria > Verrucomicrobiota > Lentisphaeria > Victivallales > UBA1829 > UBA1829. The sequence continues at coordinate 111,445 of URKJ01000007.1, read as the reverse complement.
GGAGTATCTTTCTTTTCAACGGAAGCAGGGGAACTTCCGGTTCATACCAAACATCATAAGGGGGGCACATGACAGCAGGCGTTGTCACACTGACAATATCATTTTTCACGCGCAAACTCCGCATCAACATTCTGCAACCGGCCCTGACGACCTGAGCCGGTCAGCAAAAACTCAAAGGAAGTGTATTATGACACATACGACAAAAAACAATAAAAAAACAGAAAAGAGCGTTGCCGGAATCTGCCAGCCCGCTCCAACTCACTGGGTGGGAAACGGTTTCCCGGTTCAATCGCTGCTGCATTACGGGCAGAACTACGAAAACTGGAATCCGTTTCTGCTGCTTGACTATGCCGCTCCGCATACATTTGAACCCAATCCCGGAGCTCCGAAAGGCGTGGGCCCGCATCCGCATAAAGGCTTTGAAACCGTAACGATCGTTTACCACGGCGAAGTATCCCATCGCGACTCTTCCGGAGCCGGCGGCTCAATCCGGGAAGGAGACGTTCAGTGGATGACCGCCGGCGGCGGGATTCTGCACGAAGAATTCCACTCACCTGCGTACAGCAGACGGGGCGGGAATTTTGAAATGGTCCAGCTCTGGGTCAATCTTCCGGCAAAATACAAGCAGATCCCAGCCTCCTATCAGCTTCTGGAGAAAAAACGCATCCCCGTTGTAGAACTGCCGGAAAACGCCGGAACGCTCCGGCTGATCGCGGGAAAATATGCCGGACAGCAAGGCGCCGCCTCCACATTCTCGGAAATCGGGTTATGGGATCTGGAACTCGCGGAAAACGCATCGTTTGAGTTCAGCACCAGCTCTTCCCATACACTGCTTATGCTGATCCTGTACGGTGAAGTGGAACTTCACGGGGCAAAGCCCGCACAAACCGGAAATCTGGTACGTTTCGCTCACGACGGCGAATGCGCCTCCGTGAAAAACCGTGGAAGCCGTGCCCGGCTCCTGATTCTCTACGGAGAACCGATCCCGGAACCGATCTCAGGTTACGGACCGTTCGTAATGAACACGGAAGCAGAGATCCGGCAGGCGTTCGAAGAGTTTGAAAACGGTAAATTCGGCACCCTGTAGTCGCCGGATTCCATTGCTGCCAATCATACTCAGGAGATACTCATTCACAGACTGACGGACCAACTTTCAACGAAACAACAATCCACTGGAGGTTCACTATGAACACAACACATTGCAACAACCGGAAACCAATGATAGATCCATCCGACGCAGTCATGCTGCTGATCGACCACCAAAGCGGTCTTTTTCAACTTGTCGAAGACATGCCGATGACAGCACTGCGGCGGAATGCCGCGGCTCTGGCGTGGGCGGCAACTCTGGCAAAACTGCCCGTTATCACCACCGCTTCCGTTCCGCAGGGACCGAACGGGCCGCTGATTCCGGAAATCAACAAGTATGCACCTCATGCCCGATACGTCGCCCGGACCGGACAAATCAACGCCTGGGATAATCCTGACTTCGTCAAAGCTGTGAAAGAAACCCGGAAAAACCAGCTGATCATCGCAGGAACACTGACCAGCGTCTGCATGGCTCTTCCCGCAATCAGCGCCATCGCCGACGGTTATCAGGTGTTCACGGTGATCGACGCCTCCGGCACCTATTCCAAAGAAGCGGAGGAAATCACCGTGGCGCGAATGATCCAGGCAGGGGCAGTGCCGGTTGATACCGCCGCAGTCCTTGCGGAACTGCAAAAGACATGGAACCGGGAAGATGCGGCGGAATGGGCGGAAGTCTACACCCTTGTCTTCCCCGCCTACCGGCTGCTGATGGAAAGTCACGCCAAAGCGCAGGAAGTCGTCAGGAACAATGAAATCCCCGACTCGCAGCGTCCGAACCGGAGTTAATCCGCTTTCCGGTAAACGATTCCCCCTTTTTCCATCATCAAAACGGAAAAAGGGGGAATCCTTATTAATTAATGACTGCGGCGGATTATTTTTTCTTATCCGCTTTTTTCATTGTGGACCAGACAATGACTTCGGATTTCGCCGGCACGAACCCGTGATCGCTGCCCTGAACCCACTTGATGGACTTGTTCGGGGACGCGATGTTTTTATAACTGATCGCAAGTCCGGAGGGCGGACAGGTATAGTCGCCGAGTCCGGCGCGGGTGATCTCCACGCGGGCGTTTTTGATGCGCTTCGCCATGAATACCGGGTCATAATAATCCAGAGCGGGAACGTATTTAATTCTCCATCCGCCGCTGAGGCGCTGCTTTTTCTGTGTTCCGGCAAGGTCGCAGCACCAGGTGATGCCCGGTTTGGCAACGGTCACATCCGGATCAAGGCCGGCAGCCCACATGGTCTGAAGTCCACCCTGGCTTCCGCCTTCCGCCACCAGATCTTTGCCGTTCCATTCCGGACGGCTCTTGAGATATTCCATCGCACGCAGAACGCGGAGAACCATTCCGTTGAAAAACGCGGTTTCAGGATTCGAATTCTGCTCCGGGTCAAACGCATAGCTGCGTCCGTTGGATTTGATGCTGTCAAAGAACTGTTTATAGTAGGCGTCATCCCTGCCGAGTTCCTGTCCATGCGCGTTAATATTGAGACGGATCCGGGAACGGTCGCCCCAGTTGGGAGCGCGGTGGATTGATGTTCCATAGCCGTGGAACGAAATCAGCGCCGGGAGGGATTTCGCCTTGGCGTTTACCGGAATGCTCAGATAACCGGTCACAGGGCGCGGGCCTGCACAGGGAATCGAAACAGCGTAAATATCCACATTGTTGACCGTCTTCAATTTTTTCAGATCGACTTTATCCTTGAACGGAACAGCGGCGAGACGCTTTTTCTGCTTCGCCCAGAATTCATCAAAGTCTTTCGGCTCACCGCAGTCCGTCAGAGTTTCCGGATCGACGGCGGTCCCGGCATAGTAAGCAATATTTCTCTTGCGGGGTTTCTTGTCCCAGCTCTTATATTTCTGCTGAACGCGTTTGCCCTTGGCATCGACAAGGTACACATTGACGCTGACAAAACCCGGCTTGTCCAGTTTCGTCCTGACTACAAGTTCCTGATCCGCAGGAACTTTTCCGCTGAGCTTCTGGCCGTCATCGCCTTTGCGCTCCCACTGCAGGAACAGACCGTCAGGCTTCTGCCCGGCAAGATCCGCCTTGAACTTGTAAACCATCTCTTCGCCCGCCTTATAGGAAAGCGCGGATTTGTTGGTGGTTCCGTTGATCTTCACTTTTGACAGATCAAGGTCCGCATGGCAAACCAGTGCCGCAACGAACAGAGCCGCCGCCGATAACAATGCTTTCATACCATCTCCTTCTATTTTGGTTTCAGGTTGCCTCTCAATGTATCTTCTGAAAAGTAAGATTTCAAGATGGAATGCGGAATTTCTCAAGAAAAACGGATATTTTCATTCCCCTGCGGCAACAGTTGCCGGAACGGAAATCTGATACAGGAAGCTATTTAAGATTTATTTAAGATTTATTTTCAAATAATTCTTAAAAACATATTGACAAAAAATCCGTTTTGTAGTATAATTTAAAAAGACAAGGAAAAATTGTTTCCACAAAAGAAAGTAAGAACGATTATGGCGCTTTGCAGAAAACCGAGAAACCTGGATGATCTTGCCCGGCAGTTGAATGTCACCGCGGCAACGGTGTCGTTGGCATTGCGGAACTCTCCGCTGCTGTCGGCGGAAGTCGGGGAGAGAATCCGCCGGACCGCCGCGGAACAGGGGTTCTCTCCGCGCTCCTATACGCGCCGGGCAAAAGCGAAGGAAACAAAGAAATATGCTCATCTTGGTCCGGTAATGCTGCTGATCGACGATCACGGAGAAGAGGATCCCGTTCAGGACGGCATCATGCCGATCATATCGCAAAGCCTGAGCCGGTACAGCATTGAGCACCGCTATGTCAATCAGAGCAGACTGCGGGAGGAACCGGAGATGCTGGCGGAATTCAAAGGAGCCGTTTTCTGCAATGATCTCCGGGGGATCCGCCTGCCGGAGGAGTTTCCCGGAGTGCAGGTATTCGGCTGGAACCCGCGGGGGGAAATGCTTGACCGGATCACAGCCAACGATGATGAAATCGTTTCTCTGGCTGTCGATTTTCTCAGCCGCGCCGGAGTGAGACGCGCAGTGATCGTCTGGCAGAAAAATATGGTTCAGATTCCGGATCATCCCCGGATCACCGCTTTTCTGAGCCGCATGAACGCGCTCGGTATTCATGCGGAACCGATGCCGTTCGAACGGGAGGAACCGGATTTCACAGGCAGGATGAGGACCTTGATCGAAACGGGCGATGAACGAATCGGATTTTTTGGATTCAACGCTCTTTGCGGAGTCAAACTCTGCTGTACGTTGGAAAGTCTGGGATTATTAAAAAAATATTCGCCGAACAGCGTTCTGGTGTGCGATAAATCATTGTTGCTGAACGGCTTTTATCCCTGTCCGACCATGATCGACCTGAATCTTTCCGTCATGGCGGAACGGGCAACGGAAATGCTGGTCTGGCGGCTTGCCAATCCGGGAATTCCGGGTGTGCTCCTGCTTCAGTCTCCAAAACTGTTGATGCCGCGGGATGAAACTGCAAAACCAAAGGTTTAAAACCATAAAAATAAAATAAGGAGGAACTATGAACAGAGTCAAAACACACCGTGCCCGGAAATGCAGAACGGACAGAAATCATTTCACCCTTATAGAACTTCTGGTAGTAATTGCAATTATTGCAATACTTGCTGGAATTTTGCTTCCCGCGTTGAATGCCGCCAGGGAAAAAGCGCGAAGCATTTCCTGCACCAACAACCTGAAACAAACAATGAACGCGTTTCTGTTCTATGCCGATGATTACCAGAGCTATATTCCCGTCGTTGTCTACCGTACGGGAAATTATACCCGGTGGCCCGCGGTTCTGACGGATGGAAATGGAAGCGAAACGAACGGAACTCTCGGCTGGAATGCTCATGCCAATCCCCAATATATTACCTCAAAAAGTCTCCGCTGCCCCTCCGATACAGATACAGGAACGGATAATTGGCTGCGGTATTCCACCTACGGGCTGTACCGTCCCCAGCACGACGGAACCACGGAAGCGGTCAACTTGCAGCATACCGCGCTTGGAGCGTTCAGCGTCTGGGCTGCGGATGGAAGCATTTATCACAATACCGGAAAAATGAAATCTCCATCCATCACTCTTCTGCTCGGAGACTCCTACAACAACCCAACTGCCTGCGGAACGCCGAACTGGCGACCGAAGCGGAACGGCAGCGAAGAAAACGCTCTGTATCTCCGTCATTCAGAGCGGGTCAATATCGGTTACGCCGACGGACACGCGGGAACTCTGAACAGAAACGCTCTTGAAAATAATGCCACTTTGCCAATCACCCGCTACTATACAAACAATCTGCAATTCATCAACCTCTGATTTTCAAAATACAGGAGATTCCGATTATGAAAAAACTGATCCGGGCAATTCTGACAGTTCTTCCGCTCTTCGTTCCCGTTGCCGGAAAAGCGGTCCCGGAAAAGAACGATGCATTTCTTCTTTCCGGCAAAAATTATGAACTGCGCCTGAACCGGACCTCCGGAGCGGTTGAATCAATCCACGCCGACGGACAGGAACTGACTCTTGCCAACCGGGGAACCGGACTCTGGTGCGCCCGATTCATCGACGGTTCCACTCTTTCCGCGCAGAAAGTCACAAAGGTCGCACGTCCGGACAGCAACCGGCTCGTTCTGCATTACGACACGGACTCTCTTGCCGTCTCTGTCACCGTCACAAGCGGCGAAGAGCATGTAGACTTTCAAGCGACAATGACGCCCCGGAAAAAAGCGGTTGTCGAATTTTCCATTCCCGGACGTCTGTCTTTTTCACCGGAAGCCGTCAACGGAGTCATCTGCCACTCCAATGTTTCGACCAATATCGGAACCCGTTTCAACTCGAATTTTTTCCGTTCGTCCCGGACCGGCGGAAAGAATTCCATCTGGAAGACCGAGCGAACGATCGGGGATGCGGCAGTCCGGGCTCTTTTCGGTTCCCCGTTCCTGAATCTCGGCGACCACTACCGGGACATTCCCCTGACAGTGACAAAGGAGGCGTCGGAATGGCTGCTTCCGGAAGACATCGGCCTGCTGCATAAAATCCGCCTCACCCCCTCCCGTCCGTTCAATGAGGGACAGGCGGAAATCGCTCTTCTCAAATACAAGGACAAAGTGGTTATGGGCGGGACACAGTTCGGAGGAAGCGGACTCTTTTTCCGGACCGGGACCTTTCAGCCGTCAAACGACAGTTTTCAGAAGATCATGAAGGTGATCGTTTCCATCATCCGGAAGCGGCTGGACGCACATCCCGGCTCTCCCCGGAACCGGGTCGCACTTCTCTTTCTGCCATACGGACAGGGCGCTCCGAATCCGGAAATGCGCGAATGGCTGGCGGCATTCCGCAAGGCGTCCATCGAACCTGAATTAATCCGGACTCCGGAAGAGCTCGAAACGGCGCTGCACTCTCCGGAAACGACGGCGATCGTCAACCCCGGAAACGAATTCTGCCTCCCGCTGCCGGGGAAAGACCTTACCGCCATGATGAATGATCTGAAACGGTTTGTAAAGGATGGCGGCTGCTGGTTTGAAGTCAGCGGTTACAGTTTTTACTATCAGCTGGGGCGGCAGGAGTATATGACAACAGGACGGAACGGCGTACCGGGAGCGATTGCCGATTTCTTCCACTTTGAACTGAATGGAAAGAATGCCGCTCTTTACGCGGTGCAGCCCGTCGGCTGGGAGCCGTTTGAAGGACTGCGGAACCGGGAAGCGGTCGTTATCCCGTCTATTTTTGAACTCGGAGGAAGCAAAAACGGCGGATTTCTCGACCGCACTTTCCTGATCTATGCGGATAAGGGACGCCGGTTCCGTACTCCGGTAACACGTCTGCGGTTCCGGCAAAATGCATTTGACTCGTTGAAATCATTTGCCGAAGACAACGGGATCTCGAAAAAACTGGAAGAAAAAGTTTCCGCGGAATTTTTACGCAGAGCGCGGCGTGCGGTGCTGTTCCATCCGCAACAGCGGAGGAGCCCGGAACAGGCGACCCGTCAAGCGCTGCCGTATCTTCCGGAAGATACGATCGTCCATATTTCCCAATATCTGAAAGGCGGATTCGACAAACAGTATCCCGATCACCTCCCGCCGGCGAAATGGTGGGGAACGATGGAGGGCTTCCGCTCGCTGCTCCGTGAAATCAAAGAACGCAGGCTTCTGTTCATGCCCTATACCAACAACACATGGTGGTGCGACAACCCGCGGGGACCGACTTTTCTGAAAGCCGGAGAAAGCGCGCTCCAGCAGGATCTCAACGGGAAAGCCATGAAAGAGGCGTATGCCGGCAACAGCGGCTGGAACATCTGCATGTGGCATCCGGCGGTCCGCAAGGCGAATGATACGCTGACACGCCAATTCACGGAAGAGTTGCCGTCCGATATTCTCTTTCAGGATCAGTGCGGAGTCCGCCAGTGCTACTCCGTGATACGGAAAAAAGTAACGGGGTACGACTTGAATCCGGCATCACCCGTCCCCCATGCAGTAACGGAAGGATTTCTTTCCCAGGTCCGCAGCGACGCACGGCGCGTTCCGCTCGCCACAGAGGAGTGCTGGTGGGGAATCATTGATTCGGAATTCATGGTCTGCGGCTTCAGCGGCGGAATCTGCCAATTCATGTCATGGCAGGGAAGCATCTGGAACAAATGGCCGCTGGAAACGTGGAACTTTTTCCCGGTGCTTCAGGGACTCGCACACGATAAACTTCTGCTTGGACATCACGACCTTGCAGGAGACGTCAGCACCACAGCTCACATTGCGTGGACCCTTGCATTCGGCTACAACATGGTCAGCCGCGCCGATCCTCTTGATCCGGCACAGCGGGAATGGTTCCGCTGGATCGACCGCCTCCAGAAATCGGTCTGCTCCAGATACGCCGGAAAAGGAATATCGTCTTTCAGCCATGAGTGGGGCGACGGTATGGAACCCGGAACGGTCCGCGCCGTCTACGGCGGGATCTCCGTGACCGCCAATCTCCGCAGCCAACCGCTCCGGGAGGGAGCTGTCACGATCGCTCCAGACGGTTTCCTTGTACAGGGCGACAGCGTTCTCGCCGGGGAGATTTCCGCCTGCGGTTCCATCCGGGGAACGGGTTCTTTCGTTCTCGACGGCTCAACGGCCTATCTCTACGCCGCACCGGGAACGGACGCGTTATTCCCGCTGCCAGCCCGACCCGGCAGGCTCCGGCAGAATGGACAGGATCTGAAATTCAAGTACCGGGACGGAACTGTTGTCTGTACTCTTCCCGCCGCAGAAGACGGCAAGCACAAACGACTCTGGAAGATTGAAATCGAATGATGAAGTTTTCCGTCATCCTGCTCCTTTTCCCTGTTCTCCTTTCCGGTTCAGGCGGAAAGGAGGCCCCGCTCACGCAGGAGATTCTGCGCAAGGCTGAGCTGTTCGCGGACCCTGCGTTCTGTGAACGGGCACACAATACCCCGGCACGATATTCCGCACAGCTTCGCGGCGGCTGGGAGGCTCTGGCATGGCGTTTGAAAAATCCCCGGCATCCGCGTTACGCGGCAACGGTCCGTCTGTTTGCCCGGATCCATGATGAAGTCCGGGCAGGCATGGAATGGAAGGAACCGCCTCCGAAAGCCACGGTTCCCCGATTCGCTGCTCCTCCGGAAATTAACGGTATCATAAAACCGGAGGAATGGAAAAACGCTCTCGTCTATCAGGGAGAATACCCGTTGAATCACACCGAACGGTTAAAAGAATATTCGCAAACGGTCTGGAGAATCGGCTGGCACGGCGGCTCTCTCTATGCCGCCGCAGAATTCAAAGACCGGAATATCGTGCCGTATCATGGACGTTTCGACACCCCGGAGCTCCAACCGCTTTATATGGGAGACGCGTTTGAGCTTTTTATCCGCCCGGAAAAGAAAAAGCCTCTTTATTACGAGTATCTGGTGAATCCGGCGGGCAGTCTCTGGGCTCTGGTTCACGTCAACGATCCGCGCGGATCATGGATCCGCATCTGTGATGATTTTCCGACAATGGCAAAAACCTCCGTCCGCCGCACGGAAACCGGTTACAGCATCGAACTGTCTGTTCCGCTCGGAGAACAGTATGGCCCCTGGTGGAGCAAAACACCCCGCGCGGGTGATCGTTTCAGCTTCATGATGGTCCGGACTCACCGGGATGGCGAAGTTTACTTCCGCACGACTCCGGTTCCCCTGCTTTACGAGGGACACAATATTTTCGGATATGTTACCGCGGAACTCGGGCCCTCTCCCGCCGGGCGGTAAAAGCAGAAAAATCCGGAAAAAAGCCGTTCACCCGGCACGGATCAAAAGCAGTTTTTCCATACCGGAACCGCTGTTTTCCCGTTCAAAAAACGCGCGTTTTCCGGCATGGGGAGAATGCAGACGCACCAGAACCATCCAGCGGGCGGACACCAGCAGATAACCTTCGTAATAGAACTCTTCCTGCACGGCATTGCCATTGCGCATTCCGATGGGCCGCTGTTCCCGGAACGTCAGACGGAACATCGCTCCGGAAAGACGCCGGAACGAAATGGAAATTCCTTCCGCCTCCGAACGGAAATCGCCGCGTCCGCGCACAACCGGCAAACGGAACAGACGGCTTCCGGGATGCGATGCAAACGCAGTCACCGCGTTTTCCGGCGGAAGCGGATCCGACAGAACGCCGGGCGGAATTTTCTTTTTTTCCAGCCAGCTGCGCAGTTCTTCCGTTGAAACCGAGAGCAGGCGGCACTCCAGAGTTCCGATCTCTTTGACCGCTCCGAAAAACGGATCCAGCGTATCAAGCTGAAGAAGCGGAACGATCGCCCCTTCTCCCGGCATCGCAAACAACCCGGTCGAAACCGGCTTCGGAATCCGCAGGAGACGGCGCGACGAAACCGTTACCGCGCTGTCAAAATCCGTTTCCGGTGAAGCTCCGAAAATTCCCCGTTCCGGCATACGGTAAAATGCGGAAAAGTCGATCAGCGCACTCCGGCGCGGAATATGCACTTCCGGTGACGCCGCAATCGAAAAACCGCAGTACGCCTCCCCGGTCCGGTCATACAGCCTTGTCTCCGCCCGCGTCCCGGAAAGCACGGTCATCAGAACCGTCATTACCCGGCGTGAAGCGGAATGCCGGATCGCCTTGTCCGGATCGCGCTCCGCCTGCCCCGGCACGCGCATCAGGTCCATGCGGAACGCCACAAAACCGGGACGGGACGGCTCCGCGCAGCAGAGAGCGCATAACAGCAGCAGGATCAGCGGGCGCATCAATCCTCCAGCCCATAGCGGGAAGGTGCCGCCGCTCCGGCGCTGCGCTTGCCCGTGATCACCGTCACTTTCCAGTCGGAGGGATTCTTCGACGTCAGCAGCGGTCCCTGGCAGAACGCCAGCAGATGCCGTTCCCGCGGCAAATCCCACCTCATGCTCATCTTCCCGGTTTTCGGAGCGGTGTAATGAATGCGGATCACGGGATCGGTCGACTGAATGACTTTACGCTCTTCCGCCGTCAGCTTCAACCGTTTGGAACACAAAACAAAACCGCGGACGTAATCTATCAGCGCAAACTTCTCCTTATCCACCAGCTTGTCCTCCGGTTTCGGTTCGAACGCCAGCCGGCGCGGAGCGCAGCCGCTGAACAAACCGAGCGTCAGCAGAGCGAAAACCAGAACTGCACACAAACGTTTCATTGATAATTCCTCCTCAGATAGTTTTCAAGCAGCATACGGATCTTGAGTCCGGTATCGCGTCCGTTCACGGCAGGGCGCCGGGAAATCTCCCGCAGAACGGGAAAACGCATCCCCGCACTTGACGCAATAAACGAATTGAATGCAACCGGCAGACGATCGCCCTCCCGGTCCCAGACCCGCCCGTCCGCAAGCCGGAGCCTGCCGTCGTCGCCAAGACTGACGCCTTTCACAAACTGCGGCATCGCATTTTTCTTTTTCGACCGGAACGCCGCACGCTGTTCCTCCAGTACGGCCTTGCACTCCGATGGCGAAAGGTCCATCAGCACAACGGTGTTTTCAAACGGGCAGAGATCGAACACGTCTTTCCGTGTATAGCGTCCGGCATGTTTCGCCCCATAGGAAAGCACCCCGTGAAAAACAACCGGGGCTTTGGTCTCTTCGGCGATTGCGGAACAAAAAGTCTGCGCGAGCGTCTCCGGCTCTTTCCATGTCAGAGCCGGAGCGTTTTCACAGACGGTCGAATAAAGATTTTTCCGCAAATCCGCAAGCCGGCGCTTCATTGTTTTATCCGCCTCAAACCCGGCGGAATCCGCTCCGGGTGTGTGGTAGGAAGACCGCAGGGAAAGCAGTTTTTTCCGCTTCCGGTCATATTCGATCTCCGCTTTCACATATCCCTGAGCATGTTTACCGGCCTGCGCGAACCAGCTTTTTGCCATGGGAATCCCGGCAACGGGCTCATGCGTATGCCCTCCGAGAATCAGGTCAATCTGAGGATAACGGCGCGCGAGATCCGCCATCTGCCAGTTTGAACCGAAACGTTTGGACTGAAACCGTCCGGCATGGATCGCAAGCAGAATCACATCCGGCTTTGCCCGCATGACTTCCGGCATCACACGGTCAAGAGCGGAAAGCGTGTCCGGAATCTCCACTCCGGACTCCTCCGGACGCCAGTTCCAGGAAGCGATATGATCCGACGTGATCCCGATCACGGCAACTTTCACCCCCGCACGCTCATAGAGTTTCCACGCGGCAACGGGAGCCTTTCCGCGATAGACCAGATTGCCGCAGAGCAAATCGCCTTTGAACTCTTTTCCGCGGGCAAGCAGTGTATCCATCCCGAATTCAAAATCATGATTTCCGGGCACCCAGACATCGTATCCGGCGGCGTTCAGGAGAGCGATCACGCTTTTTCCCCGGTCAAGCTGGGTCTCGGCGCTCCCCTGAATCAGATCGCCGCAGTCGATCACCAGAGAATTCGTTTTCCCGGTGGCGGCGACTTCATCGGAAACCGCACGGACGAGTTTCAGAAGATTCGGTTTGTCTTTCCCGGAAAAAAGCTGCCCGTGAATATCAGTCGTCCCGATCACGGTCAATTTTTCCGCAGCGGCAAACAAAGCGGCGGAGATCAGCAGCAGTGAAAGCATCAGATGTCTTTTCATCAAACAGGTTCCTCCTTTTGCATCAGGACCGGCAGAACGATCGTGAACGACGCCCCCGGCTCAACGCGGTCATATTGAATCCAGCCGCCGTGTTCCCGGGAGACTCCATACGACATGGAGAGCCCCATCCCGGTCCCTTTTCCGGTCGGCTTGGTCGTAAAAAACGGTTCAAAGATCTGCTCCACAATCGACTCATCCACACCTGGCCCGGAATCGACCACACAAATACAGCAGAACGGTCCGCGGGAAGCGTCCGCAGGCGGACGCGGCGTTACACCGAGCCGCTCGCAAAGCCCGGCGCGAATCCACAGACGGCGCCGTTCCTCCGGCAGAGTCTCCATCGCGTCGCGTGCATTGATCATCAGGTTCAGCAGGGCCTGCTGCAGCTGCGTGCGGTCGCCTTCGACCATGATCGGTTCCTCCGCCACCTCCAGAGCGGTCTGAATCCCCGTCTGCGTATTCGGCAGGAACAGATTGTAGGCGCCGTCGATCAGACTTTTCAGCGGCAGCTGCTCCACCTGCCGTTTGCCTTTGCGCGCATAACCGAGCAGCTGACTGGTGAGCTTGCCCGCCTGCTCGGCGATTGCATCAATTTTCTGAAGATGCGGCATGCTTTCATCGGTCACCTCCCCCATATAGATCAGGTCCAGATGTCCGTGAATCGCATGAATATGATTATTGAAGTCGTGCGCGATACCGCCGGCAAGACGGCCGATCGCCTCCAGCCGCTGACGGTGCGCGCTCTCCATCCTCAGGAGTTCCCGTTCTTTCGCCAGCCGCTCCCGTTCCGTAATATCGCGGCCGATGAACACAAGCGCGGGCGTACCGTCCACCGCGATCCGGCTCATGGAAAGTTCCAGTTCGCGCGAAGATTCCGGAAGGGAAATGCGCGTCACGCTTTCGTCACCGCTCATCAGCTGCGACAACGTATCGCGGCGGAGCAGAAAATCATCGAGATTGCACCCGATCAGGTCGATCATGGTCCTAGCGGAAAGCACCTCCTGCGCCGCCTTGTTGGCATCCACGATAATCCCGTTGGAATCCGTCACAAGAATCATGTCCGACGCATTCTGAATGATCGTCCGGTAACGCTGTTCCGACTCCCGCAGATTCTGTTCCAGCAGCTTGGTCTTACCGTAGCTGCCGAAAAACGCAAGCACGATGTCAAGAGCTCGGCGCGAATCACCGGGAATTTCCCGGTCGATCCGGGAAAGATAGACCGCCGCAATAAACGAGATCCACAGCGCAAGCACGATACGCGGCACATATTCCGCATTGAGAATCGCCATCTTCTGCGGATCGCCCCAATAGAGCACTCCGACGAAAATAAAACTGTCCACCAGCTGCCCGAGCAGGATCGCGCCGATGGCGCAGACTGTCAGGCGGCAGCCGTAATTCTTCATTTTCTGGAAAATCATGGGAATCAGAAACAGGTCAAGCGTCAGCGCCACAAGCGACGCCCCCATGTTCCGGCTCGTGTTGCCGAGAAGTTTGGAAAGATAATCCGCAAGGTGTCCCTGTGACATCGTGAAGCCGCCCCATTCCGACTGCAGTTTGGTAATCCAGCTCAGATAGGCAAAGATGCCGAACGTTGCCATCGCCGCAATGATCAGCCGCTGGGCGGCAAGGGTGCCGTCCACAATATAGATCACCAGCAGAATCGCAAGAAACGGGAGAAGAAGAATCGACGTGGAAACACTGAGTTCCACCCCCGATTCACTCAGGATCATGCGCAGCCCGGCGGCTCCGGCAATGTTCATCATCACCAGCAGAACACCGAGGAACATATAGAGCGGAGCGGAACCGATCAGCCGGCGCAGACCGTGCAGGATCAGCAGGCCGACAAACACAAAGGTCGATTCCAGCAGGGCGAGTCCGGCGGTATAGAGGACCTCAACACTCATGCGGCGTCATCCTCAGCTCTGGCTGCGTTTGGCTTTGAGCGTTTCACGGATCAGCGTTGCGCGCGCGGTATCGCGCTCCTCCTGCGAAAGCTCCTTATGCTCCGCGATCTGGAGATGCGACGGCTGGACATTCAGGAACAGTTCGTTCACCGTGTGAATATCCACCGATGAAAACATCTTCATATCCACTCCGAGCCGCAGAGCGGAAAGCGAATTCAGCGCCTCCTCGCTCGAAATCATGTAGCCGTGCCGCAGAATTCCGTAAGCGCGTCCGACCTGGTTCAGCAGAAAACTCTGCTTCTGGTCCAGCAGCACCTGGCGCGACTGCTTTTCATGAATGATGATCTGCTTGACAATCGACGAAATCCGTTCCAGTATCTGCGGCTCGCTTTCACCGAGCGTACTCTGATTGGAAATCTGGAAAAGATTGCCGAAATTCTCCGATCCCTCCCCGTAAAATCCGCGAACGGCGAGTCCGAGCTTTCCGAGCGCCTGTTTGACGGCGGCAATTTGTCCCGCCATCACAAGACCCGGCAAATGCAGCATCACCGACGCCCGCATCCCCGTTCCAAGATTGGAGGGACAGGAGGTCAGAAAGCCAAGCCGCGGATCAAACGCATACGGGATCCGGCTTGCCAGCACATCATCAAACTGATTGATCCGTTGCCAGACGGATTCCAGCTGAAAGCCGGGACTGAGCGCCTGAATCCGAAGATGATCCTCCTCGTTAATCATGACGGCGAGCGATTCGTCGCGGTCGGCAAGAAGAACGGAAGCCGGATTCGGATTCAGCATGTCGCGGCTGATCAGCCGACGCTCCAGAAGCAGACGTTTTTCGGTGTCGCTGAGTGCGGGAAGTTCAAATTCCATCGGATCGACAAGAGCTTCCGAATTCAGAATCGCCTGTCCGGCAAGTTCCCGGACCTGCAGAAGAGCGTCCTGATTGCCCGCAATCGGAAACGGTGTCTCACTGAAATTGCGGGCAAGACGGATGCGCGTGCTGATGGCGATATCGTCATCGGGTCCGCTGTCGGCAAGCCAGCTGAGCGGATTCCGGAGCAGTTCTTCGGGCCGGGTCTTCATTTGTTCTCTCCTCCGGCAAGCCGCTCCTTGAGTTCGCTGATCTTATCCCGCAGAATCACGGCGCGCTCGAACTCCTCGGCGGCGACAGCCGCATTCAGGCTGTTCTGCAGTTTTTCCAGTTCTTTCCGGAGAACTGCGAAATTGACGGCGGTCTTTCCGGGCATTGTCCCGGTGAACGCCAACGGCAGCTTTCCCGTGTGGGTTGTTCCGCGATGCATGGCGCCGATCGCACTTTTGAGCGTGTCGTAAAACGCCTGATAACAATCGGGGCATCCAAGCCGCCCGCTCTTCCGGAAACTCGCATAATCCCATCCGCACGACGGGCAGAATATACCGGAATGCTCCGTATCGGGATTCGGCTGAACGTTTCCCGGACTGAGCTGATTGGAAATATTATAAAGCACCTCGGCAAGATTCAAAGCCTGAAACGAAGAATCCTCCTGCGCTTTTTTCTGGGCACACTCCTGACAGAGATGCAGATTCTTTTTTTCGTTTCCGGCGATTTCCTGAATATGAATGGTCGCCGGATTTTTTTTGCAGATGTCACATACCATAATGTCACCTCGTTCTTGTTACGGATTCAACAATAGCACAACAGGTTCCATTTTTCAAGAAAAATCTCCGGGAAATCACGGAAAGCCGCGGAAACGCCGGCATTACCAGTAACAGCCATCCTCAATCGCCCGATACCCCTCCGGCCGCTCCGAGGGCGACGGACTGACCCAATGGGGATTGAACAGGCGCGCCCCGAATTCCGGCGGATACTGCCGTTCCCAACGCGTTCCCCTGATCCCGAAAAGCAGTTGAAGCGCACCGCCCATGTGAACAGCCTGCCTGCCGCAGCGTTTGCAGAACGCTCCGAGAAACATTCCGTAAGCTCCGGCGCCGATCAGCGCAATATCATACTCAATCCCCTCAATCTCCCGGCACATGGACTCCAACGCTCCGAACCAGTCCGTATATGGGAAGCCGTGCGGCAGAATTCCGCAGCTCTGAACGGCTTTCAGCGTAATCAGCTCAAATTCCGGCAGCACGTCCCGCCCCGGAAACAGCAGCTCCCGGCGCGCATACTGGGAACGGATCGTTTCGGCGAACGGATGAATCACCAGAACTTTTTTCCCTTTCAGCATCCATGTCCACGGACGCTCCGCCAATGTCGCATGATCCACCACACAGTTGATGTCCACAGCCCGGATCGCGGGATTGAACGAGCGGATCAGCCGCTCTTCCCCGCGCCGTCCGGTCACACCAAGAATATCAATCTCCGGCAGAAGACGCAGTGTTTCGTATGCGAAACGGGACAGTTTTTCGTCCGTCGGCGGAAAGAATCCCGCGCCGGTCTGCATTGCCTCCCGCAGTCCGGCGGGATAAACGACCGTCTCCCGGCGGCAGTGTTTCAGATAATGCATCACCACAGCGATCTCGTTCCATCCGAACCGGGTGACAAGACACGGTTCTCCGCGCTTCAGCATACGGGCGATAAGATCCGCCCCCTCCTGCCCCTTATAGATATAATGCTCGGCAAGGGTCATTTTCATCGGACGGTGCTCCGGACAGCGGATCCCGGAATAGAATCCGCGCAATCCGGCGGGAAGCAGGTTCCAAATCCTCTTTTTCAGTGCGGACAGCATGATTCCTCCGTCAGATTCCGGATCAGTCCGGTCGAATTCGTTTTCCGCACATACGCGGCGACTTCCGGTCCGAACGTGCGTTCCAGCGATTTCAGATAAACGGGATTCGTATTGTATTCCACAAACGCCTCATCCCGGAAACGGAGGATCTCCGCCGCCGTCAGATTGTCGTTGGCAAGCGGATAACAGTCCCTCGAATGCTGGGAATAAGCGGACCAGCTCCGCGGAAGACGTTCCGGATGTCCGGCGGCAGTTTCCTCATACAGCCGGGAACCGGGATATGCCATCACGGAATACATATTGGCATATTCACAATTCAGTTCCTTTGCCAGAGCCAGAGTCTCGCGCATCGTCTCAAAAGTATCCGAGGGAAGCCCGAAAATGTAATTGCCGATCACCCGGATTCCCGCAGATTGAATCCGGCGGACCACCGAAAGAATATCATCCCTGTGCATATTTTTCGTCACTTCGTCACGAACCAGCGGATTCGCCGATTCAATCCCAAGCGCAAACCAGTTGATCCCCGCTTTTTTCAACAGGGGCAGCACATCGTAATCAATCGTGTCAACCCGCGCGTAAACCCAGATATTCAGGTCATAACCGCGCTCGATAATCCCGTTCACAATCGGCATGTAATGACGTTTGTTCAGGATGAAAAGTTCATCAACGATCTTCAGATTTTTCACGCCGTAACGCGTCACCAGCAGGTCAATCTCCTCCAGCACGCGTTCCGGGGAACGGTAACGGATCGTATGTTCCCCGAACGGGGCGTTGATACAGCAGAATGAACAGCGGAACGGACAGCCGAGGCTTGTATAGATTGCTCCATACGGCTGACGGTGCCGGATGTCATCGAAGCAATGCCAATTATGCGCACGGTACAAATGCATCGGCAGGAGATCCCATGCGGCGACCGGCAGAAACGAATCCAGATCCCGGATCAGCGGATAGCGGTCCGTATGCCGGAGCTCCGCTCCATCACGCCACCAGAAACCGCCGATCTTCTCCGGCAAAAAACGGTTTTCCTTCAACTGACCGAGCAAAGTTTCAAGCGTCTGAACAGCCTCGCCGTCTGCGACATAGTCGCACGCTTCTTCCTGCAAGGTCCGGGCGGGAAGCGCCGAAGGATGAAGTCCGCCGAGAATCACATTGGAAATGCCGGCTCTTTTCAGCGAGCGGCAGATCGCTCCGGCGGACGGCATATTCTGTGTTGACGCGGACGGTTGGGATCCGTAAACGATGACAGCCGCCGCCAGCGGCGCGTATGCAGCAGTACGCGCCGCGGTCTCCTCCGGCGCAAGATTCTCCGCATTGGCGTCGATAACCGCAACGGAATATCCCTTTGAACGCAGATAAGCGGCAATTACCGCGATCCAGAACGGCGGCTCTATCGCGGCAGCCTCAAATCCCAATCCCTGAAATACCTGTTTCCGGTCTCCCGGATTGATTAAAACCAGATCCGTCATCGTCTCTCCTCCTTCAGCCAGACCGAAAGTTCTCCGGCGACTCCTTCCACGGTCAGACCGTATTTCCGCAACGTCGATTCCCGATCCGTCCCAGCAAACTCAAAACGCGGCGGAAGCCCGAATGCACGGAACGCCGTTCCCGGCGGAAGACAGCCGCGGACCAGTGCATCCAGTCCGCCGCGCCCTGTAAAAGCCTCCTCGAACGACACAACAGCGGGAGCGTTCAGCTGCGCGGCAAGCGCCGTAGCGGGCGCCTCAAAATCCAGCAGATCGACATGCCGGACCCGCAAATCTCCGGCAAGCGACTCCGCAATCCGTTTTGCGAAATGCGTCATATAGCCGGTCGAAACAAACACGCACTGCGGTTCCGGATCCTCACGGAGAAGCCGGAACCCGGAAGACGGAAAGGCTGTTGCGGCATCCCCCGGAAGCGGCAGTTTCTGGGCGTCAAACCGGAAATAACGGAGTCCCGGCTGTTCCGTCAGCTCAAACGACGCGGCGGCAGTCGCGGAATCAGACGGGGAGACCACACGGACGCCCGGCAGGAGACGCATTGCGGCAAGATCCTCAAAACAATGATGGGAAGGCCCCGCAATCACATATCCGCATCCCGCGCCCACAGCGATCAGATTGACATTCATCCCGCGCCCGCCCGCCAGCATCGAAAGATTGATACGGATCTGTTCGTATGCACGCAGATAGAACGGCGCGATCGCATAAGTAAACACCCGGAATCCCTCAAGCGACAATCCGGCGGCGACGTTGATCAGATTCTGTTCCGCAATGCCGACATTGAGAAAACGATCCGGGAACTCCGCCCGGATACGGTCCAGCACCGGCGCACCGAAATCCGCACTCAGGAAAAAGATGGAAGAGTCGGAACGCATTGCGCCGTAAATCCGTTCCAGAAAAGCATCACGCATTGTCGCGGGAATCATTCCGCACCTCCGGTCAGTTCCTCAATCCGTTCCGGAGAAAGGGAAAGAACATGGCAGATATCACACTGTTCCAACTCCGGAACCCCATGCCCTTTCACCGTATCGGCAATCAGTACCCGCGGTTTCCGCTCCGTCGACGCAAACATCCGCGAAAAGCTGTCGGCAAGCGCCGCGACGTCGTGTCCATTGCAGGAAAACACCTGCCAGCCGAATGCGGAAAACCGCTCCGCAAGATGATCGCAATTCATAATATCACAACATTTCCCCAACATGGATTTCCGGTTTGCGTCAATCAGCAGATACAGATGATCCAAATGATGATGTCCCGCAAACATGACCGCTTCCCAGACGGCGCCCTCGGAAAGTTCCCCGTCCCCGGCAAGCACGATCACACGGGCGGGATTCCCGCGGACCCGAAGACCGACCGCACGCCCGCAGCCGACGCCGGGACCGTGTCCGAGCGAACCGTTGACCGTCTCAAACACTCCGACTCCGGCGGACGGAATCGCCGTCAGCGGATTGCCCTCCGTTCCAGGATGTTCCAGCAGATCCGGAGAAAAAAATCCGAGATCGGCAAGAATCGGGTACAGGCAGACGGATCCGTGCCCTTTGCTTGGAATGATCCGGTCCCGTTCCGCCGCTCCGGGATCGCCGGGAAAAAGCCGCAGCCAACCGCCGTAAAACAGCACGCTCAGCAGCTCCACGCAGGAAAGCGAGGACGCAATCCGGATCTCCGGCAGACAGCCGTGCATGCGGAGCGTCCGTTTCCATACGGAACGGCACTTCCGTTCAAGCTCCTGTATCTCCCGGTCAGACATTACCATACTGATTGTTCTTGATGATCGTGTAAGCCTTGATCAGCTCCTCAATCCCGTCGTCAAGCGAATACTTCGGAAGATAGCCGGTCTTTTCGATTTTTTCATTGGATACGATATAATCGCGCTTGTCGGGATCTTCGCCGATCTTCGACTCCAGAAAGACGAACTGCGGAATGTGCTTCCGGATCACTTCGCACAGCTCCAGCTTTGAAAGATTCGCCGTTGAAAGCCCGACGTTGTAGGCATTTCCTTTCATCGTGCCGAAATTGTCGATCACATGGGCAAACGCGCGCGCAATATCGCGGACATGAATATAGTTGCGCTTGAAATGGCCTTCAAAAATCACGACCGCGCGGTCATTGACGGCACGGTAGACGAAATCGTTCACGAGCAGGTCCAGACGCATTCTGGGACTCGCCCCGAACACGGTTGCAAGACGCAGACTGACGCTGTTTTCCCGCGCCAGGATCGCCTCTTCCGCCTCCACTTTGACGCGTCCGTACAGCGAAACGGGACGCATCGGCGTTTCCTCCGTGCAGAATTTTCCGCTTTCCCCGATCCCGTAGCCGGAATTTGTGATCGGCATGATGATCTGCTGGGAAGGCGACACGGTCCGCGCGAGCATCTGCACGGCATCGCGGTTTACCGTCACTGCACCCACCTGATCCTGATTGCAGAGAGGCGCCCCCACCAGAGCGGCAAGCGGAATGATGGTGTCGAATCCCGGCACCAGCCGGCGGATCAGCGCTTCATCGCGGCAATCGCCTTTCACCACATGAAACTTCGGGTGCGCACAGCAGTCCAGCAGCGAACTCTGACGGAACATGAAATTGTCCAGCACGGTGACTTCGTGTCCGAGGGAAAGGAAATAGGGAACCATCGTTGAACCGAGATACCCGGCTCCGCCCGTGATCAGGATTTTCTGACTCATCGTAAAATTACCTCACTTGATTCAAAATTTGACAAAGTTCCGAAACGCGTTCTTCCGAAAGCGACGGATAGTTTCCAATGTAATAGCCGAAATCATGGATATGCTCCACTTCCGGAAAATCCCGGTATGCATCCGGAGGAACGATCCCCCGCAGATACGGCTGGCGAAGCTGATTGCCGCCGCCCGCATTGCCCCGCCGGAATTCGATCCGGCATTCCCGCATCCGCGTCTCCAAACGGTCGCGGAACGCAAAATCCTTCTCCCGGATCACCAGCGGAAACGCATAATTGGAAGACCCCTCCACACGGAAATCCGTGCGGTAACGCTCCGGGTCGATCTCCTGCAGGAAACGCTTGAAATTCCGGGTACGCAGCAGATTGTTCGCGTCAAGCCGTTTCAACTGGGAACGTCCGAGCACCCCGCCGATCTCGGTCCCGCGGAAATTGCAGGACGGCACCAGGAACGTGAAGTCCGGCGAAACTTGCGGATTTTCCCGCGCAATCCCGGCTTTGCGCACCGGATCCGAGATCTCACGCGCCATGCCGTGCGACCGGTACATCCGCGCCGCTTCATAGAACCCGTCGGAGTCCGTACAAACCATTCCGCCCTCGATCGTGCTCATGTGGTGCGCAAAGTAAAAAGAAAAATTCGACGCCAGCCCGAATGATCCCAGTTTCTTCCCGTCATGCACGGCTCCGTGCGATTCGCAGACGTCTTCGATCAACGGAATGCCGCGGCGTTCCAGTTCCCTGAGCAAACGCCCGCTGAGAGCGTCAAACCCCTGAACATAAGTCAGAAAAACCGCACGGGTCCGGTCGGTCACAGCCTCCAGTATCTTCTCCTCCGCCATGCCGAGATGGGCGGGATCAATATCGGCGAACACCGGAGTAAAACCATGCAGAAGCACAGAAGAGATGTCGGAAACCCACGTCAGCGGCGGAACAATGATCTCTCCGCCCCCGCCGTACAGATATTTGAACGCCCCGATCGTGATAAAATTCGCCGAAGCGCCGGAATTCACATAAACACTGTGCTTAACGCCAAGCCAGCGGCTCCATTCCTGTTCAAACGCCGCCACATTCGCCGACTGCGTCAGACGCGGCATCGTGTCAAGAAACGCAATCAGGGTATCAATATCCTCCCGCGTAATATTATCATTCATCAGGGGAAAGGGATCCATCAGGCACCTCCATTGAAAATAATCCCGGAACCGTCCATTTCAAAGTCGAACGGCACATTCAGCAAACCGTGCAGAGCCTCCCGCACCTTCTCCCGCCGGCAGGGAGGAACAAAAAACAGCATGAATCCGCCCGCTCCCGCTCCGAGTAGCTTTCCGCCGACCGCTCCCGCCGACCGCGCAGTTTCGTAAATCGAATCCAGATGATCCGACGAGATTTTCGACGAGAGTCCCCGTTTGATCTTCCATGCCTCGTGAAGCATCGTCCCGAACTCCGCGAGCTCCCCGCCGGAGCGCAGAAGTTCTTCCGCCCGCTCTGCCATTTCCGAAAGCTCGCACAGACAGGACGCATTGTCATGGATCCGGCTTTTCTGTTCGCAGGCCACAAGGGAAGAAATCCGGCTGATTCCCGTATAAACGAGCAGAAGACTGGATTTGAATTCATCCAGCCGCTGTTGTTCCAAATCCAGCGGCAGAACCCGGAACGAACCGTCCTTATGAAAACGGATCAGGTTCAAACCGCCGTATGCACAGCTGATCTGATCCTGACAGCCGACTGTTTCCCCGATCAGTTTCTGTTCAATATGGATCGCCGTCTCCGCAAGCAGACGCTTGGATGCGTGACGCCCCGTAAGCGCGAACATGCTGTTCAGCAGGCCGACCGTGAACGCGGAACTGGAACCGATCCCGCTCCGGGCAGGAATATCGCCGTCATGAATCACGGAAATCCCTTCCGGCAGATCGAAATATTTCAGCACCGCTTTGACGGAAGGGTGCTGAAACTCGTTGATCTCGCTGATATTCTCGATTCTGGAATAAACCGCCCGGTACTTATGTTCGAAAAAAGGCGGAAGTCTGCGGACATTCAGAAAACAGTATTTATTGATCGCGCAGGCTAGAACCGAACTGCCGTATTGACGGAAATGTTCGGGAAAATCGCTGCCGCCGCCGAAAAAGGAAATACGGTAAGGAGTTTTGGAGATGATCACCGGACAGCCCTCCCCGCGCGGTAATCCGCGATCATGGAGCGGATCCCCTCTTTCAACGCAATACGCGGACGCCAGGAAGAAACGGCGTGAAGACGGGAACTGTCCAGCAGTTTACGCGGAATGCCATCCGGTTTTGCCGAATCCCAGCGGATCGCGCCGCGGTATCCGGCACATTTCGCCACCGTTTCCGCAAGCTCCCGGATCGAAACTTCCTCCGAACTGCCGATGTTCAGGATTTCCGGATCGTCATGCGTCCGGAACAGTTCATACGCGACGTCGGCGAAATCATCGACGTTCAAAAATTCCCGTTTCGGCGTTCCCGTTCCCCAGCAGACGATCTCCTCCGCTCCGGAATCGACGGCGTCGCAGAACCGTTTCACCATCGCCGCCATCACATGCGAATGCGCCGGATCAAAATGATCGTTTTTCCCGTACAGACAGCACGGCATCAGCGTCATAGTCCGAAAGCCGTATTGCCGGGTCAGGTACTGACAGAGCCGCAAACCGGCGATTTTGGCAAGCGCGTATCCTTCATTGGTCGGCTCCGGCGGTCCGGCAAGCAGGGAATCTTCCCGGAACGGCTGGACGGCGTCACGCGGATAAATACAGTTGCTTGCAAGGAAGCAGAGCTTTTTCACTCCGTACTTCCACGCAGAAGAAATCACATTGTTCTGGATCTGAAGATTTTCCAGCAGGAATTCCGCCATGTGATCCCAGTTCGCCGTAATCCCGCCGACTTTCGCCGCGGCAAGAATCACATACTCCGGCCGCGTTTCCCGGAAAAACCGTTCCACGGCGGAAGCATCGCAGAGCTCCAGTTCCGCATGGGTCCGCAGTATCAGATTTTCATATCCCTCTCCGGAAAATTTCCGTAAAAGAGCGCTGCCGACCATTCCGGTATGACCGGCAATCCACAGCCCGGCGGTTTTCTGCATATTCCATCCCTGCGGTTATAGTTGAATTCAGACAAAGCGTATAGCGACACGTCCTCTATTTATACTATACTTTATGCGCCGGGAAATGCAAACAGAAAAACCGCCTGTTTCAGCGGTTTGAACAGAAAAACCGTACCGCCGGAGCTCCATGGAAGCCTCCGGCGGTACGGCACGGAATTTTACACGGCAGCGATCAGTAAGCGGAATCGGGGAAATAGAACCGGGCGGCATTGCTCCGGTCCACGATCTCCGAAGGAATGACGACACGCTTCTCCGCGGTCAGCGGCTGTTTGCGCGCACCGGCGACCGCATGCTCAATCCCCACCGCGATCATGCGCGGCGGATACGTCACGGTCAGAGGAACAACAGGGTCTCCATCAAGCACCTTCTTCACGATCTGTTTGCTGCCGCCTCCGCCGACAAGCAGTTTAACATCTTTGCGCTTCGACTCCTGCAACGCTTTCAACGCACCGACAAGCACATCGTCGTCACCGACCCAGACCGCATCGATCTTCGGGTATTTTTGAAGGTAATTTTCCATGAGCTTGAGCCCTTTTTCCGTATCCCAGTACGCAGACTGCGATTCCAGAATCTTCATGCCCGGATGCTTTTTGATCTCCGCCTTGAACGCTTCCACACGGTCGGTATTGACCGGACAGGGAATGCCTTCCATAATCAGAATATCGCCTTTTCCGCCAAGCTGTCTGATGATCGCATCGGCGGCGGCTTTGCCGAATCCGGCGTTGTCACCCGCCACGGTCACATTCTGCACATCTCTGGTCAGACCGCGGTCGACGACCACCAGATACTTGCCCTGTTTCGCCGCATTGGAGCAGATACCCGTCAGCGGTCCCGGCTCCTGCGGAAGAACGACGAGAGCATCCACATTCTGTACAAGCAGATTCTCGATCTTGTCCACCTGTTCGGCGGCATCCTTCGCCGTGGAGATGATGACCTTGACGCCGGGATCTTTCGCCTCCCACTCTTTCTTTGCCTGTTCCGCCCACCAGACGATTCCGCCGGTCCAGCCGTGATCGGCGGCAGGAATCGAAACACCGATTTTGATTGTGTTATCGGTCTTCGCGTCCCCGCAGCCGCCGCAGAAAAGCGCAGCGGCGGAAACACAGAGAATTCCAGACAGCAGTTTCAGTTTCATGATCGTTTTCCTTCTATTTTAATGTTTTATGTTGAATCATCACAGCAATAATAATGACAAGTCCCTTGACAGTTCCCTGAAGCGTTACGGAAATTCCCCACATATCCAGAACGTTGGAAACGATTCCGAGGATCAGCACGCCGGCAAGAGTCCCCCAGACCGAAGCTCTTCCGCCGTTCATCGAACTGCCGCCGATGATTACAGCGGCAATGGCGTCCAGTTCATAGGAAAGCCCCGCACTGGTCGAACTGACCGCATTCAGGCGGCTGCCGAACAGCAGGGCGCTGACTCCGGCCGTCAGACCGGCGATCAGATAGGTACTGTACTTGACGACTCCGGTCCGGATGCCGGAATAGCGCGCAACACGTTCATTGGAACCGACCGCACAGATATGGCGTCCGAGGCGCGTCCGGTTCAGCAGAACCGACAGCAGAACCGTCAGGATCAGCATCACCCAGACCGGGAGCGGAACCGAGCCGATCAGGGCACCGCCGAACGAGCGGAACGCTTCGTTCTCCGTCGATACAAGTCCCGAATCGGCAAAATACAACGTCAGGGAACGGAAAATAACCATCGTTCCAAGCGTGGCGATGAACGGCGGAATTTTCCCGACCGACACCAGCAGTCCGTTCGTCGTTCCGCCGACAGCTCCCGTCACGACTGCAATCAGAGCGGCAAGCGCCACCGCCGCAGTCTCCGAACCGGGAAACGCATTCATTCCCATGATCGACAGAGCGCCGGAAAGAGCCAGCAGCGAACCGACCGAAAGGTCGATTCCCGCTCCGGCGATCACAAAGGTCATACCGAGCGCGATAATGCCGCTGTACGACACCTGCCGCGTTATATTGATCAGATTCTGAATATTGCGGAAATGCTCGTTGGAAAGACAGCATACGATCAGCAGAACGATCAGAGCGGCATAAGGTCCCCCCGTGCTTCGCAGCAGACGTGCCGCCGTTTGTGAAAATTTACTGGACTCCGGTTGCAAGGTACATGATCTCCTCTTCGGTAACGCGCTCGCGCTCCACACATCCGGCAAGTTCGCCGGAACGCATGACTAGAACGCGGTCGCACATGCCGATGATCTCCTCCAGATCGGAAGAAATCAGCAGGCAGGCAACGCCGCTTTGCGCAAGTTCGCTGATGAATGTATAAATATCGCTGCGGGCGCCGATATCGACTCCGCGCGTGGGCTCGTCAAAAATAAAAACTTCCGGATGAATGTCAAGGCATTTCGCCAATGCCACTTTCTGCTGATTGCCTCCGCTCAGGAAACGCAGTTCCGTGGAAACGGACGGCGTTTTGATGCGGAAGCGCTCCACATACGTTTCCGCCGCCCGGATCTCCTCCCGTTTACGGATGAATCCGGCACGGCAATACCGGGAAAGACTGGAAAGAGTAGTGTTGACGTCAACCGCCGATCCGGTCAGAATGCCGCTGCCCTGCCGGTCCTCGGAAAGATAGACGATCCCGCGGGCAATCGCATCCGACGGCTTTTTCAGATTCAGGAGCTTTCCGTTAAGCCGGACCGCACCCCGCGCCTTGCGGAGCGCGCAGATTGCCTCCGCAAGTTCGGTTCGCCCGGCTCCGGCAAGACCGGCAAAGCCGGTGATCCCTCTGCCGAGAGAAAACGATACATCGCGCACCTCCCTGCCCGAACTCAGATGCTCCACGGAAAGAACGGCATGCTCCGTATCGGGAAACCGTTTCGGAGGAAACATCTGCGAAACTTCACGCCCGACCATCCGCCGGGCAATCTCCATCGCACTCAGCGACGGCGCCGGATCGCAGCTGACCAGCACACCGTCCCGCAGGACCGCAACGCGGTCACAAACCGTCCGGATCTCTTCAAGACGGTGCGAAATAAAAATGATCGACGTTCCCGCCGCCCGCAGTTCACGCATGATCCGGAAAAGAACGGCCGTCTCGTTCTGATTCAGTACAGTAGTCGGCTCGTCCATAATCAGCAGACGGCATTTGACCGACAGCGCTTTGGCGATTTCGACCATCTGTTTCTCTGCTACACTGAGCGTGTCGATCATCCGCCGGGGATCCAGAGATACACCCAGACGCTCCAACTGCCGCCGGGATTCGGCACACATCCCGGCATAGTCCAGCAGACCGAACCGGCGCGGCTCGCGTCCGAGAAAAATATTTTCCGCCACCGTCAGGTCATTGATCAGATTGAATTCCTGCGGAATCCCTTCGATCCCCGGTTCGCCCGGCCGCAGAGCATGCCCGCAAAAACGGATCGTCCCCGAATCGGGACGATGAACTCCGAGCAGGCACTTGACCAGCGTCGACTTGCCCGCGCCGTTCTCCCCCACGAGACCGAGAATTTCCCCGGTTCCGACCGTCAGGGAGACTCCGGAAAGGACACACGTCCCTCCGAACGACTTGACAAGCGAATCCAGTTCAAGCAAAGGTTCCGTCGGCATCAGCGCGGCGCTCCTCAGTTCCGGGAAATAAGAAGCGACGCCGCTTTATCCATCTCTCCGGCAATGACGGGTGAGGAATTGAGCGCACCGGCAACGTCCCCGCTGTCGCATTTCTGCAGGAAGACAGGATCAAGCGGAAGCTGGGCGATCAGGCCGCAGCCCGCAAGGTCCGCCAGTTTCTGTCCGCCGCCGCTGGAGAAAATCTCATGACGGTGACCGCAATCGGGACAGACAAAACCGCTCATATTTTCGATGATCCCGGCGATCGGCACTTCGACCTGTTTGCAGAAATCGACGCACTTCCGGCAGTCGGCAAGTGAAACCTCCTGCGGAGTGGAAACAATGACCGCGCGCTTGCTGCCCGTAAGCATCTGACAGGCGGAAAGCACTTCGTCGCCCGTTCCCGGCGGGAAATCAAGGATCATATAATCCAGTTCGCCCCACTGGACATCCTCAAGCAGCTGCTTGAGAACGCCGATCTTGGCGGGACCGCGCCAGATGATCGCACGGTCCGCATCCTCCATGACAAGACCGATTGAAAAAATCTTGAGTCCCTCCGTCTCCACCGGAAACATGCCGTTCTCGTTGCCCTCGACCGTCGCGGTCTGAAGGCTGAACAGAGTCGGCTGGGATGGCCCATGAAAATCCACATCGAGCAGAGCGACTTTCGCACCTTTCCGCGCCAGCGTCAGCGCAAGCGTCGCGGCGACCGTGCTTTTGCCGACTCCGCCCTTGCCGGAAAGCACAAGGATCTTGTTTTTGATCAGGGAAAGACGCTTTTCAAGTTTCTCTTCGGAATTGCAGGCGGAGGAACAGCCGGAGCAGTTCCCGGAACAGCTGGAACTCATGATAATTTCCTTTCGTTGATTTCAGGATTTGCGGCTCTTTTCAATCAGAGCGGTTGTGGAACAGCCGGGAACAAACGGGATGAAACGGATTTCCGCCCCACACCCGGAAAGCGCGGAACGTTCGCCGGGGTCCAGTTTTTCCACGGTATAATCGCCGCCCTTCACATAAACATCGGGAGCGATTGTCGCGATTTCTCCGTCACAGCGCTCGGAACCGAACACCACAACGGCGTCAATAAACTCAAAACAGGCGAGCATGAACGCACGGTCCGTTTCCGTGCAGATCGGACGGGAAGGACCTTTCAGGCGGCGGATCGACTCGTCGGAATTCAGAAGCACGATCAACGCATCCGCCGATTCACGCGCGGCAAGCAGATACTCCGCGTGTCCGCGGTGCAGCAGATCGAAGCAGCCGTTGGTCAGCGCGAGTTTTTTTCCCAGCTTCCGAAGTTCCGCGCGCCATTCCGCAGCTTCGGAAAGAGTCATGATCTTCCGTTCGATCCGTTGTTTCATCAATCCACCTTTGCCGGTATGAAAACCGTATCTTTCAACACGAATTTCCCTCCGCCGACGATCCGGCGGAGCATGTTCTGAAGTTCGGGAAGACCGCGCTTGGAAAGCGGATCCGTCTCCGTATGCGTATAGCCGTTCAGATTCGCGGCGGCAAGAAACGTGGTCTCCCCCGCCCGCCCGTCGGCATATCCGTTCTTTGCGAGTTCGGCAAGAGTCATGGGAACGCTCTCCGTTCCTTCCACAACGTCTTCCCGCGTATCGAAGTTCCGGGCGAAACTTTCCGATCCCATTCCCGTAACCGGCTCGTCGTCGGCGGTAAAAGGGATTCCGTCCGGACCGCGGTCCCATTCCAGAATCTGTTCCGGAGCGCTGCCGCCGACCGAACTCCCAAGCGCCGACGCCACATCGGCATCGCTCCGGGCTCCGATCAGACAGGACACACTTTCCATCGAAAGCACGCCCATCGCCAGAACTCCGAGAAATACAAACAGAATCGCGATCAGGCAGACGACGAATTCCGCGATGGCCTGTCCCTCCTCCCGGTGCTTCCGTTTCATGGCAAATCTCCGTTTTGATTTATGGTTCTCCGGTACTTTACCCCCATTTCAGTAAAATCTCAAACGCTTTCTCTGTTTTTCTGATTGATTTTTCCAAAAAATGTGCCATATTGTCACAAAACAAATCAATCAGGAAAGGTGTGTCAGGATGGCAGACGAAGAAATAATCCCCGACGAGCTCGACAGCATGGATCCGCACGATCTTTATGAAAGCATCAACAAACTGGCGGAAGAAAAAGGATTTCTGGAAAACATCTTCAATACCATCAGCGAAGGCGTGATGGTGATTGACAACAACCTCAAGATCAAATACCGCAATCCGGCGGCGACCCGGCTTCTGGGCATTCCGGACGACACCTCGCGCCTTTCGGTCGCCTCTTTCCTCAAAGGGGTGGACTGGGAAGCTCTGATCGCGGACAAAGGACGCTCCGAACGTCGCGAACTGGAAGTGCTCTATCCGGAACGGCGGATCATCCGTTTCTACCTGGTCCCTCATGAAAAAGCGGATTTCGTCACCGTAATTCTGACCGACATTACCGAAGACTACGAAAAAAACGCTTCCAAGGTGGAAAGCGAACGCAGCAAGATCATCTCCATGCTCGCCGCCGGAGTCGCTCACGAAATCGGCAACCCGCTGAACAGCCTTTATCTCAATCTCCAGCTGCTCCAGCGCATGTTCCGCAAGGAAAACGTGGATCTCGCCGAAGCGGCGGAAAGCATCGACGCTTCCAAAAAAGAGGTCGAACGGCTCGATGCGATCCTCAATCAGTTTCTCAAAGCGCTCCGTCCGGCAAAACTGCATTTCCGTCCGACCGATCTCCGGACCGTACTCGGAGAGGCGCTCAACTTCATGCGCCATGAAATTGAAAACCGCAACGTCGACGTAAAATGCCACTGGGCGGATACCCTCCCGCAAATTCCTGCCGACGAGGGACAGCTCAAACAGGCGTTTTTCAACATCATCAAAAACGCTCTGCAATCCATGCCGCAGGGCGGAACGGTCTCGATCTTCTGCGAACTCAACGAGGAACAGGAGGTCGAAGTCCGGATCATCGACACCGGAAAAGGCATTTCCCCGGAAAACATGACAAAACTCTTCAATGCGTTCTACACGACCAAAGCGACCGGCAACGGACTCGGTCTGATGATCGTCGAACGTATTTTCCGCCAGCACGGAGCCCGCCTTTCCGTGGAAAGCGTCGAAGGCAAAGGGACCTGTTTCACCATTGTATTTCCCGGCTCCGGGAGCCGTGTCCGCGTGCTCCCGCCCGCCAACCAGTATGCGGGGATTCTCCCCGCCGCAAAGGAAGGAGAGGCTGAATGAACCGCCGTTATTCCATTCTGATCATTGACGACGAACGCGGAACCCGTGAAGCCATGGGCAAATTTCTCCGTCCCGATTATGACGTCACGCTTGCCGAAGACGGAGAGATCGGCATCAATCTGATCAACCGCAACCACTACGACCTGATTCTCAGCGACATCTGCATGGAGCCGGGACCGAGCGGGCTTGATGTGCTCGAAACCGCACTGAAACGCACACCGTCCCCGCCGTGCATTCTCTTCACCGCCTACGGTTCCATCGAAACCGCCGTGGACGCGGTCAAAAAAGGCGCGTTCGACTTCGTCACAAAACCGGTCAATTTCGACCGTCTGGAGATCATTATCCGCCGCGCGCTGGAATCGGTCCGGCTCAAGGAGGAGAACACGGAACTCAAACGCCGCCTCGGTTCCAGTTTCGGAATCAAAGGCATGATCGGCAATTCGACGAAAATGAAAAACATCATCGAAACGATCGAACAGGTCGCACCGACACGCACCACCGTGATGATCACCGGAGAAAGCGGAACCGGAAAAGAGCTCGTTGCCCAGGCAATCCACCAATGCAGCGGACGCGCCGGGAAATTCGTTCCCGTTCACTGCGCCGCCCTGCCGGAAAACCTCCTCGAAAGCGAATTGTTCGGACATGAACGCGGCGCATTCACCGGAGCGGTCGAAATGCGTAAAGGACGTTTCGAACTTGCCGCCGGCGGAACAATCTTCCTTGACGAAATAGGCGAAATCCCGCTTCATATTCAGGTCAAACTCCTGCGCGTGCTGGAAAACCGCGCGTTC
The DNA here is from genome assembly GCA_900548385.1 of uncultured bacterium. Lineage (GTDB taxonomy): Bacteria > Verrucomicrobiota > Lentisphaeria > Victivallales > UBA1829 > UBA1829. The sequence continues at coordinate 79,786 of URKJ01000007.1, read as the reverse complement.
GAACGGATCGGCGGAACGGAAACGATCGTCACCGACGCCCGTGTCGTTGCCGCGACCAACCGCGACCTGAGGGCGATGGTCGAACGCGGCGAATTCCGCGAAGATCTTTTTTACCGTCTCAACGTCGTCTCTCTGGAAATCCCCCCGCTCCGCGAGCGGCGGGACGATATTCCCCTGCTCGTCAAACATTATCTTGACCTGTTCACAAAAGAAAACGGCAAGGACATCGGCATTACGGAAGCGGCAATGGCATCGCTCTGCGCTTACAGCTGGCCGGGAAACATCCGGGAACTCCGCAACTGCGTCGAACGCATGGTCGTGCTCTGCCGCGGAAAGATGATCGACATCGACAACGTTCCTGTCGACATCCGTGAGGGCGTCACCCCCGGTATCGCCAAAACCGTGCTTGCCCAGCCGAGCTGCGACCTCGAATGCAACGAGAAGATTCTCATTGAACGCGCACTCAACGAGTGCCGTGGCAACCGGACCAAAGCCGCGGAAAAGCTCGGCATCAGCCGCCGCACTCTTCACCGGAAACTGCACACCTACAACCTGGAGTGACCATGATCCGCCTGAACGATCCGCTTCTCTGTTCCGTTCTGCCGGACCTTTTTTCCGAAACGGAGGGAACGCCCGTTCTGTGCGAACGTGCGGATCGGGATTCCATCCGCAGAACCGCCGGCGGCTTCCGCATCCGTTATACATCCCGTCCCGTGCTTCACCGACTGCTCGGAACCATTCTGGCGGGCGTATCATCCGGAACTCCGGCGGAACCCGCATTTTCGGAACGCGGACTGATGTTCGACTGTTCCCGCGGTGCCGTCCCTTCCATTCCGTTCCTGAAACGCACCGCCGCACGCCTCTCCCTGCTCGGCCTGACCCATCTCGCGCTCTATACCGAAGACACGTTCGAAGTCACGGACATGCCGTTTATCGGATTCGGGCGCGGACGCTATTCCAAAGACGAAATCCGTGAACTTGACGATTTTTGTTTTGAGCTCGGTATTGAGCTGTTTCCCTGCATTCAGACACTCGGTCATCTGGAGCACATTTTCAAGAATCCGCGGTTCAAACAGTTCTCCGATGCCCCGCGCATTCTGAACGTAAATTCGCCGGAAGCGGCAGAGTTCATCGAACACCTGATCCTTGAAGCATCATCACCTTACCGCTCCGGACGGATTCATCTCGGCGCGGATGAACCGTGGGGACTCGGTCTCGGCACCTCGCTGGACTTCAACGCCCCCGTCCCGCCGAAACAGCTCTATCTGCGCCACCTGGAAAATCTTGCGGAGATCTGCGAACGTCACGGACTGACCGGCATGATATGGAGCGACTATATTCTCGGACACTCCCGGAATATCCCGCTGGACGATGCGGAACTCCGCCGGATTTCTTCCACTCTCACGCTTGATTACTGGAATTATGTTTCGCTTTCGGAAGAGGAACACACGCAAAATATCCGACGGCTGCAAAAGACCGGCTGTCCGCTCTGGATCTCGCCCGGACTGCGCAGCTGGAACCGTTTTTTCGGCGATTTTCCCGCCGCCGCGGAAACCGGATCGCTCTTTTACCGCGCCGCCGCCCGGAACGGGGTACGTTCCGCCCTCACCACTCTTTGGGGCGATGACGGAGCGGAATCCCTGTTCTGCACCAATTTTGCCGCGGCGGCCCATCACCTGCTTTGTATGGCCGATCCGGAAAACAGTCTTGAAACGACCTCGCGGTACGTTGCCGCAATCGGCGGATTCCCGTTGAAACGCTATGAACTGTTCGCACAAATGGACAGTACCGCGTCTTTGCATAATATCGCGGAAAATCCGAACTGGAGCATGTGCAAACAGTTGTTTTACGACGACCCGCTGTCCGGTTTTCTGCTCCGGCTGGCAGACCCGGAACAACTGTTCACCCAACTTGAAGAAGCGGAAACCGCCATGCGGGAACTGCGTTCGCTTTCCCCGGCGGATCGCGATCTGCGCCGTTTCGGAATGCTCTTCGCCAAAGCTCTGCGATGGAAACTGACGGCGTCCGCCCTGGCACTCAACGGCTGGCAGACAAAAAATCCCGTCAAACTGAAACGGGCGGGGCGGACCGCCCGCGATGCCGCGCAGGCTGTCCGGGAATTCGGAAAATGGTATGAAACTCTCTGGCTTGCAGAACGCAAACCGTTCGGTCTGGAAATCCCGCAGGCGCGGATCGCAGGAGTTGCCGCACGGCTGGACTATCTTGCCGGACGGATTCACAGACATCTGAAAAGCCGCGAGCCGATCCCCGAACTGGATCAGCCGCTGCCCGCCGGGTTCACCACCCGCGACGCAGGAACCGCCTACGCTTCCGCCGCCTCGAAAAGTCACAATACGATCTGGATGATGTGAGTCCGCCATGCATGACATCTGGAACCCGTGGCACGGATGCAGAAAAATCAGCGAAGGCTGCCGCCATTGTTACATGTACTGTCCCGACCGGATGCGCAAACACAGCGGTGCGGACATCTATCGCACGGCAAACTTCGACTATCCGCTGCTATTAACATAATTTTACAGGTAAAAATCAAATTTGAATATTGGTATTTGCCTGCTTTTTTCATAGATTCTCAAGATCCATCAACATCAGGAAGCCGCCCTCAATTCGCTACAACACTCTGTTTTACGCTCACAATGGCTTCTGCGATAAAAAATCAATAAAAAAAACAAAACTGTTCTTGAAATCTTTCTAAATGAATGTTATATTTATTTAGAATAAAAAATCATATAACGGCTTAAAACATTATGAAGACCACATATACAGAATTTTTGAACCTTTGCCGGAAGATCGGCTGGAAATGCACCTCACAGCGTCTGGCCGTCTACAAGTTTCTGCAGGGAAACCACACGCATCCTGATGTGGATACGGTCTGGTCGGCAGTGCGCAGTACTCTGCCGACGATCACCCGCGAAAGCGTATACCGGATTCTCAATGAGTTTGTTGAAGCAGGAATCATCGGACGACTGGATCATATCGACAATGCCCGTTATGACTCCCGGATGGGAGCACACGGACATTTCATCTGCGGACAGTGCGGAGAAATTTTGGATTTCGACTGGCCGGAAGGCACAGCAATTCCTCCGGAAATGCTGTCGCGCAGCGTCAGTCACATGGAAATCCGGATTGTCGGAATTTGTCAACGTTGTACGACCGCAACCGACGGCGCCGTTCCACCCGGGAAGGGCAGCGTCACCGGTAACCAATAACCACAAACAGAAAACCAAAACAAGGAGCAAAAAACATGAGAAGCATCACAAAAATCGAACTGCAGTATGCACACAGGTTCTACAAATTTCAAGGAGAAGCCCAGTATCTGCACGGGCACACCGGAATTCTGACGATTGAAGTCGAGGACAGTGTTGATCCCGGCGTCAACATGGTCTTCCCCTGCAATGAGATCCAGAAAGTCGCCTGGGATGTACTGAAAAACTTTGACCACGCCCTGATTCTGCGGGAAGACGACCCGCTGCTCCCGGCCATACTTGAAGTTTATGACAAGCAGGGAATCAAAAACGGTTCTCCCAACAACAAGATGAAAGGAGAAGCATTCAAGACCGAACTTGCGACCGCATATCCCGACTGTCGTCTGGTCGTCACAAAAGAGACGATGACCGTCGAAGGCATGATCAAGATCGTCTATGAACTGCTGAAAGACAAACTCAACATTGCCCGGCTGACCTTCACTAGCGGAGTCAACGCCGCCACGCAGGAGTACACTCCGGTTGGAACCATCGACCGCTGCCCGCTGTGCGGTGTCGCACTCGTCAACGGTGTCTGCCCGAAATGCGGCTACCGGAAACACTGATGAACTCGCTTCCGTTCTAAATCGGAAACAAGAACATCCCGGCCGGATTCCTTCCGGACCGGGATGTTTTTCATCGCCCCTATGAAATCAGGAAATCCTGAACCGTGCGTCTCAACGGATTTGAAGTGATCCACATCGTCGTTGTTCGGCTCAATCAGCTTCACGGCATCATTGGTGGCGTGATAATCGCCCCCTTTTCCAAATATGCAATAACCGACACTGCGGCTCTCAATTATCTGTTCCAGCAGACCAGTCCAATAAGATAAAGAAAGGAGTTGATTATATGGATAAACAACGGATTGACGCAATCGCAAATCCCCCCCTTGCAGGGCGGCGAGTTCATCCAAGCATTGTTTGCAAAACATGCGTATTCGCAAAAGGTCCGGCTCCCTTTGCGGACGACCCGAAGAAATCGAACTGCCTGAAGTACCCAGTTGGCGGAAAATATGGAGATAAGCCGAATTCCGTCTATTTTGACGGGGAAGATTGTGAATATCACATGACCGAAGCGGAACTTATGGAAGAAGAAAAAGAGGAGGGCAGCAGGTAATGAACTGCACATGCTCCAACTACGGGAAATAAATAACACCAAAAGCAAAAAAGCCGCCCGGATGGAGCGGCTTTTTATCAGGAAAACATTAATCAGCCTCTGCGGCTTCTGAGTCTTCCGCGTTTCAGGAACCCGTCATAGTTTTTCATGACAAGATGGGATTCCATCTGGCTCAGAGTATCAATTGTCACACCGACGATGATCAGCAGGCTTGTTCCGCCGAAAAACGATGCAACGTTATACGGAATGCGGAACCATTTGTACAGCAGCATCGGCAGCACCGCGAGCGCCAACAGATAGAGGGCTCCGGCGAATGTGACGCGCGTCATGGAATAATCCAGGAAATCGGAAGTCGGCTTGCCCGGACGAATCCCCGGAATATAAGCGCCTTCCTTCTTCAGATTATCCGCAACCTGAATCGGGTTGAACATATTCGCAACCCAGAAATAGGAGAACAGAAGAATCAGAATTCCATAACATACCATGTATGTATAGGTGTCATGATTAAAATAAGCAGACATTCGCTGTACCGACTGAACCGGAATCGCCCGGAGCAGAACGCCGGGGAAAATCAGGATCGCACCGGCGAAAATGATCGGCATAACGCCGGAGAAGTTCACTTTCAGCGGAATATAGGTACTGCCGCCGGTCATCTTGCTGCCGACGATCTTTTTTGCCATCTGAATCGGAATCCGGCGCTGTCCCTGAGTCAGGATCACGGTCAGAGCCGTCACAACGGCAAAGAGCATGAGCAGGATCAGAAGATGGACCGGACGGAAGCGTCCGCCACCCGCCGTTGCGCCGCTAACCATCATTTCATACAACCCGACAAGCGCCTGCGGGAGACGTTCGATAATGTTGATGGTAATGATAATGGAGACACCGTTTCCGATGCCGTGTTCCGTAATGCGCTCGCCCAGCCAGACCAGGATCATCGTACCGGCGGTGAGAATACAGACGGACATTGCAATAAAGCCGAAGCCGGGATTCGTCACCAGCGGAAACGCCGGGTCCGGAGAAGGCAGGCCGAGATTGCTCGGAGTGGTCATGGCAACAGCCGCCATCGCCCCCTGCACAATACAGATCAAAATGGTTAGATAACGCGTATACTGATTAATTCTTCCCCGCCCGACTTCCCCTTCACGGGAAAGCTTTTCAAGAGACGGAACCACCGGTACAAGCAACTGCATGATAATTGATGCGGAGATGTACGGCATGATACCGAGTGCGCCGATCGCGAACTGCTGTAAAGCACCGCCGCTGAAAAGGTCGAACATTCCCATGAACTGCCCGGCAGCGGAATCCGCGCCGAAACTGTCAAAGTATGTCTTCAGATTTTTTGTATCCACACCCGGACACGGGATGTTCGCCGCAATACGGCAGAGAACGATCACTCCGGCTGTGAAAAAAATCTTGTTTCTCAGCTCTTTGATTCTGAATGCGTTTAAGAACGCTGAAAACATCTTAGCTGTCCCCTTGTTAAAAAGTCAAACCGTTTCCGGAAGAAACGATTTTGCGCTGAACCCCGTCTTTCTGGAAAAAGAAGAGGTTCAGACGCAAACTTCCGGAAACCGGATTGCCTCGTGAATAAAGAACGAAGCGGGAAAAACCGTCTGAGCGGACTCAGACGATTTCACATTTTCCGCCGGCGGCCTCAATCTTGGACTGAGCGGAAGCGGAAAACTTGTTTGCCTTGACAGTCAAAGCCTTGCTGATCTCACCGTTTCCGAGAACTTTCAGCGGAGCTTTGGACTTGCCGATGACGCCCGCCATGCGGAGAGCGTTTTCATCGACGACCGCGCCGGCTTCGAAGAGTTCCGAAAGGGTGGCAACGTTGATGACGGTGAAGACTTCCTTCACGCCATTGCTGAACCCGCGTTTCGGAATTCTGCGGAAGGTCGGGGTCTGACCGCCTTCAAAGTGATGACGGATGGCTGCACCGGTACGGGACTTCTGTCCCTTATGGCCGCGGCCGGCGGTTCCGCCCCAGTTGGAACCGTCACCTCTGCCGACTCTCATCCGGCGCTTTTTGGAACCGGGTGTCGGGGTAAGTTCGTGTAATTTCATGATAAAATCCCTTCTTATTCAGCTTTGACAAGTCCGCGCTTGAGCATGACGTCCTGTTTGGAGCGCATCTGATTGATGGCCTTGAAGGTCGCCTTGATCACGTTCGCGGGGTTACCGGAGCCGAGTGATTTTCCGAGCACGTCAACGATACCCGCCAGATCAAGCACGGCACGCATGGCGCCGCCGGCGATGATACCGGTACCGGCGGATGCGGGACGGAGCAGGATCTTGGAACCGCTGTATTTGGCAATGACTGAGTGCGGAATCGTGGTTCCGAAACGCGGAATGGTCACGAGATGTTTCTTGGCCGCTTCCTGCGCCTTGCGGATCGCATCGGAGACTTCATTGGCTTTGCCGTATCCGTATCCGACTTTACCGTTTCTGTCACCAACGACGACGAGAGCGCCGAAGGAGAAGTTACGGCCGCCTTTTACAACCTTGGAGCAGCGGTTGATGCTGAGCACGAGCTCTTCCATCTCGCCGGCGGGAGCCGCCGGCTGAACGGAGGAGAGGTCGATTTCCTCAACATGAGCGTCCTGTTCGATATTCTGTTTTTCGATTGTCATGTTCAAACTCCGTTAGAACTTTAATCCGGCTTCGCGTGCGGCGTCGGCCAACGCCTTGACTTTGCCGTGATACTGGTGACCGCTTCTATCGAAAACCACTTCGCTGATACCGGCCGCAAGAGCCTTTTCCCCGGCGATCTTGCCGAGAGCCGTGGCGGCCTCGACATTGCGCTTCAGGTTGAGGGCCTTGAAGTCGGCTCCAAGCGTGGAAGCCGCTGCAAGAGTCTTGCCTGCGTCGTCGTCGATAAACTGAACGTACATATTATTGGCTGTCATGCTGACGCAGAGACGGGGTCTCGCCGCGGTGCCGGAGATCTTTCCGCGCACTCTGATATGACGTTTGATTCTTTTTTCTTTTGCTGTTTTCATAAGATCCAAACCCTTTCAATTACGCGTTGGTCTTGCCGGGCTTGATAACAACATGCTCGTCAGAGTAACGGACGCCTTTGCCCTTGTAGGGTTCCGGCTTCTTGTAACGTCTGATGCGCGCGGCGACTTCGCCGACAAGCTGTTTGTCCGGACCGGTGACCACAATCTTGACACCGTCGGTGACTGTGACTTTGACGCCCTCGGGAACCATGTATTCGATCGCATGGGAATAACCGAGGTTGAGGGTCAGCTTGCTGCCCGCAAGAGTCGCCTTGTAACCGACGCCGACGATCTGGAGTTCCTTCGTGTAGCCGTTGGAAACGCCGACCACCATGTTGTGGACGAGGCTTCTGGTAAGGCCGTGCAGAGCGTTGGCGCTCTCGGCCAGGCATTTCACATGAACCAGCTTCTCCTCGACTTCAAGTTCGATATCTTTCGGAATAGCGAACGAGAGCTTGCCGAGTTTGCCTTCGACATTGACGACACCGTCGACGACAGCGACTTTTACATCCGGAGTGATTTCGACCGGTTTATTTCCGATTCTTGACATCTTCCATACCTCGTTTCATCACCAGACGTAGCAGAGAACTTCTCCGCCGACATTCTGTTTCTGTGCATCTTTGCCGCTGAGGACGCCTTTCGGCGAGGAGAGAATCGCGATTCCCAGTCCATCCTTCACGCGGGGGATCTCTTTGCTGCCGCAATAGAGACGGCAGGAGGGCTTGCTTACTCGTTCCAAGCCTTCGATCACCGGACGGCGCATATAATATTTGAGTTCGATTGTCAAGGTCTTCTTGACGTCGCCTTCCACACGGTATCCGGCAATGTAGCCTTCGTCAAGGAGAACCTTGGCGATCGCGGCTTTCATTTTGGAAGCGGGCATGACGACTTCTTTCTGGGAAGACATACCTGCGTTACGCAGACGTGTCAGCATATCTGATATAGGATCCTGCATACTCATTTTCTATGTCCACCTTTCACCAGCTTGCCTTGACGATGCCAGGGATCTGACCGCTGAGGGCCAGTTCACGGAAGCACAGACGGCAAAGTTTGAATTTGCGGATGTATGCGCGAGGTCTGCCGCAAGCCTGACAGCGGTTGTAGTTCCGAACAGCGAACTTACTTCCGCGTTTCTGCTTGGCAATAAGACTTTTCTTAGCCATTTTCTATTCTCCTCTTCAGCGCGCAAACGGAATTTCCAGCATCGCGAGCAGTTCTTTGGCTTCTGCATCGGTCTTTGCGCTGGTTACCATTGTTAAGTTTAATCCAAGGGGATATTTGATCTTTTCAAGGTCAATTTCGGTGAAAATGGAAACATCCGGAATACCGAGATTGTAGTTTCCGACACCGTCAAAACCCTTGACCGGGACGCCGCGGAAGTCTCTCACGCGCGGAAGAGCATTGTGTACGAAACGATCAAGGAACTCGTACATCTTTTTGCCGCGGAGTGTGACCATCAGGCCGACCGGCATTCCGACGCGCAGTTTGAAACCGGCAACGTTCTTTTTCGCTTTGCAGGTGACAGGAGCCTGTCCGGCAAGAGCGGTCAGATGCGTTCTGGCTTCCGCCATCGCGTCTTTTTCCATTTTGGAGCTGATACCGGTGCTCAGAACGATCTTCTGCAGCTTCGGCACCTGCATAACATTGGTGACGCCGAGCTTCTCTTTGAGAGCCGGGATCACTTCTTCATTGTATTTTTTCTTCATGTCAGGCATAATTGTTCTCCGATTTGTAATCAGTCTTTCTTCCTGACGTTAGAAACATGAACCGACACCGCTCTGTCCACCAGTCCACCTTTCGGATTGGCCTGGGATTTCTTCACGGTCTTCTTGCCGAGACGCTCGGCCTGCTTCTCAGCAGGAACGCTCTGGATCTCAAGAACGACACGGTCCGTCTTTTTAATAACGGCGACGATCTTGCCGGTCTCTTTTTTCCACACGCCGCTCAGTACTTCCACCACGTCGCCTTTTTTGACGTGATAGGTTTTTGCGCATTTCTCAGAATACATCAAAGCACCTCCGGAGCAAGCGAAATGATTTTCATAAAGTTCTTATCGCGAAGTTCACGGGCGACAGGACCGAAGATACGGGTACCTTTCGGATTGTTCTGATCGTCGATCACAACCGCGGCATTCGCATCGAATCTCAGATAGGAACCATCTTCACGACGGATCTTCGCTGCGGTTCTGACGATGACGCATTTGACCACATCACCCTTCTTGACGGCGCCGCCCGGAATCGCTTCCTTGACAGCCGCTGTCACAATGTCGCCGATTTTCGCGCAACGACGCTTCTGACCGAGCACTGTGATAACAGTGACACGCTTCGCGCCGGAGTTGTCGGCAACTTCCATATTTGTTTGCATTTGGACCATTGCAGTAATCTCCCGCCCCGCTTATTCAGCGCGGCTGATAATCTCTTCAAGGCGCCAGCGTTTCTGCTTGCTGAGGGGCCTGGTTTCGCCGATTCTGACCGTGTCGCCGACTTTCGCCTGATTCGTCTCGTCATGCACGGCATAGCGTGTACGGACTTTTACGACCTTCTTGTATTTCTTGTGCGCCGCTCTCCGCATGACTTCGACGATGATGGTCTTGTTCTGAACGTCGCTGACCACCATGCCGACTCTGTGCTTGCGGTTACCGCGTTCCTGCGGTGCGCTGCTGTTGTTCTCATTCATAGCACAATTCCTTTATTATCATCAGGCCTGCACAGCAGCGCCCCTGATTTTCTTTTCTGTCAAACATCTTGCGATGTCCTTGCGGATCTGATTGATCCGGGCCGGATTCTCAAGTGTTCCGGTCTTGGACTGCTGACGGAGGGTGAAGTGCTCCTTGCGCAGATCGGCAACCTTGGCGTCGAGTTCTTCGACCGTCAGTTCCTTGATGTCTTTCATCTTCATCGTAACACTTCTCCAATCAGACAGCATGCGTCCGCATGATGAATTTGCATTTGATCGGGAGCTTCGCGGCGGCAAGGCTCATCGCCTCTTTTGCCACGTTTTCCGTGCATCCGCTAACCTCGAAGAGCATTCTTCCAGGCTTGATCGGAGCAACCCAATATTCCACATTTCCTTTTCCCTTACCCATACGCACTTCCAAGGGCTTCTTGGTGTACGGCTTGTAGGGGAACACTCTGATCCAAACTTTACCGCGGCGTTTCATATGACGCGTAATCGCCACACGGGCGGCTTCAATCTGGTTGGCAGTCAGGTACGTGCGCTCAAGAGTCTGGAGTCCATAATCGCCGAAATCGAGTTCATTACATCTCTGCGAAAGACCCCTGTTGTTACCGCGCTGAACCTTTCTGTGCTTTACTCTTTTTGGCATTAACGGCATTTTGCATTTCCTCCGTTGGCTCTTTATGACAAATCCATACCTTCACGCCGATCTTTCCAGCGGTCGTGTTGGCCTCGGTGAACCCATAATCAATATGGGCCTTCAATGTGTGGAGAGGAGTTCTTCCCTCTTTGTACTGCTCGGTACGCGCAAGTTCGGCTCCGCCGAGACGGCCGGCGCAGTGGATCTTGATGCCTTCCGCACCCAGTTCCATCGCAACCTGAATCGCTTTCTTCATTGCACGTCTGAAACCGATTCGGCGTTCCAGCTGCTGGGCGACGCTTTCCGCGACCAGCTGCGCATTCGTTTCCGGCTGCTTGATCTCGACAACTTCCAGAATCAGTTCTTCGTTGTGCGCGAGCAGTTTCGCCACGCTGGCTTTCAGCGTGTCAAGTTCCGCACCCTTGCGTCCGATCAGGATGCCGGGGCGTGCCGCATAGATCGTCACACGGACGCGGGTCCCGTAACGCTCGACCAGAATCTTCGAAATCGCGGCATTGTTGAAATTCTTTTTGATGTAAGAACGAATCTTGAGATCTTCGTGAAGCCAATCGCCGAAGTTGTTCTTATTGTCTTTTCTCGCAAACCAATGAGAACTCCAGTTCTTGTTCAGAGCCAATCTCAGCCCAATAGGATTAACCTTCTGACCCACTATCAGACCCTTCCTTATTTCTCGTCCGTAAGAACCACCGTGAAGTGACTCGTACGTTTTCTGATTCTGCCGGCCATACCACGTGCTTTCGGACGGAATCTTCTCAGCATCGGGCCAGGATTGGCTACCGCTTCCTTCACCGTGAGGGATTCTCTCTTGAGCTCGTAGTTGTTTTCGGCGTTTGCCAGCGCGCTTCTCAGTGTCTTGCCGAAAAGTCTTGCTGCCTTTCTCGGACTCAACTCCACCATCGCGAGCGCATCGACGACTTTCTTTCCCTGAATCGTGCGGGAAAAGTCAGACGCCTTCTGCGGGGAGATGTGGACGTATTTTGTCATCGCCCGAACTTCCATTCTACTTCTCTCATTTCTTTTGTTTTTGGTTTTATACACTCGAAAGATTCCGGTGAATCTTTCCAAATTTCTTATTTATTCGACGCCCGGACCTCCATGCCCGGCGCCAGATCCCGGAAACTGCCTTCCGTCACGATCGCGGCACTCGTAAAATTCCGCAACGCCACAACTTTCATCGCGACTTTGTCCGTTCGCAGGATCAATCCCATCCGAACTCCGTTCCGATAACCCGCCGACAAAATCACAAGTTCGGGTTTTTCATTCAGTTCGTAAATCCGGCAGCTCACCAGTTTTCCGGGAGCTTTCGCGGGAGCCGCAAGCAATGCACTCTTCATCGCAAGTTCTTTCAGGGATTCGAGTTTCAAGCGCATGCGGGCGGCTTCTATATGATTCGACACAATCGACGGGAGGACGGCTCCTGTTTCATCGCAGAATCTCAGCACTTCCACCGAGAGCCGCCCTATTGAATCTGCGCATAATTTCAAATCGGCTTCCAGTTCCATCTCCCTGGCGCCCATATACACCGGTTCAAGGGTTTCGATGGTCCCGGCGGAGCTCATCTCCATGCGCTTCAATCGTCCGGCCTGCGTCGAATACTTGTCTAGTGTTTCAATCAGCTCCTTGCGAAGAACGCTCTCCCCTTCACGGGAATCCGTTTTCAAACGCTCAACCGTCGTCTGCAACTCCGCATTCTCTTTCTTCAAACGCTCAATTTCCGCCTGAAGTTTCGCAATTTTCCTGTTCCGGTCATAATCCTCCGCCCGCAATCCGGGCAGAAAAATTCCGTACAGAGCTATTACTATAACCCCGATTCTGAAAAAAATCCAATTTTTTTTAAACTTTTTTTGATTTTTCACCATTACAACCCGCAAAACTCCTCTCTTTTCCTTTCCTACAATATCATGAAGTATGGAATTTTGCAAACCGCTCCGCCGCAAATCTTCCGAAACCGTCACTTCACTCCGCTCTCTTCGCAGAGACGGCGGAAAAACTCATGCATGAACTCCGCGCGCTCTTCCGCGGCAGCACGCCCCACAGCCGTCAGCATCCGCTCCGGAACATGACGCAGCTTGACCAGGTACTCCCGGTAGGCGGAATCCTCGCGACCGTACTCGCTGCCGGCTAACGCCTCCTCCGCGGAATTATGCAGCCGGGCTCCAACCCGGCCCGCAAAATGAAACGCACGACCGACTCCCGCCGCTCCGATGGAATCCAGCTTGTCCGCATCATAAACCAGACGGTCAATCAGAGTCTCCGGCCGATCCTTGCCGCGGTAACGGTGACGGCGCACCGCATCGGCGACTTCTCCGATCAGCGCTTCATCCACACAGCCGCAGCGGCGGAGAAAATCCGCAGATTTCCCGTACCCCGCCTGCGCGTGACAGATTCTGCCGCAGGACTGCAGTTCTTCCGGACGCGCCACATCATGCAGCAGTGCCGCAAGCGACACTGCGAGAAACGCTCTTTCATCCGATGGATCCAGCTCCTGCCGGGCAAGCATCCGGGCATTCCGCAGCACCCGTTCCGTGTGATCGAAATCATGACATCCCGGCGCACCGCACAGCTCTTCCCGAACAGCCTCCCGAACCCGTCGATACAATTCGTTTTCCATAAAATACAACGATCCCGTCAATAAATGAAAAGACGGCGCGAAACGCCGTCTTTCACGATTCTGTCAAATCATAGTTCCGACAGAAAATCACTTCTGTTCCGCCGGTTCCTCCGGAGCGGGCGCGGCGGACTCATGAATCTCAAGACTTTTCGAGAGCTCATAAGTGTTGGAATGACGGTCTTTCGGAATCACCGTCAGCCACTGTCCGTCACCGATGTCAACGACCTTGTAACGCTTGGCATCCTCCTCGCGGTCATACCCGATCGTGGTGTTGCGCGGGATGACGTTGTGTTTGTCGATGATCGCATTGCGGATACGGCAGTGCTCGCCGATGTCAACATCGTTCAGCAGAATGCTGTTATGAACTGTCGCATAGCTGTGAACATAAACCGAGTTGAAAAGAACGGAATTGGTAACCGTGCTTCCCGAAACAATACAGCCGTCGCAGACAATGGAGTTGATCGCCTTTCCGATACGCGGAAGTCCGAACGTATCGACATCCTCGTTATGGACGAACTTCGCCGGAGGAAGGCTGAAATGGTAGTTGTAAATCGGCCATTTATCATTGTAAAGGTCAAGCTGCGGCTGTGTCGCCCGGAGGTCCATATTGGCTTCAAAAAACGCCTTGAGCGTCCCGACGTCGCGCCAGTACGGCTTTTCGCTGACTGCCTGGCCGGGAATCTTGTTGGAGTAGAAATTATAGGCATACAGCCGCTTGGTGCCGACCAGACTCGGAATAATGTCTTTCCCGAAATCATGGGAACTGGCTTTCTGTTCGTAGTCGTTCTTGAGAAGCGACAGCATGTCATCGGCGTTGAAAATATAATTCCCCATGGAGGCAAGCGCCATGTTCTTGTCGTTCGGAAGCGGTGTCGGATCTTTCGGCTTCTCCTGGAATCCAACGATCCGCCAGTCCTTGTCCACCTGAATAATGCCGAACTGACTCGCTTCACTGATCGGAACGGGGATTGCCGCAACAGTGGCAATGGCGTTGTTGCAGCAATGGAAATCAACCATCTGGCTGACATCCATCTTATAGATATGATCACCGCCGAACACGGCAACGAGATCCGGCTTGAAATCCTCAATCAGCCCCATATTCTGATAGATGGCGTCGGCAGTTCCCCGGTACCAGGTACGGTCCTGCGTCTGCATCTGGGCAGGAACGGGAATGATGAAGCTCCCGCGCACCTGAGTGGAAGAGATGTTCCATCCGTTGATGATGTGTTCCATCAAACTCTGCGATTTGAACTGCGTCAGCACGAAAATGCTGTTGATCCCGCTGTTGACAAAATTGCTCAGCACAAAGTCAATGATGCGGTATTTTCCTCCGAACGGAACGGCGGGCTTTGCACGCTGATCGGTAAGCGGGGCGAGTCTGGTGCCCTCCCCTCCGGCAAGAATCATTCCCAGAACAGATGTTCTCATAGTCAATCTCCTTCGATTTGGTCACGACATATACAATACAGAGAAAATCAAAAAAAACAATATGTTTTTATTTGAAAAGTCTTTTTTTTTCGTAAATTCCATGTTTGGGAAACGGATACCCCCCTGTTCAACCCCCGTTTTCATTTGCTCCGCCGGAATAAAATGAAAGAATTCTTCTCATGGTTCTCCAAACACAGCACTTTTTACACTTCGCCGATCTTTTATATATAAATAATGAATATCAACATATTTTTGCTTCTTTTCCCCTCTTGCCATATTTTTCATTTCAGAGTATAATAAATTTCAGAAAGCAGACTGTTTTCTACAGAAAAACAACTATCCTGAATTTACTGGAAAGGAACAATTATGAAACACTTCGGGATCCTGTCATTTCGAAAAAAGAGATTCACTCTGCTGGAGCTCCTGATAACGATTGCCGTCATCTCAATTCTGGCAAGTCTGCTGCTCCCGGCTCTGAACGCGGCGCGGGACAAGGCGAAGAGCATTCAATGCATGTCACAGCTGAAAACCATGGGGACTTATGAAGCCTTTTACCTGAATGATTACGACGGAATCCCCGCTCCGCCGTTCGGCACCGATGCAGGAAGGCCGGGTTATTATCAGTGGGGCTATCACTGGGATTACGTCTTTGCCAGAAACTATGCAAGCAATAATGAGAGTCTCCGGCATACAAATAAGAAATTCAAAATATTCTGGTGTCCAAGCGATCCATCCTCCTATCCGCGGAAACATTCCACCTACGAAGTCAATCCGCCGCGATCCTACTCGTTTCTGATGGGCTGGGGCCGTTGTCAGGCAATGGACGGTTCCTCGGTCTACATGAAGAGTTCCATGGTAAAGCAGCCGTCCGGCTCCATATTCCTCACGGAGCACGCCTACACAGGAACGACAAAATACGGCGACTCCGTTGTCGGCTACAACTTCACGACCGGAGAAACCGGTCTGTGGGGCGTCGGCGGAGTCGGAATGCACCACAACAATCAAACAAGAGCGGGCGTTCTGCTGTTTGACGGACATGTCACCATGGCGCGTTTTCATAAATGGAACACCAGTCTCGTCTGGGGCTCCACCGGAACAAGTTTCAGCTGGTTCACGATTGACAACTTTGCCAACCGCTATTCCCTGCTGGTCAATCATACCTATTAAAAACAAGGAATTCCGAATATGAAAAAACTGTCACTGCTTCTCTTTTCCGCCGGTCTCTTTCTTCAAACGAACGCACTGGACCTGCCGCCAGGCGTATCGGCTGCGCCGTCCGGCGAATTGAAACTGGCAAACTCCGGACTCAAAGTTTCCATTGCCGGTTCAACATGGAACAGCAAACCGAAGTGGAACGGAATCCGGCAGACTGAAACAGCCGATCGCCTGTCCGTCACAGGAAAGCTCAATCTGGACGGAACAGTCGGAACGTATGCACAAACGCTGAAACAAAACGGGAAAAACCGCTGGCAGTTTGAAAACCGTCTCGAATTTCCGGAAACGGTTTTCACGAAAATGGTATGCACCAGCTGGGATATTCCGCTTCCGGCAGGGACAATTTCCGTAAACGGCAAACCGGTCCGGATCCCGTCGGAATTCCGCGGACAGGTACTCTTTCCGAAGTCTCCGGCAAAGTCTGTAACGGTGGAGCTCGCCGGAGGGATCCGGGCGACGGCTTCCGGAACCTTTTCGGTCTATGTGCAGGACAACCGCCAATGGAATCAAACCGTATCCATCCGGATTTATGCAGCCGAGGCGGAAGGAGCAATCCGTAAAACCGGATGCAGATTCAATCTGGAGCTGATCCCGCCGAAAACCTCCCCTGCCGGCATAGACAGCGCCGCCGTCAGCGGCAGCGACGGCAGTATCTTGAATGCACTGCAAGGCCTGCGTTCCGGGATACAGACCGTATCGGGCATTCCTTTCCGGATTGGTTCCCATACAGCAGTGGCAGACCGCACGGCATCGCCGACCATACGGCTTGACCGCACGGATTTCCCCGCCGGAGCCGTCAATCTGCTGCATGCCTCCGCATGGAATCCGGCAAAAGGGAAGACAACCGCTTTTCTTGATATCCGTTACCGGGACGGAAAGATACAGTCCATACCGGTCCGGGCGGGAATCGACTGTGCGGACTGGCAGACTCCGCTTTCCGCCGCCAACGCGGCAATCGCACTCCGGTGGAATGCTTCTTCCGGTCCCGCCGTTTTATATGCCTCCAGTTTTCCGCTCTCCGGCAAAGAACCGCAATCCATCACATTCCGCGTAACGGACCCGTCCGTCCGCTGGCTGATCGCCGCCGCAACATTGAGCAATCACCGGATCTTTTTCCCACCGGCGGCAAACCGCCCGGTCGTGATCCGGCAGGACCGGAACTGGAAACCGTTCCGCTTTTCCAAAACAATCGCCAAAGGATCTCCGCTGGACTTCTCCGCCTCTCTGGATGCTCCGGCAGGGAAATACGGATTTGTCCGTTCCTCGGCGAACGGGGAATTCGTATTTGAAAACGCACCGGAAAAGAAAATCCGGTTTTTCGGCACCAACGTATGCATGGGCGCCAATTTTCCCGATAAAAAGACCGCGGATGAACTGGTTGACCGTCTGGCTGTGCAAGGATACAATTCTCTCCGCTTTCATCATCACGACAACGGGATGATCGACCGGGACGCTGCGGATTCGGTAACCCTTGATCCGGAAAAGATGGACCGGATGGACTATCTTTTTGCAAAGTGCAAGGAACGCGGCATCTACCTCACCACCGACTTTTATACCAGCCGTTCACTGCGTAAAGGGGATCAGCTTTCCGGAACCGGAACAACAATGAAAGCTCTTCTGCCCGTCGACCGGAAAGCGATGGAAAACTGGAAAACGTTCGTACGCCGCTGGATGGAGCACCGGAATCCGTATACGGGACTGAAATGGGGCGAAGACCCCGCCCTGCTCTGCGTGAATCTCGTCAACGAAGACACCCTGTTCTCGCACTGGTCCCGAACGCCGGAAACGGAAAGCGCCTACCGGACGCAGTTCGAAAAATGGCGGAAAACCAACGGAGCGGGGCGGGAATCCTTTCCGCGCTTTCTGCATGAAATGCAGTCGGCGGAACTGGACGAACTTCTGGATTTCGTGAAAAACGAACTGAAACTGAAGACCATGGTCACAAGCCTCAACTGGATGACGGATCTCCCGCTGACCGTCCTGCGGGATAAATTCGATCTTGTGGATAATCATCAGTACTTTTCCCATCCGGAATTTCCGGAAAAGAAATGGTCGCTTCCCCAACTTCACGATCAGGGTTCTTCCATCCGCCGTTCGGCACTCGTTCCGCGCCTGGTCATGCCCACCCGGATCTTCGGCAAACCGTTCATCATGACCGAATTCAACTTTTGCAATCCGAATCGGTTCCGAGCGGAAAACGGCCCGCTGATGGGAAGTCTCGCCGCTCTCCAGAACTGGGCGGGACTCTGGCGGTTCGGATGGAGTCACGGGGAACGCGGAATCCGCGAATTCCGTCCCGGCGGATGCTTTGACGGAGTGAACGATCCCATGCAGCAGCTCAGCGATCCCATCATCCACGCGCTGTTTATCCGCGGCGACCTGGCACCGGCGGAAGAAAAAATTTCCTTTGCCGTCCCGCGGATGCCGTTCGGCAACGGCGTACCGGAACGGTTCCCCGATGAACTCAGCATGCTGGGACTCAACGCACAAATCGGTTCGCACGTTCAGGGCAAACAGCCAGACGGAAAAATCCGGATCTGGCAGCCCGGAACAAACGTTGCAAAAGACCGCCGGATCCGGCTGAACCGGGACGCCGGGACATTCTCCGTCGCAACGCCGTTTTCCGAAGCCCTCGTTCTCCCGGAAGGCAGCCTGAAAGCGGAAACGCTGCAGCTGCGGAATGTCAACACATTCACGACCTTTGCCGCAATCGCCCTGGACCGCCGTCCGCTTCCCCGCAGTCACAAAATCCTGATCATCCATCTGACCGACTTCACCACCGAGGGAATACGGTTCCGGGACGAAACCCGGACTCTTCTTCAAAGCTGGGGCGGAAACGCTCTGCTGATCCGTCACGGAACCGCGGTTGCCGAACTGAAAACGGAAAGTCCGCTGAAAATCACGGCTCTGGCACAGGATGGTTCCGCTGCGGGAACAGTCAAAGGGAGCTTTGCCAATGGAATCCTCCGCTTTTCCGTGGACAACTGCGCGTTTCCCGGCGGCACCGTGGCATATCTGCTTGAAAAATCCCCCTGACGGAATATATTTGGAGAAAAACGGAAAACGTCATGCCATTCACGTTCAAACCGATAACCCGGAAATACGCGTTCGGAGAGGATATCATCAATCATCCCAGCAACCAGCCGACTCTCTGGCGGGTTCCCGGATCCGAACATTTTCCGTTTTTCCCTTCATTCGTCACCTACTCCACTTACAGCGGTACCGATTTTGTCAAGCATCTGAAATACGACAATTATGCGTTTGAACTTCCGCTGGAGGGAACATTGAAGCTGACCCAGCGCGAGACATCGGTTCAGCTCATTCCCGGAGAGGTCGGAATCATTCATCAGCAGGAAGATTCCAAATTGGAAACCGGCCCTGACAGAATTTGCAAAAAACTGGCATTCGGAATCAGCGGCAGTTTCTCCCGGCTGCTGATGAGACAGCTGAATCTATCGGAACACATGAAGATCCGCCTTCCGGACTTCCGCAAAATTCTGGAAAAAATAGAGCGTATGCGCGGTCTCCTTTTGCGCGCAGATCCGGCGGAATGTTCCACACTCTGCGGACTTGCGCTGGAAATTCTGCTTGATTTCTCCGCCGCGGCCCGCACAGAAAATCCGCCGGACCCGTTCAAACGGATTCTGGCGGTGTTTTCCCAAAGCATCCCCCGGCATGTCACGATCCGGGAACTGGCGGAAAAACTGAATATGAGCGTGACAACTCTGGAACGCCGCTTCCGGGAAAAAATGAATGAATCACCCGCAAACTACCTGTTCCAACGGAAAATGGAAACCGCCATGCTGCTTTTGGAAACAACCGGGCAAAGCATCGCAAGCATAGCAGAGCAGGTCGGATTTCCGGAACAGCTGGCATTCTCCGCCCGGTTCCGCCAGTATACCGGATGTTCCCCGCGCGAATACCGGAAACGGAGCACCCGGAACAATCAGCGTCAGATGCAGTAATCCAGAACGGTTTCGCCGCTGGAAGCGTAAAGGTCCATCAGATCCCTGAGCGAATAAGCAGCAAAGGCATCCCGTATCTTCCGGTTGATCTCCGCCCACATCCGCCGGGTGGGACACAGTGACTGCCGGCGGCAGCTCTCTCCGGAAGACGCAATACAGTCCACAATGTCAATCTCCCCCTCCATAACCTCAAGAACGTCAAGAATACGGATCTCCTCCGGCTTGCGCATCAGCGTATAACCGCCTTTCGCGCCGCGGACGGATTTCAAAAATCCCGCTTTTCGCAGCTCGATAATCAGCCGGCTGATATATTTCTCCGAGATTTCCTGATTGACGGCAATCTCCCGGATCATACGCGGCTTGCCGCCGGTTTCGTGCAGCGCAATGTCCAGAAGAATCCGCAGCCCGTAACGCCCTTTCGTGGAAACTTTCATACTCTGAATCCTATTTTTAACGGTTTATGATTTCATCCCCAATATACACTACTTATTCAGTAGATTCAAATACAAAATCCGCTTTTTCCGTCTTTTTCATTTCTGATCTCAAGCTGTAAAAAAAGAAAAAAATATTCTGTTTGAACTTGTTTTTATCCGGGAACAGTGTATTTTATATTATCACAACCAAAAAAGTAGACTTTATTAAGGAGAACACTTATGCAGAAAAAAATTTACGACAACATTCTTGAAAAAATCGGGAAAACGCCTCTGGTTAAGATCAACAGACTCAATCAGGGAAATGCCGAAATCCTGGTAAAAGTGGAATCGTTCAATCCCGCCGGCAGTGTCAAAGACCGCATTGCCATCGGCATGATCGAAGCAGCGGAAAAGGCGGGAAAGATCGCTCCGGGCGCGCTGATCATCGAACCGACCAGCGGCAATACGGGAATCGGGCTCGCGCTCGTGGCGGCGGTCAAAGGCTACAAACTGATCCTCACCATGCCGGACACCATGAGCATTGAACGCCGCAAACTGCTCGCAGCCTATGGTGCGGAACTCGTTCTGACAGAAGGTGCGCTCGGCATGAAAGGCGCAATCGCCAAGGCCGAAGAACTTGCCAAAACCCGTCCGGGATCATTCATTCCGCAGCAGTTCGACAACCCGGCGAACCCGGAATATCACCGGCACATCACCGCCGGGGAAATCTGGCAGGACACTGACGGCAGGATTGATGCTTTTGTTGCCGGAGTCGGAACCGGCGGCACTCTGACCGGAGTCGGCGAAGTTCTGAAAGCACGCAATCCGAATGTCAAACTGATCGCAGTGGAACCGTCCGATTCCCCGGTACTCTCCGGCGGAAAACCCGGTCCGCACAAAATTCAGGGAATCGGCGCCGGATTCGTTCCATCCGTACTCAACACGAAGATCATCGACGAAATCTTTCCCGTAAACTCAGAGGATGCCGGCAGCACCGCCCGCGCCGCGGCAAAGCAGGAAGGGCTGCTGATCGGTATCAGTTCCGGAGCCGCTCTTTTTGCCGCTCTCGAATTGAGCAAACGTCCGGAATACACGGGAAAACGGATCGTCGCACTGCTGCCGGATACCGGCGAACGTTACCTTTCCTCTTGGCTGTTCAACGACTGAATCAATAAATACAGGGAGACTTCACCTATGAGCAATCGCAATTATCGCATCGAAACGCTTGCAATTCATGCAGGACAGGAAATCGAACCGACCACCCGCGCCCGCGCGGTTCCGGTTTACCGCACAACGGCATATAACTTCAAAAACTCCAAACACGGTTCCGATCTGTTCGCACTGCGGGAACCGGGCAATATTTACGCCCGGCTGATGAATCCGACCAACGACGCGCTGGAAAAACGCCTGGCACAACTCGACGGCGGAGCGGCGGCGCTGACCCTCTCCAGCGGCACGGCGGCAATCTATTTTACCATTACCAATATTCTCAGACATGGCGATGAACTGGTTTCCGCCAACAATCTCTACGGCGGCACGTTCACCCAGTTCGACGCAATCCTCCCTCAGCAGGGAATCACGGTCCGCTTCGCTCCGGTCAACGATTTTGCGGCAACCGAAGCAGCAATCAATGAAAAGACCCGTGCACTCTATATTGAAACTGTCGGCAATCCGGTTCTTGACGTTGCAGACATTGAGGGGTACGCGGCGATTGCAAAAAAGCATCATCTCCCGCTAATCGTCGATGCGACATTCACTCCGCCGACGCTGCTGCGGCCGATTGAACACGGCGCGAATATCGTCATTCATTCGCTCTCCAAATGGATCGGCGGACATGGTGCGGGCATCGGCGGTGTGGTGATCGACGCAGGAAATTTTGACTGGACCGATCCGAAATTTGCGCTCTACAATGAGCCGGACCGCGGTTATCACGGACTGCGCTTCGCGCATGATCTCGGAGACCTCAATCCGCTGGCGTTCATTCTGCGTCTGCGCACGGTCGGACTGCGCAATCAGGGGCCGACGCTTGCACCGGACGCCGCGTGGATTTTCCTTCAGGGGGTGGAATCGCTTCCCCTGCGTATGGAGCGGCATAGCGCCAACGCGCTGAAAGTTGCGGAGTTCCTGAACAAACATCCGAAAGTCGCCTGGGTGCGTTATCCGGGGCTTCCCGGCGATCCGTCGCACGGACTCGCGGAAAAATATCTGCCGAATGGTGCGGGCGGCATGGTCGTGTTCGGTGTCAAGGGCGGCAGTGCGGAGGGAATCAGGCTTGTGGACAACATTGAACTGTTCAGCATTCTCGCCAATGTCGGGGACGCCAAAAGCCTGATTATTCATCCGGCGAGCACAACCCACTCGCAGCTTTCCGACGAAGATCAGCGCAAAGCCGGGCTTCAGCCGGAATTGATCCGGCTCTCCATCGGACTTGAACACGTCGACGACATCATCGGAGCTCTCGACGATGCGTTGAAACTGATTTGAGATTCCACATCTCTGCGGCAGAAAACCGGAATGTGAAAATTTTTCATCTTTTCCGGAATTCTGCCGGGCTTTTTCCCATTTTCTTTTTGAATGAACGGTAAAAGTTGGATACATCGGAAAAACCGCATTGATAGCAGATTTTTTCCACCGGCAACTCTGTTTCCAGCAAAAGCTGTTTTGCTCTTTTCAAGCGGATACTCCAAAGCATCTGCCCGATCGTAGTACCTGTTTTCTGTTTGAAAAACGAGAAAAGATAACCGCGGGAATAGCCGAACTCATCGGCGATTTTCTGAATATTCAATGTTTCTCTGTAGTATTTTTCCAAATAGGAAGTGATGCTATGGGCGATTTCTTCTTTTCTTTTTTTCGTATAGGAGTGAACGCTCAAGCGGGAAAGTTCAATCAGCAGTTCGATCAAATAAAGCCGCAGAAGCTCCTCGCCGTTGATATCGTCCTGTTCAAATTCGTGTTCCATTTTCCGAATCAACGGATAGATTTTACAGTTCGCGTCCAAAAGATGAATCAGTTCATGATTCATCGAGAGTTCGGGCTTGTATTTCGGATCAAAAATCGAAAAAAATCCGTAAGCATTGTCCAGATGTTTCGGCCAATCATCTATAAACTTCTGTAAAAAGAGAATATTGTATAAGGAGATCGACTCCGAAAGCTCCAAGGTGGTGACATCATTGGGATGGCTCAGCCATACAAACTTGGGAGAAAAACTGTAACTCCGCCCGTTGATCCGCAGAATTCCACTGCCTTCCGTGATGTAAGTGATTTTCCAGAATTTCCGGGTATGCAGCTGGATATTTCCGACCGGATACACTTCCGGATGGTGTTTTACAGAAAAAATTGTAAACGGAAGATTTTTCCTGAAAAATTGACTGGCAGTAAATTTGATCAGTCCGGATTCCATGATTTCGTTCTCCTGACTATTTAGAACTTCCGATTTTCTGTAAATTCTCCGAATTCCTGTCATCAACCGGAGCGATAATCCCTGCCCTCAGCAATGATTCCCTGTTGGGGATTACTCTAATGCGTCATGTTCGTTTTTTCAACTCCCTGTTTTGAAATTCAACCATTGATTATAAAATATCCGTTTCACGGTTTCAAGCGGATCGGCAGTGTAAATAATAAGATTTTTTCACTTCCGCCCGCCCCCTTCTTTTTTGACATTGTGGAATAGTGTTTTTGTGATATAATTAGTGCAGGAATAAGACGGGAAAAAACAAAAACGATAATCTCAAACAGGAGAAAGTTTCGATGAGCAAAAAAATTTTATGCTATACCGTGTTTTTTGCAATGCTGGCGGTCGTAGCGGGAAATAAAACTGTCTGGAGTTGTTCGTCCGTTTCCGAAATGGCAAAAAACGGAATTATGCCTGTTGCGTCAAACGGGCATCTCTGCAGTGCATCCATTCCTGCGGATATGAAAACACCGGATGGCGAAGCAATCATTGCATTCCGGTTGAAAACGCCCCGGGGAGAGACGAATTCCTACAGAAAACAGATCAATTTCATCTATCAGAAACCGATTGCGGACGGTCAGAGATACCGTTTGTCATTCTATTACAAAGGCTCCTGCGACGGAGAAGTCATTTACAGTCCGGCGCTTCAATATACGCCATACACCGATATCGCGCCGAAAAGCACGAAAACGTTGAAAGTCACGACAACATGGCAGAAGGCAATAACAGAGTTCACGGTCAATAAGACCGCCTTACCGCCGTTTGCCATGCCGCGTTTCCGCCTTGGGACTTTCCCTGATGGCGGGACATTCTATCTTGGTCCGGTCACATTGGAACGGTTGGATAAAACCTATATTTCTCAACTCGGCAGCAAATGGTTTTACTCCATGCGGAGAGATGCGGCTGTTGACCGGATTCCGGCGGATGCGAAATCTCTGGAATTAGTCAACGACCGAATTGATCTAAGCAAAATGTTTCCTTCCCTGAAAACGGATAAACGGATTGTATTATATCAGAAATTCAATGCTCCGACCGACGGCAGCATGACGCTCGGCATGGCTGCTGACTGGTGGATGGAGTGCTTCGTCAATGGCAAAGATGTCTATAACACGCTGAAAAGCGGAAATATGTCGCAGGCGTTTGCTCCGCAGGATCATATCTTCAATGTTCCGGTCCGGCAAGGAGAAAACCTGATCGCTGTGCGGATCCGTCCGGGAAACGGCGGATGCAAGTTCGCCAGCGGAACAGTCCCGGTGATGAATGGAGATCCCAAACTGCTGCGTCTCTACAAACCGGTTGCCGGCAAGGCATTCCGTCCGGTCGATACGACGCATTTTCTGGAAGTCAAACCCGGAACGGTTCTGGATTTCAGTCAGCTTGTCAAACGTGATCTGCCCGCGGGCGTGCAGGGGCGTCTGATCGTCGGAAAAACCGGAAATGCGGAATTTGAAAAACAGCCCGGCATTCCGGTGCGTCTCTACGGTTTCAATCTGCCGCTCGGTTCAATGATGTGGGAAGACAGGATACACGAATGGGACAAAGCGAAGATTGACCGTTTCTGTGATGCCGTTATACGCAGAGGATACAATTTTGCACGGATTCAGGTCCCGGAAGCTTTTTTAATCGGATTCCGTGTCTTTACGGATTATTTCAAGGCGGACTACCGCAATGTAAAGATCCCGCAGACCATTGCCGAACTCGAAGAGACTCTCGACATGGGGAATCTGGATCGTTTTGATTATCTTCTGGCGGGGTTGAAAAAACGCGGAGTCTATATTACGCTCGATATGGCGGGAGGTCGCATGATCCGCAAACTGTGGAGCGTTCCCCGGACAAACAGCTTCCTGTCGCATCTTTTCTTCGATCCGGTCTACCGCAATCACTGGAAGCTCTATACGGAATATATCATGAACCGGAAAAATCCTTATACCGGAATAATTTATAAAGATGAACCGCAGATCGTCATGGTAAACTATATCAATGAGCAGGATTTGCGTTTTGCAAACGGACTCGACTTCCTGCTGACCGGTTTCCGGAAATACCTGAAAGAAAAATATAAAACCGATCGGGCGCTTTCGGCCGCATGGAACATGCCGGTCAAATTCGATACAGTCCCGGCGATCACAGAAGCGCATCTGCATCAGCAGAATCAACGGGCGCAGGATTCCGGCGAATATCTCATCGAAGCAATGCGCGAAATGTCCACATGGTTCTACCGAACGCTGGAAAGAAGCGGTTATCCCGGACTCTCCTATCACTGGGATATGATTCTGCGCACGCTGGAGTTTCCGGGACGCGCACTGCTGCCCGTGGCTTCGCACCACACTTATTTTGCACATCCACAGGCGGTTCCGCCACAGAAATACGTTAAAAAAAAGAGTCAATCCGCCAATGCCTCGGCGGGTAATTACCCGCATGATTCCGCAGCCTTTCAGAACAGCTCTCTGGATTCCTCCTATTTCCGGGCATCCGCGGCGGCGCGTTTTCTGGATCGCCCGTATTTCATTACGGAATATTCCCATTCGGGACTGAACAAATACCGTCACGAGCGCGGCTTGTATTTTTCCTCGTATGCCTCGCTGCAGGAGTGGAGCGCGCTTGCCGTCCACTCCCGTACGGTACGCCTCGTCCGGCTTCCGTCAGGCTGGTTTGACGATGCGAACGATCCGATCTCCAGAGCGAACGAAGCATTGACAGCCCTGATTTATCTCAGGCGCGATGTGCAGGCGGCACCGCACAGCGTCGCTCTGGAATTGCAGAGCTCCAAAATGTTTCCGCAGCATTATCTCGCAGCAATCGGAGACGAATATGCAAAGCTGGCGTTCGTGACACGCCTCGGTTCGCTTTACCCGGAAATAAAACCGCTCGGCAAAGTCGGCGAAATCACGCCGGATGTCCGCTTCGTGCCAGAAAACTTCAGCGGTCTCAGCGTCGGACAATGGTACATCTCCGCCGATACTTCCAACAGCGGCAAAGAACTTCCATTCTTCGAGGAACTCCGCAAAAAGAACATTCTTTCCCCGGAAAATCCAACGGACCCGAAACGGAAATATTATGTCAGCGAAACCGGGGAACTGATGCTGAACGCGGAAGAGAAGACCATGCGTGTCATCACACCGCGTCTGGAAGGTGCGATTCTGAAAACGAATGCACCGGTTGCGCTGAAAAACCTTGAAATCCGTTCCTGTTCGCGTCCGGCGACCGTTGTACTGGCGGCGCTGGACGGATTGAAGACGCTGAAAGAGGCAAACCGTTTTCTGCTGATCTTTTCCACCAATGCTTTCAATTCAGGAAGCATCTTCGATTCCGATGCTCTCCGCTTCTGGCTGGATGCCGGAAACACCCCTCAGATCATCGAAACAGGAGTTCTGGATTTGAGCTTTGCGGACGGCAAAGAGGAACTGCCGGAAATCTGGGCGCTGAACTTCGACGGAACACGCGCTCAGAAGATTTCCAGAGCCTCGCGAAAAGACGGCAAACTCGAACTCCATCTCGATACCTCAGTGCTTCGCTATGGAACCGTATTTTTTGAAATCAGTTACCCGTAAACAAAAACAGGATAATATACCATGAAAAAGAGATTTTCACTTATAGAGCTCCTCATCATAATTGTAATCATCAGCATTCTTGCGGCGATGCTGCTGCCCGTACTGAATCAGGCGAGAGAACGCGGACGCGCGATCACCTGCCTCAGCAATCTCAAGCAATGTGGATACGCATTCAATCAGTATGCGGATATTCACAACGGAACCTTTCCATTTGCAACTGCCGGCGGAGCCACTGCGTGGGCTTACGGCGGCAAGCACGGCTGGCGGCCATATTACGAACTGATCGCAGGCAGCAGTTTGCAGAAGGATTTTGCAGCCGTTCCGATGAAAAACCTTTGTCCGAAAGTTGCTTCTTATCAGAATGTCTGGCACGATGATTCCGGATTGTATCCGGATTGGACGCGTCCCAGCTTTTACGGGATGGTCGGTCAGTTCTCCGACGGCAATGAGGCGTATATCCGGAAAGGCGGGGATTTATATTTACATGATCCGATGCGGGTGTCCGCTCCGTCAACAAAAGTTCTTCAGGCGGAGACCAATAATTACACAGGTTCCACCAATTCCGGAATATGGGCTCTTGTAATCGCAAACAGTTACGGAGCTGCGAATCCGACCAGCAATGCAAGAATCGCATACGAGCATAACGGATCGGCAAACATCCTGTATTTCGATCTGCATGTCGATTCACGCAAAGCGTCTTATTTGAATGGCACTTATATTACCGGCAACAATTTCAAACCTTATATACGTTGAAAAGCAGAATGAACAGTATCTGTCATAAATGGATCTGCGCCGGAGCCGTCAAAGCCTTGACCGGCAATGCGGGAAAATACTGGTCCGGGGAACTCGAACTTCTGGAAGAAGCTTCAAATTTTCCCGATATTTTCTGTCCGGGTGAGGCATCCGCGCCTTTTTATCTGCAAAAATATCCAGAGTGGCGGGAGTATATTCAGATCCCGTTGCGTGGCGGAGTAAAAAACTGCCATGAAGCATTTAATCCGCAGAAGTTATGGGAGACCTATCCGGAAGTCCTGGATTACCTGGTTGACAAAACGCTTGAATCCATGATTGCGAACGACCGTATCCGGGCGGTCAAGTTTGCCGGAATCCTTTCACATCTGATCGGGGATACCGGGCAGGCGGCGCACACTTTCGACCCGCGCATCATTTCCGCGCTGTTTCAGGGGCGCGGCGACGTTTACATGATCCATACGTTCATAGAGAACAATCCGCTTGTCGCATATCCGGAGCATGAATATCATCCCGGAACACTCGGAGATTCCGCTACGGAACTGAAATGGATGCTTCTTCAGAAAATGGCGGTTCTGAAAAAAAATTCCATGCTGACAATCGTGCCGATCATGAATCACATGCTTGCGGGCAGGCCGGAAGCCGCCGCTCAATATGCTTCAAACACCGTAGGTGAGTGTGCGGATTTGCTGGCCGATCTGCTTTGGACTCTTTTTCAGATCGCCCATGGCGGAAAAAACAGTCCGCATTCCGTTTCTCTGGAGGAACTTGAGGCAGAAGCATACTTCTGCGATGGGATGTTCAATTATCTGCCCCAGCTCAACAGGATCCCTGGAAAAAACCGGGACGATTCGATCCCGCTTGACATCGGATTCGGCGAACAAAACGGAATTGCTCTGCTTCCGAACCTTTTTCCGGGCATCCGTGAACGACGAACCGCATTTGTGCAGTATCCTCTCCCGTCCGGTGTTTTCCGGTATCTCAAATTCTCCTGCGGCTTGAACCGCAGAGCCGAACGGAACGAAACGGCATGTGTTTTTGAAGTTTATCTGGACGAGAAACTTTGCTGGACTTCTCATCCGGTAACGGCTGATTCTCCGCAAACAGGAATCTGTCTGCCCCTTGGGGACGCCTCCTCATTACGGCTCCTGGCCGCTGACGGACGCGAGAACTCCGTTCAGACAAAATTTTTCTATCCGTGTTTCATAAAACCGGAACTGATAAAATAGAACCAAATATAAAATAAGGAACTTATGATGAAGCGTCCGACAATATGTGCATTTTATTTTCCAAACTGGCACGTTGATCCCAGAAATGAAAAACTTCATGGGAAAGGCTGGACCGAATGGCGTGTTGTCCAGCATGCGACCCCGCGTTTTGAGGGACATATCCAGCCGCTCGTTCCGCAATGGGGATACGGCGACGAAGCCGATCCCGCCGTCATGGCGCAGAAGATCAATGCCGCGATAAACAATGGAATTGATGCTTTCATTTTTGACTATTACTGGTTTTCCGACGGACCGTACAGGGAGCGCTGTCTTCAGGAAGGTTTTCTGCCGGCCGAAAACTGCCGGGACATTCAATTTGCAATCATGTGGGCGAATCATGACCCCATTTACTCGCATCCGGGCAGCTACTACAAACCCAGGGAGTCGCTCTGGTCCGGCGACATCTCACCCGAAACCTTCCTGAGCTGTACGGATCATCTGATTGAGGCCTATTTCAAGCAGCCGAACTATCTCCGCATAAATGGAAAACTTTTCTTTTCGATCTTCAATCCACGGAAACTGATCCTTCAGCTCGGCGGCAGGCGTATGGCAAAAATACTGTTCGATGATTTCCGGCGGCGCGTCGAAAAACTTAATCTCGGCGAAATCAATCTCGACGCGATCCTCTACGGTCTCGGCAAAGACATGGATGAAATCAATTCGCTGATCCGGGAAGTCGGGTTTGACAGCGCGTCCAATTACAGCAATGTCCGCGGCGAAGGCTTCCCCTCGTTTGAATACGATCTCATGACGGATCTCAACGATGTCGAAATGCGCCGTATCAGCCGGGAGTTATGCATCCCGTATCATCCGGTCATCACCACCGGTTTTGACAACTCGCCGCGGACCGTTCAATCGGATATGTTTGAAAATATCGGGTATCCGTTTTCCGCCGTTGCGGTCAACAATACGCCGGAAGCGTGGGAACGCTGCCTGCGTCTGGCCAAAGCATTCACCGAATCGGAGGAATTTACCGGCTCTCTTCTTCATCTTTCCTGCTGGAACGAGTGGACCGAAGGCGCGTATCTGGAACCGGATACCTTGTACGGAAGCAGAAAACTAGAAGCGGTGAAGCGCATCTTCGGAACGGCGAAATAAAAGCGGGGGTATCATGCTTGAATGCAACAAATTCTTTACAGAAGACACGCCTCCGCGGCAGAAAAACGTTTCATACCGCGTTTTTACCGTTCTTTCCGCAGTCCGGTCGGAGTCTTGCCGAGACGGCGAACGATTGCTTTGGTGAAATAATTCTGGTCGCGGAACCCGGACGCTTCCGCGATCTCTTTGACGCTCAACTGCGTTTCATACAGCAAACGGAGCGCGGTCTGGATCCGGTACGAGATCAGGAACTCCTGCGGAGAACAGCCGAACTGTTCCGTCACAACCCGGTTAAGCGTTGAACGGTGCACGCCGAGTTCTCCGCTGAGCCATTGCACCGACACATCCGGGTCGTTGCAGCATCCCCTTACCAGTTCCTGGAACGCTTCGCCGAGCTCCCGGTTCGCGGAGTCTGAACCGGAAACCGCCAATGACAGGATCCGGTACGCTTCCGCTCCCGCACAGAATTCCCCGCGCTTCGAACAGGAACGAATCTCCTTCATCAGATTTTCAAACAGATCAACCGGACAGCCACCCGCGTAACGGCTTTCTCTCGAAAGACGGAATGCCGCGATCAACTCCGGCAGACAGGCACCGTCAATCGTGAGCCAGTAATACTCCCAGACCGGAGTCCGGCGCGTCAGTTTGTGCACGTCTCCGGGAAAATAGAAGCAGACCTCTTTCGGCTTCAAAATCCAGGACCGTCCTTCGAGACAAAACTCCCCTTCTCCGCAAACGCCCCAGAACAATTCAAAAAAATCCTTGCGCACACACCCGTCGTCCCATCCCGGACCCGTGACGTAATGTCCCGCGGAACGGGCATGAATCATTGCATCTACCGTAGCGGACGGATATGGACGGTAAATCTCCGCCCGTTTGTGCAAATCCTTCATCGGAATCTTCCTTTCTGGCTGTGCGACCGTTTTACTAATTATAATACCCTTTTACTCTTGTGATTTCAAGCGGTTTATGCTAAAATAAAAGAAAGAAACCGAAACTTTATGGAGATCGTTTCAATGAACAAAGGACCAAAAATCGTCGTGATCGGCGCCGGAAGTTTCTTTTTCGGACGCGCAGTCGTTTACAACATGGCGCAGAGCCCGGTTCTGCGCACCGGAACTCTGGCGCTTGTCGACACCGATCCGGCGGTACTGAACACCATGATGAACCTTGCCGGGCGTGCGAAAGCACACTCCGGCGCACCGTTTGAGCTGACCGGCTCCGTCAACCGCCGCGATGTGATGAAAGATGCGGATTTCGTCATCACCAGTTTCTCGTTCCGCAACACGCACTACCGGGGAACGGACGTCCGCATATCCCGCAAATACGGCGTCACGATGTGTTCCGGCGACACCATCGGCCCCGGCGGCATCTTCCGCACTCTCCGCGAACTTCCCGAAATCCTGCGGATCGCACGCGACGTTCAGGAACTCGCACCGGAAGCATGGATGATCA
The DNA here is from genome assembly GCA_900548385.1 of uncultured bacterium. Taxonomy (GTDB): domain Bacteria; phylum Verrucomicrobiota; class Lentisphaeria; order Victivallales; family UBA1829; genus UBA1829. The sequence continues at coordinate 47,869 of URKJ01000007.1, read as the reverse complement.
ACTTCGTCAACCCGACCGCCGCGCTCGGACTCGGACTGATGCGCCATGCTCCCGGCGTGAAGAGCTTCGCTCTCTGCGACGACCTCCACGACCCGTACAAACGGGCGGAATACCTCTTCCGCTGCGGAATCACGGAAAAACCGGAACTCCCCGTCTCCCCGGAGCATGATGCAAAATTCGATCTGCAGATTCTCGGCGTCAACCACTGCAATTTCGTCGTCAAATGCGACTACGACGGAGTCAGCCGTATGCCCGAATTACGGCAATGGGTCGCAAAACAGGCGGCAAAAGAGTTTGAAGAGCCTCCGAAACGCCACGATTCCAAACAGCACTACAATTACAACTACGCGCTCCAGCTCTTCGACCTTTACGGAGCTTATCCGAACGCTCTCGGACACGTCAAAGAATATGTTCCGTTCTTTCAGGGTGGCGGCGTCTCTCCCGTCGACCCGGAACCGCTCGCCGCATTCGACGGATTCCGGCGCGCCGCGGAAATGGCGGAACAGTGGAAGGAAACCGCCGCATTCGCCGACGGCAGACTGCCGATCGCGGACTTCTTCGCAAAGGGAAAAGGCGATCACGCAACGGACATCGTCGAATCCATGTGGGGCGGACTCGGTAAAAAATTCTATGTCAACACCGCAAACCGCGGGGCCGTCCCCAATATGCCGGACGACGCGTTTCTGGAACTGCGCTCCGAACTGGATATGAACGGTCCGCGTCCCCTTCCCGCGGTTCCGCTTCCGCACGGAGTCCTCGGACTCACCCAGCAGGTGCTCGACACCCACGAACTCACTGTGGAAGCCGCCGTTTCCTGCGACCGCCGGATCCTGCTCCGCGCTCTGGCATGCGACCCGATCGTCAACAATCTCGGCGATGCAAAACGCATCATGGAGGAACTGCTTGATGCGGAACGGGATCACCTTCCCGCAAAATGGTTCAACTGACCGGACGGTCCCCGGGCCCCGGATTGTTCCGGGGACCTTTCCTCCGAACAGCAATTCCAATCCAAACAATTTCAGGAGAACGCCATGAAAAAACAGATCCGATTCACCCTCATAGAACTCTTGGTAACGATCGCCGTGATCGCCATCCTCGCCGGAGTCCTGCTTCCCGCCCTGAACTCGGCCCGCGAAAAAGCCAGAGACCTTTCCTGCAGAAACAATCTGAAAACCATCGGCATCGCCCAAACGGGATATTCCTCCTCATTCGATGACTGGATCGTTCCGAATTACAGCAGCCGCTGGCGCGGCGGTCCCGACGGCAATCTGTGGAACCTCGACGGCTACTGGACCGGAATGCTGACCGGGTTCGGAACTGTTCACGCCCGCTACAAACACCGGAAAAGCACCTATTTCTGTCCCTCCTATTCCGATTGGAACGACGGTTATGCCGACAATGGCCCCGGTGAATACTACATCTCCACGAACTCCAATTATCAGACCAACACCTTTCTTTGCGGAATGCGGAATATGAACCCGCCCGGAGAGCAGAACCGGATCAAAAAGCTCAGCGCGGTCAGGACTCCGGGCATCACGCTGTTTGCCGGCGACACCTTCGCTTCCGCTTCGGCGATCGCCTATTCTTCCTACCTCGCTTACCGTCACAGCGTCCCGGAAATCCGGACCGCCGCGACGAATCCAGCTTCCACGCCGATTCCCCCTGCGGGACGCGCAAATCTTGTCATGATCGACGGTCATGTGGAAAGCGTGACTTATGCGCAGACAAACGGCGGAACCACTTTCACCAAACGCGGTTTCGAACTCAACTGCGGCACAACGGAATTCTGACAGGAGTCCCCCATGAAACCTCTTTTTGTTCTGTTTTCCATTCTGTCACTGTCTCTCTCCGCGGAAAACCGCATTTTCAACGGTTCATTTGAACTTGGAATGGAAGGTTTTGTTCTGGAACGGATTCTGCGCCCCGACTCCAATCCGGCACTGACATTCACGGATCCGGTTCCGGAGCAGTGTTCGGACGGAACCGTCCTGCGGATCGGCAATCCGTTTTCAGAGCTCACCAGTCTGCACATCCGGGAAACTGCCGTTCCCAAAAACACCAGACAGCTTTTCCGTTTCCGCGCCAAAGCGGAAAAACCGATGCGCCTTTCCGTCTCCGCACGGGTCCAGTATGCAAAAGGAGCCCCCGCGTTCAGCCGCACCTTCCTCCTTGAACCGGAATGGAAAGAGTTTGAATATGCCTTTCCCGTCCGTCCCGGCGAAAACGGCTACTGCACGATCCGGCTTCAGAACGATTGCAATCCGGCGGCGTTTTTCCTCGACCGGGTATCGCTGACGACGGAAAAGGAACCCGGCAGGACGGCTGCGCCGGAGCTGGCATTCCACACGGACCGCCCGTTTTATTACAAAGGCGACACGGCAAACATCACGGTCATGCTTCACAATCCGGGTAAAAAGGACTTTGACGCCGATGTGCAGATAAAGCTCGCCGACGATTACTACGGAACGGAAACCGCCGTGACCACTCTTCCCGTTTCCGTAAAACCGGGCTCGACGCTGCGGCATAAGATTGCGCTCCCGCTTTCCCGGTTCGGCGGGTTTTCGCTGACCGCATCCGCTCCGGACCTCCGCACGAGTCCCGGCTCTCTGGTCGTGATCGGCAGATACGACCGGAAACCGATTGACGTTGCGCACCGTTTCTGCCTCGGCTTCAACGGCGGCGCAAGTTACCGGCGGAGCAGAGAAAATCCCCGCCATACCGGTTATCAGTCTTATGGAATCTCTCCGGACCGCAAATTTGCGGAGCTCGCCGCAATGGGAACACGTCTTCTCCGCAGTCATGACGACGGCTGCAACCTTGCCAACTGGGCGGCGTTTGAAACGGAATCCGGGGAATTCCGACCGGAACGCCTGAAACGGGATCTGGCACTGTACCGCAAGCACGGGATCACCGCGCTGCCCGTCCTGCTCAATACGGATTTTCCGGTCAAGACACGGCCGTGGATGCAGGAAACGTTTCCGGACTATGTGATCCGGAAAAGCACATTCACCTCTGCGTCACAGGATAAAGCGGTCCGAATCCATCTTCCGCCGGACGATCTGTTCCGCCGTTACGTCCGGGCTTTTGTCGAAGCAGGCGGAGCGGATTTCCCGGTTATCGAAGTCTTCAACGAAGCACAGTTTCACCTGACTCCGCAACAGTATATGCGTTATCTGAAAATCGCCTCCGATGAAATCCGAACCCTCCGTCCGGAAACGAAAATCGTCGGATTCTGCACCACAAGCGACAAAGGCGAATCCATCGGACCGTTCCTGCATGAGTGCCTGAAACTCGGCGGCGGCACCATGGTTGACGCGGTCAGCTTTCATCCGTACAAAAGCCGATGCCTCGGCTCCGCAACTCCCGCCGATCTGCAGATTGCGGCACTCCGTAAACTTCTCGCACCTTATCCGCACCTGACGATGTGGAACACCGAGCTTTATTATCTGCACGATGAACCCGGCGGGTTTCGCTGGCCGACATCCGCGCATCACATCGCAACACGACTGATGCTGGATCTCGGCGAAGGCGTGGAATCCTCCATGCCGATCACGCTGAACAGGATCCGGAAATCCTCGTTCTCGCCCCACTATCAGGGCGATGGGCCGTTCGTCTGGCAATGGTCCGCCAATTTTGCCGCCTGCAATGCATTCGCCCGTTTTCTGGAAGGCGCAAAACCCGTCGCCAAGTTCCGGCACGCCGATGCAGGAGTAATCTTCTATGTCTATGAAAAGAACGGCACACCCGTCGCCGCCGTATGGAACTATCTGGAAAAGGAAGAAATCTACGGAGAATTCGACGCATTCCGAGTGCGGGATCTCTTCGGCAATCCGGTCGACGGCAAATCCCTGCCGCTGAAGAAAGCACCGTTTTATCTCTTCCCCGGACCGGAAATGAACCGGGAACGCTTTCTTTCCGCGCTGAAAGCCCTCCCGGTCCGCATGGATCAGCCGCTGGAGATCGCCCCGGCAGCGCGGGCAATCGGCAATACGCTCTGTCTGCGCCTCCGCAACAGCGGTTCCAAACCGCTGGAAGCATGGATCGGCGTATCGGGAGCCGCCGCACAGAAAGAACCGCTGCCCTGCTCTCTGAAAAGCGGAGAAATCCGCCTCTTTGAAATTCCGGTAAAATGGACGCGGGAGACCGGGAAACCGCTGAAAGTCTCCGTACTGGTCCACGGACGAATAACCGCGAAACAGCTGGAGCTTTACCGGAACAGACACGCCGGTTCCGGAGAACGTTGGGCAATCGGCGATCTGGCGGAATGTTCTGTCACTCTGGAAAAAGACGATCTTGTTTTCCGTGCGGAGGTCATGGACGGCACACCTTCCGGCAATACGGACAAGCACGCGCCGTGGCGTCAGGACTCCATTGAACTGTTCCTGGACAATGCCCCGCTTGATTTTCCGATCACCAATCCCGCCGTTTACCACAAGGGGGTTGTACGGGCATTCCTGTTTCCCCACTCCGGCACATTTCGTCTCTGGAACTGGAACGAACAGCGGATTCCCGACAGCGGATGCCGGATGGAAGTCCACAGGCGGAGCAACGGATATTCCCTGAGCTTCCGAATCCCGCGCAAGCACTTCGGGATCGAAAAACGGGTCGGCTTCGACTGCAAAATCAACGACTCCGCCACTCCCGGAAAAACTCTCCGCTCTGCGAACTGGAGCGGGAAACCGGACGCCAGCCGGAACAGACTCGTATTCAACCTGATTGAAAAGGATTGATCCGAATGAAAACGCTTTTTCTCCTGTTTGCCTCTGCGGCTCTGCTCTCCGCGGAAGAACTCAAACCTGCAGCGCTCCCCGCACAATCGACTTGTACGGATGGCAGCTGTCAAATCCGGTTTGACGGAACAAAGCAGCTTGCGCTTGACTTTCCGCTGAAACTGAAACCGGGAAACTGGTACCGGATCCAGTTCGACGCACGCAGTCGGAAAGGGGCGGGAGAGGACCGCTTTCTTTCCGCACTCCGCTTCGGGGGACGGAACCGTTATCAGGCGTTTCAGGCGAACACGGCATGGAGTCGTCACGTCAACTTTTTCTACGCACAGGAAGCCGACGGACAGTACAGTCTGATCCTGAAACGCTCGCAAGCCGGACCGGACACCGTGGAATTCCGCGAGATCCGCTGTACCGGACTCGACGATGCCGATTTCCGCCGCAACCTGTTTCCGGACGGCGATTTTGAATCCGGCGATCCGGCGGTCCCGGCATTTCCGTGGCGAAAAGGCGGAACGGCGGAAGTGACCGATTGCGGATTCCTGACCGGAGAATATTCCCTTGTCCTGCGGAATCCCCGGTCACCGCATTCCGCTCCTTATATGATCTCCGCCACACTTCCGGTCCGGCGGGGAAAACCGTACAGGCTGTCTCTCTGGGTCAAAGCAAACGGAAACGGATCCGTCTGTCTGACATTCGAAACTCTGCGGAAGGAAATCCCCGTTTCCGGCGAATGGCAGAAAATCGAATGGAGGTTCACTACGCCGGCGGATTTTCCGCGCATGGCGCGCCTGACGATCCGTATGCAGCACGAACTCCGGACACTGATGCTGGACTGCGTTTCATTCTCCGAACAATAAACGGCGGATCATTCAGCGGTCAAAGCACAGCCAGTATCCGTGCAACAGGTTGATGACTCCATCCGAAGCGCAGTTTGCAAAATCCATCCGTCCGGTCAGGGCGGCGAACATGGAACGCAGATCGTCCGGCATTTTCCATGCGGGATCAAGCGCACAGGCGATCAGATAATTGCCCGTTCCGCGCAGGAGGTCGACAACCGCCCGGTACTCATCCGGATAACAGGGATTGAAGTAGGCTTTTCCGCCGAGCACGGCAAGACCGCCCGTCATCTCCGGAACCATCGGCTGAAGACGGAACCGGCAGAACCGCCAGTTTGCATTCAGAGCCGTCCAGCTTCCATCGTATGCGAGCGCTTTGGATAGAATCCCGCGCAGTTTTTCCTCCGATTTTGCCGCGACACGGTGCATCAGTGCGGTAAACGCCTCCGACATCTCCGGGAACAGCTCCAACTCGCGGAACATCGCCAGAGAGATCTGCATCTGCATCAGGGAAATATCCCACCAGACTGGCGACTCCGGATCGAATTTCTGCGATTCGGCAAGCGCACGGGCAATATAACGTTCCGTCATTTCCCGCCAATGCACATCACCGGAGCAGTCAAACGCCGCCGCATAGATCATCGGCAGACGCAGCCACTCGTGCACATCGCACTCCCACATGGAAGAGACCATCGCACGCTGTCCGTCAAGACGCATCAGGTCATAACCGTTTTCCGGAACCACCGTCTTTTCACAATAGCGGGCAATGGAAACAAGAACGTGTTTTGCCTGTTCGCGGGAATGTTCCGACGCATCACTCCAGGTATGCAGAAACCGCCAAAGTCCGAACACGGCAAGCGTGAACTGATCGCGCGACGAATTAGTATAACAGCTCTTGCCGTCGAGCGCAACGCCGCGGACGAGAAAACCGTCCTTCCCGTGCACCGTCGCGCAAAGATGGATGCCGTTGACGATCTTCTCCGCCAAAGCCGTATTGTCCTCTCCGGTCAATCCGCGCCGCAAACGAAGCGTATCCAACACGGACCCGGAGTTCAGCATGCAGTCTTCCATTCCGGTTCCCCAGCCGCAGGGGTTCGGGACCTGCGCCGCAATCTCCTCCGCTTTCGGCAGATGAGACAACCGTGCGGCATTGTCGTGACTGGTCAGATAATCATAAACAAGATCGGTTTCCGGGCAAAACAGTTTATCCCAGACAAAGCTCCATGCCTCTTCCATTTGATCGTGCAGCGGTTTCATTCTATCTCCGGTTCCTTCCGTTTCAGTTTCTCATACATATATCATCGTTTCTTCAAAAAACAATGCCCAACCGGATTATATTGGCAGAAAAACGGCGGAGCTCCGCTTGCAGCAGTATTGTTTTCCGCCATCCGGGAGTCCCGCCCAACAGACTGAAAATACAGCGGCGGCTGAAAAAGTTTCTGGAAAATCCTTGACTTTTCTTTTCTTCCGCATTATAGTATTGCAGCATTTTACTGAAACGTTTCAGTAAAAAATATAAAAAGCAGGAACGTTGCATGGTAACGATCAAAGACATTGCACAGCGGCTTGGAGTAGCGGCATCCACAGTCAGCATGGCTCTCAAGGACAGTCCTCAGATCAGTGAGAAACGACGGCGCGAAATCAAGCAGACCGCCTGTGAAATGAACTATGTGCCCAATCCGTTCGGCAGGGCCCTTCAGGCTCAGCGCAGCCCGTTGACCGGTTATCTGACAAAAGAAGTCTCCGGTTCGTTCTACGACCTGCTGCTGCAAGGCGCGGGCGAAACTGCCGTCAAACACGGTTATGGAATGCTTACCGGCGTGGTCAGTTCCTGCAAAGAAGTAAACTCCCAGCTGGAAATCTTCCGTAAAATGAGAGTCGAAGGAATCGTCGTTGCTCTGGGAGACCTCACCGGCAAACTGCTTCCCCTGTTGGAGAAAAGCGGCTTTTCACTGGTGTTCTGCTCCAGTCGCGGCGGTCCGGATCACCCGTTTGTCATGTGTGATGACATCCGCGGCGGGGAAATAGCCGCCGCGCATCTGGCGGAACGCGGCCACCGTGTCTTTGCCTGTCAGAACAACGACAGTCTCCGGCTGAAAGGAAACCTCAATGTTCTCCGGGACCGGGGACTCCCCGATCCGGTTCTCTTTGACTCCGCCGATGACTTGGCGGATATTCTCCGGAAACATCCGGATATAACCGCAATCACCGCATATTCCGACAACGAAGCAATCCACATTCATAATGCACTTCACAAGCTCGGTCTGCGCATTCCGGAAGATGTTGCACTGGTCGGATTCGATGATCTCTGGTTCGCCGGACTGGAAAATTTCCGTTTCACCACGATTGCCCAGCCCAAACGGGAGATCGGACAGCAGGCAATGGAACTGCTGCTGGAAATCGTAAACGGCACTGTTTCACTTCCCCGGCAGCAGCTGCTTCCTCCGGAATTGATCATCCGGGAATCCACATGACCGTTCAACAGAAATTCAATAACACAGAAGGAATGATCAATGAAAATCACGGGCACTTTTCTGGATGAGATCTCGCATGACATCCCCCATCAGAACTGGGGACGGAAAGAATGGGATCAGGATTTTGCCGCGATGAAGTCCATCGGTATCGACACTGTTATCCTGATCCGGTGCGGACATCGCCGCTTTATCACCTATCCGTCGAAATTCCTCATGAAACACGAAGACTGTTACTGTCCGCCCGTTGATCTGGTTGATCTGTTCCTTGAGCTTGCCGAAAAATACGGTATGACCTTCTATTTCGGGCTGTACGACTCCGGAAAATACTGGCACGACCACAAATATGAACGGGAAATGGAAATCAGCCGCGCGGTCGCGGAAGAGGTCTGGAGCTGCTATGGAAACCGCAGGGCGTTCGGCGGCTGGTACCTCAACCTTGAAGTCAGCCGCAGCTCCAAAGGAATCATCGGTCTTTACCGCGATCTCGGAAATTTCGTCAAAAGCATCTCCGGCAGCATACCGACTATGATCTCTCCTTACATCAACGGAATCAAACAGCCGGATCCGTGGAGTACAACGATGTTGTGTGATACCCCCGCAACGATCGAAGCCCACGAACGTGACTGGAACGAGATCCTAGGCGGAGTTCAGGGCGCTGTGGACATTGTCGCGTTTCAGGACGGACACTGCGATTACAGCGAACTTGCCGAATACATCTGCGTCAACAAGGAACTGACGGACCGTTACGGCATGGCCAGTTGGAGCAACTGCGAAAGTTTCGACCGCGATATGCCGATCCGTTTTCTGCCGATCAAATGGGAAAAAATGCTGCTGAAACTGGAAGCGGCAAAAAAAGCGGGTGTCGAAAAAACCATTACTTTTGAGTTCTCCCACTTCATGAGCCCGAACTCCTGTTATCGTTCCGCCCATCACCTGTTCAACCGCTACCGCGAACATTTCGGGATCTGACCATGAACTTTACACCTGTCATCGAACGCTATCAGGAAGAACTCAAACGGTGCATTTCGTTCTGGGAGACGCACTGTATCGACCACGAAAACGGCGGATTCTTCACTTCTCTCAACCACGACGGATCTGTTTACGACCGGGAAAAATACATGTGGATGCAGTGGCGCATTGTCTATATGTTTGCAACTCTGGCAAAAACTTCCTGGAATAAACCGGAATTCATCCGTATTGCCCGGAACGGATTCGATTTTCTGACCGCACACGGCAAATCGGAAGACGGCACCTATTACTTCGCGCTGAATGAATGGGGCGAACCGTCAATAGCTCCGTACAACATCTTTTCCGACTGCTTCGCCGCAATGGGCGCGGCGGCACTTTACGCGGTAACAGAAGAAGACATACATCGGCAGGAAGCCGAAAGCGCCATACAAAATTACATCCGCCGCATGGATACTCCGAAAGGACGCTGGGAGAAAAGATTGTCCGGTGCGGCAAAACGTCTCTCGCTCGGTCACTTTATGATCCTCGCAAATCTGGGCAGCGTCATGCGGGAATGCCTCGGAACCGATCATTACGAAGCCGATACCGGACGCGCAGTTAAAACCGTTATGGAAAAATTCTGGAACAAAGATAAAAAGGTCATCTTTGAAAACGTCAATCCCGACGGTTCATTCGATCTCAATTCCTGCGAAGGCCGGATGATCAATCCGGGGCACGGACTGGAATCCATGTGGTTCATCATGCAATACGCCGAACGGCATAACGACACCGCAATGATCGCCAAAGCCGCCGATTATACCCGCGGCATTTTGGAATTCGGCATGGACAAACAGCACGGCGGCCTCTATTATTTCATGGACGTTCTCGGCAACCCGCATCTGGAACTGCAATGGGATATGAAACTCTGGTGGCCTCACTGTGAAGGGATTGTTGCCGCGCTTCACGCCTATCGTCTGACCGGTGACGAATACTTCCTCCGCAGATTCCAGGAACTGGACGAGTGGAGTTTCCATCACTTCCGGGATCCGGAATACGGAGAGTGGTACGGCTATCTCAACCGGCGTGGCGAACCGACCCATAAATTGAAAGGGGGAAAATGGAAAACATTCTTCCATCTCCCGCGTGCCCTGCTGGTCTCCATCGAACAGATGCGGAGATGCAAATCCGCATCTGCTGATCCGGATTGATACGGCGATGCAGAAAACGGCGGAGATCCGTTCTCTGAACCGGTCCGTAGAATAAAATTATTTCAGGCATTTCCCCCTGCGGTTAGAACATTTTGCGCGGCGCGCTGTCTTAATTCTTCATAAGACACAAACCACAGGGAGGAATTGATTATGAGTCAGGAAGAATTACAGAAACTGCAAAGAGATATCGTGGAAGCCTCGGCGTTCATCCGTCCTCTGAAAACGGAAATGAGCCGGATCGTCGCCGGACAAGGCGTCCTTATTGACCGACTGATCGCCGCAATGCTCTCCGATGGACACGTTCTGCTCGAAGGTCTCCCCGGACTGGCAAAGACCCTCGCGGTCAAAACTCTCGCACAGAGTCTCGACGGGGCATTCGCACGCATCCAGTTCACGCCGGACCTGCTGCCCGCAGACGTGGTCGGCACCAATATTTACAATCCCGCCGAACACAGCTTCTCCGTGAAAAAGGGACCCGTTTTCGCCAACATCGTACTTGCCGACGAAATCAACCGCGCCCCCGCAAAGGTTCAGAGTGCCCTGCTCGAATGTATGCAGGAAAAACAGGCGACCGTTGCCGGGCAGACATTCAGAATGCCGGAACCGTTTCTCGTGCTCGCCACTCAGAACCCCATTGAACAGGAGGGGACCTATCCGCTCCCCGAAGCACAGATCGACCGCTTCATCTTCAAATTGAAAATCGACTACCCGAAACGCGAAGAGGAACGCCTCGTCGCAGAACGCATGGGACATCCCGAATGCACACCGCAGGCGATGCCGGTCGCAAAACTCGCCGACATCACCAACGCCCGCCAGTGGGTCGACAAAATCTATATGGACGAAAAAATTCTGGACTATATTCTCGACATCGTCTGGGCAACCCGTCCGAACCGCCGCGAAGAACTTTCCCCGCGCCAGTCCGGAGCAAAACTCGACGATATTGCCGCGATGGTCGAAGTCGGAGCCTCGCCGCGTGCCACGATCGCGCTCGTGATCGCCTCCAAAGCCATGGCATTCATGGAAGGGCGCGCCTACGTCGTCCCGCAGGATGTCAAGAGCATTGCGCACGACGTGCTCCGTCACAGAATCGTTCTCTCGTATGAAGCCGAAGCGGAAAACCGCACGCAGGATGACATCATCACCGGCATTCTCAACGAGCTGAAAACGCCCTGATCCGGCATAAGCCGGAAACGAAAGGAGGCGGAATATGCTGCCGAGAGACCTCATAGCAAAAGTCCGTAAAATCGAAATAAAAACGCGGAAGCTGGTCGAGGAACTGACCGGAGGCGCTTATCACAGCGTCTTCAAGGGGCGCGGGATCGAATTCAGCGAAGTGCGCGAATATACGCCGGAAGACGACGTGCGCGACATCGACTGGAACGTCACCGCGCGGATGGGCGCTCCGTATATCAAAAAATACGCCGAAGAACGGGAGCTGACCGTTATCATCGCGATTGATGCGTCGGCATCGCTTTTCTTCGGATCGGGCGACGACACAAAACGCGACAAGATTGCCGAAACCGCCGCTCTGCTCGCATTCAGCGCCATCCGGAATCACGACAAAGTCGGACTGCTGATGTTCACCGACAAAACCGAACTCTGGCTGCCGCCGCGTTCGGGGCGCGCCCATGTGCTGCGCCTCATCCGCGAACTTCTCGCATTCGAACCGCAATCCCGCAAAACCCGGATCGGAAGCGCCATGGACTCTCTGATCCGGAATCTGAAAAAACGTGCCGTCGTGTTCCTGCTCAGCGACTTTATCGACAACTCGTCTTATGAACGCCCGATGAAAATCCTGAACCGGAAACACGACCTGATCGCCGTCCGCGTGCTCGACCGCGGGGAACTCGCTCTGCCCGCTCTGCCGATGCTCGAACTGGAAGACGCCGAAACCGGAGAAACCCTTTTCTTCGACGCCTCGTCCACTCAGGACCGCGAACTCTATGCACAGGCCGCCGGAAACGAACTCGCCGGAGAACAGGAAAGTTTCAACCGTGCCAAAGTCGACCTCATCGACGTCCGGTGCGATGAAGACATCCTGAAACCGCTGATGGCGTTTTTCCGCAGCCGCAAGCTGAAACGGGGGTAATTTTATGAAACAGAAACAGACCATATTGCAGAAATTCATACGTTTTCTGCTGCTTCTTCTGCTGATCCTTGCCGCAGGCGCGGCGGGATTCGGCACGGTCGCCGCGATCAAATATCATCAATGCGCCGGATCTCCGGAAAAGGCGGTAATCGAGCAGACCGCGGCGTTGTCCGAATCCCGCGATGTCCCGATCGGCAGAAATATCGAACTGTCTGCAGAAATCCGCGCCCCATGGGGACGCACGCTCACTGCATTCGACGTTCAACCCGGAAAAGGTTCCCAGCTGGCGGGAACTCCGTCGTGGGAACGCATCAGGATCCGCTGGGGCAGCGTCGTTTGGAAACTCCGGGCGACTCTGCACGCTTATCGTCCGGGTGAAATTCCCGCCGGGACGGCAGACGTCCTGATCGAAGGCGGAGCGGAGAAAACGCAGACTCTTACGCTTACCCTGCCTGCGTTCACGGCGAAAACGCTTCCCGTCAAAGACAGCGATCTGCCGGAAATCGCCGGCCGCATCACGCCGCCGGAAACACCGGAAAACCGGATGGCATGGATCATTGCGGGAATCGCGGTTCTGCTCCTGCTCGGCATCGCAGCCCGCTTCTTCCTGAAACACAGAAACTCTTCCCGGCATACGCTGCCGCCGTGGACGCTCGCCCTGCAATCCATCGGCGGAATCAAGGACGACCTGCACAGCGGACGCGCCAACGCAGCAAGCGCAATCACGCGTCTTACCGACGTGATCCGCGGTTATCTCGAAGTCCGGTTCCGTCTGCGGGCGGAACATCAGACAACACGGGAATTCCTGAACGAAATTCAGATCGGCGGGCCGCTGGAGGAGAATCAGCGCGACTTCCTGAAAGAATTTCTGATCTCCGCCGATATGGTGAAATTCGCCAAAGCTCCCGCCGATGTCATGGCTTTCGACGAAGCGGCGTCACGGGCGGAAACTCTCGTCCGGGAAACCACCCTGACGGATGAGCACGGAAAGGACGGTGCAAAATGACGACATTTCTCTATCCCTGGCTTCTTCTGCTGGCGCTTCCCGTTCTGCTTGCCGCCGTTTTCGCCTGGCGCAAAAAGCAGCCGTCGGTCCGCGTCCCCTCGCTGAATGCGGCAAAAGCCGTCGCCGCGAAACGGAACGCGCGTCTCAACTGGAAACGTCTGGTCCCGTTCCTCTGCTATACAGCCGCCATGCTCCTGCTGGTCCTGGCTCTGGCGCGGCCGCGGGAAGGACTCGAACAGATCCGCCGCCGCGCGGAAGGCATCGACATCATCATTGCGCTGGACCTTTCCGGCAGTATGGTGGCGGTCGACGTGCCGAAGCACATGACCAAAATGACGCAGGTAACATCCGCGCTCGAAAAAGGTTCGCTGAAAAACCGGATCCGGACCGCGAAAGAGGAAATCGCAAAATTCATTCAGGCGCGTCCCAACGACCGCATCGGGCTGATCGCGTTCGCTCCGCTGCCTTATATGGCGTGTCCGCCGACTCTCGACCACGCCTGGCTGCTCGCGAATCTGGAAAACCTTGATGCGGGAATGATCGGCGACAAAACGAACATCGCCGCTCCGATCGCTTCCGCCGTTCAGCGGCTGAAAGATTCGGAAGCCCGGCGGAAAATCATCGTGCTGTTCACGGACGGTTCAAACAATGTCGAAGCCAAAGTGACGCCGCTTCAGGCTGCAAAACTGGCGAACACATTCGATATTACGGTCTATACGGTCGGCATCGGCTCCCCCGTGTCGGTCGCACCGGTCGAAACGTTCGCCGGACGCCGCTATGAACAGATTCAGAGCGATTTCGATGAAAAACTTCTTCAGCAGATCGCCGGAGATTCCGGCGGGAAATATTACAAAGCCGAAGACTCCGACAGCATGGCTGCCGCCATGAAAGAGATCGACTCGCTGGAAAAGACCTCGTTTGAACAGCAGACTCTGGTCAACTGGCGGGAGCTTGCCCCCGCATTCATCGCCGCCGCGCTGTGCCTGATCCTGCTGGCGTTCCTTCTGGAGCACACCATGCTGAAACGAATCCCGTAACATCCCCGCCGGGCGCCGTCCTCACCCGATGGCGTCCGGTAATGCGTTTGAGGAAATCCCCCCATGTTCCATGTTTTTTCTCTGTATGCCTTGATTCTCGCCGTATATCTATGTGCAAGTCTGATCGTTCCGCTTCCGCTCGCCAAACGCTGGAAAGCGCTGCTCTGCACTCCGGTTCTCCTTGCCGCATTGAAAAATGAAGTTCTCTATTTCTTCGGCGGGCCGATGTTCTTCGCACCGGAGCTTCCGGGCTGGTTCCTGATCGCTCTTTCCATCGCGTTCAATATTCTGCTGATGCTCTTTTTTCTGACTCTTCTGAAAGATCTTGTGCTGACGGCTCTGTGGATCATCAACCGTTTCCGGGGCGGGAAAGTTCCGTTTTTCCGCCGTCCGGTCGCGGTATCCGCGGGAATTGCCGTCCTCGCATCATTTCTTGGCGTCTGGGGAACGGTCAACGCCCTTCCGGTCCCGGAAGTCCGGGAGGAAACGCTTACTGTCCCGGCTCTTCCTGACGGACTCAACGGACTCCGGGTCGCCATCCTTGCCGACATCCATTGCAGCGCGGTCAACCGGGAAGCGTATGTGCGTGAAGTAACAGCCAGAACAAACGCACTGAAACCGGACCTGATCCTTCTGCTCGGCGACCTCGTGGACGGCACGCCGGAACAGCGGGAACGGGATCTTCTCCCGTTGAAAGCATTGAAAGCCGAATACGGAATTTTCGGTGTGCCGGGCAACCATGAATATTACTCCGGCTATGACAACTGGATGAAATTGTTCCGGAGCTGGGGATTCGTCATGTTGGAAAACAGCGGGGAAGAACTTCGGATCAACGGAGCTTCACTGTATATTGCAGGAGTTACCAACCGTGCCGCGCGGCGGTTCCGGAAAGAAGAACCGGATGCCGCCAAAGCGTTGAAAAACTGTCCGGCAAACGCCGTCACTTTTCTTCTGGATCATCAGCCGGGAACGGCGGCGGAAAACGCGAAACTGCCGTTCACGGTTCAGTTCTCCGGTCACACGCACGGCGGCATGATTCTCGGCATCGACCGCTGGTTCATCGCCCGTTTCAACGGCGGCTTTGTCTCCGGCTGGTATGATCTTGACGGCCGTAAACTTTACGTCAGCCGGGGAACGGGCCTGTGGAACGGCTTTATCTTCCGTCTCGGCGTTCCCCCGGAAATCACACTGCTGACATTGAAAAAGTAACCCATTTTCTGTATGCGGAAAGCGGAATCGTTATGAATATTCGTTTTATCAGCTCTTAAAACAGCGGATCACGCTTGGAAATCAACGTTCTGACTTCGGAGGAAACCGGAACGATACAACGGAAACAGCCGGAATCGTCACCGCGCACAAAGTTGCATTTAGTTTTGCAAACGCTCTTGAAATTCCGGCACATTGCGCTATACTGTATGGCGTAAAATCATTAACCAAATCAGGGGAAATTTTTATGATGCGGATCTTTCTTCTCTCTCTCGCCCTTATTTTCGGACTGACGGCTTTTGCGGACGTCGTTGACCACACAGTCGGCGCACAGACGGCGATCAACGACTCCCTGCTGTTCCGCGGCGTACAAGGCAATTCGGAACTCAACCGCCTGCTTTCCAAAGACCTTGCGAACTGCGGATGGTTCGATATGGTCCGGTCCGGCGTCGCCAATTACATCGTGTCGGGAAACGCCTCCGGGAATTCCGTTCAGCTTGAACTCGCAAACGGCGCAGGTGCACGCATCACGACCGTCACCGCCACCGGAACCAATCCGGAAACGGCCTCCAAACGCGCTGTTGACGCCCTGCTCAATTACCTCTACCGCGTTCCCGGCATCTGCAGTTCCAGAATTATTTTCGTCGCACAGACCGGACCGTTCCAGAAAGAGATCTACATGTGCGATTACGACGGAACCAACGTCACTCAGCTCACCCGCAACGGCGGACTCTCTCTTGATCCGCTTTGGGTTCCCGGCGGGCGTTCCATCGTGTACAGCTTTGTCGGCCGCACCTATTCAACGCTGATCGAGCAGGCTGTCAACGCCAAGCGCAACCGCCGGCTCGCACGGTTCACCGGACTCAACGCGGGCGGAAGGATCTCCCCCGACGGCGAAAAAGTCGCCCTGATCCTCAGCAAGGACAATCAGGTCGATCTCTATGTCCGCAGCGTCAACGGCACGGAACTCCGCCGCCTGACCAACGACCGCGCAGTCGAGGCCTCGCCGTCCTGGTCACCGGACGGGAAATACATCTGCTATGTCTCCGATGCGGGTACCGGGCGGCCCCGTCTGCACATAATCCCCGCGAACGGCGGATTCGCCAAGCGGGTCCCCGGCGCGCTCGGCAGCGAGAGCGTCTCTCCCTCGTGGAGCAAAGACGGCAAGATCGCTTATGCAGCCAAACTCGGCAACTACACCGTGGCTGTCATTGATCCCTCCGGCAAAACGCCCGCACGACGCACCAAACAGCAGTACGGTCCGCTCAATCTCGGCAAAGGCGACTGGGAAAGCCCGTCGTGGGCGCCGGACAACCGCCACGTCGTCTGTTCCCGCGATTACGGCATTTATATTGTGGACACCTGGAAAGGAACCGCCCGGCAGATCCTCGGCGGAAAATCCAAACTGAGCCTGCCCGACTGGTCGGACATCCTCTACTTCTGAGGAGCCGCGCACCATCATGAATTTTGACTGGCTGGACTCGGTCGGATTCTTCACTATTGACCTTGGTCTTGACCGGGTATACGAACTTCTGAAGCGTCTCGGCAATCCGGAACGGAATCTGAAATTCCTTCACGTTGCCGGAAGCAACGGCAAAGGTTCCGTATGCACATTTCTGGAAACCGGACTGCGCGGATGCGGATATTCGACCGGATTTTACTCCTCGCCTCATCTTGTCTCTCCGGCGGAACGCTACCGCCTCAACGGGAAAATCGTCGACGACGCCTCGCTGGAAGTCGCGGCGGATCAAGTCCGCGCCGTTGTCGAAACCATGCGGAGCGAGGGAAAAGGGCCGACCTATTTTGAGATCACAACCGTGATCGCTATCGTTCTGTTCGCACAGAAACAGGTCGATTTTGCAATCTGGGAAACCGGACTCGGCGGACGGCTTGACGCAACAAACATCGTCATTCCGGAACTGTCCGTCATTACCGGTATCTCGCTGGAACACACGGATTATCTCGGCTCTACACTCGCGGCGATCGCAAAAGAAAAAGCGGGAATCATCAAAGACGGCGTTCCGGTCGTCTGCGGACCGCTGAAACCGGAAGCGTTCGCCGTGATCCGGGAAACAGCTGCCGCGCACAATGCCCCCCTCATAGAAGTTACGCCCTACGATGCGGATTTCCGCATTTTCCGCCAACCCGACGGATCGCCGCGTCAGGAGCTGACTCTCGAAGGCGAACGCGTCCGGCTTCCGCTTCCGGGCGTCTATCAACGGAACAACGCCAAAGTCGCCGCGGCGGCTCTGGCGGTTCTCGCCCGGAAATACGGCTTTGAACTTCCGGCGGCTCTCCATGCGCTGGAGCAGGCTGAATGGCCCGCACGGATGCAGTTCATACCGTCACGGAATCTGCTGATCGACGGTGCGCACAACCCGGAGGGGGCGGAAGCGCTCTCGCTCTCTCTGCGGGAACTCTGTCCAAACGGCAAATTTCATTTCATCGCGGGATGTTTTGCCGATAAAAACGCGGAAGGGGTTCTGCGCTTCCTTGCGCCGCTCGCTTTGGATTTTCAATTCATCGACTTCGACGGCTCCGGCCGTGCGGTCTGTCCGCCGGAACAGCTTTCCGGACTGCTGGCGAAATATGCCCCGGACTGTCCGTCCGAATGCTGTTCGCTGGAAACCGCCGTTGCCGCACTGCCGCGTTCCGAACTGACCGTTCTGACCGGTTCCCTGCACATGTGCGGCGAAGCTCTGGCAATTCTTCAACGAAACAGCTGACCCGATTTTCCCGCCCCGGACCATAAGCCGGATTTGCGATCACTCGATCACGGTCTCTTCCAACGCGGAATAATCGTTCACCAGCTCCGCACGGCGGAGAACCTCGGCATAGATGCACTCCCGTCCGGTAAAATGACAGGCGCCCGACGGATCGCTCTCCCCGCAGGGACCGTTGACCATCTGTTTCGGGCAATTCCCGGCACAAACGTAAAGAGTCTGCGGCAGATGGCAACGATCGCAATTCTGACGGCAGGAGGCGAGAAAACGTTTGGTCAGATGTTTGTCGGAAACCGGCATGCGCTCCGCGTGGGCAAGCAGAAGCCGCGCCATCCGGAACTTGAAACGTTCGGAAAATGTACATGCGGGAAGCGGTTCGCTGTTGACTTTGGCGGTATCGCAGGTCACGCCTTCCGCAAGCATGTTCTCAAACAGATAATAGCGGTACGGATACGGCGCCATTTCAATTTTTGAATAATAATCGTTATGGGCAATGCGCCAGTCCTCATAGGTCGGGAATTCCGCCATCGCTTCTTCGATCCGCAGGAAGATCCGGTTCGCGGTTTCGGGAGAATCCACGCCGGAAAGCTGAATCCCGCTGTAACCGAGGAATTTCGCTCCCGCCGCATGGATCTGCAGACGGCGCCATTGCGCCGCCTCGAACTGTGCCATCGAATACATCATCTCTTTGCGGATCGCCTGTTTGAAATCATCGGAAATACAAATGCCGGGACACTTGCCCGAACAGATGTCCTCCGCTTTCTCCGGAGTCAGAAACAGCAGCCGCGCGATCGTCGGGATGTTCTGGGAACGACGGAACATGCACCAGCGCATTTCCAGCAGTTTGCGCATATCCCAGCCGCTCTGCGCCACAACAAACGACGCACCCGCCGCGATCTTCTTGCTTAATTTGCAATATTGCAGGATACTGTCCGTCCGGTTGTACTTATAAGGATTGGCGACACAGCCCGCAAACAGCGGCGTTTTGGAACAGGCGTTGCGCTGAAGAATATTCACACTGTCATAGTAACGGAGCTTTGCGGTCTCCTCCGGCGAAGAAGACGGAATTCCGGAAACCGCAGCAATATTCCGGAAGCCTTCAAAGCGGTAAATGCCGAGATTGTAATCAATATCCTCCGGACGGCGGTTCCGCCCGTTGACGTAGATCAGATGACGGTCCCGTCCGCTTTTGCAGAGAGCCGCCGCAAACTCACCGGGATCCAGCGACGGAAAATCCGGCGAATCTTCCAGAAATGCGAGTCCGGCAGGAAACACTTTCCGGGAAGAAACGACCGATTCCAGTTCAGAATATCTGGACACCACCGATTCCAGTTTGGAATCCCGACCGGGAATCCGCAATTCCAGCAGCACGCTAAATTCCGCATTGTCCAGATGTTCCTTGAACGCATTGCCATGCTGTACACCGTTAAAATTCATTTCCAACTGCCGGGAACTCATGACAGGGGCACCTCCAAAAAGCCGGAAATGATCGCATAGAGTTCCTCCGGAGCATCTTCCGTCAGGTAACGTCCGCCGAATGGAATGCGATGCACCTTGGCGTCGGGACAATATTCCATCCACTTGTGCAGATAGCGCTCCGGATAGAGCCAGTCGCGCACGCCCCAGACGATACACATCTTATGCTCGCGCAGAATCCAAAGCCCGTGCTCCACCTCAATCACGCTTTCAAACGACGGATCGTCCGGATTGCAGGGAATGTCGTCGATAAACCGGAACAATGCGATCCGCGCGTTTTTCTGCCGGTAAGGATACATATAGCCGTACCGGACACTTTCCGGATGCGCGCCGAGCCCCCAGAAAATCATGTTGGTCCTCATCAGAAGCGGCTGTCCGATCGTCGGGAACCACTTGCAAAGCTGAAACCGGAACGGCAGACGGTAACCGGAAAAGGCGATCGAATTCATGACAACGATCTTGTCCACCCGCTCGGAATGCCGGACCGTGAATCCGGTCCCGATCGTCGCACCCCAGCCATGCATGACCAGCGAAAACTTCCGGAGCTCCAGATGATCCACCAGACGCTCCAGGTTGTCCACCTGAGTCTCCAGACGGTAATCATACTCATCCGGTTTATCGGAAAGTCCGTAACCGATAATGTCGGGCGCGATCACGCGGAAGCAGCGCGACAGCCTCTTGATCAGGTCCCGGAAGAAAAACGACCACATCGGGCACGCGTGAAGCATGATGAGAACCGGGCCGGTCCCTTCATCCACATAATGCATCCGGTATTTCCCGATGGGCATATAATGCGGGGAAAAGGGATATTCCTCTTTCAGGATGTCCGGCTCCGCAAATTCCTTCATACCGGCAGAGCCTCCGTCACATCGCCGCCGGAACTTGAATCGTCAGCGTGTTCAAACCGTCCGTCAGCAGATCGCGCACCGCATAGCAGAGCGCGAGGCGCGCCGCCCGGAGCGGTTCGTTCTCCGCCGTCAGCACCGGACATTCCCGGTAGAAACGGTTGAACCCCTTGGCAACTTCCAGCAGATGGTTGACCAGAACGGAGCAGTCCATCTTCTCCGCCGCACTCTTGAGAACATCAGGATAAACGGCACAGAGAAGCGCCAGACGGCGTTCCTCCACTTTTCCGAGAAGCTCCCACTGCGGTTCCGCAACACGGATCTTCTGATCGGCGGCTTTCCGTTCGATTGAGTTGATACGCGCACAGGCGTACTGCACATACGGACCGGTATCGCCTTCAAATTTCAACGACGCCTGCGGATCAAACATGATCGTGGTCTTCGGGTTGAATTTCAAAAGCATGAACTTGAGCGCGCCCATGCCGATAATCTCCGCACGCTCCTCCAGATCCTCCGGTTCGGGTGCGCCGTTGAGACGCTCCACCGTGGCGGCGCGGGCGAGTCCATGCATCTCATCGAACAGATCGTCCGCATCGACAACGGTCCCTTCGCGGCTCTTCATCTTGCCCGACGGCAGATTGACCATGCCGTAAGAGAGATGGTGCAGCTGGGAAGCCCATTCAAAACCGAGCTTGGAAAGGATTGCAAACAGCATCTTGAAATGCAGAATCTGTTCATCGCCGACTACCCAGACCTGAGCATCGGGATGATTCTCGTTGTATTTCAGCAACGTGGTTCCGATATCCTGTGTAATATAAACGCTGGTTCCGTCGGAACGGAGCACAACCTTTGTTCCGAGCTTGCCGAGATCGGCAATGACCGCTCCGTCTTCGCGCTTCTGAAAAACGCCGTCGGCAAGACCTTTTGCAATCAGGTCCTTGCCGAGCAGATAAGTCTGGCTCTCAAGATACGTTTTGTCGAAATGAACACCCATCCGTTCATAAGTCTGCCGGAAGCCGTCAAACACCCAGGAATTCATCCGGGTCCAAAGCTCACGGACTCCGGGATCACCGGCTTCCCAGTCCTGAAGCATCTTTTGCGCGGCGGCGCCGATCTCCGTCCGGAGAAACAGGTCGTCGTTCGATTTATCCGCCGTGGAGGGATCGCTCTCCCGGAGCGCCTTGAGCTGTTCGGAAAGAACGGAATTGTATTTTACATAGTAGTTGCCGACAAAGTGGTCGCCTTTGATTCCGGTGGATTCCGGCGTGGTTCCGTTTCCGTAACGCTGATAGGCAAGCATGGACTTGCAGATATGAATACCGCGGTCGTTGACCAAGTTGATCGGAATAACCGTATTGCCGACGCGGGCAAGCAGTGAGCAGAGCGACATGCCGATCGTGTTGTTGCGGACATGACCGAGATGCTGTGGTTTGTTCGTATTCGGAGCGGAATATTCGATCAGCACGCGGCGGCGGTCGGGACCGGCAAGCTGCCCCTCGCCGAACAGCGACTGCATATCGGCGACCGTATCCCGGTAGAGCGCCCCCGGCTTGAGCGTGACGTTCACAAACGCCTTGACCGCTTCGGCGGAAGTGACGTCGTCATGCGCACGGAAATAGTCGACCGCTTCGGCGGCAAGCTGATCGGGGCGTTTCCCGAACATCCCGGCGAACCGGAAGCAGTTGACGGTCACATCGCCGCTCATTCCCTGCGGGCAGAGCTCCGGAACGATGCACCAGCCGGGTTTTGTTTTGTTTTCAGGATTCTTCTGCAAAAGTTCCGCGGAAAAATCGGCAATACAGCGCAGTTTCATAATATACGGATCCTCTCAAATCAAAGAGTTGTTTTGACAACGGTTGCATGTTTTCCGGCGGGAACGGCAATCTGGTACGGACCGAATGCCGCCGGGATCAGGCAGGACGTACCGGCTTTAAGCACCACTGTACGGTCCTCCCTGCCGACGGTCACCGACTCATTGACCGCAGTAATGATATGGAAGCTGCTGGTCGTGAACGTATTGTCGCGCCAGGTCTCCACAAGCCGTAAATCCTCAACCTTGAAGAACGGGCAGGTATTGACAACCGGATATTTGCGGTTCCGGTCCGTGGAGTCACACGGCCCGGTAATGCGCGGAACCGTGCGGTCGGTGAAATCAATGCAGTCCCGCGCGGCGTCGATATGGAGTTCGCGGGATTTGCCGTTTGCGTCGACACGTCCCCAGTCGCTGATACGGAATGTGGTGTTGCTGTTCTGCTGAATCTCAAGCAGCAGATTTCCTGCGCCGATCGCATGAACCTTGCCGGCTTTGATGAAATAGGCGTCGCCGGGAACGGAATCGAAGATCTGAAGCGTGCGTTCGACTTCCTGACTTGCGATGTTCTGGAGGAACTGCACCTTGGTGGTGTCGTTGCGCAGTCCCGCTATGATCTTTGCCCCCTTGTCGGCATGGATAATGTACCACATTTCCGTCTTCGGCTCAATTCCGGGAGTACGGGCGCAGGCGGCTTCATCCGGATGAACCTGAAGC
Source organism: uncultured bacterium (assembly GCA_900548385.1). Lineage (GTDB taxonomy): Bacteria > Verrucomicrobiota > Lentisphaeria > Victivallales > UBA1829 > UBA1829. The sequence continues at coordinate 24,767 of URKJ01000007.1, read as the reverse complement.
GAAAGACGCTTTCCGGCATCAATCAACTTCACCAGCAGCGGAAATCTGCCGCCGTTGAACTGATGGCCGACAAGATCCTTGCCATAATATTCAATCAGCCGACGGATCGTGCATCCCTTAAGCGGACCGTTTTCAACCACGCTGACGGCATCGTCGCGGTCCACGATCTCCCATGCTTCGCCGATGGGATCGCTGTGCGGCGGAATCTCGCGTTTCATTATCGTTGCCAGTTTATCGCCGCCCCACATGACTTCTTTGTAGATCGGCGCGAAAACCAGCGGATAGAGAGCATCTTTTTCAATCATACCGGACTCCTCAAAACGTTATTTACAGAACCGTTACCAATATACCACGGCTTCCCCGCTTTTTAAAGGGAAACCGGGAATTTTTTAACGAGAATTTCCCCGCCCGGATGATTGCGGGCGACACGGCCGGAAACCGGCGTGTCAGCGTTTCTCCGGCATCGCACTCTCCCGCCGGAATATCCGTGTCTTTATGAAAATCAACACTCGAACGGACTGTTTTCTCCATTCATTTCCCTATCCGCGGTGGACATTTGCCCGGTCTCTGTTATATTATGCAAAACGTTGTTTTTACAAAAACAAAATCAAAGATATGGATTGCCGCCAAAACAGGAATACAGAAATGAAAAAAGGATTTTACGAATTACAGGGACTGCCGCGTTTTTCAACCGGGATCCCCGCGATCCGGACAATCGGCTGGATGCCGGACCATATCCATTATCATGAGGGCCGCGCACTCAATGCCATGTTTCTCTGCTTTACACTCAAAAAGGATCCCGGAGAAAACATCGCAATCATCAACGGCACGGAACGGCGCAGCAGCATACCCGCCCCATGGGTCGGCTTCGTCGTTCCGGGAACAGTGATCCGGACCGTCCGGGCTATCCGGCACGATGAACTGTTTTTCGTTTACGCCCCGGAGACTTATGCGTTCTGGAAAGCATATTTCCCGCCGGGACATACAGGATTCAAACGCACCGCTCCGTTCGACCGCCTGCTCGACCGAATGTTTGAATGTCTGAACGAGCTCCATACTCCGGGCGCGGCGGACGTGCTGGATGCGCTGGTCCTGCAAATGCTTGCGGAAATCCGCATTCAGAATCATCTTGCGCAGGAAGACAGGGAAGAACGGATCATCCGCGAAATTGCGTCCCACCTGACCAGTCATTTCGCAGAACCGACTGACCTCCCCGCACTGCTTCACGGACGCGGACTCAGCCAGCGCTCATTCTACCGTTTCTGGAACCGTCTCTATGCGGAAAGTCCCATGCAAATGCTTCTTTCCAAACGCATATTCGCCGCGGAACATCTTCTCGCCACCACGGGATTGCGGATCCAGGAAATCTCCGACATGTGCGGATTCAGCAGTCCTGCTTATTTTTACCAGAGTTTCCGGAAACGTCACGCCTGCTCCCCCGCCGAATACCGGAAACAGTTTCAACGCTGAACTCTCTTTTTTCCATAGCATTCCCCGTCCGGGAATACTGAAACACTTTACCGTCATTCCGGATCCTTCGGGCAACATCCGCCTCACAAAGGATAAAACACTTTTCCGTTTCCGGAGGTTGCATAGTTCCGTTTTCCGCAGTATTGTTATTCCGGCAACCAACAAAAAGGATTTTATGATACAATGTCAATCCATGTATCCACAATCATTATCGGTGCGAGCTGTTACGGATGCGGGATCGCGGCACGGAAACCCGATTCCCTGATTCTCGAACCGACCGTTCAGCCCGGCGCGGAATTCACCATGACCGGATGTCCGGCGCAAAACCTTGACTCGGAACCGGAAACTCCGGCGGCTCGCGCATTCCGGGACGAACTGAAACAGCGGAAAGTCATCGAAAACGGCTTTCTGCATAACGCAGCGCTGGCGCCCGTTCTGGCAAAATGGTGTCTGGAGCGGAAACTCCGGATCCGGCTGAACGCTCCGGTCGTCCGCAGAACAGGATCAACGGTCTCGGTGATGGAAGTCTGCGGTCCGCAAAGCTACTCTGCGGACGAGATCATCGACGCCCGGCCCGTTCCCGGAACGGAAAAGTTCCTTTACACCTTTCTCTCCGGTGGAGAAACGGGAGTCTTCGGAGAGTTTGAAGTTCTGCCGTCCGTTTCCCCCGACTATCTGCTGCTCCGTCAAAAGCTCCCGCTTCCGGCGGATTACCGGGAAGCGCGGGAGCAACTCGCCGGGTTCTGGCGGAACCGCCCGGAAAAACTCCGCAGCGCAGTTCTTCTCTGGTCCTCCACACGCTTCAGCTTCGATACCGTGGACAATCCCGTTTCCGCACTGGACCGCGGACTGAAAAGAGGTGCACAATGAAAAACCGTTATGACTGTATCATCGCCGGATTCGGAACCGCCGGAGCGGTTGCCGCCATCGCCGCCGGACGCAAAGGCGCTTCGGTTCTGGTGCTGGAACGCGGCACATGTCCAGGCGGAACTCACACCGCCGGAGGCATCGGCTACTATTACATCCAGAAACCGCTCGGTCTCATGGCGGAACTTGATGAAAAATGCCGCCGGCTGGCAGAAGAAACCGGATGGACGACTCATCTCTGCGAACCGAAAAAACATATCATCGAACAGGAGGCAGCCAAAGCCGGTGTGGAGATCCGTTACGAAGCGGTCATTTCCGCCTGCCATGTGGAAAACGGCTTGATCCGCCGCATTCACTGGACCGATCCGGCAGGGGAACATTGCGCGGAAGCCGCCTGTTTCATCGACGCGACCGGCGACGCCCAGCTCTGCGAACTCGCCGGAACCCGTCTCGCCTCCGGGCGTCCTTCCGACGGTCAGTTTCAGCCGTTCACAAATTCCATGCTGCTGACGAAAAACAGAAACATGGAGATCCGCAATTTCGACGCCGGGCGGATCGACCAGTACCGCGAACCGGAATATTCGCAAACGATGCTGGAAACCACGCTCGTTCATCTCTGCGATGATTTTTCATCCCGGCGCGGTCTGATCGCCCCCTCCGAACTTCCGGGGGTCCGGGAAGGCAAATACCTTCTGCCGGAAAATCCGTATACGCTGGAAGAATTCTTCCGCACGCACGGAGCCTGCGAGGAACCAATCTTCCACGCGTATACAAACATTGATACCCACGCCAACGACATTGCGCTTGAAAGCGATCTGTTCGGAGAGTGGATGATCAACTGTTCCATGTGGGGATTCAACCTCGGCTTCCCCGTTCCGCGCCGGGTTCTTTCCGCATCGGGCGCAGGCGTGAAAAACCTGCTTGCGGCGGGACGCCACCTCGCCGTGGATCACGACCTCGGCCACGCGCTCCGCATGAACGCGCTGATGGGCGCGCTCGGAGAAGTCGCCGGAACGATCGCCGCTCTGGCGGCACAAACAAACGTTCTGCCGGATGACGTTCCGTATGCGGATTTTGCAGACACGCTTCCGCTTGCCCCGGAAACCATGAAGGAGAACGGCAGAATCCGGAACGCCGATCCGGAGACGATCCGGGAAGAACTGGACTCGGATCATCCCGGCGTTGCCCAGTGGTCGGCGCGGGAAACGATCCCGGCGGAAACGCTCGTCCGCTGGATGAACGAAGCGCCGGAAGGCTCCCGCCTGCGCCGTCATGCGGCTCTTGCCTTGGCGCTGAAACGCAATTCCGCCGGAATCGGCGAATTATGCAAAATGGTCCGGGAACGCGATCCCTATACGCCGTCGAACAGCCGGAAATACAATCACAAGCGGGGATATGCGGCATTGTTCAGCCTGGGACTGCTTGCGGAGCCGGAAACGCTGCCGCTGTTCCGCGACGTTCTGCTCTCCGACGAACCGGAAAGCGCATACGAATATCAGACTCACGCGATCGCAGCGCTGATCAAGCTCGGCAGCCGCCATGCGGAACTGCGGACGGAGATCGCGGAAATCCTGCGGAAACGCGCGGAAGATCCCGGATGGAAAATCGAATCCAGACTGAAAGGGACGGAATCCGATTTCAAACGGATGGACCCCGTCTTCCGGGTCCGCATCGCCGCCGTGCTGAAAAGCTGGGGTGAAGAACACCGGATCGCGGAAGCAATGGCGGAAATGAAGCTCGACGCATACGAACGGTTCCTGAAAGAACGCTGGGCGTAACCGGCGCGCCGGATTCCGGATTTCCGGGGTCCGGCACGTTTTCCGTTTTCTCTGTCATGGCATCCACGGCACAATGCCGTTTGCCGGATTTGCTTTCCGCCATGCGGCAAATTCCGCAAAAGAGCGGACGCCGTCGCGGATCACCGCCTGACAGTACTCAATCCCCATGACCGTATCCGACTCCGGCGTTTCATTCTTGAGCCGGAGAATCGTCAGTTTCTGTTCCGGAGTCATACACTCGCAAATCCGTTCCGCGACCTTTTCAAACCAGCCGTCATAACGGGAACCGCGCTGAATATGAATCATGTCAACAGTCCAAAGCACCCCTTCACGATCGGAAATCTGCACATGCCACTCGAAACATGCTTCCTCCGTGGCGGCCAGATTGACAAATTCCACACGCCGGACGCCGGGACGCTCCGCAATCGTCTCAACCGCACGGAAACTGTCGGCAAGGCGCAGAGGATTGGAATAGATATGAAAATCAATATCCCGGTGCTTCATGAGCAGACCCGTTTTCAGCGACCCGACCAGATTGATTTCGGCACCGGCCGACTCCCATGCGGCAATAATCCCGTTATCCCGGATCACCTCCCATGCTTTCGTCTGATTTTCAGCGGCAGAACGCAGCAGATCTTCCATTTTTTCCTCCGTGTTTATTCTTTTTCCAACCAGCGACGCAATTCCCGCGGAGAATGAACGATCCGCACCGGGACTCCGCTCCCGGCGATCAACGCTTTCATCTCCGGATATTTCTTTTTCCGATATCCCCAGACATAGCGGAGAAACTCCAGTGTGATCCTTTCGCGGCAGCCTTCCCCGACATCCGGACGCGACCGGCCGCGGTATTGCAGGAAACGCCTGACAATACGCCACAGACAGACCCAGCGCGAAAAATTCAGAAGAATCACAAAATCCGCACGTTCCAACCGCATGGCAAACGTCCGCTGATAATTGCCGTCCACGATCCAGCTCTCTTTCCGCAGAAATTCCGACAGTTCAAGATCGAACTCCTCCCGCGGTTTTTCCGTCCAGCCGGGACGCCACCACATGCGGTCCAGATGACAGACCGGAAATCCCAGACGTTTTCCGAGTTCTCCGGCAAGAGTCGTTTTACCCGCTCCGCAGCACCCGACGATCAGGATCCGTCTGCATCCGGCAAGTTCACGCATTCCGTCACCGTCACAGCGCGGCTTCATAAATGCGGGACCTGCCGCCGTCATATTGAATGCCGTCTCCCAGATAACGGAAACCGTATTTTTCATAATATCCGATATGATCCGTGGCAAGGTAAAGACGCGGAAAGCCGAGACGGCAGCATTCGCGTTTCAAATGTTCGATCAGCAGAGCCCCGCAGGCATGACCGCGGAATTCATCTTCCACATAAAGAGCGCAGAGCCACGGCCAGAGATCCATGCGGCTGATGAAATCATTGGTGATCAAGCCCGCTCCGCCGACACTCTGTCCGTTCTCATTGACAAGCAGATACCATTGCGGCAGCGGAGAATCGGAGGTCAGACACGCCGTCATACAATCGCGATACAGTTCGCGCATTCCCCAGTGACGGGGAAAAAAATCCATAAAGAGTTCCAGCTTTGCCGGACTCCGTCTTAAAGAAATGATCTCCATGAACCCTCCTGATTGATTTCCGGTCATTACAATAGTCCGTCAGGAACCAAAAAGCAAACGGAAATTACAGATGTTTGACATCTGGATGCGGAAAAAATAAGCGGTCTGGAAGGTTTGGTTGAAGCAACATTCGCGGGCAAAACATCTTTCCCCCCTCACACCAAACCTTCCAGACCACAATTAAGGAGTTCGGAAGCAGACAGCATCTTTTCAGACTGCTGTTTATCCTCTATTATGCCCGGACAGCGGAAAAGTTACGTTTTTTTCAAAGAAAATTGAAAAAAAATGGCATGCTCTTTCTTTTCCGCACGATTTTTGCTTGAAAAACCGGAAATCACAGATTATCTTTTCCTCAAAAACACGGAATCTTAAAAAAACGGAACGCATGATGCTGAACCCGGTAACCAGACAAAAACTTTTCCAGATAATTCCGGGAATCATCGTATGGATTCTCGGCACCGGAATGATCGTGCACGGCATCCTGATCTTTATACGTCTGCGTCAGCTGAAAGAATGCGGATTGACCGCCGGAATCGCCGCCGTATTCATCTTTGCGGGAGCGGCGTTCTGGACGGGCGGAGGGCTGATGCTGTTCGCCCGGAAATATCTGATGGAACGATGCGGCAGTCTGGCAAGCGGGCTGATTTATCCCGTGACACATCTTGACGCCCCCGTTCCGCCGCTGTCCCCGATCCAGGGAAAAATCACCGCCGGACGGATCGAAGAGGCCCGTTCGGATCTGCTTGCACATATCGCCCGGTACCCCGCCCATGCTTCCGCGTACCTGATCCTTGCGGATCTCTACCGCCGGAACTGGAACGACACTGACGCCGCACTGGAAACGGCAATGTCATATCTCGACAGAACTCCGCGCACTCCGCCCGATGATGCGGTTCGGCTTGTGCTGCGCGCCGCCGATTGCCGGACCGAGCGGAATGAAACGGAAGCGGCGCGGGAACTTCTCCTCCGGGAACTGGGAAACCGCTCCTACTCCGCACGGGAAAAGAAATCACTCACAAACCGTCTGAACAGTCTTGCCGGAACTGTTTGACCGCCAGAAAGGAAAACCGGAAATGACAGACATCTCCAACCTGCTCGCCTCCGCCGTTGCACGCAAGGCTTCCGATCTTTTTCTGACCGCCGGGAAAAAACCGGCATTCCGCATCCACGCGGAAGTAGTGAGCGATCCGGCTCTCCCCGCGGTCACCGCCGAGGAAATCAACTCGTTCCGCCGGCGCGTCATCGGAGAAACCGGAGAGCTTGAATACCGGACCCGCGGCGGATACGACGCCTCCCACACGCTCGGCGGACAGGAACGTTACCGCCTCAACTTCTTTTCCAGTCTGGGCGGACCGGGACTCGCGGTTCGCCCGATCCTTTCCGGCAACGATCTCCGGTTTCAGGACCTGAATCTGCCGGAAATCCTCGCCGAGCTCTGCTCCGCTCCGCGCGGACTGATCCTCGTGACCGGCTCCACCGGATGCGGAAAATCAACGACCCTCGCGGCAATGGTCAATCACATCAACACCAGCTTTCACCGCCATATTCTGACGATCGAAGACCCCATCGAATACCTGCACACCGACAAAAAATCATTCGTCACCCAGCGGGAAGTCAACGACACCACCGGCGGTTTTCCGCAAGCCTTGAAATTCGCCCTGCGGGAAAACCCGGATGTGATCGTCATCGGGGAAATGCGCGATATGGAGACCATCCAGGTCGCAATCGCCGCCTCCATGACCGGGCACCTCGTCATCTCCACGGTACACACGACCGATACGATTCAGACCGTTGAGCGGCTCGTGACCATGTTTCCTGAGTCCCAGCGTGAACAGCTCGCGGCAGATCTCGGACTCTCCCTTCAGGCAATCATCTCCCAGCGTCTTCTTCCGCGTGCCGACGAATCCGGCATGTTCCCGGCTGTCGAAGTTCTGCTCGGCACGGCAACGGTCAAAAAGCAGATCGGCGACCGCGATTTCAACGCGCTGGAAGTCACGCTGAAAGCCGGAATCAATCAGAAAATGGTCCCTTTCAACCGCGCATTGTTTCAACTGTACGAACAGGGAATCGTCACCCGGACAACCGCGCTTGCGGCATCCGGAAATGCAAATGAACTTGATCTTCTCATGAAAGGAATGGAAAACGGCAACGACGTCTTCCTCCAGCGCTACGGAAGCGGGGAAGACGACTCCGGCGCCGTCGATATGCGCACCCTCTTCCGGGCAGCCGTAAAAAATCACGCCAGCGACATGCTGCTTTCCGCCGGAAGCGCCCCGATGCTCCGCCTGAACGGAGAACTCTGCGCCCTTGAACTTCCGGTTCTGACTCCGGAAGACGTGGAACGTCTGCTGTTCAGCGTGATTTCACGGCGGCAGCGGATCATTCTCGAAGAAAAACGCGAACTTGATTTTGCGCTTTCCGTTTCCCTGGTTCTTTCCGAAGCCCAAGGCGAACCGACCGTTTTCCGCTTCCGCGTCAATGCGTTTTATCAGCGCGGCAGCCTCGGCATGGTCGCCCGCGTCGTTTCCAACAAAATCCCGACGCCGGAACAGCTTCATCTGCCGACGGTGCTTGTCAACCTGATTTCCAAGAAACAAGGGCTGATTCTGGTGACCGGTCCGACCGGAAGCGGAAAATCAACCACGCTCGCCAGTCTGCTGAACCGCATCAACCAGACCCGTCCGTGCCATATCATCACCATCGAAGACCCCATCGAATATGTCTATGAAAACATCTGTTCCGTGGTGGAACAGCGGGAACTGCATTCGGATACGCTGGAATTTTCCACTGCGCTGAAAGCCGCCATGCGGGAATCGCCGGATATCATCATGGTCGGAGAAATGCGCGATACCGCCACGATGGCATCCGCTCTGACGGCTGCCGAAACCGGGCATCTCGTCCTTGCAACGATTCACACCAACAGCGCACCGCAGACGATCGACCGCATCATCGACTCTTTCCCGTCAAGCCAGCAGAACCAGATCCGTCAGCAGCTGTCGGGCTCCCTGCTCGGCGTCGTCTCACAGCGTCTGATCCCGATGCTCAGCGGAGAAGGGCGCGCCGCGGCATTTGAAGTCATGGTCGGAACCCCGCCGGTGCAAAGCCTGATCCGGGAAGGCAAAACGCATCTTCTGCAATCGGCAATCGAAACAGCATTCAAAGACGGCATGATCACCTTGCAGAAATCATTGGAAAACCTCTACGAAAGCGGGATCATCGCCCATGAGGAAACTCTCAAATACAACGCCGATTACCAGCAGCCGAAACCGTATTGAATAAAAAACGCTCCCCCTCGGAATGAAGCGGGAGCGAATGAAAAAAGGCTGGAAAACGGAATTATTTCCTGGAAAGCGCCATCGCCCGTGCCATATTGTCCATTTCCTGAAGAACAATGCCCGTTCCGTTGGCAACCGCCTTCAGCGGATCTTCGGCAACGAACACGGGAAGCCCTGTTTCTTCGGAAATCAGACGGTCAAGTCCGCGCAGAAGCGAACCGCCGCCAGCCAACATAATGCCGCGGTCGATCAGGTCGGACGCCAGTTCAGGCGGACATTTTTCCAGGGTTCCGCGCACCGCCTCCACAATACTCGTGACAGGCTCCTGAAGCGCCGCCCGGATCTCGTGCGAAGAAACATTGATCGCTTTCGGCATACGCGAAACAAGGTCGATGCCCTTGACTTCAAGGAAAATCTCCTGATCATCGTCACTCGGATAAGCGCTGCCGATCTTGATCTTGATCTCCTCCGCCGTTCTCGCTCCGATGATCAGATTGTAAACGCGTTTCAGATGCTGACCGATGGCTTCATCCATCTCGTCGCCGCCGACGCGCACGCTTTTTTTCTCCACAATACCGGCAAGAGAGATCACGGCGACTTCCGTCGTACCTCCGCCGATATCCACGATCATGCTGCCGGTCGGTTCGGAAACAGGAAGTCCGACTCCGATCGCGGAAGCCATCGGCTCTTCAATGAGGAATATGTCGCCCGCTCCGGCACGCTCCGCACTGTCCTTGACCGCGCGGGTCTCCACCTCCGTAATTCCCGAAGGGACCGCAATCAGAACGCGCGGACGGATCAGACGGCTGCGGGGAGGCAGAATCAGCTTTGCTTTTTCGATAAAATGACGCAGCATGACCTCGGTTGTCTCAAAATCCGCGATCACGCCGTATTTCATCGGGCGGAGCGCCATGATGTTCTCCGGGGTTCTGCCGAGCATCTTCTTGGCGTCGTCTCCGACGGCAAGAGCCTCATGCGTCGTCTTGCTGATAGCGACCACGGAGGGCTCGGAAAGCACGATGCCCCTGTCTTTCAGATAGACCAGACAGTTGGCAGTCCCAAGGTCGATTCCAATATCGCTTGATAAAAATCTTGCCAGTTTTTGTCGAAGCATCGTTTTTCTCCGGTTAAACAGTTATTTCGTCAAATAAGCGGGAACATGGGTATGACGCACCATATCCTCGAACACTTCCCGGTCGCGGATCAGTTCGGGTTTTCCATCATGGACCAGCACTTCCGCCGGGCGGAGCCGACCGTTGTATTGATAACTCATGCCGAAACCGTAAGCTCCGGCATTCTCCACCACGACGAGATCGCCCTCGGCGATGTTTGCGGGCAGTTCGCGTTCTTTCACCCAGTAATCGGTATTCTCGCAAAGCTGTCCGCAAAGACCGAGAACCTCGCGCGGGCAGTCCTCTTTCCGGTTCACATAAATATGATGATAGGAGCCGTACATCGCAGGACGTGCAAGCGTGTTCATACCAATATCGGTTCCGATGATTTTTTTGTAGGATTCCTTAATGGAGTGAACACGTCCGATCAGCCATCCGGCGTTACCGACAAAGTAGCGGGCGGGCTCCAGTTTGAGCTGCGGTTTTTTCATGCCGTATTCTTCGGCTTTTCTGCTGAACATTTCCGCCGTGAGACGCGCGGCCTTGTCGAGATCCAGCGCAGGCTCGCCGGGCTTGTACGGGATGCCGAGTCCGCCGCCGAGATCAACGAATTCAAAATCAATGCCCAGTTCTTTGGAAACCCTGCCGATAATGTCCATCAGAAGACCGGTGACAAACGGCCAGTAATCCGCATCGGTAATGCAGGAACCGGTCATCATGTGCGCGCCGAAACGCTTGATTCCCGCCTCTTTGGCAAGACGGTATCCCTCAATGACCTTGTCCGGATGAATGCCGAACTTGGCTCCGGGACCGGCGTTGGTCACGAAATCCCCGACGTTGCTTTTGCCGTAACCGGGATTGATACGGAACGAAAGCAGTTCCGGCGTCCCGAATTTGAGCAAACGGGGAAGAATGGAAATATCGTCGAGGTTGAAAATCACGCCGGATTCAAGTCCCTGCCGGATATCGTCGTCGGAAAGGAAGTTCCCGCTGAACATGACATCTTCCCCGGAAAGCCCCACGCTTTTTGCAAGCAGGATTTCATTCACGCTCGCGCAATCCGCGCCCGCGCCCTCCTGGCGGAGAATATTGACGATTGCGGGATTGTTGCAGCATTTGACTGCATAGAACATCTTGAAGTCGGGATAGTATTTTTCAAACGTATTTTTAACGCTGCGGTAATTTTCGCGGATCTTCGCTTCATCATAAACGTATGTGGGTGTTCCGAAAGTATTGGCGATCTCATCAACGGAAACTCCGCCGATGCAAATTTCCCCGTTCCTGATTTCCATAAGAAAAAACTCCATCTTTACTATATTTACAGTATTCTAGCACGGGAATGGCAGAAAAGCAAGAAAAAAGGTGATGAAAAACCGGGGGATTTTTTACTTTTTTGCAAAAAAACGGGCAAACCACTCTTCCGCCGGCTCCGGAAACGGGAAAAACCGCACCGGAGCCGACCGCCGTTTACTTTTTCCCGTTTTTGGAGAAACCGGACAAAAGCGCCTGTTTGCGTCCATTGTCCGCGGAGGGAACGACCTTGCCGCTCGCGGAATCCGCACGGTGTTCCATGCTCCACCCGTTCCACTCGCGGAACGCATGATAAGTCCATTCCCATCCGTACTCTTCAAACAGATCAATGCAGTCGCGCAGATACTGTTCCGCACCCGGAGCCCAGATGATTGCGGAAAATTCCCCGCAGAAGATCTTCGCCTTGTGTTTCAGCTGGAATTCCCGGACCGGAGCCATCGACTTCCGCAATTCTTCCCTGTTCCAGAACTTGCCGTCGATCATTCCCGGATACGTCAGAAGTTTCTTTGCGCCTTTCTCGCCGAAATTCCCGTCAAGCATCTGGTGCGTATAGACTCCCGGCTGATACATGTGGAACTGGTAAATAATATTTTTCAGCTTGATCGGCGAAAAATAGCGGAATGTCGCCGGAGCGCTCCAGCCGTTGGATTCCACATAAATCGGCGTTTCCGGATCCAGCTTGCGGATTTCTTCCGCCGCAATGCGCTGAATATTCCAGTAATCGTATTTCTGTTCGCGGACCTGATTCGGTTCGTTGATCAGATTATATCCCCAAAGCGCTTTTTTCCCCTTGAAGCGGGTCACAATACGTTTCCACACGTCAATAAAATGGTCAAAATACTTCTTTTCCGCATGCAGTCGATGTTCTCTGAGCTCGTTGCGCCCGCCTGACGGGGTATGGAGGTCGATAATCAGCTTGATCCCGTATTTTTCTGCCCATTCAAACTCTTTCTCCAAATAATCCAGCCGGGCGGTCAGCCAACGGTCATAGTCTTCCAGATCCAGATCGGTATTGATTTTGCCCCAGTTGCGGATCAGCTGTGCGCGTCCGAGATTTGCGCCATACGCCGCAAGATCCCGATAATCCGATTCTTTCAGGTTGTTGCCGAGCATCACTCCGCGAAGAGCCGGGCGGTTGCGGACACTGTCGCTGTATTCCGCCACCCAGCCGGTATTGACTTTCTTCATAAACTCCCTGCCCGATCTGCGGATCTGCAGCGTGTTCAGATAGAACGTAACCTTGCCGGAACTGTTCTGGAGACCGAGATAAAAAACTCCCTCCGTCGCACCTTCCGGAATATCCGATGCAAAGAAGATCTCTTTTTCAAACGTTCCCCAGAGCTGAGTCGGGTGCTTATACACGGTGTTCCCTTCCGCCGTGCGGTAGGAAAGCATAAACTTCACGCCGTTCCACTTCTCCGGCGGCTTGCTGACATTTTCCGCTTTCACTTTGATCCGGAAAAACAGATTGCTGTCGTAAACCGGGCGCAAATCGACCGCAGAAGTCACGACATGCTGACCGTTCCCCTTTCCTTCCGGAACGGATACCGTCACCGTTTCTCCCTCCACGGAGGAATACATCCCCGTCTTCCACGCAAACGGCTTCCCGAAAAAATCCGCCGCCATGGAATGCGCACACAGCAAACCGGACCCAGCCAGCCCGACCACGATTCTTTTCCAACTCCGAATCATTCTGTTTCCTTTCTCCATAAAAAACTTTGCAGCCAGTATTTCCCGATCTGTCCGGTTACTATATTTCATGCTTTCCGGATTGTCAAGCCTCCTGCCGGATAAAGAAGAAAAACAAATATTGTCCGGCTTTTCTGAGGAAAAACGATAGACTTTTCCCCGTTCCTGTGATACATTACTGCCTGAAATCTGAATCTTGAACGCTTGCTGAGGATGAAATATGCTGGCAAAACGAATCATTCCGTGTCTCGACGTCACCGGCGGACGGGTCGTCAAAGGCGTGAACTTTATCAATCTTGTCGATGCGGGCGATCCCGTCGAAGCCGCGATCGAATATGACCGACAGGGAGCGGACGAACTTGTTTTTCTCGACATTACCGCCACCAGCGACAACCGCGATTCCATGTATGACGTAGTCCGCAGAACCGCGGAAAACGTCTTTATTCCTCTCACCGTCGGCGGCGGCATCCGTTCGGTCGAAGACATCCGCAAAATGCTCAATTCCGGAGCGGACAAAGTCTCCGTCAACTCCTCCGCGATTCACAATCCCGATCTGATCCGTGCCGGAGCGGAACGGTTCGGCAGACAATGCATCGTGCTTGCAATCGACGCCCGGCGGGTGCCCGGCGGGAACCGCTGGGAAGTCTACACCCACGGAGGGCGGCGCAACACCGGGATCGATGCGCTGGAGTGGGCGCAGAGAGGCGTTGAACTCGGCGCAGGAGAGCTCCTGCTCACCAGCATGGACGCCGACGGCACCCGGAACGGCTATGACATTGAACTCACCAGAACCATCGCGGACGCCGTTTCCGTCCCCGTGATTGCATCGGGCGGCGCGGGAACGCTGGAACATCTGTATGACGTATTCCGGAATGGCGGAGCGCATGCGGTTCTTGCCGCCAGCATCTTTCATTTCGGGACCTACACGGTGCCGCAGGCGAAACAGTTTCTTGCCGCACGCGGAATCCCCGTCCGCAGTCTCACAGAATAACGGTCAACAATACCAACAGGAGATACAATCATGTCCAACGATCCGAAAGCCAAACTTGCACAGGATGCTCTCGCGTATCACGGCAGCGCGCCGAAAGGCAAACTGTCCTCCGTCCCCACAAAGCCCTGCAACACACAGGAAGATCTCTCCCTGGCATACACCCCCGGCGTGGCAGTGCCCTGCATGGAGATCCACAACAACCCGGAAGCCGTCTGGGAATACACCGGACGCGGCAACTCCGTTGCGGTCGTCAGCGACGGCACGGCGGTGCTCGGACTCGGCAACATCGGCCCCGAAGCCGGTATGCCGGTCATGGAAGGCAAAAGCGTGCTTTTCAAGAAATTCGCCGACATCAACTCCATTCCGCTCTGCCTCGGCTCCGTCTTTCTGGAAAACGGCAAAACCGATCCGGCAAAAGTGATCGAAGTCGTCAAGACTCTGGAACCGACATTCGGCGGCATCAACCTGGAAGACATCGGCGCGCCCGCCTGCTTCGAGATCGAACCCGCCCTGAAACGCTCCATGAATATTCCCGTGTTCCATGACGACCAGCACGGAACCGCGATCATCTCGCTGGCGGGAATCCTGAACGCGCTCAAACTCGTCGGCAAAAAAATCGAAGAGTGCAAATTCGTGATGAACGGAGCCGGAGCCGCCGGCATCGCCTGCGCCGAATACTATGTTTCCGCCGGAGCCCGGCGCGAAAACTTCATCCTTTGCGACTCCAAGGGAACGATCCACAGCGGCAGAACCGATCTCAACGAACAGAAAAAACGGTTTGCCAAACCGATGGAAGCACGCACGCTTGCGGAAGCGATCAAGGGCGCGGATGTCTTCATGGGCGTCTCCGTTGCGGGAGCGCTGACCAGGGAAATGGTCGCCTCCATGGCTCCGGGCGCGGTGGTTTTTGCAATGGCGAATCCCGTCCCCGAAATCAACCCGGCGGATGCAAAAGCGGCGGGCGCGGCGGTCGTCGGAACCGGACGGTCCGATTTCCCGAATCAGGTCAACAACGTGCTGGGCTTCCCCGGCATCTTCCGCGGAGCTCTGGACGTCCGGGCAACGGACATCAACGAAGCGATGAAACTTGCCGCCTCCATGGCGCTGGCGGAAATCGCCGGCGAGCCGATCCCTGCGGATATTCTCGCGGTTCTGAAAGAAGCCTATCCGCAGGATGCCGCAAACGGCGTATTCGACGGCGAAAATCCGTTGAAAGACACCTATGTAATTCCGAAACCGTTCGATTCCCGCGTCGTCCCCCGCGTGGCGGCACGGGTCGCGGAAGCCGCCATGAAAAGCGGCGTCGCCGGTGTCCGGATCGACGATCTCGCCGCTTATGAAAAATCCGTGGCGGAACGGATCCGCAAAGCCAACGCATGAGGGTTGCCGAGCTGAAATGAAAATCATCAGAACAATTCATGAAATGCAGGAATGGTCAGATGCAAAGCGCCGGAACGGTGCAACCATTGCCGTCATTCCCACGATGGGTTATCTGCACGAAGGACACCTCTCGTTGATCGACACCGCCCGGAACAGCGGCGCGGACACCGTCATTGTGACGATCTTTGTCAACCCGACACAGTTCGGCCCCAACGAGGATTTTGCCAAATATCCCCGCGATTTCGAACGTGACGCCAGACTCTGCGAAAGCAAACAGGTCGATGCCGTATTTGCTCCCGAAGCCGGCGAGATGTACCCGGAAGACTCTTCCACATGGGTCGTTGAAGAAAAACTCTCGCAGGGACTCTGCGCCAAAACACGCCCCACGCATTTCCGGGGTGTGACGACAGTGGTTTCAAAGCTGTTTCTCGCCACTCTTCCGCATATCGCCGTATTCGGACAGAAAGACGGACAGCAGGCGCGCGTCATCAAACGGATGGTGCGCGACCTCAATTTCCCGATCCGCATCGTAATCTCGCCGATCGTCCGGGAAGCGGACGGACTCGCCCGCAGCTCCCGCAATAAATATCTGTCGGAAGAAGAACACCGCAATGCGCTGTCGCTCTCCCGCGGGCTTATGAAGCTGAAAGCGGAAATCGAAGCAGGCAGAACCGATCTTGCGGCTCTGCTGGCGGAACTCCGCGCATCAATCGAAGCAGCCTCCGGCACGGTGGACTACATCGAGGCGGTGAATGCGGAAACACTGGAACCGATTGAAAAAATCGGCGGCTCCATGATGTTTCCGGTCGCGGTTTATTTCGGAAAAACACGGTTGATCGACAATATTCTTGTCGAGAAATGAAAATTTGATTTGCAACCTGGCAAAGATGGATGTACATTGTAGAAGTAATCGACCAACAAAGAGAAAGGACAACAAAATGGCAAGAAAATTTTTCATGGCGGCAATGGCGGCAACGCTTGCGGTAGTCTTCACTGCATGTTCCTCAATCATGACCGGTACAACGGTTCACGGCATGAAGCTCTCCGACTCTGACGTTACAACAGTTCCCGTGCACCTCAACGGAGAAATCTGGGGGATCTACCTCTTCGGTCTTCTTCCGCTGATGGCAGGCAGCTCCACCTCTCCCGGCGCCACCACGATGTTCAAGGACACTGTCCGCATTGACAATGCCGTCAGCATGCTGACCAAGCGTGCCAAGGAAATGGATGCAAACCGCGTCAACGATCTCAGCACCACCAGATCCAGCATGTGGCTCTTCCTGTTCTCCTACAA
This sequence comes from uncultured bacterium, assembly GCA_900548385.1. Lineage (GTDB taxonomy): Bacteria > Verrucomicrobiota > Lentisphaeria > Victivallales > UBA1829 > UBA1829. The sequence goes on along the minus strand of URKJ01000007.1, from coordinate 7,971 downwards.
AGCGGTTCAGGTTTCCGGCAACGCTCTCAAGTAATCCGGATCCATACAAAACTCTGCGGCGTCCGTTGGAAACAACGGGCGCCGTTTTTTATGAGCACAAAAAACCCCGGTCTTTCATAACGCAGAAAAACCGGGGCGGAATTTCAATGCGGACCTTTACGCAAGCGCTTCCGGATAAAGCGATTTGATAATGCCGAGCTCAAGGCCGCGGATCTCGGCAAGACCTTTCAGCCGTCCGATTGCCGTATAACCGGGATTCGGGCACGGCGGTTTGGAAAGGTCGTCAAGCATTGTATGTCCGTGATCCGGACGGAACGGGATCTGCCAGTCGGCGCGTCCTTCCTTCTTCCGGCGCAGCTGCTCTTCAATGATCGCCTTCACAAGACCGTACATATCGACGCATCCCTCAAGGTGATTCGCCTCAAAGAAATTGCCTTCACTGTCATGCTGCGTACTGCGGAGATGGATGAATCCGACTCGCGGAGCACATGCCTTGAACATCTCCACAATGTTGTTATCCAGTCTGCCGCTGAAACTTCCGGCACAGAAGCAGACGCCATTCGCGGGATTGTCCACCATCTCCAGCAGCGCCTTGACATCCTCCTGCGTACTGAAAATACGCGGCAGACCGAGAATGGAGCGCGGCGGATCATCCGGATGGATCACCATGATGCACCCCGCCTCCTGCGCCACGGGAACGACTTCCGAAAGGAAATGTTGCAGATTGGCTTTCAGGTCTTCGCGGGAAATCGTGCTGTAGCGGGCGAGCATGGCGCGGATGTCTTCCAGCGTCACGCCTTTGAATCCGGGAAAATTGTCAATGATGCCGCGGGTCAGCGTGTCGCGCTGTTCCTGCGTCATGGAGTTGTAATACGCCTCGGCCTTTTTGACCATTTCCGGCGAATAGTCGTTTTCCGCCCCTTTGCGTTTGAGAATGAAGATTTCAAACGCGGCAAACTCTTTCTGATTGAAAAACAGCGCTTCCGAACCGTCCGGAAGTTTATAATGCAGATCGGTGCGGATCCAGTCGAGCACCGGCATGAAGTTATAGGTAATCACTTTCACGCCGCATTTCCCGAGATTGCGCAAAGAAATCTTGTAGTTCTCAATATACTCGTCACAACGTCCGGCACGGACCTTGATATCCTCGTGCACCGGCAGGCTCTCCACAACATTCCAGACGAGTCCGGCAGACTCGATCATCTTCTTGTGAGCCATGATCTCTTCCACGCTCCACACTTCGCCGTAGGGGATATGATGCAGAGAACTGACAACGCCCTTTGCCCCCGTCTGACGCACATATTCCAGAGAAACCGGGTCTTTCGGACCGTACCAGCGGAATGATTCTTCCATGAACATTTTAACCATCTCCTTATTTTCAGGTTATATTTCCTCCGGCATATTCTATCACAGGTTCTCCGATTTTTCAACCCGGGAAATGAAACAAAAAAATGGAGAAAACGAGCAGAAAAAAATACGGAACGACCGGGCACCCTGCCCGGCCATCCCGTATTTGGAGGGTCTTTACTGTCGCAATTATGCAAGCATGCCGTTGCGGTTGTATTCGACCGCCGGAGGAAAGACCGTTCCCTGAATATCCAGCGTGTAATAACTGTTTTGCTTGCCTTTGCCCTTATCTCCCGACTCCACGGAGAGATAAGCGGCTCCGCCGCTGAGTGTCTGCGGCTTGAACAGATCGTTCTTCGCCTTGGAGACCGATGTACTCTTGATCACGTTGCGATTGGCATCGTACAGCGTGATTTTCAGTTTGGAGCTGACATCGCGGACGGAGAAGCTCAACGTACCCATCTGGGACTCATTTCCTGCGGCATCGAAGAAATTGAGCTTGTAGAAGTCAATCGGATCTTTCACGCCGACCCAGCCGGAAACGCTTCCGGAACCGGAGGTGTTGACCACATTGGCGGCATCCCAGCTGTCGTCCGCGGTCGCCGTCGGGAAGTAGTTCTGATTGACTTCCAGACGGTAGCCGGTATTCTGTTTGCCTTTTCCCTTGTCGCCCGATTCCACCTGAATATAACACCAGGAATCCTTAATCAGCTGCGGCTTCCGGAACAGATTGACCGTTCCGCCGGAAACAGTTTTGCTCTTGAGCTTCCTGCCGTTGTAATCATACAGCGTGACTTTCAGCTTGGCTGTGACATCATAGACGTTGAGCGTCAGCATACCCGCGTTCGCCATATCCACGCGGTAGCAGTCAACCGCATCGCGGATACCGACCCAACCGGTCTCGGAAATTCCGTATCCGCTGTCGCCGTTTCCGCTGCCGGAAACCGGAATGGACGAAATATTCGCGCTGTAAATCGTCTCGTCGCCCACAGTCGGCTCCGGGAAGAAATCGCCGTCGATGCTGAGCTTGTAATCGGTCGCGACATAGCTCTTGCCCTTCGTCATATTTTCCACAACGACCGTCGAACCGACGACCGGGACTTTAAAGATATTGTTTCCGTTGCCTTTCAGGGTGACGCTCTTCATCTTCCTGTTATCGGCATAGACCGTCACCCGGACTTTGGCGCCCGGCGCCAGTTCCGTCATGGAAAGCGTCAGATTGCCGATCCGGTTTCCGGTGAAGCTGTATGCATCCGCATTATCCACCGGAGTCAGCGAACTTCTCAGCTCGACGTCTCCGTAAAGCGTCGGAGCAACCGGGGTCGGGTTGTCCTTGGAATTGTTATTCGGATTGACTGCGGGCTGTGTATTGTCCGGATCCGGATAAATATTGGTCACGGGGAACGAAGTGACGGAACTGTTTCCGGCCGCATCGGTACTGCGGAAATGCACGGTTGCATTCGCCGCAAGAACGATCGGAGCGGTATATTCACTCCAGGTCCGCCCGTCGAAGGAATATTCATTTTTCACCGAATCCGCGGCGAATACCGGCTCAAGGGTAACAGTCTGATTTGTCTTTTCCGTTGTGGACGCCGAAACTTTCGGCTGTTCCGGAGCGGATTTGTCAATATTGCCGACCGTCAGTGAAACGGTTCCGGTCCGGTTTCCGACCGCGTCTTCGCTGTAAACCTGCACAACGCAGTTTTCCCTGACCGTCACCGGAGAAACGCCGTCCCAGACGTTCCAGGTCTTTCCGCCGTCGCAGGAGAAGTGCGTCGTAACCGGAGCTCCGTCATGGGAAGCGGAAACGCCGGAAATCGTAACAAGTACATCCTGATTCGTCAGAGCCGTTGTATTCGGCGAAAGCGACGGCTCCGGCAGCGGTCCAGTAACGATGCAGGAGACGTTCAGCACAACCGGTTCACACCAGTCATGCGCTTCGTCTCTGGTCCGGGCAAGCACGGTGCAGTTCCCGGAAACTTCAAAAGGCTCACCCGTCCAGACTTTCCAGCTCTTTCCGCCGTCGCAGGAATATTCGGTGGTCAGCGGAGAACCGTCATCCTGAACTGCGGCGTTCAGCGTAATGGTCACGGGACCTTTGGTCCAGTCGGTCGTGGACGGGATCAATACCGGGGCGGCCGGAGCGGATTTGTCAATATTTCCGATCTCAACCGACTCCGCATCCTTGCGGTTGCCGAGTTCATCCACACAGTAGGCGGAAACGGTGCAGTTCCCGGAAACGATAATTTCCGACTTTCCGTCCCACACATATTCCTGACCGTCAATCACATAATAGGTCACAACCTTTGCAGGACCGTTCGACAGCGGGGATTCAAGTACCAGAACAACATCTTCCGCGGTCCATCCTGTGGACGGTTCCTTGAGTGTCAGGACCGGTGTTTCCAGTGCATCCGCAGAAGCAATATTTGAAATTTCCAACGTCGCCGCAGATTCGGACACATTTCCGGCGGCGTCCTCACACCATGCCCGGACGGTTCCGTTCTGATTAACGCGAATCGGATTCACTCCATCCCACACAAGCACATCGCCGTCGTTGATCTGATATTTCACAACGACCGGAGCGCAGTCCCCCGTCTCCTGCGGAGCCTTGACCGTGATCAGCACAGAGTCCGCGGCAGCGTCCGTATCCGGCACAAGCTCCGGAACATCCGGTTTCACCGTATCAATCTTCGTCACACTCCCGGCGGCATCTTCGGCTTTGTTCCCGGCTTCATCAATGGCGGACGCCGTAATGGAAGCGATATTTTTCGCAACATCCATCCGGAACGTGACCACGCCATTTTCATCCATCGAAAACTCGCTTCCATCCTGTTTGATGCCATCGGTGCTGACAACCGCTTCATAGGAGGTGCCATCCATGGTAACAGTGCAGGTCTGCCCGGAATTTCCATCATATTTTCCGAAACCAATGGTCACGGTCTTGCTCTGAGCCCATGCATCCGCATCGGAGACATTCAGCGTGATCGCCTCCGGAGCCACGCCGTCAATCCCCGTAACAGACTCCGCTCTCGTTGCGACAATATCCGGATGCGCCTCGTCGCTCATTGTCGCTTTCAGCTCCATATTGCTGTTGATGGATGTACGATAGACGAGTGTTTTCGTTGCATTCAGGAATGACCATCCCTCCGGAAGAGCGGCAGCGTCCCCGGCATATTCAATGGAAGCAATGACTCTGTCGCCGTCCATGACGGAGCAGGTGACCGGGGATTTTTCATCCCATTTAAACGAAACCGCGATCATCGCGGAATCCGTCCAGACCCCGACGCTTCCGCCTTTTTCGACATTGATCGTGATCTGATCATCCGTCGGAGCGGAATTGTCGATTTTGACTTCGACCGCTTTTTTGGAAGTGTTACCCGCCTTGTCCGTTGCAAAGATCCAGTAGGTTCCGGACTCACTCACCTCGAAAGAACCGGTCTTGTCGGTCATGGTGATCGCACTCTCATTCCGTCCATCCTCATAAAGGGAATAGGAGTAGGAAACCGGTGCGCCGTCATATTTTCCGTTTTCCGGAACAAAGACTTTCCCGCTCACCGTCAATGTAACGGCACTGCTCACCCATGCGCCATCATAACCGGTGATATTGAAATCCGGTGCGACATTGTCGCAAACCGGGGCAAAAACGCTGCTCCCGGCTTCCAGCATATTGCCGAATTTGTCTTTTGCGGAAATGGTGAACTCGTATTCCATACCGTATTTCAGTTCAATCTCCAGATAATCCCCGGCAACACTGATACGGCCGTTGTCTTCAGAGGCTCCGGTGATGACATCCCATTCCGGCGCAAGAGGATCGTTCCTGCGGTAGTAGAAATAGACGCTGCCGGGATCAATTCCGGCGGCATTTCCGTCGGCTCCCCCTTTATCGGTCAGAGCTTCCAGAATCCCGCTGATTCTCACCGTATAGTTTTCCTCGCCCCAGTCAGTGATCTCCTGCATGATATCGCCGCTGAACTCCGGCGCCGCCGTTTCATGTTCAATCTGGAAATCATAGGAACATTTATTGCCGAAATAATCCGATGCTTCCACTTTCCAGAAATATTCACCGGCGGTCCCGTCCGCTCCAAGATAGGCAAGATTCGAGAATTGCAGCACATCCTTGGCAATGCCATACTGGACGTCAAGCCCACCCGCGGAATCTGCCAGTTCATACCACTCCGTCGAATCCTTGCCGACTTTATAGAAGAACCGGATGGAATCCCGGTCTATTCCGTACCCTTCCGCATCATCCGAAAGCGCGGCGCATACACCTTTCACGGAAACCGTATAGGAATTCTCCCCGTAAACGAATCCGGTGCTGACGGCATCCGCATCAAGCGCCGGAGGCAGGGAATCTTTCAACTCATTCGACTGAACCGTCGTTTCATTGGCGAGCTGGTCAACGGCTTTGACGGACCAGACGATCGACGAGATTCCGTCGGCTCCGATTTGCGAAAGGAGCTTGCCGAGCTCAATCGTCAGAGGACTGCTCGCATTTCTGGCAGTTGTGAACCGGTACGGATCGCTCGTTTCCGAAATGACCAGATATTTCGTCTCGCCATTGACGGTTTCGCTCATAACGGAATCGTTTTCACTCTCTCCGGCAGAAAGATTATAGTTCTTCGTGATTCCGTCACTGGTAACGACTTCAAAAGAGACCGCGTAATACTCAACACCGGACGGTTTGGCGTTTACGGTGTTGTTCGCCTTGTCGTTGGCGGCGTTCCAGGCAAGAGTCAGAGTTTTGTTCGTAGTATTCAGCCCGGCAACCGGCGCCGCAAGTTCCGGATTCACATCATCGCCGTACAGTGTGATTGAGATGGAATTCGACGACGGGTTCAGCGCTCTGTCAAACGCCTGAACCGTATACTCATAATCTCCATTCTGAACTTTCAGGTCAATGCCGAGCTCATCAACATGTACATCAATAAATTTCCCGCCGTTCTGATGATAGCGGACAATATAGCCGTCCAGGTATTCATCACCTTCCTCTGCGCCGGGAACCACATCTTCTGAGGTATAATACTTGTAGTCCACATAAACCGTGGCAATGCGGTCTCCGTTGCATTTCACCTCATAATAAGCGATTCCGGAACCGGAGTCATACGCGGCATCCCATTTCAATTTTGCGGACTGCATCATGACGCCGGACGCATCTTTCGCCCATTCCAGTTCCGAAAGATTCATTTTCGCGGAGCTCTTGAATTCCGGTTTTGCGGAATCCCCGGTAATTTCTCCGCGCCGCTCAATACCGTTGCCCGAAGAGTCAAACGCCGTAACCGACCATGTTCCATCCGCGTTTTCAATACCGGTAAACGTATATTTGAACGTTCCGCCATCGGAAGTCACTTTCACGCCTCGTCCGCCATCGTCCACAACCTGTTCGGCGCTCATGAGCCCGTTGCTGATCGTGCCTTTAAACAGATACCCCTCCGGCGTAACCCAATAGATCTGCTCGCCCTTGGCGGTTGTCAGAGCGATCCGGTAGCCGATGAATGTGGAGGCATAAGGAGCATCAACCATCGCCGGAGTTTCCGCCGCTCCCGCCCACGACACGGTAATACTGCGGGTTATGACCTGCTGTTTCTCCGCCGTCGAATAAGCGGAACCGACCCATTTCGCCGTTTCCGCTGTAATCGACGCAGACGCCTGCCAATACGGTGCGGCTTTATCATGAGCCGAAAGAATTATGGAAGAGGAAGCGGAATTTTCCACGCGGTCCTCCGTCACCACCATAACATCAATATTCTTTGCGGAATAAATATAATCAACCGTTCCGTTATCATTCGTCACAGATGTCTTCTCTGAGGAACGCTGCCAGACAGTTAAATCAAAATAGCCTTTGAAAAGTTCAAAATCATCATTTTGATCTGAATCTTCATCTTTTACATAACTGAACGAAGGCTCACATATTGGGAAAGATGTACTAACGTTGGCAAAATCTGATGTAGAGGATTGAATAAACTTGAGACGATAAAGTCCCAAACCAGATTCCTCATCTTTCTCGTCACCCAGCCCAACCTTGTAATTGTTCTGAAAATTCCTCGCCATATTATTTGCAATACGGTTCAAAAGCTCTATATCTCCGCTAACATCATTATTGACAGCATCATTGATCGTTTTATCATAATTAACCGATACAGCCGACCATGAAGGAAGACGCGGTTCAGTCGGATCCGGCGCAACGGTATCACCAGCCACATCGAATTCCGTCCTGAAGGTAGAAGTTTTCTCATCTTTGGTAACAGAAGCGGTAATAGAAAAACTTGTCGGGTCTTTGGTTGCCGGAATCGTAACTGTAACAAGCTGTCCATTTACCTTGGAGTTACCAAAAGAGCATTTAACTTCACCTACAGTTTCTCCGTCTCCGGGAATAACTTCATATTGAAGAATGTGATTACCGGTATTCGGTTCCCATTTATCGCTGATCAGCTTGATCTCTGCCATAAAGACCTTCCTCTCTCTTTTTTGTTCCTATTTTATATTTCCTTATTAACCTCTTGAATATCAACGAATAAAAACAGGATTTATATATCGCGGAATATCCCGTTTTACATCTTTTAACGCACTCTTTTAAACCTGTCTCTTATACACATCTCCGAGCCCACGAGACGGAGCTACATCTCG